>CAZPJI010000001.1:0-131546 GCA_964586925.1 uncultured Gammaproteobacteria bacterium
GATACATCGTAGCCATCATAGAGCCCTGTATGGCCCTTAGCTACTTCAGCCCCTATTTTTTTATAAGTCTTTTATGCATGTATTTGCAGCTTTCTTGGTGGGGAGCTATTGCTCTCTTTTTGATGACTAGCCTTGATGTACAAGAGCCTTGATGTACAAGAAGAAGCGTATACGCATAGGGAGAATATACGTTCTTACTTGACGACGCTGAATATGCTGACGCTTTTCGGCGATGGAATTCCAAATATGTGAAATCCAACTAGCATAGGCATCTATTTCGGATCTGCGCAGTTTTCATGGATAAGGCCATATGATCTATCCGGGCCAAAGAAAAGCCATCACGCTTGCCTTAATCACATACTCCATATTTTTTATGATTCCACTCATTCTTGGGGTTTTGGCGATCACAGCGCTCGAGCTATTGGGGATTTTTTTACCTGAAAGAAGCATTCGGTGAGCAAATGTTTTTTCTTGGTGCGTTGGTGCTCCTGTTTGTGATCTTTACGGCGCTTTGGAAAAGGCTCGTGCTTTCCAGAAAAAGATTGACTCGTCTTCTTGAAGCCGCAGGCTTTGGTATTGTCGAATTCGATAGCAAATACCTGATTGGTGAAGGGAAAGGGATGAGGGTCTGTTTTGTGTTCGATCGTCCCTTCATGGGCCCAGGTCGCGCCTGGTTCGCGAGAACGGGCGACAGGTAATCAAATACAAGGGCAGCTACGATCCCAGATACATGTATTGTCTGTCTACATTGCGTATTTGCATGGCGCGCTCGGGTGAGATGAATTTGCCCGACCTGAAGCAGCGCTTGAAATCCAGCCTTCCATAATGGCGTCTTGGAGAGTGTCGAAGGGGAGGGTGGAACGATAATGGTGATCCTGAAGTGGGGCAGTTGGCTGGGCGATAGTGTGATGGCTCTCGTCAGAGAGGTCACTCCAGGCCTAACTGATGGTGCGCCGATACGTTGATGTTTATTCGGGCTGAGGGTTCTGTCGTTAACTTATTGATAGTAATATAATTTATCAGCTTTCTGTGCAGTCGGATTCCAGGCCTTCTATTCCTCTAGGAGCAGGCAAAATATTGATATTTGGGGGCTTCGCCTCTATAATGGGCGCAATTGGCGGGGTCGTCAGGCTGCCTCTGACCGGTCCGAAGCAGACAAGCAGGCCTATTTTCAAGGTTTGAGATCTGCATCAACGCCAGTTCCGCTTTCGGGCGGACCATAAAGGGCCTCTTCAGGGAGGCAACAAGAATGGGCCGGTAGGCCCATTTTTATTTTGGGGCTCCGTAAGCCGGGGCCGGTGCCGCAGCAGGCGGCAGGATGGAGTGAAGGATCGTGGCACGGATGGATCGCAAGGCGCTGATCGAGTGGTTGGAGCCGGAAGTGAACAGCCTGGGCTACGAACTTCTCGATATCGAATGGATAACCGGTCGCGGTTCGACGTTGCGGTTATTCATCGATGCCGAGGCGGGCATTGGCCTGGATGACTGCGCAACTGTCAGCCGGGCCGTGGAGGCCTTGCTGGATGTGCGGGACGTGATTCCCGGCTCATACCAGCTCGAGGTGTCCTCGCCCGGGCCGGAGCGTCCGCTGCGGACGCACGCGCATTTTGAAGCGGTGCTGGGCGAGCGCATTCGCCTGCAGTTGCTCGAAGAGGACGGTGCGGTTCGCAAGCTCAAGGGACGGCTGGTGGATGTGGAAGACGATGCGTTGCGGATCGAGAACGACGACGGGCAGCGCGAGGTTTTGATGGATGACATTTTGGCGGCCCGGCTGATGCCGGCCGGTGATGAAAAGGCCAGTTCCGGCAGGAAGCGAAGCCGGAAAGGCCATTGAGGATGTTAAGGCTATGAGCAAGGAATTGTTGATGGTGGTCGACGCCGTCTCCAACGAGAAAGGCGTATCGCGGGATGTGATCTTTGAAGCGCTCGAGGCAGCGCTGGCTTCGGCGACGCGCAAGCGTCACGAAGGAGACATCGAAGTGCGCGTGTCTGTCGACCGTACGAGCGGGGAATACGAGACATTCCGACGCTGGGCCGTGTTGCCCGATGACGAGGAAATCGAGAATCCCGATGCTGAGCTGCATTTCGAGGAAGCCCGCGAGCGCGATGCGCAGGTCGAGGTGGGTGGCCACGTCGAGGAGCCGATGGAATCGATTGCCTTCGGGCGTATCGCCGCACAGACCGCCAAGCAGGTCATCTTCCAGAAGGTTCGCGAGGCCGAGCGCAAGCAGGTCGCCGAACTCTATGAGAATCGCGTGGGCGAGCTCGTCAACGGTGTCGTCAAGCGCGTCGAGCGCGGCAATATTTACATTGATCTCGGGGGCAATGCCGAGGCATTGATTCCGCGTGAGGAATCGATTCCGCGTGAGTCGGTGCGCACGGGCGATCGTCTGCGTGGCTATCTCAAGGAAGTGCGCGAAGACGTGCGTGGTCCGCAGCTCATCGTCAGCCGTACGGCGCCGGAACTGATTATCGAGCTGTTCAAGCTCGAAGTGCCCGAGGTGGGCCAGGGCCTGGTGGAGATCCTGGGCGCGGCCCGCGAACCGGGCGTGCGCGCCAAGATCGCCGTGCGCAGCATGGATCGGCGGGTGGATCCCGTCGGTGCCTGTGTGGGCATGCGCGGTGCGCGTGTGCAGGCTGTTTCGCGCGAACTCAACGAAGAGCGCGTCGACATCATTACCTGGGACGAGAATCCGGCCCAGTTCGTCATCAATGCGATGGCGCCGGCCGAGGTCCTGTCGATCGTCGTCGACGAGGAACGCAGCAGCATGGATATCGCGGTGGCGGAGGAATTCCTCTCCAAGGCGATCGGCCGCGGCGGGCAGAACGTCCGCCTGGCGAGCCAGCTCACCGGCTGGGAGCTCAACATCATGAGCACCGACGAGGCCGAACAGAAGAGCGAGGCCGAGGCCCAGCGCCTGACCGATATGTTCAAGACCAAACTCAACGTCGATGAAGAGGTGGCCAACATCCTGGTCCAGGAAGGCTTTGCTTCGCTGGACGAGGTGGCTTACGTGCCGGCGTCGGAATTGGCCCGTATCGAGGAATTTGACGAGGACGTTATCGAGGAGCTGCGTAACCGAGCGCGTGACGTGCTTCTGGCCCAGGCGATCGCCTCGGAAGAGGTGGCCGAGACGAGTGGCTTCAACAAGGACATCCTGGAAGTTGCGGGAATGACCGGCGAACTCGCCGTGAAGCTGGCCAACGAGGGCGTTGCGAACCGGGAGGCGCTGGCGGAGCTGGCGACCGATGAGCTGACCGAGCTGACCGGGATGAATGATGAAGAGGCTGCTGCCATGATCATGAGTGCACGCGAGATCTGGTTCGCGGATGAGGCCGAGTCCACCGACTCGGATGCTGCGGAGGCGGCAGAGGCTAAATAAAGGAGGTCAGGCGATGGCTGACGTAACAGTAAAGGATTTCGCCGAGCAGATTCATACGCCGGTCGAACGGCTGCTTGAGCAGTTGGCTGAGGCCGGCGTCGAGGTGTCCCGAGCCGAGGACGCCTTGAGCAGCGAGCAGAAAATGCAGCTGCTGGCTTACCTGCGCCGCGAGCATGGTGAGGACGCGCAGACCGAGCCGCGCCGCATCACGCTTAAGCGCCGCAGTGTCAGCGAGCTGAAGATAGCCGGCGGCCAAGGACGAACCAAGACGGTCAACGTCGAGGTTCGGCGCAAACGGACCTATGTGAAGCGTGCCGCGGTCATCGAACAGGAGCAGCAGCGCATTGACGCCGCACGCCGCGAGCGCGAGGCCGAAGAGGCCAAGCGCGAGGCCGAGGAGAAGGAGCGCCAGGAGGCAATCGAGCGCAAGCGCCTGGAAGAAGAGGAGCGCCTGCAGCAGGAAGCCGAGGAACGCGAGCGTGAATCACGCCGCCGCGAGGAAGAAGAACGCGAGCGTGTCCAGGAAGAGGAGCGCCGCAAGGCCGAGGCCGAAGCGCGTCGCGAGGAAGAGGAAGAACGCAAGCGTCTGGAGCGGGCTTTGCACCCGCGCCACGGCAAGACCACCGCCACAGGTGCTCCGGCACAACCCGCTCCGGGCAAGCCCATTTCGGGCGAATTGCACGTCAAGCGCACCGGACGCGGGCGTCGACCGGCACGGGGAGCCGCGGGCGGACGTAAGCGTCAGTCAAGGATTGCGAATGTAGAGACGCAACACGGCGGGTTCCAGCAGCCGGTGGAACAGAAGAAGAAGGTCGTCGCCATTCCGGAGGCGATCAGCGTTAACGACCTCGCCCAGCGCATGGCGATCAAGGGCGCCGAGGTCGTCAAGGCACTGATGGGCATGGGCACCATGGCCACCATCAACCAGGTGCTGGATCAGGACACGGCGGCCCTGGTGGTCGAGGAAATGGGCCACGAGGCAAAGCTCGAATCGCCGCAGGACGTCGAATCGCAGCTGCTGGCGACCGAGGTCGAGCGCGGCGAGGAAAAGGGGCGTGCTCCAGTGGTTACGGTCATGGGGCATGTCGACCACGGCAAGACCTCACTGCTCGATTTCATCCGCAGCACCAAGGTGACTTCGCGCGAGGCCGGCGGCATTACGCAGCATATTGGTGCCTACCACGTGAAGCACAAGAAAGGCGGCATCACCTTCCTCGACACGCCCGGCCATGCAGCTTTCACAGCGATCCGCGCTCGTGGCGCGAAGTCGACCGACGTGGTCATTCTGGTCGTCGCGGCCGATGACGGTGTCATGCCGCAGACGATCGAGGCCATCGAGCATTCCCGCGCAGCGGGAGTGCCTATCGTGGTGGCCGTCAACAAGATGGACAAACCCGAGGCCGATCCGGACCGAGTCAAGAGCGAGCTGGCCCAGCACGAACTGGTGCCTGAAGACTGGGGCGGCGATGTGCAGTTCGTGCCGGTGTCGGCCAAGACCGGGGAAGGCATCGACGCCTTGCTGGAAGCCGTGTTGCTGCAGGCCGAGTTGCTCGAGCTAAAGGCCTCGCCGGACGGACCGGCCCGCGGCGTGGTGCTCGAATCCCGCCTCGACAAGGGCCGGGGTGCTGTGGCGACCCTGCTCATCCAGGAAGGTACGCTCAAGCGCGGCGACATGTTGCTCGCGGGCAGCGAGTTCGGCCGTGTGCGGGCCATGCTCGACGACAGCGGGGCTGCCATGAAAAGCGCCGGGCCTTCGATGCCGGTCCAGGTCCTGGGCCTGTCGGGTACGCCCGAGGCCGGTGACGAAGCCATGGTGGTGGAGGACGAGCGCCGGGCGCGTGAAGTCGCTTCGCATCGCGAGACCCGCGATCGCCAGGTGCGTCTCGCGAGCCAGCAGGCGGGACGCCTGGACGAGATGTTCAACCAGATGGGCCAGGACGAGACCAAGGTCCTCAATCTCATCATCAAGGCCGACGTGCACGGCAGTCTCGAGGCGGTGCGCGACGGCGTGACCCGTATGTCCAGTGACGAGGCGCAGGTGAAGATAGTGAGCGCCGGTATCGGAGGTATCACCGAATCCGACCTCAACCTGGCTACGGCATCCAATGCCGTCATCCTGGGCTTCAACGTGCGTGCCGACAATGTCGCGCGCAAGGCGCAGCAGGAAGGCGGCGTGGATATTCGCTATTACAGCGTGATCTACGAGCTGATCGACGACGTGCGCAAGGCGCTCTCGGGCATGCTTTCACCCGAACTGCGCGAGCAAATCGTGGGCCTGGCCGAGGTCCGCGACGTATTCCGTTCGCCCAAGTTCGGCGCGGTGGCGGGTTGCCTGGTGGTGGACGGTTACGTACGCCGCGACAATCCGATCCGCGTGCTGCGTGACAATGTCGTGATCTTCGAAGGCACACTGGAATCGTTGCGCCGCTTCAAGGACGACGTGAAGGAAGTCCGTGCCGGCACCGAATGCGGCATCGCGGTCAAGGACTACGACGATGTGCGCGAAGGTGACCAGATCGAATGCTTTGAGCGTGTCGAGGTGGCGCGCGAAATCGAGGCCTGATGAAGAATCCGCATGTATCCCGGGCCGAACGTGTTGGTGGCGAAATCGCACAGGCATTGGCACGCTTGATCGAGCGCGATTGCGCTGATCCGCGCCTGCGCCTGGTGACCGTCACCGAGGTGCGTATGTCGCCGGACTTGAAATATGCGCGGGTTGACGTATCCAGCGTCGACCCGGCTGCAGACGGTGCGGCTGTTATCGCAGCGCTGACACATGCCGGCAATCGTCTACGCCGGTCATTGACCAGCGAAGTCAGACTGCGAGCCGTGCCACGCCTGGATTTTCATTGGGATGACCGCAGTGAACGCCAGCAGGCCCTGGAATCGCTGATCGCCCGCGGGCTGCCGCATGAGGAAGACAGGTCATGAGCCGCCGGCGTAAGCGGGGTCGCCCCATCGACGGTATCCTGTTGCTCGATAAGCCGACCGGGCTGACTTCGACGCAGGCCCTTAACCGGGCCAAGCACATCCTGGATGCCCAGCGTGCGGGCCATACCGGCAGCCTGGACCCGCTTGCCAGCGGCCTTCTGCCGTTGTGCTTCGGGGAAGCGACGAAGATGTCGGCTTTCCTGCTCGATGCCGAGAAACGTTACGAAGTTGAAGCACGATTGGGTGTCGCGACCGATACGGCCGACGCCGACGGCGAAGTGATCGAGACAGTGCCCGTTCCGGCGCTGGACGAGACCAGGGTAGAGCAGGTGCTCGCGCAATTCCGCGGCGATATCGAACAGGTGCCGCCCATGTATTCGGCGCTCAAGCACCAGGGCGAGCGTCTCTACTCGCTGGCACGCAGGGGCATCACCGTCGAGCGCGAACCGCGTCCGGTGACGATCCACGAATTGAAGTTGATCCACCTGGGTACCGACACGCTGGGGCTGGAAGTGCGCTGTTCCAAGGGCACCTACGTGCGCACCCTGGTCGAGGACATCGCCAAAGCCCTGGGTACCCGCGGGCATGTCATCGCCTTGCGCCGCACAGGCGTGGCCGGTTTCGGAGAGAATGACAAATGGACCACCCTGGAAGAACTCGAAGCAGCGGAAACGCCCGAGCAACTGCTGCTCGGTGCCGATGCTGCGCTCAGGGGGTGGCCGGCCATGACGCTGAGCCCTGATCTAGTGCACTTTTTTCGCCATGGCCAACCGGTGATGCTGCCCCGGGCACCTCTTGAAGGATGGCTATGCATCTATGACCAGGACCGGCATTTTCTCGGCGTCGGGGAAGTGCTGGATGACGGCAGGGTTGCGCCACGCCGCCTGATCAAGGCGGCGGCAGCTTGAGTATATTGTCCTTTATATCGTAAAATTATACGGTTAGGGTCTTTGAAACGACATAACTGAGCGGAGATTAGCTGAATGTCATTGAACCAGGAAGAGAAGCGCCGAATCATTGGTGAATTCGGGGCCAGCGAAGCCGACACCGGCTCCACGGAAGTGCAGGTGGCACTGCTCACGGCCCGCATCAGCGGTCTGGGCGACCATTTCTCGTCACACAAGAAAGATCACCATTCGCGTCGCGGCCTGCTGAAAATGATCAGCCAGCGCCGACGTCTGCTGGATTACCTGAAGTCCTCCGACCGGACCCGGTACCAGCAGCTGATCGCCCGTCTCGGTCTGCGTCGCTGAACGCGGCCTGACCTACCATTCCGGGAGTTAATGTGTCTGTAGTTAAGAAAAGCTTCGATTTCGGGGGCAAGCAGGTTACGCTCGAGACCGGGCGTATCGCCCGTCAGGCGGACGGTGCCGTGCTCGTCACCATGGAAGAAACCGCGGTCCTCGTGACCGCCGTCGGCCGCAAGCAGGCGGATCCGGGGCGGCCTTTCTTCCCGCTTACCGTCAATTATCAGGAAAAGACCTATGCCGCCGGCCGCATTCCCGGCGGTTTTTTCCGTCGGGAGGGACGTCCCGGCGAGAAGGAAACGCTCACCTCGCGTCTGATCGACCGTCCGATACGTCCGCTGTTTCCCAAGGGATTCATGAACGAGGTCCAGGTTATCGCCACCGTGGTGTCGATGAATCCGGAGATCGATCCCGATATTCCTTCACTGATCGGTACTTCCGCGGCTTTGTCCCTGTCGGGCATGCCCTGGAACGGGCCGATCGGCGCTGCCCGTGTCGGTTACCGTAACGGCGAGTTCCTGCTGAACCCGACCTTCACGGAGCTGGAAACGTCGGACCTCGACTTGGTGGTCGCCGGTACCGAGGACGCCATCCTGATGGTCGAGTCCGAGGCCAACCGCCTTCCGGAAAAGACGATGCTCGACGCCGTTTTCGCCGGGCAGGAAGCGTTCAAGT
Source organism: uncultured Gammaproteobacteria bacterium (assembly GCA_964586925.1). Classification (GTDB taxonomy): domain Bacteria; phylum Pseudomonadota; class Gammaproteobacteria; order JAKDMP01; family JAKDMP01; genus JBAUSV01. Next base: position 8,237 of record CAZPJI010000001.1, read on the forward strand.
CCGCCATCAAGGCGATCAAGGAACTGGCTGCCGAGGCGGCCAAGCCGGCCTGGGACTGGACGCCGCCGCCTGCTCCGGAAGGCCTGGCCGAGAAGCTGGCCGTTGGCTACGAGAGCAAGATTGCCGAGGCCTACAGCATCACTGCCAAGAGCGACCGCCAGGAGGCGCTCGGCGCACTGCGCGACCAGGCGCTGGAAGAGTTTGCCGGCGAAGACGTCGATCCGGCCTTCGAGGCGGACGAGATAAAGACGGAATTCGCCGGTTTGGAGAAGCGGCTGGTACGTGGCCGCATCATCAAGGGCGAGAAGCGCATCGACGGACGCGGCCAGAAGGACGTGCGACCGATCAACGTGGAAGTGGGCGTTCTGCCCCGCACCCATGGTTCGGCGCTGTTCACGCGTGGCGAGACGCAGGCCCTGGTGGTCACCACCCTGGGCACCGAGCGTGATGCCCAGCGCATCGACGCACTGGCGGGGGAGACGAAAGAAACCTTCATGCTCCACTATAACTTCCCGCCGTACTGCGTTGGTGAAACAGGATTTATGGGTTCACCGAAGCGCCGCGAAATCGGCCACGGCCGGCTCGCCAAGCGGGGTGTCCAGGCCGTCATGCCGGACATGGAGAACTATCCCTACGTCATCCGCGTGGTGTCGGAAGTGACCGAGTCCAACGGCTCCAGTTCGATGGCCTCGACCTGCGGCACCAGCCTGGCACTCATGGATGCGGGCGTTCCGATCAAGGCCCCCGTGGCCGGCGTGGCCATGGGCCTGATCAAGGAACCCGACGCCTATGCCGTGCTCACCGATATTCTCGGCGACGAGGACCACCTCGGCGACATGGACTTCAAGGTCGCGGGCACCGAGGACGGCGTTACCGCGCTGCAGATGGACATCAAGATCGACGGCATCACGCGCGAGATCATGGAAGTCGCCGTGGAGCAGGCCCGCGAGGGACGTCTCCACATCCTCGGCATCATGAACAGCGTGATCGACAAGCCGCGCAGCGAACTCTCCGAGTGGGCGCCGCGTATCCTCACCATGAAGATCGATCGCGAGAAGATCCGCGACGTGATCGGCAAGGGCGGTGCGGTCATCCGTGCCATTACCGAGGAAACCGGGACCACGATCGACATCGAGGACGACGGCACGATCAAGATCGCCTCCGTGGACAAGGCCGCCGGCGAGGCCGCCCAGAAGCGCATCGAGGACATCACCGCTGATGTCGAGGTGGGCAAGATCTACGAGGGCAAGGTCGTTAAGCTCATGGATTTCGGCGCCTTCGTGTCGATCCTGCCGGGACGCGACGGGCTGGTCCATATCTCGCAGATTTCCGACGAGCGCGTGGAGCGCGTCAGCGATCGCCTCAGCGAGGGCGACGTGGTGCGCGTCAAGGTGCTGGAAGTCGACAAGCAGGGCCGCGTGCGTCTCAGCATGAAGGCCGTTACGGCCGACGAGGAAAGCTCCGCCTCGGCCTGATCCAGACCGATAAGCCGGAAAAGAAAAGGGCCCGCGACTGCGGGCCCTTGCTTTTGTGTGCCTGAAGGTGGGCGGATCAGATGCCTTTCTGGCGTTCCCGAATTTCGTCCAGCGTTTTGCAGTCGAAGCACAGTGTCGCCGTCGGCCGGGCTTCCAGGCGGCGGATGCCGATCTCGGAGCCGCAGGAGTCGCACCACCCGTATTCGTCGGTTTCGACCCGCTTCAGGGTCTTGTCGATCTTGCGCAGCAGTTTGCGTTCGCGGTCGCGGGTGCGCAGTTCGAGGCTGAATTCCGATTCCTGGCTCGCCCGATCGTTGGGATCGGGGAAGTTGCTGGCCTCGTCCTGCATGTGATGCACCGTACGGTCGGCTTCTTCCATCAGGTCGCGTTTCCAGGCAAGAAGCAGCTCGCGGAAGTGCGCGCGCTGGTCCTCGTTCATGTATTCCTCGCCCTTCTTGGGCTTGTAAGGCGCTATCTGCTCGACATTGGACAGGACTATGGCTTCCGAACCGGATTGCTTCCCGCCCGTGGATTTCTTGGCCGCCTTCTTGACGGCTGTGGATTGCTTTGGAGTCATCTTTTTGCTGGTCTTCGCTGTCGCTTTCTTGCGTGCTGAGGTTTTCCGGGTCACAGTCTTCTCGCGCCCGGCCGTCTTTTTCCGCGTGGTGGCCTTTTTCGCGGTCTTCCTGGTCGTCGTCTTTTTGCGGGCGGCGGCCTTTCCTGCTGTCTTCTTCCTCGCCGGAGCCTTGGCCGCCGTCTTTTTCTTGCCGGCTGCCTTTTTCTTGCCCGACGTCTTGGCTCGACTTGCCGCCATGAGGGCACTCCTGCTAAACAAACTAAAACCGTGGATTTATACCGGAACTGGGCCTTGACTGCAAGCCTGCGCCCGGTATTTCATGTAGGTGTTGACTTTGGTCAGCTGCGGCGTGAATGGGTTGCGACCGCTTCGGGCTCCAGGGCTTCCACCCAGAGGACCGTGATCCCCGCCGTGCTGGCCGGGAGCAGGAAGAGGTTGAGCACCGGCACCAGGGCCATGCAGGCAGCAGCAATGCCGAAGCCGAACATCCGTCCGCGCTGCCCGCGGATCAATTCGTGTTGCCGGGGCCAGTTCAGATCCCGGGCGCCGAGGGGGAAATCGCTCATCATGACGGCAAATGCCCAGGCTCCGAACAGGAACCACAGTGGTCCGATCAAGACATTGATCAGCGGGATGAAAAACAGCATCAGGCTGACCAGGCATACGGCCAGAAGCCAGAGCAGGAGATTTCCCAGGCGCGGAAACTGGCGCCAGAAGCCGATCCAGGTGAGATAGAGCATGTCGCGGTGGGTGTCGGGCAAGCGTCCGGTCATGCGTCGCTCGACCGCGTTGGTGAGGGCCATGAAGAAAGGCAGGCCCACGAGGCCCACTACCGCCGTAAACCCGAAATAGAAGCCGAAGGCATAGGCGAAGGCCAACCCTATCCAGAGTAGCCAGGCGGACCAGGCCAGCCACGACGGCAGGCGGTGATCGATCCAGCCCACGAGACCGCCGAAGTAGTAAATGGCCACCACCAGCAGGACGATGAATACAACGACAGACAGGAGCAGGGGCATCACCGCGTGGCGGCGCAGGCCCGGTTCGGTGAGCAGTCCCAGTCCTTCGAGAAGGCAGCGGAAACCGGCTGCCAGTCCGGCCACGAAGCTCTCGTTGACGTTCATGGCAGGGTGACGGCCTGGGGCGCTTCCCAGTCGGGATCACGGTGCTCCGCAACGACTTCGGTGTAAATACCGCCACGGACGTTGAATTTCGCGCGTAGCCTCAGAAAACGCGGTTTGAGGGCCGCAATGAGGTCGGAGGCGATGCGATTGGTGACCGCCTCATGGAAGGCCCCCTCGTCACGATAGGACCACAGGTAGAGTTTGAGGCTCTTCAGTTCCACGCAATGCTCCGCCGGCACGTATTCGAGCTTGAGTTGCGCAAAATCGGGCTGGCCGGTGAGCGGACACACGCAGGTGAATTCCGGCAGATCCATGCGAATGGTGAAATCCCGGCCCGGTTCGGGGTTCGGGAAGGTTTCCAGATTTTTTGAAGGGCTAGTCGTCATGAACAATAATTTACACTACTCACCTTTAATGACTGCTTCGGGCCCGGATGCGCCTCAAACGAATCAAGCTAGCCGGCTTCAAATCCTTCGTCGATCCCACCGTGATCGAGTTTCCCAGCGCCATGGTGGGCGTCGCGGGGCCCAACGGGTCGGGTAAATCCAACGTCATCGACGCGGTGCGCTGGGTCATGGGGGAAAGCTCGGCCAAGCACCTGCGCGGCGGCCACATAGCCGACGTCATCTTCAACGGTTCCACCGCACGCCAGCCGGCCGGGACGGCCACGGTAGAGATGGTCTTCGACAACACCGAGGGCCGGTTGGGGGGAGAATACGCGAACTGGAGCGAGATTTCGATCCGCCGCAGCCTCGACCGCGAGGGCGTGTCCAGCTATTACCTGAACGGCACCCGTTGCCGGCGCAAGGACATCACCGATGTTTTCCTGGGCACCGGCCTCGGTCCGCGCAGTTACGCGATCATCGAACAGGGCACGATCAGCCGACTGGTGGAATCCAAGCCGGAGGAACTGCGCGACTACCTGGAGGAAGCGGCGGGGATCTCGCGTTACAAGGAACGGCGGCGCGAAACCGAGAACCGCATTCGCCACACGCGGGAAAACCTCGAACGGGTCGATGATCTGGTGGAGGAGGTGACCAAGCGCTTGGCGCACCTGCGCCGCCAGGCCCGCGCTGCCGAGCGCTACAAGGAATTGAAGGCGGAAGAGAGGCGGCTGCGGGCCGAGTTGCTCTCGCTGCGCCTGCGTGCCCTGGAGGCCGAGCTCGAAGGCCGCGAGGAGCTTGCCCGCCAGCAGAACCTGGCCGTGGAGGCCGAGGTGACGCGCGAACGGAGCGTCGAGCGCGATCTGACCCAGGCACGCACCGAGCACGAAGAAGCGGTCGATGCCGCTAACCGCGTGCAGCAACGCTACTTCGAATTGCAAACCGAGATGGCACGTCTGGAAGAGGCCATCGCGGGGGCACGCCGCGAACGCGCCCTGAGCGAACAGCGTCTCGCGGCCCTGGGCGAGCAGCTGGAAGAAAACGCGCGCCGCGCCGCAGAAGATGCCAGCCAGGCCTCGAACTTGCGCAACGAGCTGGAAAACCAGACTCCGCATCTGGAAGAGGCGGAATCACGCGTCAAGACGGCGCGGGCCAAGCAGGAAACGGTCGAGGGCGAGGCGCAGGAATGCCGCCAGGCGGATGCCGAGCATCGGGACCGGTTGGCTGAAGCACGCCGGATCTTGGCGGTGGCGGAAGCAGAATCGTCTGCCGCCGGCCAGCGCGAGCGTGGCCTGCGTGACCGCATGGCACGGCTGACCAGCGAGCGCGAGCGCCTCGAAGAGCAGGCACTGGGTAAGGCCAGTGCCAGCGCTCGCGCCGAGGTCGAGGCGCTGCATGAGCGCGCCCGGAGCGCAGAGGCGGCTCTGGAACGCAGCGAGGCGGAAGTCCTGGAGTGGCGCAGGCGCCAACGTGCCGCCGGGGAATCCCTGGCGGAGAAAAGGCGCGAACTGGCCACGGCCGAGGGCCGCCTGGAATCATTGAACGAACTGCTGCGCGCCGAAAACCTGGGGCAGGATGCCGACGCCTGGCTTGAGGCACAAGGGCTGAGCGATGCGCGCCGGCTGGCAGCGGTACTGGAGATCGAAAAGGGTTGGGAATGGGCCGTGGAAGTGGCTCTGGGTTCGGTGCTCTCGGCCATAACGGTCGACCATCTCGAGTCCGGGCGTTTTGAGCAGTTGCGACAACTGGCTTCCGGCAGTCTGGCGCTGGCCGAAACGCGGAAGGCGGACGAGCCGCCTCGCTCGGGCACCCTGGCCGCTAAGGTCATGCAGGCCCCCGCGGTGGTGCAGGATTGCCTGAACGTGATCCATGCGGCGGACGATGCGGCCATGGCTTGGCAGCGTCGGCAAGGCCTTGCGGCCGGCGAGTCGATCATGTCTGCCGACGGAACGTGGTTCGGGCGTAACTGGGTTCGCGTCTCGCGACCCCAGACCGATACCCAGGCGGGGCTGATCAGCCGCGAGCGCGAGCGCGAGGCTCTGCAGGCCCGGGTACAAGAACTCCAGGAATCGGTGTCGCGGGCAAACTCGGCCCGGGAGGAGGCGGAACAGGGGCTGCATGCTGCGGAACAGGCCCATGTGCAGGCGCGCGGCACGGCCCGCGGTGCTCAGGAAGCGCTTTCGGCTGGGCTGGCGACCGAGGCCGAGGCGGCGGGGCGCGAACGCAGCGCCATCGAGCGGCTCGAGGCTATCGGTGGGGAGACGCAGGAAATACAGCAGACGCTCGAACAACTGGCGGCGGAAAGCCAGGAGCGCGAAACCGCTCTCGCACAAGCGCGCGAATCGCTGTCCGGGCTCGAGGCAGAAAGGGCCGAATATGAGCAACTGCTCGAAGCAGCGAGAGCGCGTGTACAGTCTGCTCGCGAGGGAACAGATGCCGCCACGCGCGAACGCGAAAACCTGGCCCTGCGCATCGAGTCCCTGCGGGCGCAGCTGGCTGCGGGTGAGCAGGCGGCCAAGCGTTTGCGTGATGAGCGTGAAATGCTGGCCGGTGAGCGCGAACGTCTTCAGCACCAGCTTAAAGAGGCGGACGACCCGGCGGAAAGCCTGCAGAAGGAATTGAATTCACGCCTGGATGCCCATCGCAAGGTCAACGAAGAGTTGGCGCAGGCGCGTGACAAGGCGTCCACTATCGAAACACGCGTAGGCGAACTTGAGCACCAGCGGCGTGCGGTTGCTCAGCGAGTCACCGAGCTGCGCGAGAACCTGTCCAATGCACGTCTCTCGGCGCAGGAAATGAAGACGCGGCGTGAAGGGCTGGTGGAGCAGATGCAGGAGATCGGCGCCGAGGCCGAGGCCGTCCTGGCTGAGATCGAGGAAGAGGCCAACGTTGCCGAGTGGGAGCAGCGGCTGGAAGCCGTTATCGGGCGCATACAGCGTCTGGGCCCGATCAATCTGGCAGCGATCGACGAGTGCGCGACCGAGGCCGAGCGTGAGGAGTACCTCAAGCACCAGCATGCCGACTTGTGCGAGGCGCTCGAGACGCTGGAGACGGCGATCCAGAAAATCGATCGCGAGACACGGACGCGGTTCAAGGAAACCTTCGACCACGTCAATTCACGCCTCAAGGAGCTCTTTACGCGGCTGTTCGGCGGCGGCCGGGCCGCCCTGGTGCTGACCGGCGAGGAACTGCTCGATGCCGGCGTCGTGATCACCGCCCAGCCGCCGGGCAAGAAAAACGCCACGATTCAGATCCTGTCGGGCGGGGAAAAGGCGCTGGTGGCCGTGGCTCTGGTATTCGCCATTTTCGAGCTCAACCCGGCTCCGTTCTGTCTGCTCGACGAGGTCGACGCGCCCATGGACGATGCCAACATCGACCGCTTCTGCCAGTTGGTGAAGGAAATGTCGCAGCGTATCCAGTTCGTGCTGATTACCCATAACCGCAGCACCATGGGCGTGTGCAACCAGCTGATCGGCGTCACCATGCAGGAACCGGGAGTCTCGCGTCTTGTGGGTGTCGATATCGACGAGGCGGAACGGCTGGCGGTGGGCTGAGTGCAGGAAGCGCTGATCTATTCATCCGCGGTCGCGCCAGGGCCCGGCCCCGAAGGGGTTTGGCCCCAAAGGCCCGACTGCTGCGTTGCACGGCTTGACCGTAGTCCGTGCTACGGCGCTACGCCGCGCGCCTTGCATCCGGGCCTTTGGGACTCAAACGCGATCCGCGTATGAATAGATCAGAGCTTCCCTAATGCCGATGTGGGGCCTGCGACTCATACTGATCCTGTTGGGGGCAGCTTTTGTCGCGGGTGTGTATTTCTATACGCGCCGGCATCCGCCGGGCTCGCGCAAGAAGGAGCGCTCACTGCAACGTACGGAGCCCACGATACGGCTCGATGCGCCCTCAAGGCCCGTCACTCGCGCCCAGACACAGGCCCATACGGGCGTTCCGCGGCCGCCTGAGCGCAAGGAATACAGGCGCCAAGCAGACGAGAGCAAGCCGGTTCCGGATGCGTCCATAAAGGCGGAACCGGCTGCCCCCGAAACAGACAAGGCGACAGAGGACGTGCAGGCGCACCACGAAGAGATAGTTTTCTCTCTTGCTCTGCGGCTTCCCGGCGAGGGCATCCCCGGCGAACGACTGGTGCACCATCTGGAGCGGCTCGGCCTGGCCCTGGATGAACGGCGAATCTATTCCCATGCCGGTCCGGACGGCGATCCGCTGTTCAGCGTTGCCAACTTGTTCGAGCCCGGCGTGCTGGATCCGCTGTCAGCCGGTGACAAACTGCAGGGCCTGAGTTTTTTCTTTATGGCAGAGCCGTCGATCGCGACCGGCAGCCGTTTCGATCGGATGCTGGGCACGGCCTACGAATGTGCCCGCGCGTTGGGCGGACACCTTGAGGACATGAATCATCGGCCGTTGACGGCGGCACGGGAGCTGGAATTGAAACTCGCAGCGGTGGGGTCTCGCAGTGACTGAAGAGAAAGGGATCCCCGTGGCGGTCCACAAGAGAATCGACAAGCTGCGCAATGCCATAAACGAACACAACTATCGCTACTACGTGCTCGATGCGCCGACGATTTCCGATGCGGAGTTCGATGTCTTGCTCCGCGAGCTGCAGGATCTCGAGCAGCAATATCCCGAGTCCATAACCCCGGACAGTCCCACGCAACGGGTCGGCGCGACGCCGAGTACGGCGTTTGCCGAAGTCGTCCACGCCGTGCCGATGTTATCGCTGTCCAATGCCTTCGACCGGCAGGAGGTGTTGGATTTCGACCGCCGTTTGCGCGAGCGCGTCGATGCCGAGGGCGATATCGAGTACATGTGTGAGCCCAAGTTCGACGGACTCGCGGTCTCGTTGCGCTACGAGTCGGGACACCTGGTGCAGGCGGCGACGCGCGGTGACGGTACGACCGGCGAGGACGTAACCGGAAACGTGCGCACCATAAAGGCCATTCCCCTGAGTTTGCGCAAGAACCCGCATCCCCCTGAGTTGCTGGAAGTCCGGGGCGAAGTACTGATGCCCATCGCGGGATTCGAAGCCTTGAACCGGCAGGCTGAGAAAAAAGGTGAAAAGGTGTTCGTTAATCCTCGTAATGCGGCGGCCGGCAGCCTACGTCAGCTGGATCCTGCGATTACCGCTGCCCGTCCCTTGACCTTCTTTGCGTATGGTATCGGGGAGGGCCAGGACGGCGTTGGCGCCGAGACTCAGAGCGCGCTGCTCGACCGGCTCGCCGAATGGGGCTTCCCGGTCGCCAGGCAGCGGGCCCTGGTGAAGGGCGTCGTGGGTTGCCTGGAGTATTACGCGCGTATGGGTGAAGCTCGCGGGACATTGCCGTTCCAGATCGACGGTGTGGTCTACAAAGCCAACCATTACAGCCAGCAGGAACAGGCGGGATTCGTGGCCCGGGCGCCGCGTTGGGCGCTCGCCCACAAGTTCCCTGCCGAGGAGGCGACCACCGTGCTGCAGGCGGTGGAATGGCAGGTCGGGCGTACCGGAGCGCTCACCCCGGTGGCACGTCTCAAGCCCGTTTTCGTGGGGGGCGTTACCGTATCCAACGCGACCCTGCACAACCCGGATGAAATCGCCCGCAAGGACATCCGGGTGGGGGATACGGTGGTAGTACGCCGCGCGGGAGACGTCATACCTGAAGTCGTGCGTGTCGTCGCCGAAAAACGCCACCGCAATGCCCGCGCCATCGAGGTGCCCGACAAATGCCCGGTCTGCGGGTCCGATGTCGAGCGCCGTGACTTGCGGCCGGCCCGCAAGGATTCACCTGGAGACATGGCAGCCGTACCCTATTGCAGCGGAGGGTTGTCCTGCCCCGCTCAACGCAAGGAATCCCTGCGTCACTTCGCTTCCCGCAAGGCCATGGATATCGAAGGATTGGGCGATAAGACCGTCAGCGAATTCGTGGATGACGGATTGTTGACGGATGTTGCCGATATCTACCGCTTGCATGAGCATCAAAAGGATCTGGAGCAGCGCGAGGGCTTTGGCGAAAAATCGGTCAGCGAATTGCTGGCGGCCATCAAGCGCAGCAAGAAAACGACTCTGGCCCGGTTTCTCTACGCCCTGGGTATTCCCGAGGTCGGGGAAGTGACGGCAAAGGCTGTAGCTGCTGCCCTGCGCACGCTGGACGGTATTCGCAAGGCGGCTCTGGACTATGAGCATGAATGCGAAAAATTACGCAGGCAGGGCGTTTCCGAACACCTGTTCGGCGCTCGTCTCAAGGATACCGAACTGCTCCACGTGGAAGGTGTGGGTGCAGGCGTGGCAGCCTGTATCGCTCACTTTTTCGCTCAACCCCGGAATCGTGAGGTCGTCGAACGTCTGCTCAAGGCAGGTATCCACTGGCCTGAGGCTGAGACAGCCGCGGAGGGACCGCTTACAGGCAAGACCTTTGTCCTGACCGGGACGCTCGGTGCAATGACCCGTGACGAGGCGAAGGAGGCCATCGAGCAACTGGGCGGCCGGGTGACCGGGAGCGTCTCCGGTAAGACCAGCTATGTGGTTGCTGGTGCCGATCCAGGCTCCAAATTGGCCAAGGCCGAGAAGCTCGGTGTTACGGTTCTCAGCGAAGAAGAATTTAATAAATTAATTAATAACAATTAATTAAACTAATAACTTAGAAAATGTCTGATTATTATTTCCGACTGGTGTTGTAGTAATACAAAACACGTATGCCTTTTTGTGCTAGTATCGCTGCGCTTTAAGACAGCAGATACCAAGCACAGAAAATCCGCAACGCAAACCCGTCAGGGAGGGACATTGCGGCATCTGTAACCCAGCGGCGTTTCGCATCTGTTGTACGTATGACGGTCGCCGCTATTCCAAGTGAATGGAGGAACTATGCGTCTTACGACCTGTTTGCTGATCGGTGCACTGTGTGTGACACCTGTCAGCGCCCTGGCTGGCAATAGTCAGGCGGCCCACGGCCTGCATCTCAATTGGCTCGACAAGAGCGTGAGCCCGAGTCAGAATTTCTACAAGTTCGCCAATGGCACTTGGCAGAAGAACAACCCTGTTCCCGCCGCTTATTCACGTTGGGGTATTTTCAGCATCTTGTATGTCGAGAATCAGAAGCGTGTTCGCGGGATCATACATAAGGCCGCAGCGGACAAGAGTGCCAAGCCGGGCAGCACGACCCAGAAAGTTGGGGATTTCTACAAAAGTGGCATGGATATGAAGGCCATAGATGCCGCAGGCATCAAGCCGCTTACCCCCGTTTTCAAGCGAATTAAAAACATCGCCTCGTTGCCGCAGCTACAGTCCACCATTGCGTATCTGCAGAACATCGGTGTTACGACGCCTTTCGCGTTCGGTTCTATGCAGGACTTGAAGAACTCCAGCAAGGTCATCGCCGGCGCATACCAGAGCGGTTTGGGTCTTCCCGACCGTGATTACTATCTGAAAAAGGACGACAAGTTCAAGCAAATCCGCGCAGCCTATGTCAAGTACATTGCCGCCATGTTCGGATTACTGGGCGACAGCAGCAGTAAGGCAGCGGCCGAGGCCAAGACGGTGATGGACATTGAAACCCACCTGGCCAAGGCTCAGATGTCGCGGGTTGCACAGCGTGTGCCGAAGAACACGTACCACGTAATGACGCTCAAGCAGATGGATGCCCTGACACCGAGTATCAACTGGAAGGCATACTTCGCCGCGATCGGACTGCCCAAACTGGACAGTGCGAACGTCGCGATGCCTGATTACTTCAAGGCGCTTTCGGCCGATCTCAAGAGCGTGTCTTTGGCAGACTGGAAGACCTACCTGCGTTTCCATGTCATTGACGATTTTGCACCGTATCTCTCGAAGAAGTTCGTTGATGAAAATTTCAAGATGAGCTCAGTGATCTCGGGAGCCAAGGAATTGCAGCCTCGGTGGCAACGCGTTGTTTCCGCGGAAAACAGGGCTATTGGCTTCGCCATCGGCAAGCTTTATGTGAAGCAGTATTTCCCGCCTTCCTCCAAGAAAGAAGTGCTTGCAATTCTGCATAGCATTCGCCATGCGTTGAAGACCGACCTGGAAACGCTGTCCTGGATGTCGCCTGCCACACGCAAGGCTGCGATCAAGAAGCTCAGCCTGATGGGCGAGCGTATCGGCTATCCGGACAAGTGGCGCAACTATTCGAAGCTTGCGGTGGTGAAGGGGCCGTATGTGGTCAACATCATCAATTCGAATGAATTCGAGAACCAGCGGGATCTGAACAAGATCGGCAAACCCGTGGACAAAAACGAGTGGTACATGACCCCGCAGACGGTCAATGCCTACTATGATCCGTCCAATAACAACATCAACTTTCCGGCCGGCATCCTGCAGCCGCCGTTCTTCGATCCCAAGGCACCGCTGGCGGTCAACTATGGTGCGCTTGGTTTTGTCATGGGCCACGAGATGACCCACGGTTTCGACGACCAGGGCTCGCAGTTTGATGGCCACGGCAATCTGAAGAACTGGTGGACAGCCCAGGACAAGAAGAAGTTTGATGAGGCGACCGCCTGCATATCCAATCATTTCTCCAAATACCCGGTCGATGGCGACCTGCACGTGCAGGGCCACCTGGTGACGGGAGAGGCCACCGCCGATCTGGGTGGCCTGACCCTGGCCTGGCGGGCATTCCATGCCTCACCGGCTTACAAGAACGCCAAGACGATCGACGGGTTTACGCCGGATCAGCAGTTCTTCCTGGGCGCTGCGCATGTCTGGGCAGGCAATATCCGCCCACAGGCCGAGCGTGCCCAGGTGACCACGGACCCGCATCCGCCGGCCATCTATCGGGTCAACGGTACGGTGGCGAACATGCCGCAGTTCCAGAAGGCTTTCCATGTGCCGAATGACAGCCCGATGGTCAACAAGCACCGGTGCAAGATCTGGTAGCGACCGAGCGGACTTGATATGAACGGCGGGCCAGTGGCCCGCCGTTTTTTTATGCCTGTTTCTCAGGCGGTATCGAGTTGACCCAGGCCAGCAGCTCGCGTTGGGCCTGGGTCGGATCGGACAGACCCGACAGGGCTTCATGCAAATCTTCCAGGTCGGCCGCCGTGTCGATGTCGGTCAGGGTAGGAAGGGATTCGATTTGCCCCGCATCCGCAAGTTCGTCCCGCAGGGCTTGGGCAGTCTCAGGGGTGGAATAAGGGATTGCATTCCAGATCCCGGAACCGATTTCACATTTACTGCCGAAGAGCCAGAATCCACCGTCGTTGGCAGGTCCCAGTACGTGGTTCACGTGAGATCGCACGAGAGCGTCAGTGGCAGCGAGAATCAAGGGAGGGGTGATTTGCGGGATGTCGGTGCCTATCATCAGCGTCGCGCCATGCCGGGCCTGGAGCTGGGCATGCACTCGATGGAGCCTATCACCGAGATTGCCGCTGCCCTGAGTAATGCAAGGGAATTGGGTCCAGTTTGCGTGGGCAAGCGGATCGTCCTCGGCCAGTGCCCAGTAAGGTTGGATGGCGTCGCCGGAGGCCGACACGACCTCAGCGGTAGCTCTGGCTGCAAGTTTATGGAAGCAGATGGCTGATGCCGTGCCGATGCCGCGAGCCAGCCGGGTCTTGACCGGCGACAGCCCGGGAGTTTTGACGAAGATGGCAAGCGCGGGCTGCATCAGTCAGGCTTGTATAGGGCGCGCCGTGAGGCCTGTGCCTGGTAAAAGGTCTGATAAATATGGCGCAAGGTGACGCGCATCCAGCCTTGTTCGGCATATTTGCGGGCACTGGTCGCCAGGGGGGCACAGAGGCGATGCACGGGCAGCCCCTGGCTGTGCGCCTGCCATACGAAGTGATGGTCTTCACCGCAGGCAAGAGTCTCGTCGAAGCCGCCGAGCGTATCGAAACGTGAGCGCCTGATGACCAGTCCCTGGTCTCCGAAGGGCAGGCCCAGCCAACGGGAACGCAGGTTTGCTCCCCAGGCATTCAGGCGACAAAGACGGGGACCGTCGTTTCTGAAACGCAGGTCGAACCAGCCCAGTACGTCATGTGGCTGCTCGACAAACAGGCCCAGTGCGGGTAGAGATTCCGCAAGCAGCCTCGAGTCTGCATGCACGAACCATAACCATTCTCCGCGTGCCACGCGAGCCCCCAGGTTCATTTGGCGTGCGCGTCCACCGGAATTGGTGTATTCGCGCCAGGCGAGGCTTGCAGGCCAGGACGAAGGACGTTCCAGTTCTTTATTACAGGCCTTCACGAGTATGACTTCACAGTTGCCGGGCAAGTCACTGAGTTGCACGAGCAGGCCGGGCGTTTCTTCTTCGTCGGGTCCCAGTGGGATTATTACCGACAGGGAGTGATCCCTTACTTGCGGATCGACCAAAATTACCCGCCTCCTCAGGCCAGCGCGCCGCCACAGGAGCTTCCGGCACCTGCAGTACAGCCGTAGCAGTGGTCACGGAACGCGATAGGTTCCTGGTTGATCTGTTCGAGGGATGTGATGTCCCACAGGGTGCGCCGTCTGCCGCCGAGTGGCAACTCCAGAGCCTGGTTGAAATCGCAGTCGTAGAGTTCGCCGTCCCAGCCAACCGAGAGCAGGTTGCGGCACATGACGCCTTCCGCCGCGTGCGGATTGAAAGCATCGAGCAGGGTTTGCATATAGTGCTTGTACTGACCGCTGCGTTCGAGTTGATGCAGGAAGCGCTTGATGGGCATGTTCGTAATCGTATACAGGTGGTTGAATACGATGCCGAAATGTTCGCCTAGTTCCATACGGTAAGTCTCTTCCAATTGATCCTGAGCCGGCGGCAGCGACGGGCCTAAAGGGTTATAGACAAGATTCAGCTCCAGATCGGAGTCAGGCTGCCCATAGCCCAGTGTATTCAGTAATTGCAGTGCCTCTATGCTGGGATTGAATACATGCAGGCCGCGTTGTTTCTCCACATTTTCCTGGGTGTAGCAGGGTAACGAGGCGATGACTTGTACGCCCTTGTCGGCGAGAAATTGCGCGGTGTCCTCCTGGCCTTGCCGAAAGAGTACGGTCAGGTTGCAGCGATCCATCACCGTCTTGCCGAGACTTCTCGCCTCGTTGACCAAGGTTCGGAAATGGGGATTGAGTTCAGGCGCGCCGCCGGTTATGTCGACAGTATGCACATCCGGTGCGCTCGCGAGCAGCTCCAGGGTCCGTTCTACGGTACGCAACTCCATGATTTCAGTGCGCTTGGGGCCCGCCTCCACATGACAGTGGTGGCAGGCAAGATCACAGAGTTTGCCCATGTTGACCTGGAGTGTTTCCAATGGTGTGCGACGCAGCTTGAGTCCGTGCGAATGCAGTGTTTGCGTGAAGGGTGCAAGGTGCTCTACGGATTCACGTTTGTTCAGAATAGGCATATCGAGGCCTCCTGCCACGGTTGAACTAGAACGGCAGCCTGCGTCGCCGCCAGCTATGATAGCGCTCCAGCAGGCGCAATAGTCTTTCCGGAGCATGTGCGCGCTTCCAGGCCCCCGCTGCATACTTGTTGGCCTCGCTCCATGTCGGATAGGCATGGACCACGCCCAGCAATTTTCCAAGACCCAGCCGGTATCGCATCGCCAGTGCGAATTCAGCCAGCAATTCACCGGCATGTTGTCCGACAATGGTGGCTCCGAGTATGCGGTCTTTGCCGGGAACGGTCAGGACTTTGACGAAACCCTCTGCCGAATCTTCCGTCAATGCACGGTCCAGATCGGCCAGTTCATAGCGCGTGACTTCGTACTCGATGTCGCGCGCCAGTGCATCGCTCTCATTGAGGCCGATTCGGGCCACTTCCGGATCGACGAAGGTTACGGCAGGCAGCAGGGAATGATCCACCTTGAGGCGGGGCAGGGGGCTGAACAAGGCGTTAACGGCCGCATGCCAAGCTTCGTGTGCGGCCGCGTGCGTAAATTGATAGGGGCTTGTAACATCACCGCAGGCATAGATATTCGGATACAGCGTTTGCAGGTACGCATTAGTTTCTACGGTATGTGGCGCATGAATACCGAGGGCTTCGAGCCCGAAGCCCTCGGTACGCGGCTTGCGCCCTACGGCTACCAATAGCGTGTCGAAGCCGAGACGTGTTTCTTTGCCATCATGCAGGCAGACAAGGACTCGGCCTTCAGACGTGCTTTCGACCCGCAGAGCCTGATGGTTAAGCCGCAGTTCCACACCATCCCGGCGTAATCGTTCTGCGACAAAGTCGCTGACTTCGTGGTCTTCTCGCAGCAGCACACGATCCGCCATCTCGACCTGGGTTACGGTCGTGCCCAGCCTGCTGAAGGCCTGGGAAAGTTCGCAACCAATGGGGCCGCCGCCCAGCATGAGCAACTTTTGCGGTTGGTGGTCGAGTGACCAAAGCGTGTCCGATGTGAGATAGTCGCATGCTTCCAAACCGGGTATGGAGGGAATAAAGGGTTCAGCACCAGTTGCGATGATGATCGCGCGGGTCGTCAAGCGGTCGCCTTCGATATCCACTGTCCAAGGGTCCAGGATCTGCGCCTTGCCCATGCGGACATCCACGCCCAGGGCGCGATAACGTTCGACAGAATCGTGAGGCGCAACCCGTTCGATGGCGGTTTGGACCTTGCGCATAACGGCAGTGAAATCGACAGTAATTTGCCCGGTGGCGATGCCTGCGGAAGCCGCGGCCCTTGCCTGCGCTGCCATCCGGGCCGCATGAATCAGGGTTTTGGATGGGACACAACCGCTGTTCAGGCAATCGCCTCCCATGGACTTTCCCTCGACCAGTGTGACGCTTGCACGAAGCTTGGCGGCTATGTAAGCGCTGACCAATCCTGCCGCGCCGGCGCCAATGACGACGACGTTGCGATCGAAGTGTCGGGGAGGGCGCCACCGCCTTGCAAGCATATTCAAGTTCCTTCCCTTACGCGTCAGAGTGATATTACTGGGTATCGCACTCTTTGGCAGATAGGTTTCAAACCCTGATTTCAGGGAAGATAAAGTCAAACTCCGTATATAGGTCTTCCAATAGGGCATATTCCTTACAAGAATGGGGAAAACTCTCTATTTTTGTAATAACAAGTCTCGTCAGACCTTTAATTTCTTGATTTATATCAAAGGCTAAGCGCCCATACCGCCAAATATTGTCAGTCATGGACGATATTTGTCATGGAGGACTATACCTATCCAAGAAATGTTACTGTGTGTAAATTTTAATAATCTTAAGTTCATGTAATTTAAAGAAAAATTTTTGCATTTCCGAAAGTATGACTTTTGGCACGGTTTTTGCTTCGAGATGGGTGGATCAATTGGCAGCTGCCAGGAGATCAAGATGCCAGCTTATTCAAAAGGTAATGTGCCTCCAGTCATTCCCTCCAAACCCAAGACATTTATTGAGCGGAGAATTGGGCCACGGGATCGCAGGGTGATTGAAGATCGTAGGGCGGGGAAGGCCCTAGGTCGACGGATTTCAATCAGTGTAGGCCAAAGGTTGCCCTTTGCCGCTTTATTGCGGTCTGAAGGGAATGTATTGGCGAAGACACAAAGCCTCGGCGGTGAAGCAGCATCTGTGCAGGAAACGCTTGGGGATGAGTCCAATGCAGTCGATAAGTCCTCCAAGACCGGGCATCTGCCACCGGTGGTTATCGATGCTCTTGATGGGGATAAATCGCATCGGGTCTACAGCGTCAAGCCTGAAGTGTTTATGGACATCGTGAATCGTCCGAGTCTTCAGATGGTGATCCACTACCAGAAGCGCCAGGGGATGAATATCTACTTCATTCAGTTCGAAGAGGGGCGGGTTGAAACCCAGACTCCCAATCGGCTCTCAATGCTGGATTCATCGGATCAAGAAATGGAGACACCAACCGCTTCCGATGTGTCTGAAAAAAATGTTTCGCAAGCAGGTTCAGCTGCTTCCAATACCGCGCCGGTAAGCAGTAGGCCGGCAAAGGTGGCTAAAGATCAAATGGGTTTGAAGGAGAAAGTGATGGCTTCAAAGAAGAAGCGACCATTAATGGAATATCGCACCGAAGAAGGGTATTACGTCACGGAATGGTGGAATAGCCCCGACGATCCGGCGCTCTCGGTCGCGCGTATTCGCATTAAACCTGGTGCAATTACGAGTACCTATGAATTGCATGGCATTACCGAACGTTACCTGTTCTTGACCGGTCATGGGATCGTGGAAATCGACGATAAAAAGTATGAAATATCCGCAGGCGATGGTTTGCTGGTCAAGGCAGGCGCACGCCGGCGCGTTACCAACCGTGGTGATAGCGATCTCGGGTTTCTCGCCATCTGCCGGCCGCGTTTCAGCCGCTTGAGCGATGAACCCATGCTGAATAAATTCGTGAACCAGGTTTGAAATCTGCGAACGGCGAAAAACAGCTTATACGAGGGAAAGGGACCAATAGAAAAAACGGAAAAATCGGTCTCTAGCCTGGAAGGTCAGATGGATTTGCCACAGTGTAGTGGCGAATGATCCGACCGCCTCCCAGGCAGACATCACCCGCATAGATCACGGCGTACTGGCCGGGCGTAACAGCCCTGACCGGTGTTTCGAAGTGCAGGCGCAGTACTTCTCCCGCCTGTTCCAGTGTGGCCGCCACCGGCTTCTGCCGGTAGCGCACCCGGACCTGGACGGTTGCGGGAACCGGGGGTGGTTCACCGGCGATCCAGTGCGCGCGGTCGGCTTCGAGATCCGTCGAGAGCAGGCGTGGATGATCAGGGTCCTGGGCCGCAATCAATGCCTTGCGCTCGAAATCCTTGTCCACGACGTACCAGGGTGCGTCGGCGGCACCGGCTATGCCGCCGATACCGAGACCGCCCCGCTGACCCAGCGTATAAAAATGCAGGCCTTTGTGTTCGCCAAGCAGTTCGCCTTCAGGGGTTTCTATGGGGCCCGGTTCGGGCGGTAGAAACTCGGCGAGAAAGTCCCGGAAAGGGCGTTCACCGATAAAGCAGATGCCGGTCGAGTCGGCACGATTGAAATTGGGCAGGCCGATTTTGCGGGCCAGCTCCCGCACTTCCGGCTTGGTGAAGTCGCCCAGCGGGAACAGCGTGCGTTCGAGCGCTTCTCCGGACACGGCATGCAGGAAGTACGTCTGGTCCTTGTTGGTGTCTAGCGCAGTGAGCAGGCCCGGCCGCCCGTTGATATCGGCGTTGCGGGCATAGTGCCCGGTCGCGATAGCATCGGCCCCGAGGCGGCGCGCCCAGCGCAGGAATACGCCGAACTTGATGAAACGGTTGCAGAGAATATCCGGGTTAGGGGTACGTCCGGCACGATATTCGGCGAGGAAATCCTCGAATACCTGAGCCTCGTAATCGCGTGCGAAATTGACGCGGTGCAAAGTAATGCCAAGATGATCGGCGGCGGCGACCGCGCTGGCTTCATCGTCCACACGTGTGCAATAGGCGTCGTCGGCTTCCCAGTTGGTCATGTGCAGACCTTCGACCCGGTAACCGGCTTCCATCAAACGCCAGGCCGCAACGGCCGAATCGACCCCGCCGGACAGGCCAACCATGACAAGCGGACTGGTGCTCATAGGTCTATGAGGGCGCTGATAACGTCCAGAGGATACTGGATGCCCGCACGGTGCTCCATGAACGACCGCACAACGAGGGGGCTGCGCAGCGGCATGCCGGGCTGGCTGAGTTGCTCAAGGCTCAACCAGTCGGGACCGATGATGCCTTCATCCAGGGAAGCGCGGGGATCGTGCTCGGGGCAATCGCCGATGATGTTAATCCGCAGGAAGGTCTCGCCATTCTCGGGCTTGCGCCATAAGTAGACGCCACCCAGCGCTTGGGGCTCGAACCGGTAGCCGGTTTCTTCCAGCACTTCGCGGATCACCGCATCCACGGGTGATTCGCCGTCTTCGATGTGTCCGGCGGGGTTATTGATCTTTTCTTCTTCCTGTACATATTCGCGTACGACGAGGTAGCGGCCTGCATCCTCGACGACGGCCGCTACGGTCAAATGGGGTAGGAAATCGCGATCATTCATGGGTTCGGAATCGGTTCAGATCTGCAGGCGGCGGGCATCGGGCGCGGGTACGCTGCGTTCCCACAGCGGATCGAAACGGCGCTGGAAGTCGCGTGCCGTGACCGGGGAACCCGTGACGAATGTTCCGGTGGCGGATTCGGTTTTCTGTTGGTGAAAGCTATCGCCGTTGTCGTTGAAGGCATAGACTTCGTCTTCCGCTTCGTCTTCTGCGCATAGTTGCTGCAGGGCGCAGCGGCTGGGCAAGGCCCCCGTCAGGCGCAAGAGGGGGTTGCCGTCCGCTGCCGCCGCGCGGGCGTCCTGGACCAGTAGACGTATGCGCCCACGTCGGCTGGACAGGGCCAAATCCTTCAGCGCGGCCTCGAGCTCGGCCGTGCCGGTCAGCTGGGTAGCCAGATCCGGCGCGTAGAGGGCGAATTCGTGCCGGGCCGAGCGGGCGATTTCGTAAATGGCGCTCCTGAGCTCGGTGAAGCCACTGAGTTGTTTCACCGACGAAGTGCCGTAGTCCAGGCGCATCACTCGATGGGGAATGCCCGCATCCATGAATTCGTCACCTTCGGCCTGAAAGCCGAAACGTTCATAAAACCCGATGGCGCTGACCTGGGCATTGAGTTCGCAGAAGGTGTCTCCACGTTCACGGCCGGCGTCCATCAGGTGGGTCAGAAGTGCGGCACCCACGCCGCGCTTTCTCCACTCCGCCAGTACGGCCATGCGGCCGATGTGCCCGTCCGGTGTCAGGCGCCCGGTGCCGATGGGCTTATCGCCCGCCAAGGCCAGTGCGTGCAGGCAGTCCTTGTCGAGTTCGTCCCACTCCAGATCCTTGGGAACCTTTTGCTCTTCAATGAACACGTGGGTACGTATGTCCCGGAGCGCTTCGGTATCCGGTCCCCATTCAGCGCGTCGGATCGTGAATTCGCTCACGATTTGCTCCCCGGGGCATAACGGCGAACCAGTTCCGCGGCAATACCCGTGTAGGTCGCTGGCGTCAGTGCTTCCAGCTCGCGGCGCGCGTCTGCGGGCAAGGGCAGTTCGGAGACGACTTGCCGCCAGGTGTTCTGGTCGAGTTCACGGCCGCGGGTCGCTTCCTTGAGCGTTTCGTAGGGGGCTTTCACCCCGTAGCGGCGCATCAGCGTCTGTGCCGCTTCGCCCAGCACTTCCCAATGCAGGTCCAGGTCCGCAGCCAGGCGCTCACGGGCCACTTCCAGCTTGCCCAATCCCCGCGACACGGAGGCGTAGGCGACCAGGCTGTGCCCGAATGCGGTGCCCAGCGCGCGCTGCGCCGTGGAGTCGGTAAGGTCGCGCTGCATGCGCGAAACGGGCAGGGTGTTCGCCAGATGACGTGCGACCGCATTGGCCAGGCCCAGGTTGCCTTCGCCATTCTCGAAGTCGATCGGGTTGACCTTGTGGGGCATGGTCGAGGAACCGATCTCGCCTTTCACGAGGCGCTGGCGGAAGTAACCCAGGCTGACGTAGTTCCAGATGTCCCGGCACAGATCCACCAGTACGGTATTGAACCCGGCCAGTGCGTCGAGCAGTTCGCCGACGCCATCGTGCGGTTCGATCTGCGTGGTGAGCGGGAGCCAGGTCAAGCCCAGTGACTCCACCACCTGCTGAGACAGTGCGAGCCAGTCCACCTCGGGATAGGCGCTGACATGGGCATTGAAATTGCCTGTGGCGCCATTGAGCTTCGCGGTCAGGGTGACATCGATGAAACGTTGATGCTGGCGCTCCAGACGGGCTGCGACCGTGGCCATTTCCTTGCCCAGGGTGGTCGGCGTGGCCGGTTGCCCATGGGTGCGGGCCAGCATCGGTGTCTCCGCTTCTGCCCGGGCCATGGTTGCCAACGCATCGATGATGCGGCCCATCGCGGGGGCGCAGACCGAATCGCGGGCCTCGCTCAGGAGCAGAGCCCAGGAGAGGTTGTTGATGTCTTCCGACGTGCAGGCAAAGTGGATGAATTCGCTCGCGGCCTTCAGTTCCGGCACTTTGGCGAACTGTTCCTTGAGGTAGTATTCAACGGCCTTGACGTCATGATTGGTCGTGGATTCGATGTCTTTCACCCGTGCGGCGGCGGATTCGTCGAACCGGATTTCAATACGTTCCAGTGCTTCGCGCGCGGCGGTGCTGAGGGACGGGCAGTCGTCGACATCCGGGCTGTCGCTGAGGACCCTGAACCAGGCTAGTTCCACCCGTACGCGGGCCTTGATCAGGCCATACTCCGACAGCAACTCGCGCAATGGAGTGACTCGCGAGGCATAGCGTCCGTCGAGCGGAGACAGGGCGAACAGAGCCGGATTGGCGTGATTCATGGACAAGACCGACCTTAAAATGAGTATTTTACAGGGGATAGGGCGCTAATCCCGGCTGACCCGGGCAATTCGCCGTCATCGCCCCGACAGGCCCAGGAGATCGTGACGATGAATGCAATGGACGCTGGAACCGGCAGGCCTGCCTGGGTAGAGCGCCTGGTGCGGGAACTGGATAAAACCGATGAAGGCGTGCATCGCCCGACCCTGGACATGCTCCGTGCGTCCGGTCGATGGACGGATGCCAGTCAGCCGGCGGAGGCGGCCGTTCTCGTGCCCATACTCGAATCTTCCGGGGAGCCGGAACTCATTCTGACCCGGCGGCGTGACGATCTGGTCCGGCATGCGGGTCAGGTCGCGTTCCCGGGGGGTGCCGCGGATCCCGGTGATCCGGGCCCGGAGGGAACCGCATTACGCGAAGCGGAGGAAGAGATCGCCCTTCCGGCGCAGAGCGTGGGTGTCCTGGGGCGATTGCCGCGTTATCCGACGGTCAGCGGTTATATCGTCACCCCGGTGGTCGGTTACATAGCAGAGTCCGTCGATTTACATCCCGAACCGTCCGAGGTGGCGGAAATATTCACCCTGCCATTGTCGGTGCTGCTGGACAGTTCGCGCTGGGCCTGGCGCGCCCTGGACATGGGCAACAGGCGCGTGCACTTGCGCGAGATGGATTGGGACGGACAACGGATCTGGGGCGTCACGGCGGGGATGCTGCAGATGTTGATCCCTCTGCTGCGTGAAGCCCGGGAGTCCACGTCATGAATCGAAGGAAGCTGGCAGGGCTGCAACGCCTCCTTGACGTCATGGCGCAGTTACGTGATCCCGACACCGGGTGTCCCTGGGATCGTGCGCAAACGCCGCGCAGCATCGCGCCGTGGACGATCGAGGAAGCCTGTGAGGTGGCCGAAGCGGCGGAGGCGGGCGATGTGGAGCATTGGCGGGAAGAGCTGGGCGATCTGCTCTTTCATGTGGTGTTTCATGCGCGCCTTGCGGAAGAAGCCGGTCAATTTGATTTTGACGTTGTCGCGAGCGAGGTCGCCGACAAGTTAGAGCTGCGCCATCCGCATGTGTTCGGGGAAGAAGAAACGCCGGAAGCCGGCGACTTCAACCGGCAATGGGAGCAGCGCAAAAGCAGCGGGCGCGACCACATCGACAAACATCTTCCGGCGCAATTGCCGGCGCTGATGCGCGCCTACAAATTGCAGAAACGGGCCGCCGCGGTGGGTTTCGACTGGCCGGACGCGAAAGGTCCGAAGGACAAGGTCACCGAGGAGCTTAATGAACTGGAACAGGCGCGGCAATCGGACGAGTCACTGATGCAGGAGCGAGTCAGTGAAGAGCTTGGGGATTTGCTCTTTGCTGTCGTCAATTATGCGCGTCACCTCGGCGTGGAACCGGAGCAGGCCCTGCGTGCCGCCAACCGCAAGTTTACCCGTCGTTTCCGTTTCATCGAATCACGTTTGGCGGAAGAAGGATTGCACCCAGGGGATGTCGATCTCCAATACCTGGACAAGCTGTGGGATCAAGTCAAGGCGACGGAATAGGCCATGCCTGTCTTTTGCTTGACAGGGTTATGTTTGCTTTATAGAGTCGCAGTTCGATTTTCAATATAAACGCTCATGAAGCACTCTGCTTGGGTCTGGCTACTGTTAATTGCGGGAGTATGCCTCGGTGGCTGCACCAGCAGCAATTTCCAGGATACGGTTTTTGACGCTACTGCATCGAAGGTGCAGACAATAGGCTTGCTAAGCATAGCCCCCCCGCCAGGTTTCAGCGTGGTCCATGCAATGACGGCGGGAGAAACTTTCGAGGGAGTGGCGACGGGTATGTTGGCCGGCCCGGGTGGAGCTGCTCTCGCCGAAGGTAATCAGCACGGCAGACTGAGTTCGATGGGTGCGGTTTTTACCCGTGCTATTGAGGCCGACAATTACCACATTGAAACGAATCTAACTGATGCACTGGCCAGGGATCTGCGCGGCGAAGGTTACCACGTGGTTATCGTCAATGTTTCCCGGAGCTCCCGTGGATTTCTAACTGCCTATCCGCATAAGGCGGGTATCGATGCCTATCTGGATATCTACTTCACGAAAGGCAAGGTGGCTTATGTAGGCAGCGCAGGCTATCTAAAGAAATTTCACTCGAAGAACTATTACGCTTATATGCATATAGCGGCACGTTTGGTCGATGCAGGCAACGGAAAAGTCCTCTACGCAAGGCAGAGCATTTACAATCCGTGGCTTTTGCCTATCGGGGTCAATCTTATTAAACCCGATCAACATTATGGCTTTCCGAATTACGGGGATTTGATGAAGCACACCAAGCGAGCGATCGAGGGCTTTCAGGTCGCCGTTGAACAAGTGGCTCAAGTCACTGCAAAAGACATTCAATAAAAAGGCGGCTGCGCATTCACGCGGCCGCCTTTTGTTCCGGCTTTATACGGCTGTTTACCTTTTACAATCCCAATGCCTTGCGGGCCGGGACGTAGTCGAGCTCCAGCGACTGGGCAACCGCTTCGTAAGTGACATCGCCGTGGTGGACATTCAGTCCCTCCAGCAGGTGCGGGTCGTCGGCTAGGGCCTGCTTGTAGCCTTTGTCCGCCAGAGCGTGCACGAAGGGCAGGGTGGCGTTGGTCAGGGCCAGCGTCGAGGTGCGGGCGACGGCCCCCGGCATGTTGGCCACGCAGTAATGCACTACGTCTTCCTCGATGAAGATCGGATCGCTGTGTGTCGTCGGCCGGCTGGTCTCGAAGCAACCGCCCTGGTCGATCGCTACGTCCACGACCACGGCGCCGCGGCGCATTTTCTTGAGCAGCGCCCGGTTGACCAGCTTGGGCGCGGCGGCACCCGGTACCAGCACCGCACCGATGACGAGGTCGGCGTCGGTAACGCTCGTTTCGAGACTGTCCGTAGTGGAGTAGAGCGTTTCCAGGCGCGGGCCGTACAGGTTGTCTAGCTCGGTCAGCCGTTCGATCGATTTGTCCAGGATCGTAACCCGGGCCCCGGTGCCCATGGCCATGCGCGCTGCGTTTACTCCCACGACGCCGCCACCGATGATGACGACGCGGGCAGGCGCAACACCGGGCACGCCGCCTAGCAGCATGCCGCGACCACCCTGGGCGCGTTCCAGACTATGCGCACCGGCCTGGATCGACATCCGTCCTGCGACTTCACTCATGGGCGCCAGGAGCGGCAGGCGGCCATGACGGTCGGTGACCGTTTCGTAGGCGATAGCAATGCAACCGGATTCGCGCAGCAACTTCGTCTGCTCCGGATCGGGTGCGAGATGCAGGTAGGTGAACAGGATCTGCCCTTCGCGCAGGCGCTTGCACTCCTGGGGCTGGGGTTCCTTGACCTTGACGATCATGTCGGCTTTGGCGAATATGGTCTCCGCATCCGGCGCGATCTCGGCACCCGCACTGCGGTATGCGTCGTCATCGAAGTCGATGCCCACACCGGCATGGGTTTCCACGAGTACGGAATGGCCGCTTTGTGTCAGCTCGCGCACACCGGCGGGCGTGAGGCCGACACGGTACTCGTGAGTCTTGATTTCCTTGGGAACCCCGATGAGCATGATCAGTCACCTTTGTTGGAAATAAAGAAACCGGCAACCAGAGCCGGCAAATCCGTGTAATTTTACCAGACCCCGGCCTGGAATCGGGCCGGGCGTGGAGTTAATGGTCCGCCGGGAGGGGCCATCTCAAAATGTTAGTATGCGCCCATGAACTCGAATCACAGACCTCCCCGCAAATGGATGCCGCGCTCCGGTAGCCGCTTTTTCCTGTTGGCCCTATTGATTGCCGTAGTCATCATTGTGGTGATCGAACTGATCCAGTATGGGTTGCATTCACATCCAAAGACAGCCCCCACGAAGAGCCCGGAAAGTGCTACCGCGGCGATCGCCTCATCGAGCGACAGCCTGAAAGGTTTTGAAGTCATACTCTGGCGTCAAGGCTGTGCGACCGGCTGTCCCGACTATGCCTTGCACTACGCCAAAGGAAAACTTCAGTACACCGGCATTCGTAATGTCGAGAAGAAGGGAAACCTGAGCGTCGATTTTGATGGTTATCATCAGCAAAAGCTTCTCGATATGGTCGAAAAAGCGGCCTTTTTCAGCCTCAACGACGATTACACCCTCAAGAGCAAGGATTGCCATCCCGGCAAGATCGGGAAGTCGAAGTACGTATTGGGCGTGACCTTGAACGGTCAGACCAAGAAGATAAACGTCAACGAGGGTTGCACGAACGTGCCCCCAAAACTGACCCGGTTGGCTGACGGTATCGACAAATTGACTCGGAGTAGCCGTTGGACGGGGATCAAGAGCACACCGGTACCCGCTACGGTCGGCAAGACCAGGTAATCAGCTAACCGGCCTGGTTCAGGCCACCGGACTAGTGGGTTCCGAACTGACGAACACACGTCCGTCCCGGATTTCGACGGGATAGGTTGCGATCGGTTCGAAGGCGGGCGGATCCAGCACTTCGCCCGTGCGAATATCAAAGCGCGCACTGTGGCGGGGGCATTCGATGGCGCAACCCTCGATGATGCCACCGGTCAATTCTCCGCCATCGTGCGTGCATACGTCCTGGATGGCATAGATCCCGTCATTGCACTTGATGACGGCCACTTCCTCATCATCGATCCAGATCGTCCGGTAGCTTCCCGGTTCGATTTCATCGACGCCGCAAACCTCGATCCATTCAGCCATCGAATTTTCCTCTTTTTTAAAGCTATCAATATTTGCTGGCGCGGTTGTGAGCGTAGCGAGCGAAGGCAGTTTGGACGCAGCCGGAGCACAGTAACCGGAGTGTACATTCGTCCATGAGGATTGCGAAATACATCCTTGTATTTCGCCCTGTGGGTCATGCTGCGCATGCAGTGATTCGCTCCTGCGAATCGCTACGAGCACCGCCTGCGTTCAAAATATCGAGCGCAGTGGCTCACCATCGGCGTTAGAACATGCCTGTCTGTAATCTTGCTTCATCCGACATCATGCTTGGCCCCCAGGGCGGATCGAAAACCAGTTCCGCATGGACGTCGCCGCAGGTCGGTATGCGTTCGAGTTTGCTGCGCACGTCGTCGAGCAGGATATCGCCCATCCCGCAGCCCGGTGCCGTGAGTGTGAGGTCAACCGTGACGTTGCGTTTCCCGTCTTCCCGTGTTTCCACATCGCACTTGTAGATCAGCCCGAGGTCGACAATATTAATCGGGATTTCGGGATCGAAACAGGTTTTCAGCTGTTCCCAGGCCAGGTTCTCGAACTCTTCGTCGGTCGGGTTCTCCGGCATTGGATCGCCCAGGTCGATATCGAGTCCGAGCGCATCGGCATCCTTCGCATCCACGCGAACGAGGTTCCCGCCGATGTGCACGGTGATGCTGCCGCCCATGGCCTGGGTGATCTGCACTTCGGTGCCCTCTGGAATGATCACTTCGGTGCCCATCGGGACGAGTACGCCCGGGCAGTCCCGTTCCGCAGTTACGACTTGTTTGGTTCCGAACATCCTGTTACTCCGTGCTGACCGCTTGCGGGTCTTCCGCCAGTGCTGATTGCACCGTATGCCACGCCAGGGTGGCGCACTTGACCCGGGAGGGGTAGGCACGCACGCCTGCCAGGGCCTCAAGCTTGCCAAGCTCGATGTCCTGCGAGCCTGTTTCCTGACCGGTAAGAAGCGCATGCATTCGTTCGAACAAGGCCTCGGCTTCGCTAACTGTCCGTCCTTTGAGTGCTTCGGTCATAAGCGAAGCCGAGGCGACGGAGATGGCACAGCCGCTGCCCTTGAAGCTGACATCGCTTATGCGATCTCCATCCAGGGTCAGGTATACGTTCAAACGATCGCCGCACAAGGGGTTATAGCCATCGGCTTGGTGCCGTGGCGGAGGTATCTCGCGAAAGTTACGCGGACTCTTGTTGTGGTCGATGATGATGTCCTGGTACAGGGCTGCGAGTTCGCTGTCTATCATCGGTTGAATATCTCCCGGGCTTCGATGAGTGCCGCGACCAACGAATCGGCGTCCTCAGTGGTATTGTAAAGACCCAAAGAGGCCCGAGCGGTCGCAGGGACGCCATAGTGTTCCATGACCGGCATGGCGCAATGGTGGCCGGTGCGTATGGCCACGCCCGAATGGTCGAGTAGGGTGCCGAGGTCGTGCGGGTGAATGCCTTCGATCTCGAATGAGATCACGCCTATGCGGCGGTCGGGTTCACCGACAAGACGCAGTCCCGGCACTTCGAGCAGGCGTGTGAGAGCGTATTGCAACACCTGGTTCTCGGCATCTTCCAGCGCTTGCATGCCGATGGCGTCGAGGTACTTGATTGCGGCGTGAAGACCGATCGCACCGCCGACGTTGGGTGTGCCTGCCTCGAAGCGCTGTGGAGGGTCGGCATAGGTCGATTCCTCGAAACGCACGGTACGGATCATGTCGCCGCCGCCTTGCCAGGGCGGCATATTGGCAGCAATATCCTGGCGCATATAGAGCGCGCCGATACCCATGGGGGCGTACATCTTGTGGCCTGATAGCGTGTAGAAATCGCAATCCAGCGCGGCGACGTTGACCGGCAAATGTCCGACTGCCTGTGCGCCGTCGACGAGTACCCGGGCACCGGCCTGGTGGGCGAGACGAATCATCTCGGGTATGGGGTTTACGGTGCCGAGTGCATTGGATACATGCGCAATCGCCACCAGTTTCGTGCGCTTGTTGAGCCGCTCCCGGTAGCCGTCCAAAGGCACGTTGCCGCGCTCGTCGATCGGCACGACCACGATCCGCGCACCGGTACGCTTTGCCAGGAGTTGCCAAGGCACGATATTGGAATGATGTTCCAGTTCGCTTAGCAGGATTTCGTCGTCCGGGCCTATATTTTCCGGCCCCCAGGCCCCCGCCACCAGATTGATGGCTTCGGTGGTGCCACGCGTGAATACGATTTCCGAGGCCGATTCCGCGCCGATGAACCGGGCCAGCGCATCGCGTGCGTGCTCGTAGCCGGCGGTGGCACGTTCGGATAACGTATGAACGCCGCGGTGCACATTGGCGTTGTCATGCCGGTAGTAGTCGGCTTCCGCATCGATCACGGATTCCGGCTTTTGCGTCGTTGCCGCATTGTCCAGGTAGACCAAGGCATGGTTACGCACGCTCTGGT
Source organism: uncultured Gammaproteobacteria bacterium (assembly GCA_964586925.1). Lineage (GTDB taxonomy): Bacteria > Pseudomonadota > Gammaproteobacteria > JAKDMP01 > JAKDMP01 > JBAUSV01. Next base: position 37,132 of record CAZPJI010000001.1, read on the forward strand.
GCAAGGCGGGAAAATCCTTGCGCAGGGCAGCAGGATCGGACAGTGAATTAATGAGAGTGGGATCGGTTACAGCCATTCCAGCACCTCCCGGGGTGCCCGCATGCGATCTGCAATCAGCATGGCGAGCTCGTGACGCAAGGCATTTTTTTCAAGGGTATTCAGGATGTCGGCGGCAAAGCCGAATGCCACCATGCGGCGGGCCGTATCCGCATCCACTCCACGGCTCTGCAAGTAAAACAGGGCATCGGGGTCGATCGCCCCGGTCGCAGCTCCATGGCTGCAGGTGACGTCGTCGGCGTAAATTTCGAGTTGCGGACGGGTATCCGCCTCGGCCTGTGGCGACAAGAGCAGATTGGCGGATTGCTGCGCCGAGTCGCTCTTCTGTGCATGTTCGGCGACCACGACGCGCCCGGTATACACACTGCGGCTGCGTCCGTCGAGGACGCTTCGGAAGTGCTGATCGCTGCGGGTATGACTGCTCGAGTGTTGGACCCTGATATCGGCATCGGCATGACGCTTGCCATCGAGCAGAGCCAACCCGTGTAGCGCCGCGCTCGCGCCTTCACCAGCCAGGTCCACATGTACCGATTCACGCGACAGTTTCGCGCCCAGATCCAGGTTCAGGAGCCGGTAGGAGGCATTTTTGGCCGCGCGCACGCTTGTGTGGCTAAGGATACGTGTGCCATCGCCCGCCTCATTGAGCCTGATATGCAGCAGTTTCGCGCCATCGGCCAGCGCGATCTCGGCAACCCGTGTTGCCAGGGTGTCCGAATCACTGCCGGTGTAGCGCTCTATAAGCGTTAGTTCGGCGCCGGTTTCGATCTCCAGTGCGAGGCGCGCGTGAGTTGCCGCAACCCCATTGCGTTCGCCTGAGGCGTAGGTCAGTTCAATGGGAGCATCGAGCCGGTTGTCCTGCTCCAATCGAATCCATGTTCCATGGTCGAACAACGCCGTGTTGAGCGCGACCACGGGATCATCTTCCGGGGCGAGTTGCCCGAGAAGGGCAGTAAGCTCGGCCGCGGGTTGTGCAGCGCAAGTTCTCAGGCTCCGCAACCAGGGCAAGGTTTCGGATTCGTTGGCCAGAAAGCCATCGGTCCAGAGTAGGCGTGTACCCAGTGCGTCTGGCAAAGACGCTGTACCGCCCGGTTTATCGAGGCTTGGCCATTCGCGTCGTCCCAGCGCGGACAGATCGGTATATTTGTAAGCTTCGTCGCGGCGCGTCGGCCAGCCGCGGGACAGAAAGTGTTCCCGGGCGGGATCGCGGAGTCTCCGGAATCCGTCGCGTGCTGCTTCCGGAAGTTTGACTGCAGCCGTGTCGTTCATGCCGCCTCCGCGCGCAGCCAATCGTAGCCGCGGGCTTCCAGGGTGCGAGCAAGTTCTGCATCGCCCGATTTGACGATGCGTCCGTTCATGAGCACGTGGACCCGGTCGGGCTCGATGTAGTCGAGCAGGCGCTGGTAATGTGTGACCAGCACGATGGAGCGCTGGGGGTCGCGCAGACGGTTGACGCCATCGGCGACGATCTTGAGGGCGTCGATGTCGAGTCCCGAATCGGTCTCGTCGAGCAGGGCCAAGGTCGGCTCGAAGAGCAGCATCTGCAAAATCTCGTTGCGCTTCTTCTCGCCGCCTGAAAAGCCCTCGTTCACGCCTCGGTTGAGAAAGGAATCGTCCAGGTCCAGCAGCTTGAGCTTTTCACGCGCCAGCTTGAGGAATTCATAGGCATCCAGCTCGGGTTCGCCGCGGTGCGTGCGCAGGGCGTTGAGGCCCGCTTTAAGCAGGTAGACGTTATTGACCCCGGGAATCTCGACGGGATATTGCAGAGCCAGGAAGAGACCTTCGCGAGCCCGTTCCTCGGGTTCGAGTGCCAGCAGATCCTTGCCGCGGTAGGTGGCTGAGCCGTCGCTGACGGCGTAACCGGGTTTCCCGGCGAGAATGTGGGACAGCGTGGATTTGCCCGAGCCGTTCGGCCCCATGATGGCATGGACTTCGCCCGGCCGGATGTCCAGATCGATGCCGCGCAGGATCGGCTTGTCCTCGACGCCGGCGTGCAGGTTTTTGATGCTGAGCAGGGTGTCCGTCATTATCCGATCGCTCCTTCAAGCGTGACTGAGAGCAGGCGTCCGGCCTCTACGGCAAATTCCATGGGCAGTTGCTGGAATACCGTCTTGCAGAAGCCGTTGACGACGAGGTTGACCGCGTCTTCTTCCGACAGGCCGCGGCTGCGCAGGTAGAAGAGCTGGTCTTCTCCGATGCGCGAGGTCGTGGCCTCATGTTCGACGCGGGCCGTGTGGTTCTTGGTCTCGATGTAGGGAAAGGTATGCGCGCCACATTGATCGCCCATGAGCAGCGAGTCGCACTGCGTGTAATTACGGGCGTTGGTCGCGCTGCCGGTTACCTTGACCAGGCCGCGATAGGCATTCTGCCCGTGACCTGCCGAAATACCCTTGGAGATGATCGTGCTGCGCGTGTTCTTGCCCACGTGAATCATCTTCGTCCCGGTATCGGCCTGCTGGTAATTATTGGCGACGGCCACCGAGTAGAATTCGCCGACCGAGTTGTCGCCGCGCAGGATGCAGCTCGGGTATTTCCAGGTAATTGCGGAGCCGGTCTCCACCTGTGTCCAGGAGATGTGTGAATTGCGTCCCCTGCAATCGCCGCGCTTGGTGACGAAGTTGTAGATGCCGCCCTTGCCGTTCTCGTCGCCCGGGTACCAGTTCTGCACCGTGGAGTACTTGATCTTGGCGTCATCGAGCGCGACCAGTTCCACCACGGCGGCATGGAGCTGGTTCTCGTCGCGCATGGGGGCGGTGCAGCCCTCGAGGTAACTGACCGAAGCGCCTTCGTCGGCGATGATCAGCGTGCGTTCGAACTGTCCTGTATTGGCCGCGTTGATCCGGAAATAGGTGGACAGTTCCATGGGGCACTTCACGCCCTTGGGCACATAGACGAAGGAGCCGTCGGTAAACACCGCCGAGTTGAGGCTGGCATAGAAATTGTCCCCCTGCGGCACCACCGAGCCCAGGTATTTGCGCACCAGCTCGGGGTGCTCGCGGATGGCCTCGGAAATCGGGCAGAAGATGACGCCGGCTTCGGCCAGTTTTTCCTTGAACGTGGTCGCCACCGAGACGCTATCGAACACCGCATCGACCGCGACACCGGCCAGCGCCGCACGCTCGTGCAGCGGAATGCCCAGCTTCTCGTAGGTTTCAAGCAATTTCGGATCCACTTCGTCCAGGCTCTTGGGCGCATCCTTTTTCGATTTCGGGGCCGAGTAATACGAGATGGCCTGATAGTCGATCTTCGGATAATGCACATGCGCCCAGTTCGGTTCGGGCTTCTCGCACCAGCGGCGATAGGCTTCCAGGCGCCATTCGCACATCCAATCCGGTTCGCCCTTGCGCTCCGAGATCAGCCGGATCACGTCTTCGTTCAGCCCGGGCGGAACCGTGTCCGCCTCGATATCGGTATAGAAACCGTGCTGGTATCGTTGATCGAGAAAGTCCGAGACTTCGGGGTCACGCGTTGCCATGCTTGGACTCCAGGCTATCGGGAAATTTGACCGTCGCCGGCCGGTGGACCGCTATGTGCGGGGCAATCGGATCGCCGATCAGGTCTTTAAGCGTAATTTCGGCCAGCGCCCTGCGTACGGCGACCGAGAGCAGTTGCCATTGCGAGCTCAACTGGCAGGTGGGTTCGAGATCGCAGCTGCCGGGCGAGACCGTGCACTCGGTCACGGCCATCGGCCCCTCGATGGCTTCGATGACGTCCACGGCGCTGATCGTGGCCGGATCCCGGGCGAGGGAATAGCCACCGTGCGCGCCGCGCCGCGATGTCAGCAGGTCTGCGTGCCCCAGGGTTTTGAGCAGTTTGCTGACCGTGGGCGGGCTGATGCCGGTCACTTCCGCCAATTCGGCAGCCGTGTGGTGGGATTGTGGCTGTTCGGCCATGGTGGCCAGCATCAGGGCCGCGTAATCGGCCATTTTGCTCATCCGCAGCATGATTTGCCTCGCCGGGTCCAATACAGGACTATTTTAGTCCTATAAGCGACTGCGGACAAGGCGGGGCTTATAATTTACGGTCATGCAACAAGCCAGCCGAAGAGATTCGTGAGCTCCAGAGAATTCCCCGATTTCCGATCCTTTTATCCCTATTATCTTGGCGAACACAGCCGCCGTATTACCCGCAGGCTGCATGTCATCGGGTCGTTTTGTGTCATAGGCTTGATCGTGGTGGCAATCATAACCCGCATCTGGTGGTTGATGGCACTGACACTCGTGGCGGGCTATGGCTTTGCCTGGGTGGGGCATTTTTTCTTCGAGAAAAACCGCCCGGCCACCTTCAAGCATCCGTTTTACAGTCTGGCGGGCGACTGGGTGATGTTCGCCCAGGCATTGACCGGGCGTATCCGCTGGTGAGCGCGCTTCGCAGCTGGCACTGGCGCCGCAGTCTTCGCCGCATAGCGCTCGATGTCTGCAATGACTTCGTGTTGCGCGACGGGGTAGACGGATTCGTGCACATAGAACACATCCTGTTGCGGCCGGAAGGGTTGTATGTGCTTGATCACCTGGAAGGCGACGGTCGTCTGGTTGTCGGCGAACGCCTGCCGGAATGGACGCTCGTCGGGAAACGGCGGCGATTTGTCTTTCCCAATCCGCTCCGCCAACTGGAGCACAAGCTGACCGCTGTTCGCTTGCTGGCCGGGGAGGGCGCTGTCACGGGCTATGTCGTGCTGGCCGATCGCCTGGTCATTCCCCGGGGGCAGCCGGATCGTGTCGTAGGCCTTGCCGAGCTGGCGAAACGGCTTCCGCACCTCCCGTCCGACGCGGCATTGACGCCCGCACTGGCGGAGGCATGGGGGCGGATCAAGGATGCCGCCTCGAATGCAACTCATTGACGCTGCTTCGACCGGATAGTCAGCCCTCAGGGCGACCTGTCTAGCGATCTGCGTGCGCGGCTAGAACTTCCGCTACGCAGGCGGTCAGGCGTTTGCCCGTGGCAATGTGCAGGAACTCGTTGGGTCCGTGGGCATTGGCGTGAGGACCCAGTAACCCGGTGACCAGGAACTGCGCTTCCGGAAACTGCTCGCCCAGCATGCCCATGAAAGGGATGCTGCCGCCGGTGCCCATGTACAGGGCATTTTTTCCGAAGTGATTCCGGGACGCCTGCTCCATGGCATCTGCCAGCCATTTGGCAACGGGCGGTGCATCCCAGCCACCCATGGTCGAATCGGCCTCGAAGCGGACGTGTGCTCCGGCCGGAGGATCGCTTTCCAGGGTGTGCTTGACCTCCTGTGCAGCCGCTTCGGGGTCTGCCGTCGGGGGGAGGCGGAAGGACAGTTTGAACGTACTGCTCGGGCGCAACACATTGCCGGCCTCCCGAGGTGCGGGGAACCCGGCCGCACCGGTTGCTTCGAGACAGGCACGCCAGGTGTTGTTGAGAATTTGCTGCACGTGATCGGAATTGTCCGGGTGGGCGCCTTCGACGAACGGGAAGCGTTGCCAGGAGGTATCGCCCAGGGCCTTGGCGGCCTCATGGGCCTGTTCGAAGCGGGCTTCGGGAATGTCCACCTGCAGTGCCGAGGCCTTGATCGTGCCGTTAGACGAATCTTCTACCCTGTCCAGAAGATGGCGCAGGATTCGGAAGCTGGAGGGCACGACGCCGCCGGAACCGCCCGAATGGACGCCTTCGGTCAGAATGTCGACGGATAGCGTGCCGACCAGGTTGCCCCGCAGGGAGGTCGTGCACCAGAACTGATCGTAGTTGCCGCACTCCGCGTCCAGACAAACCACCAGATCGGGTGTGCCAATGCGCTCCGCCAGCACTTCGAAATGATGGGGCAAGTCGAAACTGCCGCTTTCTTCGCACAATTCAATGACAATTACGCAGCGGGCATGCGGGATGTTCTGCTCCTGAAGCGCGCGTATGGCCGTCAGCGAGCCGAAGACCGCGTAGCCGTCATCGGCACCGCCGCGCCCGTAGAGTTTGCCATCCTGTATGACGGGTTTCCAGGGCCCGAGTTCTTCGCGCCAGCCATCGAATTCGGGTTGCTTGTCCAGGTGGCCGTAGAGCAACACGCAGGGCGTTTTATCGGCATCCTGCGCGGTGCCGGGGATATCGATAAACAAAAGAGGAGTGCGTCCCGGAAGACGGTGAATGTCGAGTTGCATGCCGGGCAAGGCATTTTTCCGGCACCAGTCGGCAGCCAGGTTCACGGCTTGTTCGATGTGGCCATGGGTTTCCCATTCGGGATCGAAGCTGGGGGATTTAGCCGGAATCCGGATGTATTCCTGTAAAGCGGGGATGATTTCGTTGTCCCAGGTGTCGTCACAAAACTGCTTCAGTGTATTGGAGTCCACGGCAAATCCTTGCATGAATTTTCCCCATTCTAAAGCCTCTTTGTGCCTGTTCGTACGCGGGCCAAAAAAGGGCCCGCCGAAGCGGGCCCAGCACGCGTCCGTCGCTAACGCGACGGGAGGAGGACACGGTTAATGCTTGCTGCGACAAGTTGTCGGTACATATTTGTACATATCGGTGCTCTCGACCTGGCATGCCCACTTCACACTCCCTATAGTACCTTCCGCTGACAGATACAGTTTTTTATTTTGTAGTGGTTTGGCAACCCCTTGACTCTTGAATAACACGGTAACCAGGCTTCCTTGCGCATTAGACGTGATCGTGACTGATTTGACGTAGCGCCCGGAAATACTGCTGGACGATGCCACCCCTGCAGCAGTATTGCTATTCGGCCACTTGCCGTCATTGTTGTAATGGGCGACGATCGTGCTTTTGACACCATCGGCCAGGACGTAGGCTTCCGCCCCTTCTGCGGCGCTGGTGTAATTTACGAATAACGGAATAGCGATTGCCGCCAGGATGGCAATAATTGCCACTACGATCATTAGCTCAACGAGCGTGAATCCTTTTTGAATCGATGCCATCCTGACGGTCTCTCTAGGGGGGCTTGGCTTTTCGATAATAAAGGCAGCAAAAATCATGCCAAATTATTTGAGACGTTAGGCGGGTATATTCAAAATATAATTAAGAGACAACGGATTAGAGGCTTTATTCGACGATTTAAAGCTGTGCCGCCACGAGCAAGAACATGCTGTCAGCATGTTCTGACCCGCCCGATACTGACAATTTTGTCAAATTATCGGGCGGAATTTGTCAGTTTCTGTCACATTTTGATAGGTAGTCATGATCTCAGCCGTTGCCCAGAGTCTTGGCCAACTGGCGTTGCATGACGAGGCGCTGGATTTCATTAGTGCCTTCGTAGATCTGCATGACTTTGGCGTCTCGCATCAGTTTTTCGGTGGGATATTCCTTGCTGTATCCATAGCCACCCAGGATTTGGGTAGCTTCGGTAGCGGCCCACATGCCGGTATCCGACCCGTAGGCCTTGGCATAGGAAGCGAGCAGCGTATTGTTTTCGCCGCGATCCTTGGTCCAGGCTGCTTGTCTGGCAAGCAGGCGGGCCGCCTGGGTGCGCATGCCCATGTTGGCGATCTTGAAGCCGACGGCCTGTTGCTCGATCACGGGCTTGCCGAAGGCCTGCCGCTCCGTGGCGTAGCGGAGAGATTCATCGAGCGCGCGCTGGGCCAACCCTGTGGCCATGGCGCCGACCATCGGCCGTGAGCGGTCGAAGACACGCATGGCAATCTTGAATCCCTCGTTTTCATTGCCCAGGCGCTGAGCGTCGGAGACCACGACGTCCTCGAAGAAAATCTCACAGGCCGGGGAGGCCTTCTGGCCCATCTTGGGCAGCGGTTTGCCGACTGAGACGCCCTTGATATCGCGATCCACCAGAAAGGCTGTAATCCCGTAGGTGCCCTTGTCGGGGGCGGTCTTGGCGAAGACGACAAAGAAACTTGCCACGCTGGCGTTGCTGATCCAGATCTTCTGGCCGTTGATGACCCAGTCTTTGCCCTTGCGCTCGGCCCGGGTCTTTATCCCGCTGACATCGGAACCGGCCGAGGGTTCGGTCAGGGCGTAGGCCCCGAAGCTCTCCGAGAGCAAGCCGAAGTACTTCTTGCGCTGTTCTTCGTTCGCGGCGATGTTGATGGGGTCTGCGGCGAGATTGTTGAGCAGGATCGCCAGGCCGATGCCGCTGCAGCCCCAGCCAAGCTGCTCCGCAACGAGAATGAGATCGAGGACCGAGCCGCCTGTCCCCCCGAATTCGTCGGGGACACTGACGTTCATCAGGCCCAGTTCCCGAGCCTGTTCGACGATGTCCTTGGGGAATTCCGCCGAGGCATCGAATTCGGCGGCATTCGGGGCAATGACCTCATGAGCGAATTTCTTCGCCAGGTCGCTGATCATGACTTGTTCTTCGGTCAACGCGAAATCCACGTTGCTTACTCCCGGTTGGCAGATCGCGTATTTTAGCAGCCGCCGGCAAGCCGCGAACCCGGGCTATGCCGGGGCATTCTCAGGGCTTCGCTACGGGCCGCGATGGATCGCGGATCCATTCGCTCCAGGAGCCCGGGTACAGGCGCGATCCGTGCAGGCCGGCATGTTCCATCGCCAGGACGTTATGACAGGCGGTTACGCCGGAGCCGCAATAATGCACTATTTCACCGGGATTCATGCTCAGTGCCCGAAATCGCTCGCGTAGTTTTTCCGGAGGAAGGAAAAGGTGCTGAGGATCGAGATTCTCTGAGAAAGGGTAATTCTCTGCGCCGGGGATATGCCCGGCCACGGGGTCCAGCGGCTCGTTTTCCCCACGGTAGCGGCCTGGACTCCGGGCATCGATCAAACGTCCCGGTCGATGCGCCTGCACGATAGCGGCAACGTCCTCGATGTCCACAGGTGCGACCAGGGATGGCCCGGCTTCAAACTGCGCAGGATCAGGGGCGCGTGTCTCGCCTGTTTCAAGTGAGCCGCCCAAGGCCTGCCAAGCCTGCAGTCCGCCATCCAGGACGGCCACGGCTTCGTGACCCAGCCAGCGCATGAGCCACCAGAGCCGGGCGGCAAAGGCGCCCCCCGCATCGTCATAGGTCACGACCTGGGTGTCGTTGCCCACGCCTTCGGCGCCCAGCCAGGTTGCGAGTGACTGACGGTCGGGCAGCGGGTGGCGGCCGCTGCTGGCGTCCGGCGGTGCGGCCAGTACACGATCCAGATCCGCGTGGCGCGCACTGGGCAGATGGCCTGCCAGGTAGCGCTCTTCGCCGGCGGAAGGGTCGCTGGCCGAACAACGGCAGTCGAAAATCTTCCATCCGGCTTTGCCCAAGTGTGCGTTCAGGGTTTCGGCACTGACCAGAGTGGTGTAAGGCATAGCCCGATTCAAACTCGATGACGGCACTTACTTATACTGTGACTTTACACCGGCGAGAGCAAATCATGGCCGACCTCAAGGGCAAGACGTTATTCATCACCGGCGCGAGCCGCGGCATCGGCGAGGCCATTGCATTACGGGCCGCACGCGATGGCGCCAATATCGCGATCGCGGCCAAGACCGACCGGCCCAACCCGAAACTGCCCGGAACGATACACACCGTGGCCGAAGCGGTGGAAAAGGCCGGAGGCAAGGCGCTTCCCCTGAAAGTGGACATCCGCGACGAAGAGGCGGTTGCAGAGGCGGCCGAGAAAACCGCAGCGCACTTCGGCGGAATCGACATCCTGGTCAACAATGCAAGTGCAATCTGGTTGGCCGGGACGGCCGATACGCCGGTTAAGCGCCTGGATCTGATGCTCGGCGTCAATGTACGGGGCACCTTTATTTGCTCCCAGGCTTGCCTGCCCTGGCTCAAACAATCGGATAACCCTCATATCCTGAACATGTCTCCGCCGCCGGATCTCGATCCGCGCTGGTTTCGTAACCACACCGCCTACACGATCAGCAAGTACGGAATGAGTATGTGTGCTTTGGGCATGGCGGCGGAATTCGCCGATATCGGGATTGCCGTGAATACGCTGTGGCCGAGGACGGTAATAGCGACGGCGGCGCTGGCCATGCTCGGCGGTGTGGTCAAGCCGGAACAATGCCGCAAGCCCGAAATCGTTGCCGACGCGGCCCACGCCATTCTCGTGCGGCCCAGCCGCGAATGCACCGGCCGGCATTTCATCGACGAGGAAGCGCTCAGCGAAGCTGGAATAAATGATTTTTCCGGCTACGCCGTGAAGCCGGGCGCCGAACTGGCGCCAGACCTGTTTGTCAGTTGAGAGGCGGGTCTACTCGGACTCGGAAGCCTTGCCGGCGTCGGGTTGCGCTGGAGCCGGCTCCGATGTGTGTGACTCGCTTGTTTGCTGCGTAGTGGTTTTTTTACGGCTAGCGGTGCTTTTGCGGGTCGTTTTCTTGCGTGTCGTGCCGGTCTTTTTCCGGGTTGTCGTTTTTTTCCGTGGAGTCGCCTTCTTGGGCGATGTCCCTTCGGAGGCAGGTGTTTTGACCTTTTCCCCGTCTTCGTCTTCGGCAAACGGGAAGGGACGTTTTTCACTGTTGTAAGTGAGAAAATCGATGATGTCAGAGGCATAACGCCCCAGATCACGCCCGTTACGACCCAGATGAGGATTGGGTTCCCCCTGGGCGAGTACATTGAAGAACTGGAAAAGAGCAGTGAAGGCGATAAAGAAGCCCACACAAGCGAGGATCGGGACAAAGATGACCATGATGCCGAAACGCCGCCACGCGGCACCGGCGGTGATATGTGTCGTCCAGTCTGGCTCGTTCATCGAGTCACTTACCTCGGAATGCTTACAGCAAGCTTAGCAGAGACGGACTACATCGGGAGCAGGAATGAATCTGATTGATATTGGTGCCAATCTTACCCACGACAGCTTCGACGCGGACCGTTCCGAGGTCATCGCGCGAGCGCGCGAGGCGGGCGTTAATCGCATGGTGGTCACCGGTGCTGATATCGAACACAGTCGCGCCGCCATAGATTTGGCGGCGCGCTGGCCGGGCATATTGAGCGCGACGGCCGGGGTCCACCCGCACCACGCCGGGGATTTCGATGCGCAAACGGAGGCCGATCTGGATCGCCTGCTGGGCCAGCCCGGCGTCGTTGCCGGGGGTGAATGCGGATTGGATTATTTCCGCGATTTTTCTCCGCGTGACGCTCAGCGACGGGCCTTCTCCGTTCAGATCGAGCTCGCCATCCGGCATGGGTTGCCCCTGTTCCTGCACCAACGTGATGCCCATGATGATTTCATTGCCATCCTGGATGAATTCGATGGGAAGCTGCCGGCTACAGTCGTACATTGCTTTACCGGTGGGGCCGAGGAGCTTGATCATTACCTTGAACGGGGCTTTCATATCGGCATAACCGGCTGGATTTGTGATGAACGCCGCGGCCATCATCTCCTGGATATTGTGCCTCGCATTCCCCGGGGGTTGCTAATGCTCGAAACTGATGCGCCCTACCTGTTGCCGCGCGATTTGCAGCCGCGTCCGAAAACCCGCCGTAATGAACCGATGTGGCTGCCGCACGTTGCCTCCGTGGTTGCCCGGGCGAGAGGTGAGAGCCTTGTTGATCTTGCCGAACACACCTCGGAAGCGGCGCGGACCTTCTTTACCCTCAAGTAGAACGATCAATAGTAGGGATTCCGGTAGGGCGAAAAAACTTGACTAACGAATGCCTTTGGGGGGTATACTCAAAATCATATTAATTACTTCGTAATGGGGCCCCCGGTATGAACAAGTGTGCAAGGCCGCTTCTGGCTGTTTCGGTGCTGTCTTCGTGTTTCCTGCTGTTGTCCGCCTGCGGCGGATCAGGCAGCTTGAGACCCAAATCTTCGACAATTACGGCCAGCGCAAATGTCCCCGGCACGGCCTATGCCAATTCGACGTTTAAGGTCAGCGTCTCATTGACCGCCTCGAAACCGGCCGCGAGCACTGCTAACGTGCAGGTTGTCGATACTGGTACGGTTACGCCGCAAATCGACTGCGGCCAGCCGAAAACGCTTACGATCAACGCAGTCTATTCGACGGACTTTTCCTGCCAGGCGCCCCAGGCCAATCTGGGCAGCAGCAATGTCCATCAGCTCCAGGTCGACGTCAATGGCACGCCGAATCTTTCCTCGCCCGTATCGATCAACGTCGTCAACGGTGGGCGTGTAGATGTTCAACTGACCAGTGCCTCAGGCACCGTTATTACCGCGGCTGCGCCCGGCCAGACTGTCGACGTGGCTTTCAGCACAACAACGACGCCGGCCGGGACCGGGCAGTACACGGTTACGGCGCCCAGTGGTTGGCAGGTCGGCAACAGCGGCGTCTGTAATATCAGCAGCACAAGCACGTCCTGCAAGGTGCCGTTGACGGTCGCGAGCAATGCCGCCAATGGCCCTTATAACATTGCGATGGGAGCGGAACTGGGTTCGTCCTCACTGTCCCCGGAAGTCCTCACGCTATCCGTCCAGTCACAGACTCCGACAAACGATCTGACTTATGAACGTACTCAGAATTTTTCAAAGACGCTTTATGCCAATCAGTCGGGTTCCTCGGGACCAACCTCTACCTATATTCCCGTGTTCCTGTTCAAGAACACATCGGGCGGCTCATTAACCGTCACATCCGTCAGCGCGTCTGCACTCGGCACCGTCAAATATGGCTGTGATGTGATTATTAGTGCAAAAGCCGACTACCCTTCTTTGGGCACCACTTCATGTACCGTGTCAAATGGGGGATTGTTTGCTGTAGAGGGCACATTGGCCAGTGCCAATACCGGTGTTTATCCGGTGTCCATCAGTGTTCTGGGCGGCAGTGGCACAAGCAGCAAAACGTATATCCAGCACGATGTTCTGGTGGATTTTGTTCCCTATGTCGCTGATCATGTGGCTGTTCATGTCGATACCCAGGGAGGAGGGGGTTCCAATGGAAATGGAATTACCCTGGCCGCTGTATATGGCGGAAACATGGTTACTTTTGCCCTCAACAGCAATAATGATTATGTGGGGACCACGAGTTCGGATTCCTCTAACGGCTCATTCAAGGAAGATGAAATCAAACTGCCTGACACCGGCGGCCTCATATACATGCCTTATGGCGCTTCCGGGGTTATCTACATAACGCGGGCAGCCGATGGTTTCCAGACATCCAAGGTTCCTTCGGCTACAGGGGCTGTCCCACTGTCATCAGGTGGACAAACGGTGACATATCCTTTCCTGAATATCGAAATGACCTACCAGAAAAGTCAGGGAACCTGCACCTCCTCGGCGATTAATTGCGAGTACTTGACGGTCGATCAGACATATGTGAACGATGTTTCGATCCTGAGCAGTTTTAACGTCATGGGGAACTCGGGCCCCATCCCGGATAGCTACAGCTCCGGAGCTTCCGAAGTGACACCGGTATCGTTGATGTGGACCAATGGTTCGATAACGAACCTCCCATTGAGCACAGTCTTCCAGAACATGAATAATGCTTTCAATGCAGCTGGCGCCCCATGGACCTATTCAAGTTACGTCGGCCCTTCACAGGTGTACGAGAAGAGTTACATCCAGAAGCAAAACGGGAGCATCTTCGAGATTTTGTCGCCGGCTCAAGTGTGGGGTGACTCCAATATCGATCCCATGGCATCGACTTATTATGATAATTACGTCAATGACCTGTGGACTTTCTGGCAATCAGGTACCACTCAGCCACACGACATTCGTGTGTTCGCTAGCGGTACAGGAAAAAGCTCATATAGCAAAACAGATCTGGAAGTTGATAATTGTGTGTTGATTGGGCAAGTGGTGCCCCCTTCCAGCACCAGTCCCAATGCCGGCATGCTGGTGTTCAATGCGGATACGAGTACGAATTGCCCCCAATACGCCTATGCAGTGCAGGGCACAGGATTCGGTGGTGCGAAATGCGGCGCGTCGGGTACCGATCCTTGTCGCGACAGCTCGAACAACCTCGTGTTTGAAAGATTTAATAAATGCGATTTTGCGAACGCTGCCGGTGCAACTAATTGTCATCCGTTGCTGCCATCATCAGGCTCAACTTCCACGTCGCCCGCGACCATAACCACGTCTAATTTCCCTTACAACGGGAGTTTATGGGGTCCTAACGGCACCTATCGATCCCTGATTGGCCGCGCCATTGCCTCCTACCAGGCAGCGGGCCTGTTACCGGTTTGCCAATCGGGGGCACCGGTTCCTGGGACGATCCTCACCGCGGATAATGCACGAGCCGACATTGCCAATGGCTTGGCCTACAAGAATCCCACCTGCGTCCCCGGAGTGCCTGCGACCCCGGCTTACTGGAATGTCTATGTGCAGGCCTTACGGCCCTATGTGAATGTCTATACTTATACATTTTCGGATTTTCTGGGCGCGGATGGCACAGTGACTTATGCCGAAAACGCACTTTCACAAACCCAGCAGCAGAATATGCCCACGGCCCAACCGATTACTATTTCCGTGAATCAATAAGACGTGCGTAGCCCGGGGGAATTGCAATGTGATTCCCCCGGGCTAGCTCTTATTGGTGCCGGCTTGAAGGAGGGCCTGCAGGCTCGCTTGGGCAGCTTCCAGGGTGACGCCATCCTTGATGGCGACCATGACCGTGTCGTCGCCGGCCATGGTGCCTGCGATTTCCTCGAGTTGCATTTGGTCGATCATGGCTGCCAGCAATTGTGCCCGGGCGGGCAGTGTCTTTAGCACCAGCAGGTTCGGCGGCGAAGACAGGATGGCGCAGGGCGGGGAACGAAATGGATTGTCCGGTCCGACAATGTAGCGTCCACGTTGCTTGATGATATTGAGCCGGCGTAAATGCCGGGAGAGCGTCGGTTGGCTGATGGAAATACCCTGCCGGCGCAAGCCTTGTAGCAGCCCCGTCTGGTCACGAATTTCCCGGGTCTCGACGAGGCGTAGCAGCACCTCGTCGAGTTCAGGGCCGGGATGGCTTGTGTTCATGGTCAGCCAAGTGCCTGCTTGAGCCGCTCGACGGCGGTATCCAGAGTGGCCTGGTCGCAGGCATAGGAAAAGCGCATGAAGCCGTCGAGCCCGAAAGCGGAACCCGGTACGGCTGCAAGTTCCGGTTCTTCAAGCAACCACTTGGCAAAGCCGAGGTCGTCATCCAGCCCCCTGGCCTTGATCGCTTCACGGCAATCGACGAAGGCGTAAAAGGCCCCATCGGGCGGCGTACAGCTCAAGCCCTGGATCTGATTGATCCCAGCCACGAAACGGTCGCGCCGGTCCTTGAAAGCGGCACGCATCTCCGCAACGCAATTCTGATCGCCCGTCAGTGCGGCGACAGCGCCGGCTTGCGAGGCGGTTGCGGGATTGGACGTGCTTTGCGACTGCAGTTTCTTCATGGCGCCCACGAGCCAGGCAGGCCCTGCGGCATAACCGAGCCGCCAACCCGTCATCGCGTAGGCCTTGGAGACACCGTTGACCACCAGGGTTCGTTCGCTCAGGGCCGGCGCGGCCATGGCGATGTTTACGAACGGTCTGTCCGCGTTGTAGATCAGGTGCTCGTAGATGTCATCGCTGACGATCAGGATGTCTTCGTGCTTTTCGAGCACGGCGCCAAGCGCCTGCAGTTCTTCGTGCGAATAAACCGCGCCCGAGGGGTTGCCCGGGCTGTTGAGAATGAGCATGCGAGATTTTGGTGTAATCGCTTGCTCCAGTGCCTCAGGCGTGAGCTTGAAGCCCTGTTCGGCGGGACAGGGGATGAATACCGGCTTGGCGTCGGCCAGCTGCGCCTGCGCAGGGTAAGACACCCAGTACGGCGCGGGAATGAGTACTTCGTCGCCGGGATCGAGCGCGGCCAGTGCGGCGTTGAACAGCGCTTGTTTGGCCCCCGTCGTCGCGATGACCTGGTCACTGCCATAGTCGAGGCCATTCTCGCGCTTGAATTTGTCGACGATGGCCTGCTTGAGCTCGGCCGTGCCGTCCGCGGGCGTGTAACGTGTCTCGCCGCGATCCAGCGCCTCGCAGGCGGCGCGGCGAATGAATTCCGGTGTATTGAAATCCGGCTCTCCGGCGGAGAGGTTCAGCACATCGCGGCCGGCGGCGGCCAGCGATTTGGCCTTGGCGCTGATGGCGAGGGTCGGGGAGGCGGGGAGTTGGGAGATGCGTCGAGAGGCGTGCCTCACAAAGGCTCCTGATTAGGGTTCGGAAGGCCACTTATTGTAACGAACCGGAACGCTTTGGCATCTATAATGGCTCGGTTATGTCGAAATCCAGTACTATCGACGGCCTTTTTCGCCTGGAATCCGAATTTCAGCCCGCCGGCGACCAGCCCGAGGCTATCGAGGCGCTGAACCGTGGCCTGCGCGATGGGCTGTCGCGGCAGATCCTGCTCGGAGTGACGGGTTCGGGCAAGACATTCACGATTGCCAACGTCATTGCGGACCTTCAGCGGCCGGCCATGGTGCTCGCGCCGAACAAGACCCTGGCTGCACAGCTCTATGGTGAGCTGCGCGAGTTTTTCCCGGACAATGCCGTCGAGTACTTTGTTTCCTACTACGACTATTACCAGCCTGAGGCCTATGTCCCGGCGTCGGATACCTACATCGAGAAAGACGCCTCGATCAACGACCACATCGAGCAGATGCGCCTCTCGGCCACCAAGGCGATCATCGAGCAGCGTGACGCGATCGTGGTGGCCACGGTTTCGGCCATCTATGGCCTTGGCGATCCCTCGCTATACCTCAAGATGGTGCTGCATCTCGATCGGGGAGAGCGCATCGATCAGCGCGAGATTCTGCGCCGCCTGACCGAACTCCAGTACCAGCGTAATGAGACCGATTTCCGTGCCGGTACCTACCGGGTGCGGGGCGAGGTCATCGACGTGTTCCCGGCCGAAAGCGAGCGCGACGCGGTGCGCATCGAGCTGTTCGACGACGAGATCGAGTCCCTGGGCTACTTCGACCCGCTGACCGGCGAGTTGCTGCGGCGGGTGCCCAGGCTCACGATCTATCCGCGCACGCACTACGTCACCCCGCATGAGACTCTGATGCAGGCGGTCGACAAGATCCGGGCCGAGCTGGCCCAGCGCCTGCCCGAGATGCGTGAAGCGGGCAAGCTGGTCGAGGCCCAGCGCCTGGAGCAGCGCACCCGCTTCGACATCGAAATGATCCTGGAGTTGGGCTATTGCACCGGCATCGAGAACTACTCGCGCCACCTGTCGGGACGCAGGCCGGGCGAGCCGCCGCCGTGCCTGTTCGACTACCTGCCCGATGATGCGTTACTGGTGATTGACGAGAGCCATGTCACCGTGCCGCAGCTCAACGGCATGTACCGCGGCGACCGCTCGCGCAAGGAGACGCTGGTGCGCTACGGGTTCCGTTTGCCGTCGGCGCTCGATAACCGGCCGCTCAATTTCGAGGAATTCGAAAAACTGTCGCCGCAGACCATTTATGTCTCGGCAACGCCGGGAAAGTACGAACGTGAGCACACCGACCAGACCGTGGAGCAGATCGTGCGCCCAACCGGACTGGTGGATCCCGAGATGGAAATCCGGCCCGCCACCCACCAGGTCGAGGATTTGCTCTCGGAAGTCCGAATCCGTGCCGAACGCTCCGAACGCGTCCTGATCACGACTCTGACCAAGCGCATGGCGGAGGATCTGACCGAATACCTGAACGAGCACGGTGCCCGGGCCCGCTACCTGCATTCGGATATCGATACCGTGGAACGCTCCCAGCTGATCCGGGCACTGCGCCTCGGCGAGTTCGATGCCCTGGTGGGCATCAATCTGCTGCGCGAGGGACTGGACATCCCCGAAGTGTCGCTGGTCGCGATTCTTGATGCCGACAAGGAAGGCTTCCTGCGCTCGGAGGGGGCGTTGATCCAGACCATCGGCAGGGCGGCGCGCAACCTCAATGGCCGGGCCATTCTCTATGCGGACCGGGTCACGGGTTCTATGCAACGTGCCCTGGATGAGACGGAACGGCGGCGCAAAAAGCAGCAGGCCTACAATGAAGAGCACGGTATTACGCCGCAAGGTATTCGCAAGGCGGTACGCGATGTCATGGAAGGCGCCTATGGTGAGCACGGCACCAAGAGCAGCGCGCTATCGAAGGTTGCCGAGGAGCGGGCTCAGTACCAACGGATGTCCGGGCGCGAACGCGAGCGGAAGCTGGCGGCGCTGGAGAAGCAGATGTACGAGCATGCGCGCAACCTGGAATTCGAGCAGGCCGCCGCGATCCGGGACGAGATCAACAAAATCCGTGAATTGGCTTATGGTCCGGGTGTCGAGGAAACCGTATCCTGATATTGAAGCCATCCATCCGCTAAAATCAACGCCGTTGGATGTAGCCGGACACGCGCCGGCAGTCATGTTCAATGCGCCCGTAGCTCAACCGGATAGAGCAGCGGCCTTCTAAGCCGCAGGTTGCAGGTTCGATTCCTGCCGGGCGCGCCAATTTGCCGGGCCGGGGCGCGAAGCACTGTCACTGACGGCCCCGAATCCGGTATACTACGCGGCCTGCGCCCCCGGGCGCGGGAACGACGATGGTGGACGTAGCTCAGTAGGTAGAGCCCCGGGTTGTGGCCTCGGTGGTCGTGGGTTCGAATCCCATCGTCCACCCCACCATTCTCTGGTGCGGTGCCTGGCATCGCCCGAAAAAACCGGCTGGGCCGTTAGCTCAATTGGCAGAGCAGGGGACTCTTAATCCCAAGGTTGTAGGTTCGATTCCTACACGGCCCACCATAAAATTCATGACCTTGGGTCTATTAACGCGAATTTGTGTTAACTGACCCTGGATGCAGGCTCCCGTCGCGGAGCCTTTTTCGTGTACGCATTCAATATAAGCAGCAGGCAGGCAAAAGCCGGCGTTATACCAAGCCTTCGGGCAAAAGGCCATAAATCAGCATGGGTGCTCCAAAAACGGCTTCAAAGGCTCGTTAGTTGATGTCATCCCCATTTTTCTCCGGTGCCGGACCTGTCGGTTTGTTCTCGCTGAAGTATTTTCTCTTTAGTCCGATACCAGGGCTCATCGGTGCCGAGTGGATTAATAGCAAGCGCTTCGAGCAGCCTTCAAACGTATGTTTAACGTACGGTGCCTATAGCACTAAATTAACGTGTTGACTTGTTATGCGGAGTATAGCTACTATGCGAGCTGCACGAAAAGGCAAACCTGCCGAAAGGCAGGGACGCAAAATTTCCGGCCTAACGGCACGATCGTGCCCACGGTAGCGGGATTGCCGAAAATCCACTCGGAGTTTTGCCCCTCGGACAAACACTAAATTTTGCCGTCATTCGTGTTGAGTGTGGATTCGGGCCGCAATAATGCGCCCGTAATCTGCGATTGCTTTACGCCTACAGGTTACGTAGTGCAGACGGTGACAAATTTGGTGGTTCCATCGAAGGATCGCAAATTTTCAAGACGTGATAGTGGACAAAGCGCACGCGGTACTTGCGTGCTGCCTGGGTCTGTAGTGCGTCGCGGCATTGCTCGCATCCAACCTGATGTCTGGCGTGAAGAGTTCAAGATCGCATCGCGAGCGCATGCCAACGCCAACGTGAATCTTGGGGACATGGTGGGCTTGCGATTCTGGTCGGGGATGCGTTGGGAGGCAATAAACTTGAAGTCGGTGAGCCTGTTTGTCTCCCAATCCAAGGGTTCGAGGGAGAATCTGCTCGAGTTGCCATATAGAGCTCCTAAACCAGTGGTGGGTGAATGAGGTCGTATTACGACACGCTCGCAGACCTCAATGACTTGGTGATCCGCGACTGTGAACCGCAGGTTCTTTTTAACCAAGCTTGCCGGCTGATCACCAAGCTTTCCCCAGGGCTCAGCGCGGCGGTGCTTAGCCAGGCACCCGGTTCCGACGATTACTTGCTGGTGGCACGGTCACCGAACCTTGTGGAAGAAGGCTGCGGAAAGAGTCTTGGCAGTCTTCGATTTTCCATAAACAACACTGTGTCGGAAGGGCAGGGGCTTACAGGTCAGGTCCTGCGCACGGGCCGCAGTGTGCTGTGGGATGAAAAGGCGATTCTGGAGTCGGACCGCTCAGCTCTACTGCTGCTCCATCGGGCAGGTTCGCGAGCGCAACTGGGTGTACCGATCGCGGTCGGAGGTGATCTGGCAGGGGTACTCATCCTGAGCGCGCGCCAGGCCGATTGTTTCACCCCGGAGATGCGGCATCTTGCGGAGCGGATTGCGGCTAACCTTGGTCACGGCGTGCACAGTTATCGACAACGATTAGCACTCGAACACGAGGCCTTCATCGACGCCTTGACCGGTTTGCCGAATCGCATGTTGTTTATGGATCGCCTCAAGACGGCTATCGCCCGGGCCGCGCGGGACGGTACACAGATCGCGCTTGCGCTTGTCGACCTTGACGGTCTCAAGGAAATCAACGATCAGTTTGGGCATTCGGTCGGGGATACGGTCATCCGTACGATGGCATGTATCGAGAGTCTGATTGCGCAATTGTGGTCCGCTCAGTTGAAACAATGCAGGGTTGTGCGATGAATACCGCAGCCCGTCGCTCACGAAGGATCGTGGTTCCGAGGGCCAATGCTCTGATGCCCTGGTTGTTGGCCATCTTGTATTGCGGCGGTGCCGCTGTTGCACTCTGGATCATGGGTTCCGATTTCACGCTCACGCGGCAACTCGCCCTCTGGTTGCCTCTGTTCGCGGCGTTCCAGATCCTTCTGATGCTGTTCTCCGTGCCCACAACGTCGTTCGGCAACGCAGCGACCACGTACAGTTCGTTCGACCGCTTCCCAATTGTAGCCGCGCTGCTTGTCTTCGGTCCCGGACCGGCCGCGTGGATGGCGGGCACGGCCGTGCTCACATGGACGCTGGTCGCGGATCCACGCACCCCGTCGCCGGTCGCACGCCTTCGGCGAGGGGTGGCCAGCGCAAGCATGTTCGTGTTGGCCGTACTTGGAGCAGGAGCCGTCTATCGCGTCCTTGGTGGAACGGTTCCGCTCCGCCACCTGACACTGGCGGACCTGGGCCGAACCGTGGTCATGATTGTGGTGCTGCAGTTGATCAACGAAGTATTGGTCCCGGGGCTGGACTGGCGTTCACTGCAGCGCGCCGCGCACCGCCGTTGGGTTTATGTCCGAGGTGTCCTGATCGAGGCCGCAATTGGGCTCACCGGTGTGGTTGGCGCGGTGATCTTTACGCGGCTTCCGCTGGAGAGTTTCCTGCTCTATGCGGCATTCATCGTCAGTGTCGCCATCCTGTTCCGCCGTGTCGTGCATATCGCCCAACGGGAGCGCCGGCACGCGCAGGAAGCCGCTGCGGTCAATCGCATCAACCAGGCGGTGAGCGCCACGGCCAATCTCGACGAGATTATTGAGACAATCTTCCGCGAGGTACGCGGGCTCATCGACTTTGACGTATTTCTGCTGTCGATTTATGACGAGCAAGCCCACGAACTCGACATCCGCTTGCATCATGACGAGGGCATCCGGCATCCCCCGGTTCGGCGCAGACCGGGTGAAGGCCTCCTGGCCTGGACGATCGAGCACCAGAAGCCCGTCTTGATAGGCAATATCCGTCGGGACGATCACCCGGCGATTCGCCGGATGGTTGTTGTAGGCCGTATTCCAGTCTCGGTATTGGCGATACCGATCAACTTCGAGGACCATACCGTCGGTGTGATCAGTGTCCAGGCCTACGATGCCGATGTATTCAACAACCAGGCGCTCCATTTGTTGCAGAACTTTGCCGCGCAGGTTGCGGTAGCCGTGGTGAACACGCGGCTCTTCGCCGAGTTGCGTAAAGAACGGCAGACTTTGAGGGAGCGAGTGGCGTCGCAGACTGCCTCGCTCCGTGACGCCATGCGCGAAAAGGATGCGTTGCTGCACCGACTGGAACTGGAAAACCGCCGAGATCCCCTGACCGGTGTGGGCAACCGGCGCTCGCTCGACGAGATTCTTCGCCGCGAACTGCAACGCGCCGAGCGGTTCGGTCACCCGCTTGCCATCGCGATGTGTGATCTGGACCATTTCAAGCGTGTGAACGATGCGCTCGGTCACTCCGTGGGGGACCACGTGCTCAAAGCGATTGCAAACGTTCTTCGTGAGCGTGTGAGGACTACAGATTTTGTGGCGCGTTATGGCGGCGAGGAATTCGTGCTCGTGTTCCCGGAGACAGAGCATGACGGCGCCCTGTCCGTATGCGAGAAGCTTCGCGCACTGATTCAGAACGAGAGCTGGCAGCCGGCCTCATGCGACTGGAAGATCACGATGAGCATTGGCGTCGCCGCGCTGGGCCAGGCCAGTCGCACACCGGAACGACTGCTCGCGTGTGCAGATGCGGCCTTGTATCGGGCCAAGCGCGGCGGGCGTAACCGCGTTTGTGGATCTGCGGACGTCACAGCGTTCGAAGGCCCCGGCCCTGGCTCCCATCCGTCCGGATCCGGGTAGTGGTGGGGAACGCCTGACCCGGGAATCGTGGAGCCTGTGAACACAGTAGGGCTGTACCAACTTGGTACCCCGGGAGCTTCGAGAGGCGGCCTCATGCCGTCAAACAGAGCGCGCTTGCCGGCGTCGGGCCTGCTCACACCGGCTTATTATCCAGGCAGATTCTTGAATGGGCGTCGGTGGTTCCGGTAGGGATGGCCAACCTTTATCGTGTTCTCTCCGATCAGCAACCGGGAGACAGTGTAAGTTGAAGTCCACTATCATCAATCTGACGCAACGAAATCACATTCCCGGCGATTCTGTCCATGTCGACTTCAGGCTTTGGTGCCTGAATCCAAATACAAGGGGCTTTGTCATTCTCAGGTTTCTTCGATGTAGCGCATCAGTTCGAAAGGATCCAGGCCATAGGCGCCGGTCTCCAGCGAACGGGTGATATCCAGGCGGCGCCCGGCGCTGGTCTGGCGCGTGCGCACGAGATCGAGAGGGAAGGGTTGGTCCAGGCGTTCATGGGCGCTGTCGAGCAGAATGAGCAGTTTGGGTCGCAGGCGATCACTGGTGTTTTCAATAACCACACCGACTTCATGAGTGTTGAGTTCGACCAGGCTTCCAACCGGATAGACGCCGATGAAGCCAATGAATTTATAGACCAGGTCGGCATCGAAGAAACGTCCCCGTGTCCGGTACAGCTCGGCTGTCGCGTCCAGCGGTGAATTGGCGTACTTGTAGGGTCGATGGCTGATGATTGCATCGTAGGTGTCGCATACGGACACAATATGGGTCAGCGGGTTAATCTCGGGGCCGCTCACCCCTTCGATGTAGCCGCTGCCGTCAAGACGCTCGTGATGAGAGTAAATCACGTTACGGCTGCTGTCCGGGATACGTTCGGATCCGTCGACGATTTCGATCCCGAACTCGGGATGCTTGCGCATGATTTCCATTTCATCAGGATCCAGTCGCCCGGGCTTGTTGAGCACGCTGTCCGGGATCTGCATTTTGCCGATGTCGTGCAGGAAGGCGCCGAATCCAAGCTCCAGCAGAGTTTTCTCGGGCAAGTCCAGATACCGGCCGAACGAAATGCTCAGTATGCAGACCGAGAGAGAATGGAGATAGGTATATTCGTCGCGTTTTTTCAGCGCCGATAGGCAGACAAGGGCATCCGGGTTGCGGATGATGCTGTCGGTAATCCGTGCCACACTCTCGCGGGTAGCGGGCATATCTAGGCTGCGGCCATTGCGGGCATCGAGTATCTGCTTGCGGACGAGTTCATGGGTTTGCTTGATCAATGGACGCGCAGCGCGGAGTTCCTCCTGCAGGGGGCGTTTGACCGGTGGCCGTTCCGGCAACTCTCCGGTCTTCAGGCCCAGGCTTTGACTCCAGGCCGAGGGAGGCTCATTGGCTGCATGCTGTTGATAGCGGGAACCTTGCCGGATACGGGATTTGTCTTGCTCTCGCGTTGTCGGCA
Source organism: uncultured Gammaproteobacteria bacterium (assembly GCA_964586925.1). GTDB lineage: Bacteria > Pseudomonadota > Gammaproteobacteria > JAKDMP01 > JAKDMP01 > JBAUSV01. The sequence continues at coordinate 60,849 of CAZPJI010000001.1, forward strand.
GCGGAGTCGCCAAGCTCGGTTTCCGACGGGGATCAGCGCCACCGGCTTCGCCTTCCTCGATGTATACGTGGTCACACGCCTTGCGGACTTCGTTCACCTGTTCCCAGTTTTCCAGCACGAATCCCTGGAAAGGGAAAGGGGACTCGAGCCACGGCCGATCCAGCCGGGATACATACATGCCTGGCTTCAAATCGGAAACGTCTACTTTGCGTTCTTCACTCACGCAGGATTCCCGAATTATGTATGCCTGAGGCGATCATCTGTCTTTTGGGTCTCCTCCGGTCATTTGACAGCCGTGTTGTTATCAAGTGCAGGTCCTACCCAGCACTCAAAGTGTACCTTTTTTTGCAAAACCATGCTGCGGGCCGGATCTCCAGAACATGCCTTCATATTACCGAATACGACCCGAATCATCTGGCTTGCTGATATACAGCCGTCATTCAGGCCAGGCCCACTGCCAGGCGGTTGCGGAATTCCGAGGAATTTCGTGGGCTTTTTAGGCTTTGTCAGAAGGCGGGAGACTTGCTTTTAGCAGAAAATTGCTGGATAATTCGCGGCTTGATTTTGTTCTCCTTGCCTCACCGAGACGCCACGGGAGGCTGGAACCCATAAGGAGTAGATATGCGTCACTATGAAATCGTGTTTATGGTCCATCCGGACCAGAGCGAGCAGGTTCCCGGAACCATGGGCCGCTACAAGAGCCTCATCGAGGCTGCAGATGGCAAGGTCCATCGCCTTGAGGACTGGGGCCGCCGCCAGCTCGCTTATCCCATCCAGAAGCTGCACAAAGCGCATTACGTGCTCATGAACGTGGAGTGCGGACAAGACACTCTGAGCGAATTGCTGGATGCGTTCAAGTTTAATGATGCCGTCCTGCGGCACATGGTCATCAAGCGCGATAAGGCCTACACGGAAGATTCGCCCCTGGTCAAGGAGCGCGAACGCGAGGACGCCGAAAAGCAGGCCCGTGCTGCTGCCGAACAGCGGGCCGCCGAACAGCGGGCTGAGCGCGAAGCTGCGGAATCGGACGAGTCTGATTACCAGGACAACGGAGACGAAGACAATTACGACTCCGATGACGATTCCGACGATGACGATGACAACGACGAGAACGAGGAGTACTAAGCCATGGCACATTTCAGAAAGGGCAGGAAATTTTGCCGCTTTACCGCCGAGGACGTCGAGGAAATCGATTACAAGGATCTCGCGACCCTGCGCCAGTACATTACCGAGACGGGCAAGATTGTACCCAGCCGCATCACCGGAACCCGCTCTTACTATCAGCGCCAGTTGGCGCTGGCGGTCAAGCGCGCCCGCTATCTGGCGCTGCTGCCGTACACGGATCGCCACTAAAAGGTTGATGTGAACTCGGGCACTGTCAGTCCAGTCGACCGTCTGGTCGAGGGACTGACAAGGAATGTTCCAGTCAGCGCATTAGTGCTGCTGGGCGTGGGACTAATTCCCCTGTTCGGCCTGTTAAGCGGTGCGTTGCTGGCTTTGATCGTGCTCCAGCGTGGCTATGCCAAGTCTCTTGCGGTACTGCTTATCGCTGTCGTTGGAGTGGGACTGATAGGTTGGGCTACGGGACAAGGCCCCTGGCAGATGATCTGGGATCCGCTATCCGGGCCGGTTATGAGCATCTGGTTGCCGATGTTTCTGGTTGCCGGCGTTTTGAGGATGGGGCGTTCCCTGCCATTGGCGGTCCTGGTGGCAGGCCTCCTGGCTTGCCTGGCCGTGGTAGCCCAACTGGTGCTGATAGCGGATCCGATGGGATTCTGGCGCGAGTTGTTGGCCCAGCTTCTCGCCCTGTTCAAACAGCTGCCCGAGGCTCAAGAGCCTGCAGTCTGGAAGACGCGATTGGAGGCAATGGCTTTGCTAATGCCGGGCATGTCAGCAGCAAGTGCCATGGTTAGCGTGAGTGCGATGCTGTTGTTGGCACGCTATTTCCAGGCGCGATTGACGCGCCCCGGGGCATTTGGCGACGAGTTTCGGCGGTTCAGCCTGGGGCTGATGGTCAGTGTCGCCGGATCGCTGATATTCGTGGCGCGGCTGTTGATCGCCGGGCCGGTGCTCGATAACGTGGCAATCGTGGCCCTGGGGATGTTCCTGTTTCAGGGACTGGCGGTCATCCACGCGCTGCGTTTCATGCGCAATTGGCCGCGCTGGGGGCTGGTGCTTTTTTATATTGGCCTGGCGTTGCTGCCCCTCTGGTTACTGGGGCTGGTATCCGGCGCCGGGTTGGTGGACAATTGGTTTGACTTTCGGCGGCTGAAAAGCCCGCCGAAAGCCTGAGCAAGCAAAGGAGTCGAAGACGTGGAAGTGATACTGCTGGATAAGGTCGAAAACCTTGGCGGCCTCGGTGACAAGGTCAAGGTGCGATCCGGGTATGGGCGCAATTTCCTGATCCCTCAGGGCAAGGCGGTGCCCGCGACGGCCGAGAATCTGGCCGAATTCGAAAAGCGCCGTACCGAACTCGAGGCTCAGTTTGGCGAGGAGCTTAAAAAGGCCGAAGCCCGCAAGGCCGAACTCGAGGGCAAGCGCTTTGAAGTTCGTGCCCGTGCCGGCGAAGAAGGCAAGCTCTTTGGTTCGGTAGGCACCACCGATGTGGTCGATGCCCTCAAAGCCGCGGGTATCGAAGTCGAACGGCGCGAGGTCCGTATGCCCGATACGGGACCGATTCATGAGCTCGGCGAGTTCGAAATCGGCATCCACCTGCATTCCGATGTCGACACGACCGTAACGATCGCGGTCGTTGCCGAGGAATAAGGACCTCCGGTCCCGTGGCCAATCCGGCCGAGGGGACTGATCCGGCCGTTGCACGGCTGAAGGTGCCGCCTCACTCGGTTGAGGCGGAGCGTGCCGTGCTGGGCGGCTTGATGCTCGACAATTCCAAGTGGGAAGAAATCGGCGACCGTCTCGAGGCCGCCGATTTCTATCGCCGTGACCATCAACACATCTTCGCCGCAATAGCCGATCACGCCGACCGTGCGGCCCCCTTCGACGTGGTCACGGTCGGTGACTGGCTGAAGGCACGCGACGAGTTGGAAGAGGCGGGGGGGCTGGCCTATCTGATCAGCCTGTCCCAGGACATTCCCTCGGCTGCGAACGTCAAGGCCTATGGCGATATCGTGGCGGAGCGGGCAATGCTGCGTGCCCTGGTTCGTGCAGGCGGTGATATCGCCGGCGCTGCCTTCACTACGGAAGGGCGCAGCCTGGTGGAGATCATCGACGAGGCGGAACGACGCGTATTCGCGATCGCCGAGCGGGGCAATCGCCGAGGGCAGGGCTTCAAGCCGATCCGTTCCTTGCTTCGCGAAGCAGTTGATCGCCTCGACCAGCTCCAGCACTCCAAGAGCCACATCACCGGCGTGCCCACGGGGCTCCAGGATTTCGATGAGCGTACGGCGGGACTGCAGCCGGGGGATCTAGTCATCATCGCGGGCCGTCCATCGATGGGCAAGACGGCGCTGGCCATGAATATCGCCGAGCATGTCGCGGTCGGCGAAAAGCTCGCCACTGCGATCTTCAGCATGGAAATGCCGGCGGTACAGCTCACCATGCGTATGCTGTCTTCGCTCGGGCGCATCGACCAGGGCCGACTTAGAACCGGCCACCTCGAAGAAGACGAATGGCCGCGTGTCACCTCCGTGATCGAGCTGATGGACGGCGCGCCACTGTATGTCGATGATTCTCCGGGACTGTCACCCACGGAACTGCGTACCCGCGCACGCCGCCTGAAGCGGGAACAACCGAACCTGTCATTGATCGTCATCGATTATCTGCAGCTCATGCAGGTGCCGGGCACGCGTGAAAATCGCGCGACCGAAATTTCCGAGATTTCGCGCGCACTCAAGGGACTCGCCAAGGAATTGAGTGTGCCCATAGTGGCGCTCTCCCAGCTCAACCGTAGCGTCGAGCAGCGCCCCAACAAGCGTCCCGTCATGAGTGACCTGCGTGAATCGGGCAGTATCGAACAGGATGCCGACGTGATCGTTATGCTGTACCGCGACGAGTACTACAACGAAAACAGCCCCGACAAGGGCCTGGCCGAAATTATCATTACCAAGCAGAGAAATGGCCCTACGGGCACTCTCAGGGCCGCTTTCCGCGAGCGTTACACGCGCTTCGAGAACTACATTCCGGAGGCCGCGCTGCCGGAGAGCTTCGATTGACTCGTGTCACTGCGACGATCGACCAGGCAGCCTTGGCCCATAACCTGGAGCTCGCAAGGCGCCAGGCGGCTGGAAGCCGGGTCTATGCGGTGGTCAAGGCCGATGCCTACGGTCATGGCTTGACCAACCTGGGCCACGCGTTCGACGCTGCGGACGCCCTGGCCGTGGCCTGCCTCGATGAAGCCCTGGAAGTCCGCGAGATCATGCCGGAGCGCCGTGTGCTCATACTGGAAGGGGTGTTCAGCGGTGCAGAGCTCTCGCAGGCTCGCCAACAGCATTTCGAACTCGTGATCCACGCTCCCTGGCAGTTGCGGCTGCTGGAGAAAGAGGGCGTGGAGGGCATCGAGAGGGTCTGGATAAAGTTCGACACCGGGATGCACCGTCTGGGTTTTGCGGCAGAGATGGCCCTTGATGTTCATAAGCGTATTGCGGCACTGGGCATTGAGCAGCCCGGAATCATGACGCATCTGGCCTGCGCCGACGAGCCTGAACGCGAGGACACGCAAGAGCAGCTGCAAGTTCTGGAAACGGTCCGCTCGGCCTATCCTGGAAGCCCGGTAAGCTGTGCCAACAGTGCAGGCGTGCTCCTGCATTCGTCGACTCATGGCGACTGGATACGTCCCGGCCTCATGCTTTACGGCGTTTCGCCGCTGCCGGATAGTCATGGCAGTGAGCTTGGGCTGCGTCCTGCCATGACCCTGAGTGCCAAGCTCATGGCCATTCAGGACGTGGCGGCGGGAGAGCGGGTCGGCTACGGCGCGACGTGGAAAGCCGAGAAAGATTGCCGCATCGGCATTGTGAGCATCGGCTACGGAGACGGCTATCCCTGGCGGGAGCAAGGCGTGGGCCATGTGGTTATCCGTGGCCGGCAACTACCTCTGGCTGGCCGCATCTCCATGGACATGCTGGGCGTCGACCTGACCCAACTGCCGGAGGCCAAAGTAGGCGACGAAGTCGTGCTCTGGGGGCCGGAATTACCGGTGGAACAGGTCGCTCGCGCCGTGGGCACCAGCCCCTACGAACTAGTGTGCCGGGTCTCTCGGCGCGTGCCCCGCCGCAGCATCGAACTGGAAATGCCACACTCTGCCGAGGCATCCGCCTGAATGGCGAAGCAGCGGACTTACTATGTCTGTGAAGCCTGCGGCGCGCAGGCGCCGCGCTGGAGTGGCCAGTGCGCCGATTGCGGCGCCTGGAACACCTTGACGGAAACCCGGCCGGTGGTGGCGCGCCCGGGTGCCAGGGCAACACCCAAGACCGGCTACGCCGGCGACGTCAGCACGGCTCGGCTCGACGAAGTTCGCGCCGAAGGCGAGACGGCAAGGACGGCCACGGGACTGGATGAATTCGACCGGGTGCTCGGCGGCGGACTGGTAGCGGGCTCGGTATCGCTCATCGGTGGCGATCCCGGAATCGGTAAATCGACCCTGCTACTGCAGGTCATGGCAGCACTGGCCGAACAGCAGACCGTTCTTTACGTCACCGGCGAAGAATCCTTGACCCAGGTGGCGCTGCGTGCCGAGCGGCTGGGGCTGGAAAACAGCCACATCAACCTGGCTGCAGAGACCCGCGTCGAGGCGGTGCTCGAGCTGGTGGCACGAGACCGTCCCGCTGTGCTGGTGCTCGACTCCATTCAGACGATCTACACTGAATCGTTGTCTTCGGCGCCTGGCTCGGTGTCGCAATTGCGTGAAAGCACGGCGCTGCTGGTGCGCCACGCCAAGCAGATTGGCACCACGGTGCTGCTGGTAGGGCATGTGACAAAGCAGGGGGCTATTGCGGGCCCGCGCGTGCTGGAACACATGGTCGACACCGTGCTGTATTTCGAGAACGACGCCGGCAGCCGCTATCGGGCCATCCGCGCCGTCAAGAATCGTTTTGGCGCGGCCAACGAACTCGGCGTATTCGCCATGACCGAGCACGGGCTCAAGGAAGTACGCAACCCGTCGGCGATTTTCCTGGCCCGCGATACCCAGCCCAGCGCCGGCAGCGTTGTATCCGTGCTCCGCGAGGGCACGCGCCCCTTGCTGATCGAAGTCCAGGCCCTGGTGGACGAAAGCCCGTTGTCCAACCCGCGGCGGGTGGCGGTAGGCTGCGATCCCAACCGCCTGGGCATGCTGCTGGCCGTCCTGCACCGGCATGGTGGCAGGGCATTGTACGGGCACGATGTATTCATCAATGTGGTCGGCGGCCTGAAAGTGGCCGAAACCGGTCTCGACCTAGCCTTGGCCCTCGCGCTGGCGTCGAGCCTCGCCGACAGGCCGCTACCCGAGGATCTCGTCGTTTTTGGCGAGATCGGGTTAGGGGGAGAAGTGCGGCCCGTATACGGCGGCGAGGAGCGTTTGGCGGAAGCGGCCAAGCAAGGCTTCAAGCAGGCCATCGTGCCCAATGCCAACCTGCCGCGTGGCCGCAAAATCCAAGGTTTGGACCTGAAGCCGGTGCGTACGCTCTACGAGGCGCTCGCCACCGTCTGAGTCAGGCCTCGTTACCCTGCGGAATGGGAGCGGGGCGCCTGTCCTTGCCGACGTGTACGTACGTCAGCGTAGCGGTCGCCACCCGGCGGATATCTTCGCCGCCCCAGTCGCTTTCCGCAAACATGGTTACGTCCACGGCGCAGGAGGTCCGACCCACGCGGCGTATGTCGGTGTAGAAGCTCACCAGGTCGCCGACAACCACGGGCTTGATGAACACAAATCCATCCACGGCTACGGTGACGACGCGACCACCCGCGCGGCGATAGGCGAGGATCGCCCCGGCGATATCCGCGTTGGACATCAGCCAGCCACCGAAGATATCCCCCAGGGCGTTGGTGTCACGCGGCATGGCCACGGTGGACACGGATGCGTGACGATCATTCGGCGGTGTCTCAAAATGCATTAGATAGTCCTTATAACCACATGAAATATTGAGTTATTCAAAGAGTGTTCCAGCCGTCATCGGGCGTATACAGCGGTCCGTGCTGTTTCGCCAGCTCGGTCAATTTTGCTTTGACGTTTGCTGCACCGGTATGGCGTGCATAGTGCAGGGGGCCGCCACGGAAAGGCGCGAATCCTGTGCCGAAGATGACCCCGGCATCGATGAGATCGGCCTCGGCCACAACGCCTTCACGCAGGCACCGGACGGCTTCGTTCAACATGGGCAGGATGAGTCGGTCTTGTAATGTCTGGTCGGCAACCCCGGCCCGGCTTTGCTGTTTCCGGGCCTTGCCGTTTTCCCAGGTATAGAGGCCCTGGCCGCTCTTGCGTCCAACGTGGCCCTGGTCGACCATTTGGCGGGTCTTGTCGGGCGGGCTCACCTTGATCACGTCTTTCAGTTCTTCCGCTACGGCAAGGGCGATGTCCAGACCTACGGTGTCGGCCAACTCGGCCGGCCCCATGGGCATGCCAAAGTCCTCGGCAGCCTGGTCGATGGCCTCGAGCGCGATACCGTCGTTCCAGGCCATCAGTGCACCCATCATGTAAGGCGCCAGGATGCGGTTGACGAGAAATCCCGGGCCGCTACTGACCGGTACGGGCAGCTTGCCCATGGCACGCACTGCGGCGAGTGCGCGCTCCCTGGTTTCTTCTCCCGTATGCTCGGACGACACCACTTCCACCAGCGGCATGCGCGTTACGGGATTGAAGAAATGAAGGCCAACCAGGCGTGACGGCGACTGCAGGCTGGTGGCCAGGGTTTCGAGCGGGATGCTCGAGGTGTTGGTGGCCAAAAGAGCCTGTTCGGTCAGCTTTGGTTCGATGGACTTGAGCAGCGACTGTTTGGCCTCCCGGTTCTCGATGATCGCTTCGATCACGAGTTCGGCGTCGGGCAATGATTTGCCCTCGAGATCCATGTGCAAGCGGGCCACGGCATCTTTTACTTTTTCCGGGGTCTTGAGTTTCTTTTCAAAGAATTTGCGGGCTCGCCCGAAGGCCTTTTCAACATACTTCGCTTCCTGGTCCTGGACGCTGACTTCCATCCCTCGGGACGCGCACCAGGCTGCGATATCCCCGCCCATGGTGCCCGCACCGATGACATGCAGTCGGCGCGGCTTGAAGCGGGCCTTGCGGCCCAGTCCCTTGAGCCGGTCCTGCAGGAAAAAGACCCGGACCAGATTGCGCGCGGTATCTCCGCACATCAAGTCGGCGATGGAGCGCGCCTCGAGTTCGTAACTCCGGGGGCGGTCCGCCCCGCCATGGCGCTGCCAGAGGCGCACCATGGCGTAGGGTGCGGGATAGTGCTCTGCGCGGACTTTGGCCTGGAGTTGGCGCCGGAGCATGATGGCAACCAGGGGGCGTAGCGGGGCCAACGAAAGCAGCTTCTGCAGCAGGGGGGCTTTGCGCGGTGTCGGGGCCGACAACGCGAGATTGCAGGCGCGTTCCCGCAATTCGTCCGGTGAAGCGAGGCGGTCGACCAGACCGCTGGCCAGTGCCGGCTTTGCCCGCATCGACTTGCCGGTCAGCATCAGTTGCATCGCAGGCAATACGCCCATCACGGCAACACTGCGCACCGTGCCGCCGAAGCCGGGATGGATACCCAGTTTCACTTCGGGCAAACCTAATTGCGTGCTCCCAGCTTCGCTGGCAACGCGGTACCGACAGGCGAGTGCCAGTTCCAGGCCGCCGCCGAGGGCAAATCCATGGATCATGGCCACCGTGGGGCAGGGCAGAGCCGCCAGGCGTTCCAGAACCTGCTGTCCGCCGCGGATCAGCTCATAGGCCTGGTCCGGCGTCTCCAGGGCGGTGAATTCCTTGATGTCGGCGCCGGCCACAAAGCCCTTTTCTTTGCGGGAGAACATGATCAGAGCCTGCGGCATGTCCTGTTCGATCTCGTCAAGCACGCGTCCCAACTCCTGCATCACCTCGGAACCCAGCGTGTTGGTCGAAGCTTCGGCCTGATCCAGCCCCAGCCACGCGATGCCTTTTTCGTCGCGTGTGAGTTGCCAATGCTTGTAATCGGTCTCAGCCATCGTGTTCATTAATGTCATCCTCATGATGCAGATGCAAAAGTTGTCGCAGACGGGTCCTCAGGCTGCGGTGGGTGAGTGCGCGACCGGGCGGCATTTGTAGCAATCGTAACCGTATTGCAGCATTCAATCCCCGAATCGCTGCGTCGCGATTGTTCTCTACTACGTGGACAGGCAGACCGGCAATCCGTTCCAAATCCCGCCCGATACTGCTCATGCGCATCTCAGCAGCCCTGAAATAGACGTCATACCAGTCGCCGCGTGCGCGATCCCCGTAATAAAGGCCCGTCCAGGTACGCAGCAGATCCATGCGCAGCTTCTCGGCTGCGAGTTGTCGTTCCTGGTTTTGATCGAGCTGCCGGAACTCCGGCAGCCGTTCGGAGACCTGTTCACGCGTGTGCGGATCCAAGGCGGATAGCGCACGGCGCAAACAGATCCGTTCCATACTGTTCATGAGTTCAGTGCGGCAGCCCAGGCGCCCCTGTTCGGCGTCCCTTTTGACCCATACGCCGATGTGATTCAGCACGTCTTCACGCACCATTTCGAGTGCCCCGGGGTCGAGCGGGCGGCGTGCGGTCTTGCATCTGCACCAGGCGCGATCGAAGTCTTTTCGCCAGCTACCCGGCCGTTGCCGTCCACGGAAGAAATTGGGCATCTTGGGACGCAAATTCTCAGGGCGTGGCGGGATGCTAACATCCAGTTAGCAACTCCCGCCTGTTTCCTTCTGTTAAATTACTTTAAGATATGTATTTAACTAATTAATAAATATCACTAATCAGCCTATTTTCCGATGCGAAATATCCTTGCGATAACGTGATCTCCCCGGGCCTCGTGGATGGTGGCGAGCAGCACGTGTCCGCACCAGTAGACGATGAGGAACCAGGCGAACGTCGTATGCAGGTCTTCGATGGTCTCACCGAGTTCGCTGCGCGACATATGCAGTTTGATGAGGATGAACAAGGTAGTGCCCAGTGCTGCTACCGCGGTGAGCGCAAGCAGTCCGAGCCCGTGAACCAGGCCCGCCAGGCTCGACCCCGAAGGGCCCGATTGCGGAAGTTTCCCGCCTATGGCAGCACGGGCGTCGGTCACGGCTTGGCCGAGACGCCGGGGGGACCAGGGAAACAGGTGATGCAGGAGCGGGCGCTCGCGGGTCAGAATCCAGAACCAATGCCAAAGCACCAGTGCGGAAATGGTAAGGCCCAGGTAGAAATGCGTCCAAACCAGATTCGGTGTGTGGCGGTCCATGGTCAGTCCGATGATGATCTGGACCGTCACCAGCAGGGCGACGGTCAAATGCAGACGACGTATGGACTGGCTCCAGCGGGCCGGTATTTGTTCGTTCATCAAGTCGTTCTCGGCGTAGGGCGGAGCCCTTAGTGTACTGGCAGGCGCGATGCAAGTGAATTACCTTCCGGTAATGGCCCGAATCGTAGAAAGCACGTTGCATCCTGTACCATTGGGGTGTTTTCCGAACGGAGTGCCCATGGCGGAAAACCTGCAACGCATTTCGGCGAAGGTGCTGATACCCGGATCGGGTGATCCCATTCACAATGCCACCGCAATCATTCGGGACGGCGTGATCGACTGGGTCGGGCCTGCTTCCAAGGCGCCCGCGACCAACGACAATACCTGCAGCTTCGAAGTCCCCGTGCTCATGCCGGGTATGTGGGATTGCCATGTCCATCTCACCGGACTGCGCGGCACCAATCTCGACCTCGCCATGCAAGTACCGGTACCGGTGGCGGCCGCACGGGCCGCTGACGATGCGGCACGCGCACTGGATGCGGGCTTTACCACCGTGAGGGAAGTCGGTGGCTACGGCGTCTACCTGTCCCGGGTCATTGCCGAGGGCCAGGCACGCGGGCCCCATGTTTACGCGGCCGGCGATCTAATTTCCCCGACCGGCGGGCATGCCGACCTGCACAGTTATTCCATCGGCTGCGTGGCCGACTATGCCGCGCGTGACGGCTGGCTGCACACCTGTGACGGGGAAGCTGAGTGCCTGCGGGCCGTGCGCCTGCAACTGCGCAAGGGCGCGAAACTGATCAAGATTTGTGCTTCGGGCGGTGTGCTGACCGAATACGACGACCCGATGCACCAGCAGTTCACCGATCATGAACTGCGCGTCATAGTTGAAGAAGCCGCGCGGGCCGAGCGCATCGTCGCGGCGCACTGCCACGGCAAGGCGGGAATCATGGCCGCACTCAAGGCGGGCGTGCGCACCGTCGAGCACGGCACTTTCCTGGACGAGGAAGCCGCTGAGGCGATGAAAGAGTGCGGCGCAGTCCTCGTCGCGACACGTTTCGTGAAAGTGCGTATGCACGAACACGGACAGCGCAACGGTATGGCCGGGTATGCCTGGAAAAAGCTGCTCGAAACCGCGGACCGGCATCGCGAAGCGATCGCCCTGGCGATCCGTTCAGGCGTGACCGTGGCCTGTGGCACGGACACGCTGACGTCGGGCCCGGATTCGGCCCTGGCTTGGGGTTTGCACGGCCTGGAACCCGTACTGCTGGTCGAGGCGGGCATGACGCCGCTGCAGGCGATCGAGGCTGCTACCGCGACCGGACCGTTGACCCTGGGTCCCCAGGCGCCCAAGGCGGGACGCCTGGAAGTCGGTTGGGATGCCGATCTGTGTGCGCTCTCACGCAACCCCCTCGATGACATCGAAGTCTTGTCCAAACCCGTCAATGTGACCCACGTCTGGAAATCAGGACGGCTGGAAAAACAGCCGCATTGACGGACGCCGGCAGCCGTGTCCCGGACAGGGAGACGGCTGCCATGACCGCTATTTCGAGTTCGCAACCGAGGAGCGCTAATGCCGACAGTGATCAATCCCGCTACCGGAAAAACGATTCGTGACCTGCCGTGGCATACGGCAGCGGAGGTCGAAGCCAAGCTCAAGTCCGCGCGTGACGGCTACAACGAATGGCGGGACTACGGTTTCAAACAGCGTGCCGAATGCCTGAAGGCCGTGGCCACACAACTGCGCAAGGATCGCGAGCGCCACGCCGCACTGATGACCGAGGAAATGGGCAAGCCGGTCCGCGAGGCACTGGGCGAAGTGGAGAAGACGGCCTGGTGCTGCGAGCACTTCGCGGAGCATGCCGAGAACTATCTCGCCCCGGAAGAGCTTGCTTCCGACGCCACACGCAGCTGGGTCCAGTACCTGCCGCTCGGCACCGTGCTCGGTATCCTGCCCTGGAATTCCCCGTATTGGCTCGCTGCACGGGTGTTTGCTCCGGCACTGATGGCCGGCAACACCGTCGTGATCAAGCATGATCCGCATGTGCCCGGCTGCGCTGCTGCCATCGAAGATGCTTTCCGGGAGGCCGGCGCGCCGAAAGGACTGCTGCAAACGGTGCGCATCGACAACGAGGCTACCGGTAACGTGCTGCGTGATCACAGAGTTCAGGCCGTGTCCTTTACCGGTTCGACCCGGGGAGGGCGAGCGGTCGCGGCCCTAGCCGGCGAACTGGTCAAGCCTGCCGTCTTGGAACTCGGGGGCTCGGATCCGGCCGTGGTGCTCGCCGACGCCGATATCCCGGCTGCGGTCGATACGATCGCTACTTCCCGCTTCATCTGCGCGGGCCAATCCTGCATCGCCGCCAAGCGCATCCTGGTCGAACAGCCCGTGTACGATCAATTCGTCGACGCCTTTCGCAAGCGTCTCGAAAGCTTGAAGGTCGGCGATCCGACGCGCGAAGACACCGACATCGGCCCGCTCGCACGTGCGGAAATCCGCGACCAGTTGCATCGCCAGGTGCGCGACTCGATCGAAAAGGGTGCGCGTTGTCTGCTGGGCGGCGACTTGCCGGAAGGGCCGGGTTGCCTCTATCCGGTTACCTTGCTCGCGGATGTTCCCCGAACGGCGCCGGCCTTCAGCGAAGAAACCTTCGGCCCAGTCGCTGCGGTCGTATCGGTCGCTGACGTCGAAGAAGCCCTGGAAGTAGCCAACGACACCGAATACGGATTGGCCGCAAGCCTGTGGACCACACCCGAGCGAGGCGTGACACTGGCGCGCCGTTTCGAAGCAGGGCAGGTGGCCGTCAACGGCATCGTCAAGACCGATCCGCGCCTGCCCTCCGGCGGCATCAAGACATCGGGCTATGGCCGCGAACTGGGTCCGCACGGCATCCGCGAGTTCGTTAACGCCCAGCAAGTGTGGCTAGGCCCTAAAAAGAAATAACGTTTTGAGCGCTGGAAACCTGATGGCATTTAGATAGTGTTCCGTCGGGTGCACGCATGTCCGGTTTAATGCCAGGCGATAAACCACTTTCGATCCATTTCGACCGTAGAAGATGACCAAAAACAGATGGCCAACCTTGCTGCTCTGTTATGCTCCTCGTATATCCGGGGGATATAAATTTATGAATTTGCCGCCATATAAGGCAATATCCGACATTCTCATGCAGGAGGCAAAGGCACTGGGATGGCGGGCTCAGATGATGCGGTCTGCCAGGGAGAAAAAACTGCGCAGTAGGTCGCTACACTTTGCTGAATTAAGGGGTGAGATAGAGAATTTACGGAGTGCCCCAGGTCGTGCCGAAAGATTTACTTCGCATTCATACTCGGCCACAAAATTTATCTGCCCATATTGTTGGGTCATGAAAGGCGTGGTCAGCTACATAAGTTCCTTGGAAGTTGAACCCGCAACAGATCGGTTGAAGTGCCCAGAATGTGGTCACGGACATTGGTCTAGCTACCTTCAAGTCCTCAACGATCGAGAAGATAAATAGCAATACCGGCTGGTATGCCCCGAGATTTACAGATGCCTGAAATATCGCTTTAGGATCAATTAACGCCTAGGGACCCGGGATCTCCGGCATCTTGTGCATCTCATGCAGTGGAGTTGATGCGATGAGCGTATAGTGTTAGGCAATACCTATGAGGATGTCAGAAACCATGATAATTAAGGGCGGATTCCGTGCATTCTCTAAGAATGATGTCGCTAATGCCCCGGATTCAGAGGGTGTCTATGCGCTCTTTGACCACGAAACCCTGATCTATATTGGGCGCTCCTATGGGCGTGATAAAACGATCCGTACCCAACTTCAGCACCATAAGGATGGACTCGGCGAGAAGGGTACACGTAGAGCGACTCTTTATTGGCGGGAACTCTGCGATGATCCGGTAGCGAGAGAGCAGGAATTGCTCGATGAGTACCAGGCCTCAAATGGTGAAATGCCACCTTGCAATGTATTTATGTCATAAAGAGAACCAGAAAACTTGACAAAAGGGCGATTCAAAATTCGAACGGGGCGCAATTAAGAGTTCAAGATACAGCATGTGTTGCCTCTAAGAGTTTATTTGCCCCCATTACTTGACTGTGAAGTGGCGGTCTAGGGTGAAGAACGATTCGCAGCCGTCTTCGGTTACGTGCACTGTGTCGGAGATGCCACAGGTCTTGTCGCCGTCTATGCCCCACATCCAAGGGATGATGTGCAGAGTCATGCCGGGTTTGAGGATTTCGGGTGAGCCTTGCTTGAGGCTCAGCATGTAGCCCTCGTCCCAGGCCGGAGCGAAGGCGATGCCGATGGAGTAACCGGCTCGGGTGATCAGGCTTGCGCCGAAGTCGTTGTCGTTGATGATGCGCCGCACCAGCCCGTCGACATCGGAGACCGTGACCCCGGGCCGGATAAACGCCTCGACCTCGTCGAGTGCTTCAAGCATGATGCCCTCGGCCTTGCGCATCGAGCGGCTCACCTCGCCGAGCACCACGGTGCGCATCATCGCGGTGTGATAGCGCTGCACGCATCCGGCCATCTCCAGGAAAACGTGTTCGCCGGGCTGTACCGTGCGGCCTTCCCAGGTGGCATGGCCGATCATGGTGCGCGGCCCGGAGGTGATATAGGGCAGCACGGCGGGATACTCGCCGCCGGCGCGGAACATGGCGTCGCAGGCAGCCGCGGCAATATCGTTTTCGGTCACGCCTTCGGCAGCGGCATCCAGGCCGGCCTGCATCCCGGCTTCGGTTGCTTTTGCAGCATTGCGCATTAGATCGATCTCGGCCTTGGACTTGCATATCCGGCCTTCCTCGACGATGCCGTAGCAGTCGAGTAGGTTGCCGTTGGTGAAAAGGGTGTGAAATCGATCCTGCTGGTAGGCGGGGAAGAAGTAGCTGTTACGTTCGTAGCCGACCTGGTTCCCGCCGAGACCCAGGTCGGTGAGTACGCTGTAGAGCATTTGCAGCGCGTCTCCGGTATCGCTGTAGTAGCGCGCGTCCTCGACCCAGGTGCGCTTTTCGATATTGGAGGCTTCCATCTGGCGGGTGACCGAGACCGGCTCGTCCTCGAGCGGCACGACCAGCGCCTGAAAGAACGAGTAGCCGGTGGTCTGATGCCCGCACAGATAGGCCAGGTTCTCCGGATCGGAAATCACGACCGCATCGAGCAGACGCTCCTGCATCCGTTCGCGCAATTCGCCCAGGCGGCGTTCGTACTCGGCGATGGGGAAGGCCAGTCCGTCATGCTCTCTCATGATTCCGCCCCCTTGGCGACGGCCTGCTTAAGCAGGTCAAGGCCTTCTTCAAGGGTATCGTCTTCTATCGTCAGCGGCGGGGTCAGTTTCACCACGCGGCCGCCGGGCCCACAGCTCGGTATCAGCAGACCGTTCTCGAAGCCGTGCTTTACGACCTTGCTGACGCGTTCACCGGAGCCCATATCAAGTCCCTGAATCATGCCGCGTCCGCGCACTTCGGTTTCAATCGGCAGGCCCTTGGCGATCTTGTCCAGCCGTGCATGGATGCGCTTGCCTTTCTGATTCACCTCGTCCATGAATTTCTTGTCGGCCAGATAATCGAGTCCCTCGGCCCCCGCCACGAAGGACAAATCCTGGCCGCGGAAGGTGCCGGTATGCTCGCCGGGTTTCCACTGGTCGTGTTCGGGTTTGATGAGCAACAAGCCCAGTGGAGTGCCATAACCACCGATCCCCTTGGCCAGGCACACCAGGTCGGGATCGAGTCCCATGGCTTCGAAGCTGAAGAAGTCGCCGGTACGGCCGCAGCCGACCTGGATATCGTCAACGATGAGCAGGCTGCCGTGCTCGCGGGCGAGTTTCTGCAATGATTGCAGCCACTCACGGCTCGCCACGTTTACACCGCCCTCGGCCTGAATCGTCTCTACGAGGAACGCGGCCGGTGGCGTCATGCCGCTGGAGCTGTCCGCGAGCGCCCGGCGCAGTGGCTCGAGTGTATCCACTCCGGCGCCGAGATAACCGTCGTAAGGAATCCGCACGACATCATTGAGTGTCACTCCGGCTGCAGAGCGGAAATGCTCGTTGCCGGTGCAGGCCAGTGAGCCTAGCGTCATGCCGTGAAAACCGTCCGTGAATGCCATGATCGTGTTGCGGCCGGTGACCTTGCGCGCGAGCTTGAGGGCTGCTTCCACCACGTTGGTGCCGGTAGGGGCGGGAAATTGCAACTTGTAATTCAGTTTGTGCGGCTTGAGCGCCACCTCCTCGAAATGTTCCATGAAGTGTTGCTTGGCTCGCGTGTACATATCGAGGCTGTGGCTGACGCCGTCGCGCATCATGTAATCGATCATGGCTTGGCGCAGCCGCGGGTTGTTGTGGCCAAAGAGCAGCACGCCTGCACCGCCGAAAAAGTCGATGTACTCCTTTCCATCCACATCCTTCTGGCGGGCGTTGACTGCTGTGTCGAATACGGCCGGCCAGGCACGGCAATAGGCGCGTACTTCGGATTCAAGTCGCTCGAAAATATTCATGGTGGACTCCTTGCGTCTGCGTGTTTCGCGTGTATGCAGATTGCATGGCAGATCTTGTCGTCCGGCAAGACCCCCGGACCATTGCGTGACCGGGTAGTCCCATCGTAGAACTGCAGGCAGTCGGGAGCAAGTGATAGTGATGCCTCCGGATATTTCGTCACGTGGACGATCGGAGGTGCCTGCTTCTTCTGTCGTCGGGCCTATTAAGGCGACAACGAAACTGTGGGATTGGTTCCGTGCGAATTATTCGGGTAATGCGTGTCAGGCCACAGTGGAATCGATTTTATTGCCGCGGCTCAGGAGGTCTTGCCCTTGACGGCTTGCTCGGTCATATCCGCAACCGTCTCGCAGATTTGTTCGATAATTTCGGGCGTATAGCCGTCTTTCATACCCAGGCGCCGGAGTATGACTTCGCGGTTGGCGCCGAAGGAGAGCGCCATGCCCAGGCACGCATGGGCCTGCATGATCGTATGCGGTGCATCGGCAGGCGCGCCCTGGATGAGGCCGACCAATTCACCGACCGCGCCATGCACATGGCGGAACATGCGCTCATAGAGCATCTCGAAGGCTGCGCCGGGTTGCAGTTGTTCGCGCACGATGAAACTGCCGTATAGGGTGCGGGTCGGTGAGCGTGTGATGACGCGGATGACACCGGTTATCAGGGTTTTCAAGCGATGAGTGGCCTCCAAAGGGGTGGAGGGGCGCTCACCTTGAGGGAGTACTTCGGCGATGACATCAAGCATTTCGGTTCCGCAAGTGCTCACCACGTGCTCGGCTACAGCGGCGTAGACTCCCTCCTTGCCGCCGAAGTGGTAGGGGATCGCAGCCAGATTCACGCCGGCGGCTTCGGCCAGCGCCCGGGTGGTCACGCCATCGAAGCCATGACGGCCGAACAGCACGAGTCCAGCCTGTACCAGGCGTTCCCTGGTATCGCCGCCTTGTGCGGCGGATTCCTTCTGTTGACTCGCATTCATTGCGTTCTACTCATGGTGAGGCCTCATTCATGCAAAAGATTATAGCGCAATTCATACGATTGACTAATTCGATCGAATGAATTAACCTGCGCAGCCTCCCGAGTCGGAGCAAGTACCACGTGTATTCCCAGGCAAGCCACAGAGCAGGAAACAAAGCCTTGTCGGCCCTCGTGGCTGGCGTTATTTTCGTGAGTTTGGCCGGATGTGCAGCGGGACCGGACTGGAAAAAGCCCGCGCTACCGGCCGATACGGCCTATCAGGCCGGAGCCGCTGCTACGGTCGGTGCTCGGGCCACGACCCAAAAAATCGACACCGGGAAACAGGTTGCGGCCGATTGGTATCGTCTGTTGGGGTCCGATCAGCTCGATTCACTGGTTAGCAGGGCGCTGCGTTCGAGTCCGACTTTGGCTGCCGCGCGGGCCCGTTTCCGGGCTGCCGGACATGATCTCGAGGCGGTGTCCGGTTCCCGTTATCCCTCGGTCGATGTCGGGGCAGGAGTTTCTCGGAATCGTGCGAATGGCGCTCAGATCGGTATCGATAACCCCTTGTTCAGCAATATGTTCGACTTGTACACCGCCAATGTGTCGGTGAGTTATGCGCTGGATATCGCCGGTGGCGAGAACCGGGCCGTGGAGGAGAGCGCAGCACGGGCACGCCTTGCGCAAGATCAACTGATCGGCGCCCGTGTGTCGCTGGTCGACAACGTGGTCGTTGCAGCCCTGCAGTCGGCCACATTACAGGACGAAATCACGGCGACACGCCATATCATAGCCCTGGAAAAGAATACGCTCGAGATTGTGAAGGCCCGGGAGCAGGCCGGTGCGGTGCCCTTGTCCGACACCTTGCAAGCTCGGACAACACTGGCCAACGCGCAGGCCCGGCTGCCCACACTGCAAAAAAACCTCACGGTGGTGCAAACCCGTCTCGCAGCATTGATCGGTGATACGCCGAGTGTTTTCGATGCACCGGACTTGTCGTTGGAAGACCTGACGTTGCCGCAGGATTTGCCACTCAGTCTGCCCTCTGCATTGGTGCACCAACGGCCGGACATTCTAGCCGCACAGGCACGATTGCATGTCGCCAGTGCTGCGGTCGGGGTAGCCACCGCCAATCTCTACCCGCACATTACGCTGACAGCGCATTACGGTTCTCAGACGAATTCCGCAAGTGACTTGTTCAAATCACCGGCAGCCGTGTGGGGTATCGGTGCCTCGCTCTTGTATCCCCTGTTCCACGGGCAGGAACTGCGAGCCAAGCGCGATGCTGCGCGTTCTCGTTTCAATGCCGCTTATGCCGATTACCGCGAGACGGTTTTGCAGGCTTTTGCCCAGGTTTCCAATGTGCTAGGTGCCCTGGAGCAAGATGCCCGCACGCTGCACGCACGCGAGCAGGCGCTCCAGTCGGCAGCACAGAGCCGCCACCTGGTCCAAGCGCAGTATCGGGCGGGGGCCGTCGATTACATCGCAGTGCTCGACACAGAGCAGGCCTATCAGGCCGCACTTATTAACCAGATCCAGGCTTTATCGGCGAGATACCAGGACACGGCCGCGCTGTACCAGGCGCTTGGCGGCGGTTGGTGGAATGCTGCGCCGTCTCCACATTCGACGACCGCGACAGCGGCCACCCAGCAGGAGAAAAACTGATGACTGAAGAACAGGAATCGAAGCAGCAGGATCCGGGAACGGCAGCCGGGCAGGGCGGCGCGAAGAAACGCAAGAAAATCCTGATCGGCCTCGCAGCCGTTCTGGTTGCTGGTGTTCTGGTCTATATCGGCTATTGGTTCTTTTACGGTCGCTGGCATGTGAGCACTGATGACGCTTATGTGCATGGCAATATCGTCACGGTCACCCCGCAGGTCTCCGGCACGGTGGTTTCGATCGACACGGATGACACTGACTTCGTGCAGCAGGGGCAAGTGCTCGTCAAACTGGACAACACCGACGCGCGGTCCGCGCTGAGCCAGGCGGAGGCCGCATTGGCGCAGACCGTCAGGCAGGTACGCGGCCTGTATGCAAACGAGTCCGTGCTCAAAGCCCGGGTGGCGGCGCAATCGACAGCGCTGGCCCAGGCCCGGCGTGATTACGAACGCAACAAGGGACTGCGCCAGGTCAAAGGCGTATCCGAAGAGGTTTACCAACAATCAAAGACGGCGTACCGGAGCGACACGGCCAAGCTGGCAGCGACCCGCGCCCAGCTAAAGGCAGCCCGGGCAGCCGTGTCCGGCACGACGCTACGCACCCATCCACTGGTGCTCCAGGCCGAGGCCAAAGTGCGGGATGCCTGGATTGCACTGGCACGCACCCGCATCGTCGCTCCCGTATCGGGCTTCGTGGCCAATCGCAACGTGCAGCTTGGCGAAAGGGTGCAACCAGGCCAGTCTTTGCTGGCCGTGATACCGCTCGATGAAATCTGGGTCGATGCAAACTTCAAGGAAACAGACCTGGCCACGGTGCATATCGGTCAACCGGTGACGGTTGTCTCGGATCTTTATGGCAGCGGTGTGAAATACAACGGCCGGGTCGTGGGGCTCGATGCGGGCACCGGCGGCGTTTTTGCATTGCTACCGCCCCAGAACGCGAGTGGCAACTGGATCAAGGTCGTGCAACGGCTGCCCGTGCGCATTGCCCTGAACGATAAACAAGTCAAGAAGCATCCTTTGCGTCTGGGATTGTCGATGACGGCGACGATCGACACACACGATCGTAACGGCCCGGTGCTGGCTCGGTCTCCTGTGACGGGTCCCGGCAACGTGACCCCGGTTTATGGGCAGGAGTCCAAGGGCGTCAATGCACTCATCGAGCGCATCGTGGATGCCAATGCAGGCGCTGCCGGAGAGGAAGCCTCCCGGTGAGCGAAGCGGCGGTCGCCGGAGCCATGCCCGCGCGCCAGGGCGTCAGCCCATGGGTGATCGCGCCCGTGGTGGCGCTCGCTGCGTTCATGGAAGTACTGGATATCTCCATCGCCAACGTGGCGCTCGATCACATTGCGGGCGCCATGTCGGTGTCGATCGACACTTCGACCTGGATTCTCACCAGCTATACAGTAACCAATGCGATCGTGGTGCCCATCAGCGGTTGGTTGTCGGAAGTAGTAGGTCGCAAGCGTTTTTTCCAGATCTCCATCGCGGGCTTTGCGATTGCCTCGCTACTCTGCGGCATTGCGCCAACGATCGGGATGCTGGTGCTGTTCAGGGCCATCCAGGGCATAGCCGGCGGCGGCCTGCAACCGGTTTCGCAAGCGATTCTGGCCGATGCCTTCCCGCCCGCCAAGCGTGGTACCGCCTTCGCCCTCTATGGACTGGCGGTTGTGTTTGCCCCCGCCATTGGACCGACCATCGGTGGCTGGATCACCGACAGCATCAGTTGGCGTTGGGTGTTTTTGATCAATGTCCCGGTCGGCGTAATCGTCTTCGTGCTCGTACAGGCCCTGGTGACCGATCCGGCACACCAGATCAAGGCTCGCCTTGCACGGTTGAAACGCGGCATCCGGCTCGACTGGATCGGCTTTTCGTTGTTGACCTTGGGCCTGGGCGGCATGCAGATCGTGCTCGACCGCGGGCAGCAGGACGACTGGTTCGGCTCCAGTTTCATCGTGATCCTCACGGTCGTTTTCGTGGCCTCCCTGATTGCGTTCGTGGTCTGGGAACTGGGGGATCATGATCCCATCGTCGATCTAAGGTTGCTGCGCGAGCGCAACTTCGGGATTGCCAACCTGCAAATGTTTGCCGTGGGCATCGTGCTCCTGGCGAGCACTGCACTGTTGCCGATCTTCGTGCAGAGTCGCTTGGGCTATACGGCATTCGACGCTGGTCTCGTGTTGACGCCGGGTGGCATTGCCCTGGTGCTCATCATGCCCATCATGGGGCGCCTGGTAACCAAGGTGGATTCGAAATGGTTGATCGCGATCGGGTTCCTCGTGAGCGGCACGGCTATGTTGTGGATGGGAGGGTTCAATACCCAAACTGACTACTGGACGATCGTCTGGGCACGCGCCTTCCAGGCAGCAGGGCTCGCCTTCCTGTTCATACCCATCAATACAGCGGCCTATATCAATCTGCCCCTGGAGAAATCCAGCAATGCCTCCGCGCTGATCAACATGTCGCGCAACATAGGCGGCAGCATTGGCATTTCACTGACGACGGCTTTCCTGTCTCGGCGCACGCAAGTGCACCAGAGCCGTATGGTCGAAAATGCGAGTAATTTCAACGATACCTACAAGCATGCACTGGAGAAACTGGGGCATGCCTTTGCCCAACTGCCGGGCGAGGCGGCCGATGCCATGCAGCACGGCGCCGCCGTGATCTACAACGCGATTCTGAGTCAGGCGAACATGCTCGCTTTTATCGACGATTTCCATGCCCTGGCATGGATGTCGTTTCTGCTTGTGCCGCTGGCGTTCTTCTTGAGCCGCACGGTCGGAGAGGGTGTTCACGAAGGGCACTGAAGCATATCCATGCCTTATATGTCAGCATGGGGAAAGACTCGCTCGGGAGAGACGGATGCAAACGATAGGATTCGTTGGTTTCGGTTCGATGGGCCATCCCATGGCTCAACGCCTGCTGGAGGCCGGTTACCCGGTCTACGGTTACAACCGCACCAAAGAGAAGGTGAGTGATCTGCAGAAGCAGGGCTTGAAGTGGTGTGACAGCCCGCGGCGCGTAGCCGAAGCGGCCGATGTCGTCATCAGTATGGTGAGCGACGACAATGCGCTGGAAGCTGTGGCCACCGGTGATGACGGCATCCTGAAAGGGTTGGCTGAAGGCAACATTTATGTCGACATGAGCACGGTAAGTCCCGATACCAGCCGCCGGTTCGCGAAGCAGGTTGCGGCGCGAGGCGCGAAGATGCTCGATGCTCCCGTGTCAGGCAGCGTACCTCAGGCCGAGAAAGGTATTTTGACCATAGTGGTTGGCGGCGATCGAGGCGCGTTCGATGAGGTAACGCCGATTCTTGAAACCTGGGGCACACCGCATTACATTGGATCGAATGGGCAGGGAGAGTTATTGAAGCTTGCGATCAATATCAGCCTTGCGGCCCAGATGCTTGCCTTCAGCGAAGGGGTCTTGCTGGCCGAGCGGGGTGGCATAGACCACGAGACAGCCGTGGACGTCATGGCGGGCAGCGCCATCGGTTCGCCGCTGCTCAAAGCCCGAGGACAGCTACTGCAGGAACTGCCCGAGCAGAACTGGTTTACGCTCGATTTGCTGCACAAGGACATTCGACTGGCGCTGGATAGCGGCAGAAAGCTGGGCACGCCACTGCCTTCGGCACATGCCTCGGATGAAACCCTGGCTAAGGCCCATGAGGCAGGCCATGGTCAGTTTGATATTGCCGCCGCTTTCAAGGCACTGTCCGAGATGCCTGGCTGAACCGGGAGCGCTCCGCGAATATCGTCGCGAGCTTGTGCAAACGCGGATCCGTAGCCAGATCATCCAGGCTCACTGGTAAACGGCGTCTCCAGTTTGGTGTCTCGTCGCCCAATCCGGGCAGGTTGGCCTGGTGTTGCAGGCCGAGCACGTCCTCGATCTGAACGATAATCAGGCGGCTGGCCGTGGCGGCCAGGAAGCGGTGGGCGGAATCGGCAAACAGATGTAAAGCGTTCTCGCCGCCGTACGAGACCAGCAGTGACTCCAATGCCCGCAAGGCTAGCTGGCGTTCTGCGCGCATGGCATGTGCTTGCGCGGTGGAGGCATACAGGCCGTATGCTTCGCGGTCGTCGATGTCGGTGCCCGCCAGGAAACCGTTGAGTGTCGGCAGGTCATGCGTGCTCGCCGTCGCCGCCGCAAGTTCCGTGTACGCTTCTGGCGGAATAAAGCGGCCTGATCGGTCGCGTTCGAAATAGAGCACCCGATAACCGAGCATGCCCGCAGCAGTGATGTGCTCGCGCAAGCCGGCCGGCGGATTGCCCAGGTCTTCACCGATGACCATGCAATTAAATTGTTTGCTCGCTTCTGCTACGCAATCCAGCAGTGCATGGAACGGATAACTTACGTAGGCGCCTTGGCCAGGCGTATCACCGCGTGGTATCCAGAATTGCCGCATTAAACCCATGACATGATCCATGCGCACGGCGCCGGCGTCTCGCATCACGACTTTGAGCAGGGCGGCGAAAGGTGCGTACTTCCTGTCGACCAGGCTGTGTGGACGCCAGGGCGGTGCTCCCCAGGCTTGCCCGCGCGGCGCGAAAGCATCCGGCGGTGCACCCAACTCGGCGTCCAGCGCCATCAGTCCGGGCCATTGCCAGGCTTCTGCGCTGTCCAGGTCGGTGCCGAGCGCCAGGTCGGTCATCAAGCCGATCTCCATGCCGGCATTCCGCGCTCGCTGTGCCGCCGTCTGCCACTGGTTGCGAGCCAGCCATTGGAGATAAACGTAAAATTCGACCTGTTCGGAATGTTCCTGCTCGAACCTCTCGACGGCTCCGGTGTTAGGCTCACGAAATTCCGCCGGCCAGCACATCCAGGGCAAGGGTGCTGCCTGTCGTTCGGCAAACCAGGCACTCAAAGTCTCGAACACTGCGTAATCCCGCAAGGGACCGCCTTCCGTCTCACGAAAGTACAGAAATGCTTCGCCTAATGCGCTGGGCGTGGTGCCCAGATGACGCTTGCGGAATGCCCGGTGAAGGACGTGCAGCGCCCGCAACTTGATGTTTGAAACCGCTGTGTAATCGATCGTTTCGGCTGCATTCAGCCGCTCAATCTTGTCACGGAGCGGGGTGGTTCCAAGTAATTTATCCAGAGCGCCACCATCCATTTTTGCTGCCTCGGGGACGGAGATCAGCAAGGGGTTCAACATCAAGCGCGAACAGGGAGCATAGGGTGAAGCCCGTTCCGGATGGCATAGTGAGGGCGCATGAACGGGGCTCAGCAGCACGCCGGCCGCACCGGTTGAAGCAGCGATGTCAATCCACTGCGCCAGATCGGCATAGTCCCCAATTCCCCAACTGTTGGCCGAGCGCAGGCTGTAGACCTGTGCCGACAGCGCCCAGAGCCCTGGCGGTTTGCGGATCGCCTCCGGCAGCCAGCACCGCGGTTGACGCTGTACGGTGGGCTCGGACTCCGTGATTGCTTTACCGCCGACGGATTTGATCAGTGCCTCCAGTGCAGAAGCCGGCACTTGCCGGCGCACGCCGGAAATATCGCGGTATTCGGTAGCGATGCCCGCGGCATTTGCCCGTGTGTGCAGGCTTTCCGGTACGCCCAGGCCGGGTGTTCTGCTCGGGACCAGCGCAAGCAGGCTTCCGGGCAGAACGGTTACGGTGCTCTGTACTGCATGGAGCGCATCGGCCAGGTCGTCAGACAGTGCGCTGCTGTCCAGAACGCACAGCCAGTCGCCGTCAACAACAGGGGGCAGCGTGAAGTCGAGCGCCGTATGCCCCGCGTTCACCGCCAGATACAGTTGCCCATGGAGCGGACCCCGGATATCGTTCATGAAGATGCCGAGGGCTGAGCGGTCCGGCTCTTCCCATTGCGAGGGTTTCAGTTCGCAGGCATCCGGGTTCAGCCAGGCAATGTCTTTCAAATCGTGTTCAGTGTCGATGGTGTTGCCGTCGAAGAAGCGGTTGTCGCACAGCAGAGGCAACTGCTTGCGCAGAGTCACGGTGCGGTGCACGAACGCCACCAGGTCGCGCCATGCGTCGCCTTGTGCCGACCAGTCCAGCCAGGAGATTGCATTGTCCTGGCAGTAGGCATTGTTGTTGCCATGCTGGGTCTGGGATAACTCGTCGCCGGCCAGCAACATGGGGGTGCCGCGCGAAAGGAGCAAAGTCGCTATCAGGGATCTACGCAGGCGCCGCCGGCGTTCAAGAATGTCCGGATTCTCCGTTGGACCCTCGGCTCCGGCATTGCTGCTCCAATTGGCATCGTTGCCGTCCCGGTTGTTTTCACCGTTGGCCTCGTTGTGCTTGTTCGCATAGGCCGTCAGGTCGGCGAGAGTGAATCCGTCGTGGGCGGTTACGAAATTGACACTTTCCGACGGACGTTTTCCGTTGTGTTGATAGAGGTCGCCGGAGCCGGCGAATCGTGTGGCCAGTTCGCCAAGTGTGCCGCTGTCTCCGCGCCAGAAGCGCCGGACAGTATCGCGGTATCGGTCGTTCCATTCGACGAAAGGTTCGGGAAAGGCGCCGAGGAAATGACCGGGCATTCCCAGGTCCCAGGGTTCCGCGATCAGTTTTAGGCGATTCAGTTCGGGATCGGAGCGGATAGCTTCCAGGAGTGGGGCTTGCGGGTCGAAGTTGCCATCGCGGTCACGGGCAAGGGCGGCCGCGAGATCGAAGCGGAATCCGTCCACGCCCACTTCGACGGCCCAATAGCGCAATGCGCCGTGGACGAGTTCGACTACGGGGGGTTGGGTGAGGTCGAGCGTGTTGCCGCAACCCGTGAAGTCTTCATAACGATCGGGGCGATCGGCGTGGAGGCGGTAATAGACGACATTGTCCAGGCCCCGGTAGGCCAGAGTAGGGCCGAATTCATCGTTTTCTGCGGTGTGATTGAAAACCACGTCGAGAACCACCTCCAGACCGTTCTCATGCAAGCGATCTATGGCATGCATGAATTCCCCGATATCGTCGCCGGCCAGGTAGGAGGGTTGCATGACAAACGGTGCCAAGGGGTTATAGCCCCAGTAATTGCGCAATCCACGCTGAACCAGATGCCATTCGTCGACGAAGGCCGTTATCGGTAATAGTTCAATCGTTGTTACACCGAGCCTGTGCAGGTGATCGATAACGGCCGGGTGTCCCAGGGCGGCCGCTGTGCCGCGCAGGTGTTCAGGAATGTCCTGGTGCTGCATCGTGAAGCCGCGCAGATGCATTTCGTAGATGATCGTGTCCGGCCAGTGGATATCCGGCCGCGGCGGACGATTGCCCATCTTCGGCGCAGCGATAACGCATGCTTTGGGGACATATGGCGCACTGTCGCGGTCATCCGGCCGAGCCTGGCCGTCTTTTCCGTTGCCATGATAACCGCAGACGGCATCGTTCCAGGTCAGCTTTCCCTGTATCGCCCGCGCCCAGGGATCCAGGAGCAATTTATGTGGATTGAAGCGGTGGCCTTCCGCAGGCTCATAGGGGCCGTGGACCCGGTAGCCATAGATCAGGCCGGGGGCGGCAGCTTCCAGGTAGCCACACCAGACATCTTCGTGGCGTGTCGGTAGTGCGAAACGTCTAAGTTCGCGTTGACCGGATTCATCGAAAAGACATAGTTCGACTTTTTCGGCATGCCTGGAGAAAACCGCGAAATTGACGCCGCGGCCGTCCCAGTGTGCACCCAGGGGCGCGGGTGATCCCTGGGTGAGAGCAGGCGCTGCGGACATGGGGCCGTCAGGAATCGGGCGACAGAAAGATCAGCGTCGCCAATGGCGGCAAGTCGAGGACCAGCGATTGGGACTCGCCGTGCCAGGGAACCGGCACGGTGCCGGCATGCCCGCCGTTGCCGACGTCGGAACCGCCGTATATACGCGCGTCGCTGTTGAAAAGTTCGCGGTAAGTCCCGGCAACCGGCGCGCCGACGCGATAGCTGGAGCGGGGTACGGGCGTGAAATTGCTCATGATCAGTGCAAAGCGTTCCCCACTGCGGCCCATGCGGCACCAGGACAGAACGCTTTGCTCGCTGTCGTTGCAGTCGATCCAGCGAAAGCCATTGCCCTCGCAATCGTAGCGATGGAGGCAATCGAGTGTGCGATAGAGGTTATTGAGATCGCGGACCATGTCCCGGACTCCGCGGTGGGCGGGATCACCCAGTAGCCCCCAGTCCAGTTCGCGATCATGATCCCATTCGCGTTCCTGAGCTAATTCTCCGCCCATGAACAACAACTTCTTCCCCGGTTGCGTGTATTGAAACGACAGATACAGGCGCAGGTTGGCAAATGCCTGCCAGCGATCGCCGGGCATTTTGCCCAGCAGCGATCCTTTGCCGTGCACGCTCTCGTCATGCGAAAGCGGCAGGATGAAATTTTCGCTGTAAGCGTAAAGTTGGCCGAAAGTCAGTTTGTCGTGATGGAAGCGGCGATGGACTGGATCGTGACGCATGTAGTCCAGCGTGTCGTTCATCCAGCCCATGTTCCACTTGTAATCGAAACCCAGACCGCCCACGTAAGTCGGACGGGTCACCATCGGCCAGGCGGTTGACTCTTCCGCAATCGTCAGTGTGCCCGCGGGCGCTTCGCGGTGCACGATTTCGTTGAGTTTTTTCAGGAAGGCCACGGCTTCCAGGTTCTCGCGCCCGCCATAGGCATTGGGCAACCATTCGCCGGGCTTGCGGTTGTAGTCGAGGTAAAGCATCGAGGCGACGGCGTCAACGCGCAGACCGTCGATGTGGAATTCACGCAGCCAGTAAAGCGCGTTGGCAATGAGAAAATTGGCGACCTCGCGGCGGCCATAGTTGTAGACCGAGGTGTCCCATTCCGCGTGATGTCCAAGGCGCGGGTCTTCATGCTCGTACAGGTGGGTGCCGTCGAACGTGGTCAAGCCGTGTTCATCGGTGGGGAAATGGGCCGGAACCCAATCGAGCAGGACACCGAGCCCTGCCTGATGGCATCGGTCGACAAAGCGCCGGAACGCGTCCGGCGTTCCCCATCTTGCGGAAGGCGCGAAAAGAGCGGTGGGCTGGTAGCCCCAGGAGCCGGAAAAGGGGTGCTCGTTGATCGGGAGCAGCTCGATGTGCGTGAAGCCCAGGTCACAGGCATAGGGAATCAGGGCATCGGCCATTTCCTCGTAGGTGTAATAACGTCCGTCGGGATGGCGCCGCCAAGACCCCAGGTGCAGTTCGTAGATCGAAAGCGGCGCATCCAATGCCTGTACCTGTGGTCGTCGCGCCATCCACTCCTGGTCGTTCCAATGGAAATCCGGATTCAAACAGACCCGGGAGGCCGTCGCCGGCGGTACTTCCGTCAAAAAGGCATAGGGGTCGGACTTGAGGGTGATGTCTCCGTTAGGCGCGCGCACCTCGAACTTGTACAAGGTGCCGTCAGCAATGGCGGGCAGGAATATTTCCCAGACCCCGCATTCGAGGCGCTTGCGCATCACGTTTACCCGGCCGTCCCAATGATTGAAGGGACCGACGACACTGACGCGCTGCGCGTTGGGTGCCCAGACGGCAAAAGCCACGCCCGTCACGCCATCCAGCGTACGCGGATGGGCGCCCAGCACTTGATAAGCGTGCCAGTGAGCGCCTTCGGCCAGAAGGTGGCAGTCGAGTTCGCCCAGCAGGGGCGGGAAGGCATAGGGGTCTTCGGCCTCGTACACGCCGTGGTCGTCGGTGACTCGCAGACGATAAGGAAAGCGTTCCCTGATCTGGTTCAACTCCAGCGAAAAACAGCCGGCCGAATCCAGTTTGCTGAACGTGCCGAGAGCACGTCCGCTGCCTCGCTCCAGAAGTTCGACCCGATTGGCCCCGGGCAGGAAGCAACGTACGGCCAAGCAGTCCGTCTCCCGGATATAGTGCATGCCGAGCACGGCATAAGGGTCGTCATGCTCGCCGCGCAGCAAGCGCGCCCAATCGTTCCGCAGAGTCACCTCTGCCACGGATTGTGAAGATCCGCCCCAACGCGAGTGCAGGGCGCGCTCAGCCCGGGCGGTGCGGTAGGTAGGCTTCTGCGGCATATCGGCGCATCATGCGATGTGAGTTGAATATGGTTCCGATCTTGCTGATGGCCTGGCGCATCATCCAGATCCAGCGTTCGCGATCGTTGTAATACAAAGGCAGCACGACGCGTTCGAGCTTGTCGTACAGGTGCTCGGCGTCGGCCGCCGCCAGCCTTTGGTCGCTATGCCCGATCCCCCATCCGGTGACATCCTCGATGCAACCTTCTATCCACCACCCATCGAGGACGCTGAGGTTAAGGACACCATTGATGGCAGCCTTCATGCCGCTGGTCCCCGACGCCTCGAGCGGAGGCTCCGGCGTATTCAACCAGACATCCGATCCACTGATGACGGTACGCGCGATGCTGATGTCGTAGTTGGACAGGAAAACAACGCGCAGGGTCGGTCCCAGTTCGTCGATCAGCTCATGGATGCGGTGAATCATGTCCTTGGCCGGATGGTCGTGGGGGTGAGCCTTGCCGGCCATGACGATCTGGAAGGGGTGCTCGGCATGAATAGCCTTGAGTTTTTCGAGATCACTGAACAGCAGCGTGGCGCGCTTATAGGCCGCGAACCGGCGGGCAAAACCCAGAATCGGCAGCTTCGGATCGAGTTCTATGCCCACACTACGGTGTATCAAATTAATCAGGTCGGACTTCGCGTTCTGATGGGCGCTCCAGATCCCCGCACTGGGCAATTGATCGAATCGCGCCATGACCTCGGGCGAATAGCCCCACTCATGTGAATGGCGGTTGAATACTTCGCTGAACGCGGGATGGATCCAGGTGGGCACATGGATGCCATTGGTAATCGCACGAATCTCGTATTCCGGAAACATCCGGGTCGTGGTTTCCGCGTGGCGCGTCGCGACGCCGTTGATGTAGCCGCTGAGATTGAGTGCAAGCCGCGTCATGTTGAGGCGATCCTCTCCGCCGAGCTGCCTGACCTGGTCCAGCGCAATGTAGCCTTTCAACAGATGACCGAACAGCTCGTAGGAAAATCGATCGTGGCCGGCTTCGACCGGCGTGTGTGTCGTGAAGATACATGCGGAGCGCACCCGCGAGACATCGTACTTGAGTTCACCGGGAGCGATGAGATCGGCCGGGCGCGGATGGCGGCGCAACAGGTCGAGGGCCAGCAATGCGGCATGGCCTTCGTTGAGGTGGAAGGTCGTGATCTGGAAGCCCAGCGCAGGCAGGAGGCGCAGGCCGCCGATGCCCAGCACGATCTCCTGCTTAAGCCGGTAGACTTCGTCGCCGCCATAGAGCACATCCGTGATCGAGCGATCTTCGGGACGGTTTTCGGGCAGGTCGGTATCCAACAGAAGCACCGGAACGGTGTTGCCCTTGGGGCTCACCAAGGGATAAAGCCAGGGGCGTACCCAGACCTCATGCCCTTCGATGATGACGGCGACTTTTGCGCGCAGAGGCGTGGCATAGTCCTCCGGCGACCAGGGATCGGGATGATCGACCTGCCGGCCCGATTCATCGATCTCCTGGCGCAGGTAACCCTGACGGCAGAGCAGGGTTACGAACACCATGGGCAGGCCCAGGTCGGCACTGGCCTGGACGGTGTCCCCGGCCAGCACGCCGAGGCCGCCGCTGTAGGTATGGATCTCGGGGCGTAGCGCGATTTCCATGGAAAAGTAAGCGATGCGGGTGCCTCTCAGGTAGGGACCTATCGTCGCCCCGGAACTCTGTCCATGGGGTGAATTGTACGAGCTTGTCATTGACGGGTAATCTCCCCAATGCTGTTACACGATCGCTTTCCGTTCCGTTTCAGGATACTCTCGGCATAGCGTGAGGATTCTTGACTTCGGTCAACTCCGGCACTTCGGCCAAGTCATAACATCGGCTGTACACGCGAATCGGTTATGCGAGGCCTGGAGGACGGGATGACAGCCAATCCCGAAAAATGTCGGGAAGGCGTAAGCCCGCAAATGCATCGAAACGATGGCTTGCGGGTTTTGTTTACCGCATCGGAAATTTACCCGCTGGCCAAGACCGGCGGTTTGGCAGACGTGAGCGCTTCGTTACCCGTCCAGCTTGTCCGTCAGGGCGTTAACGTCAGGCTTTTGATGCCGGGTTACACCTGCGCGTTGGAGCAGATATCCAAGCCCCAGGTCGTGGCTGATCTGGGCGAAATCCTGCCCGGAGCTTCGGTTCGGCTGGTGGCCGGCTGGACACCGGATTCCGGGTTGCCGATCTGGCTGGTCGACTGTCCGTCGCTATTCCAGCGCCCGGGAACGGTCTATCAGGATCCGGATGGGAGAGATTGGGAAGACAACGCCCTGCGATTCGGGTTGTTGAGCCACGTCGCGGCCCGCATCGGGCTCGGTCAAACGGCATTGGGCTGGCGCCCGGATATCGTGCATGCTCACGATTGGCATACGGGATTGGTGCCACTCTTGTTGAAGCAAGCAGGCCAGCAGCGGCCCCGTACGGTTTTCACGATACATAACGCAGCCTTCCTGGGCTGTTTCCCCGTCGAAAGCCTCAATCATCTCGGTTTGGCCACCGGAGCCTTGTCCGCGAGCGATATCGAGTTCTACGGACAGGTTTCCTTCCTCAAGGCGGGGGTGGCTTTTGCGGACAAACTGACTACGGTCAGTCCGAGCTATGCCTGCGAAATCCAGACGCCCGAGTATGGGGCTGGGCTCGATGGGCTGTATCGGGCCCGTTCGAGTGATCTGTCCGGCATCATGAACGGGATTGACTCATCGTTGTGGAATCCGGCATTGGATCCGATGTTGCCCCGTACCTATTCCGCGGATCATATCGAAGGCAAGCAGATCTGCAAGGCCAGTCTGCAGCATCATTCCGGTCTCCACATAGATCGTTGCGCTCCCCTCGTAGCCTTCGTGAGCCGCCTGGCCCAGCAAAAGATGGCTGACATCGTCCTTGAGCATTTACCGCAGATTCTTGAACAACATCCGCGGTTGCAATTCGTCGTGCATGGCCGCGGGGAAAGGAGTCTGGAGGAGGGTTTCAGTCGGCTTGCCCTGGAATATCCGGGCCGTCTGGCGGTCAGGATCGGTTATGAGGAATCCTATGCCCATCGTCTCCAGGCAGGCGCAGATATCCTTCTCCACGGCGCGCGCTTCGAGCCGTGTGGCCTGACCCAGTTATATGCCATGCGCTATGGGACGATTCCCGTGGTCCGCCGGGTTGGAGGCCTGGCGGACAGCGTCGTCGATGCTGCGATGCAGGACGCGACCGGTTTTGTCTTTGAAGAGCCCAACGGCGCCTCGATGTGTCAGGCCTTGGAGCGTTGCATCGATTTCTATCGGAATTGCTCGCAGGATTGGGTGCGCATGCGTATACGTGCGATGAGGATGGACTTCAGCTGGGCACGGTCTGCCGACAAGTACATCCAGCTCTATTCCGAACTCGTGCCGGAATTCCAGCCCGGTTACGCATCGGAGACGGAAACGCAGCCGACAAGCAAGGTAATAACGGGACACGGGCCCTATGGGAAAGCCATGGTTCCCCTCGCGGGCGCGAGAGATCAATTGGCAATCATGCCGAATTTCGGGTAATCACGATTGATCGCCATGAATCATGAAAGCTATTCATGAGTCAAAGAGGTGTTAATGATGAAACAGACGAGCACAGGCAGTAGTACTGCAGGCAGGAAGGGGACCCGAATCCCCGTCGCAGCCCGCAAAAAGGCATTAGCCAAGAGTTCAACCACACGCAAACCGGCAACGGCCAGATCGCCCACCTTGGAGCATCCCATTGACGAAGATGCAAGGCACGCGATGATTGCACAAGCGGCCTATTTTCGTGCAGAGCACCGAGGTTTTGCTCACGGTGAGGAATTGAATGATTGGCTGGAGGCAGAGCGCGAGATATCGCGCATCATTGAAAGCTGATCATTCCGGGGTTATGTGCTTCGCGGTAACCCCGGCACACGCTAATCCGGACGGGTCGTGTCGCCGACCGTCAGGCGATTCGAAGAGTCGCTTGGGCTTGTGACGAGTAGAGGGCGACTGATCCAGGAGAAGCGGGTATGTTTGCATTTCTGCCTCGAACCCTGCCGGAAAAGCTTTCGGTTCTCACGGAATTGGCCCTGAACCTGCACTGGACGTGGAATCATGGGCTGGACACTTTATGGGAGATTATCGATCCCGAGTTGTGGGAACGCAGTCATAATCCCTGGGTGATCCTGCAGAACGCGTCCAAGCAGCGTCTGGACGAGCTCGAAGGGAACAAGGATTTTCTGAGAAAACTCGATCAGGCGCTGGAAGATCATAGGTGCTATCACAGCGAGCCCAGTTGGTACGAACAACACTCCTCGGGTGATGATCCCGCGGTTATTGCCTATTTCAGCATGGAGTTCGGCCTGAGTGAAGCCTTTCCGCTCTATGCGGGTGGGCTGGGCGTGCTGGCGGGCGATTATCTCAAGACCGCCAGTGACATGGGCGTGCCGTTGATTGGCATCGGCCTGCTTTATCAGGAAGGTTATTTTCGCCAGATCATCGACGCCGGTGGTATGCAGCGCGAAGCGTATCCATTCAATGACCCGACCAGCTTGCCGATCCAGCCCGTCATCAGCAGCGACGGAAGCTGGCTCAAGTTGGAGCTTCCGTTACCCGGCCGGACGTTGTACCTGCGCGTATGGCAGGCGATCGTCGGGCGGACGAAGCTCTATCTGCTGGACAGTAATGATCTGCGCAACGGTGCCACTGACCGCGGTATTACAGCCAAGCTTTATGGCAGCGGGTCTGAAATGCGTTTGCTTCAGGAGGTCGTGCTCGGGATCGGCGGCTGGTCGATGCTCGAGGATCTCGGTTTGAATGTGGATGTCTGTCATCTCAATGAAGGACACGCAGCACTGGCTGTCGTCGAGCGGGCGCGACGTTTCATGTCGAAGCGGGACACGAACTTCCATGAGGCGTGGTGGGGCGCGCGCGCCGGCAACGTTTTCACAACGCATACGCCGGTACCCGCCGGTTTCGATGAATTCCCGCCCTCCCTGATATACAAATACGTCCACGAACATTTAAATGAATTCAGGATTTCCTTGCGTGAATTCCTGGCGCTGGGACGCCGCGATCCATTCGATGACGATGAACCATTCAATATGACTTTTCTGGCCTTGCATGGCTGCGCGCAATCCAATGGTGTCAGCCGGTTGCACGGAGAAGTCAGCCGTCGCCTGTTTTCGCGGCTATATCCGCGTTGGCCCCAACAAGAAGTCCCCATTAGACACGTGACCAACGGTATTCATGTGCCGTCTTGGGACTCCATCTGGTCCGATAATCTGTGGACCAGCGCCTGCGGCAAACAACGTTGGCTTGGAGAGATAAGAACACTGACTGAAAATATGTCGCAGACGGACGATGAATCGTTATGGGCCTTGGCCGCCGAGCAACGCCGGGATCTGGTGCACTACACCCGTGACCGCCTTTCCTGGCAACTCGGCCAGCGTGGCGAATCCCCGGCGAAGGTGGAAGTGGCTTCGCAAGTGTTGGATCCAAACTGTCTTACCATGGGCTTGGCTCGCCGATTCACCGATTACAAACGCCCGAACCTTCTGTTGCATGACCCTCAACGTCTTGAGCGCCTGCTGACTTCGGAGCAATGGCCCGTGCAATTGATTGTCGCCGGCAAGGCACATCCGCAGGACGAGCATGGGAAGCAAATGATCCACGCGTGGTTCGAATTCTCCCACCAATCCGCTCTGCGAAAACGTGTTGTTTTTCTTGAAGATTACGATATGGCGCTGGCGCAACAACTGGTGCAAGGTATAGACGTCTGGATCAATACCCCACGCAGGCCCTGGGAGGCTTGCGGAACCAGCGGCATGAAAGTCATTGCCAATGGAGGGCTGAACCTGTCCGAATGTGATGGCTGGTGGGCCGAAGCTTATAAACCCGCTTATGGTTGGGTTATCGGGAATGGTGATCCCAGCAACGACAAAGATGACGCGAATCGTCTCTACGAGTTGCTGGAACAGGAGGTGGTGCCGACGTTTTATGCACGTGATGCACAGGGTATTCCGCGTCAGTGGGTACAGCGAATGCGCGACAGCATGTCCGAGTTGGGTCCCAGGTTCAGCAGCAATCGCATGTTGATCGATTACCTGGACCATTTCTATCGGCCGGCCACGCATGCCTACCGATCACGGGAAAATGACAAGGCACGGCTGGCGCGCGAACTGCGTACCTGGAACAAGGCACTCGATACGCAATGGGATGAACTCCATTTTGGCGAAAAGCAGACAGATCGCGAGGGCAACCAATGGCGTATCAGCGTTCAGGTCTATCTTGGAGAAATCGCACCGGAGTGGGTGCGTGCTGAATTGTATGCCGATGCCGACGAGAATCATCCTGCCGAGATTCTCCCAATGACTACGGAGGGCACCATGCCAGGGGCTTTCGAGGGTTATATATTTTCGGTCACTTTTAATTCAGACAGGCCGGCTGAGGATTACACACCCAGGGTTCGTGCCTGGCACGAGGCAGCGTTTCTACCCGCCGAATGCCATTTGATCGCCTGGCAAGGTTAAGGGGCACAGGCCGCACGGGAACTAATCGGTTTCCGCGGCCACTAAAGCTGTACTTGTGCGAGCGGAGAGGGCGTGAGATCCACTACCTTATTCTTGGGCACCTTGCTCGCAAGCACCCTTCCTCTCGCGGCAGCACATGCAGGCATCCGATCTCGTAAATGGCTTGAATCCGACTGTAGTCTTTCGTCTTACGCGGAATGCTCGTTCGAATATAAAAATCATCAACAATTCTCATATTCCAATGCCTCTTCCACTAGCCAGTTGAATGAACACCCGACTCGCCGTTTTGATGGCCGACTTGCCCTGAATTTCCACGCGGCGCAACAACGCAGGCCGGACGCTGCGCCTTATCCTGGCACCTCAGGAAGTTCAGAACGATCCGATCTCGCTAAATTTTCGCCGGGTGAATCGACGGCGTTTGGCCGGCACACGGTCGAGTGGACATTAGTGACGGCACCTCTGGCCGCCTTCGCCTTGAGCCCGGTTCTCGACCGCCGTCTCCATTACCAGGACAACGGAATATGGCAACGCAAACGCCAGCTCGATTTCGAATATGCAGTCATCCTGGGGGAAGTCGGCGGCGGTTTGTGGTTCGGTGGACAAAGCCGTATCGGTAAGACTTTCTGGCGATCGATGGATGCGTCGTTATATACCGCAATTACGGTCCAGGGCATGAAATACATTTTCAGCCGGGCGCGCCCCCGCCAATCCTCCAGTCCCAATCACTGGTTCCAGGGTAGCTGCTGTCAGAGTTTCCCAAGCGGTGAAGTGTCATTCCAAGCCAGTGCCGTTACCCCCTTTATCGTCGAGTACCACAAACAGTACCCCTGGGTCTGGGCATTGGAAGCACTTCCTGCCTACGATGCCTTGGCTCGCATGAAAGCCCACGGCCATTGGCAGACCGATGTTCTGGCTGCGTGGGCCATCGGTACCGCATGGGGCATTTATGCGCAATACGAGCCGAAACCGCTCATTCTCAGCATCATGCCGCATGGCATCCTGATAGGTATTCACACCAAATTCTAGCGGGCTTCGGTGTGTCCCGTTGACCTGTATTCTCAGTGGCTGCTGCGGTCTATTCTGGAATGAACTCGTTGGGTTTGATTCAGTGAGCCTTCAGATGATTCGCTAACCAGGAGTTGTAGCATTCCATAAGGCTGATGGTAAACTGCTCCGTATCAGTATTCACCAGCCTTGGGGATTACTTGCATGAATCATCATGCCTGCCGCAGACTGCCAGGCATGGATATACGCTGCAGATTACGGCACGGTTCATAAAGTCCATTAAGCCGTCTGGGAGGGTGGCAGTGTGAGAGACGGAACTGGTTATACGTTTTCGCTATAATATTTAGTATTTTCTGTCACGCGTTGACGGCTACCGGTACGTTCATGATGCGCCTGTCTGTTTTTATGGAAAGCGAAAAACCGATAAGCACACGTCTTATATCTACTGCGGCATGAAGACGGCGTTGTCCAGTCCTCTCGACATGATAGACATCGCGACTGGCGCGATCCATCTTTGGCTTGCCGATCCAGATGCAGTGGATGCAAAGTTACAGGCCACATACCTTTCTCTTTTGAGTGCTGAAGAAAGAGACCAACAACGACGTTTTCATTTTGAACCGGATCGACGCCGGTATCTAGTTACAAGAGCGCTTGTACGCACGGTGCTGTCCCGCTATGCACCGGTGGCACCGTGCGATTGGTCCTTCGCCAAAAACAAGTACGGATGCCCGCGGATCGACGATACGCACGGAGCGGCCACTCACATCCGTTTCAACCTGTCGCATACGCACAGCCTGATCGTCCTTGCGGTAGGTAAAGGTAATGCGCTCGGCGTCGACGTTGAGAACGTTAGCATTCGCGATATTTCAATCGATCTTGCGGACCAATTTTTTGCGCCTGACGAAGTCGAAGCTCTGCGTAGAACAGAAACGAATCGTCAGAAGGATAGATTCTTCGAATATTGGACGTTCAAAGAGTCCTACATTAAGGCCCGCGGCATGGGCCTGTCGCTTCCCCTTGATCAATTCAGCTTCGAACTTTTGCAAGCGGGCGCGGTCTCTTTTCGAGTGGCCCCAGAATTGGAGGATCGGGCCTCGCGATGGCGATTTTGTCAGCTTCGCCCGAGTTCCGACTACATCGTGGCTCTGTGCGTGGAATCCGTCGGTGAGCAGGTTACTCCAGTGAGTCTCATACGGACTATGCCGCTGGTGTGGTACAAGCAGCAGCAACTCTCGCTTTCAAGGATTTCAATGCGGCCGGATTCAGTGCCGAATTTCAAGTCATCTGAGCGAGGCCTGCAACTGGATGGGCGAGGCGGGAATCTGACTGGTTTCGCTGCCACGCCTGCTGGATGGATGTAATTCCCAAAACGCTATTCGAAGCCTGCTGGCGCCGAGGGATTAGATGCCTCATCCGTTTGGTGGCACTAGGTCAGACTAAGAAAATATCTCGATATATGGGATATTTTCAGTCGATTATCTGGTAATGTTAACTTGATTCATACCGTAGCCGCATAGGCTGCTATAGCCATGAAACCTGAGCTCGGGCGGCACAAGCGGTTACCGCGTCTACGATCTCTTCGATTGCGACTGTTCCTGATTTTTCTTGCTATCGGAACGGGCGCAATGGGAATGGTTGTCTGGGGATTTCTCACGAACCTCGAAGAGATTGATATCGCTGCTCGCAGCAGATTGATTAATAATGTTCGTGCAGTCCAGAATGTATACCT
The DNA here is from genome assembly GCA_964586925.1 of uncultured Gammaproteobacteria bacterium. Taxonomy (GTDB): domain Bacteria; phylum Pseudomonadota; class Gammaproteobacteria; order JAKDMP01; family JAKDMP01; genus JBAUSV01. The sequence continues at coordinate 99,482 of CAZPJI010000001.1, forward strand.
AGAAAGGGAATTGCGCGCCCAGGCTCATTTCTGGAGAGTCTTCGGTAAACGCTCCGAGCTGCTGGATACTGCCCGATGTCCTGCCATGCTCAAGGCTGAGATTGGGAATAATCCCGAAATCGTGAATGCCGGACTTGTAGATCCGCAGGGTCATATCATCTGTTCGATACTTCCCATTCCAGCCGATCATCTAAACCTCAGCGGGGATCCATATTTCGATGCCGCGTTAAATTCCGAAGAACTGGTGAGAGGAGGGTTTTTCATAGGCCCCATATCTCACCGACCCGTCATACTTTTGGCCGCCCGTATCAGACTAGATAAATTAGCAGCCGACCCTGTCGGTTTTCTCAGCATTCAAACCAATGGATTGAATGCGCTGGAAAAAATGCATGAATTATCGAACACGGATGTGCTGACACTCTTGAATTCTCAAGGAACAGTTGTCGCAACATGGCCCTCTAGTGCGAGTGCAATCGGTAAACGTTTTGCTCCAAGAGATGCAGACGGTGCTGCTTTCGATCTCAATGGATTGCCTCAAGCCGCTATCAGTATAATTCGCATTGATGGCAAATATTTCGGGATAGGGCGGGTCGCCGGGCTTGGTTATGTCGTATTGCAATCCACACAAAGCACGCTTTACGGAACAACCTATAAGAACTTCCTGACGAATTCATTGATTGCTGCGTTTCTGGTACTTGCTGGAGCGATTATTATTTGGCGGCTATTTATGGTTCCGGTAATTCGGAGAAGTCATCTGCTTCGCACGGTCGCAAACGACTTGACGCATGGCAATAGTGAAGCACGCACCGGAATGAAATCGGGTCGTGATGATCTGGATGAGGTCGGTTATGCGTTTGACAAAATGGCTGATGCATTAGGCGATAGGGCTTCTCAGCTGGAAGAAAAAACGCGACAAATAGAGGCGAATCGAGACAAGCTGGAAAAACTGAATAGGATCCATCGAATACTTACCTCGGTATCTCGCATGCTTGTGGGCGTGCAGGATAGAAGCGATTTGTTCCTGGCCGTATGCCGTATAGCGGTCGAGCAAGGATTATTCAAAGTAGTTTGGATCTCGCGAATAGCTGATGACGGCACGACGGCGACGTCGGTTGCGTGGGCAGGACAGGGCGCGGAATATCTTGAAGACTTTACTCTGAATATTGCGACACTCCCTGATCGCGAAGGCATTGTGGGAAGGGCGCTGAGGTATGAAGCACCGGCTATTAGTGACGATTTCGTGAATGATCCGAGATTGAGCTCCTGGAAAGAGATCGGGTTGAGACTCAAATACGGAGCAGGAGCAGCCTTTCCTATCGTTCATCAGGACAGAATCGCCTACATGCTTTCAGCCTATGCGGAGAAGGGTTTTTTCGATGACGAAGCTCTTTCGCTACTGGAATCCCTGGTAGGGGACATCGAACATGGCCTGCGCAGAATAACAGCGGAGAGCAAAGCAGACTTTCTAGCCACCCACGATGCAGCTACGGGACTTCCAAACGTTCGCAATCTTGAAGACAAACTGGACGCCTTAATTCAAAGAGATCGCAATAGCAATCAAGCAACCGCATTATTGTGTATCGAGGTCTCGAACTACGAAAAAATCATAGACGATCACGGACTTCTAATTGGAGCTGAAGTAATACGGAAAATCTCTCAGAACATCGAAAGAGGGGAGCACGACAGAGATTTGATGGCTCGGCTTTCAGGGAACAAAATCGGCATCGCGTTGACCAACGTGCAAAGTATTCAGAATATGAGCCAGATAGTACGAAAGATTTCAGACTCGCTCCCCGGAAAAATCGTGGCGGCAAAAGAACAAATTTTTCCGACCTATCGTTGCGGCGTGTCGATTAGTCCGAATGACGCAGATTCAGCGGCAGGGCTGGTGGGCAATTCACAACGCGCCTGTGTCCGTGCAGATCCTGGCGCAGTGCGCTTTTTCGAAAAAAACATCGATACAGAGGCCCAGGAAGTCAGACGACTGGAACTTGCAATGCGTGCCTCAATTCAAGCGAAAGCATTCGTGTTGCATTATCAGCCGATCATTGATGTCGAAAAAATGCAGATTGTCGGATTCGAGGCATTGGCACGTTGGCCCGAGGGGCCTGATGGGGTGCCCGTCCCGCCAGCACGCTTTATCCCTATATTGGAGCGTGCTGATCTGATCCCATCGTTCGGGCAATGGGTCCTGGAAGAGGCTGCAAACCAAGCTGCGCGCTGGGCGGCCAAGGGGCATGAAAACATATATTTGGCGGTGAACGTATCGGCACTCCAACTACAGGAAGCCACGTTTTCCGATGATGTGCGGAGGGCACTGGAGGAAGCAGGTGACCTGGGAGCAAATAGCCTCATGCTGGAAATCACCGAAAGTATGCTGCTCGAGGCCCAATCAGCCACACGCCTGCACTTGGATCGGTTGCAGGAAATGGGAGTCAATTTGATCCTGGACGATTTTGGAACAGGCTATTCCTCTCTATCGTATCTTCACACATTGCCGTTTACAGTCCTCAAAATAGATAAGAGCTTCATCGCCACGATATGTGACAGCAGCCGAAGTATGGCGCTAGTGAAGGCGATCATGGGTTTCGGCGAGGCATTGAAGTTGCGCATCATAGCTGAGGGAATCGAAACCGCCGAGCATAAGAACCTGATGCAACAATTGGGGTGTCGGTATATGCAAGGATTTTATTTTGCAAAACCTATGGCCGCCGGAGAGGCCGAGGCACTTCTCAGCAATCGCAGCCCATTCACTTCATGAATTCAGTTGATGAGCGATGCATTTGACTCCGATTTTCACCCTATATGGAATATATAGTTAATCCAACGAGCATCGTTATAGATAATATCGGCTGTGACTGACGGCAGTGCCTGAACTCCTGTCGGTTCAAACGGATTACCCGCGTCCGCCGGTACTAAGCCGTGAACTGGGAGTTGTGACGTTCTTCTACGCCACAGCCATGAAAGAGGGGCTTGAAGAGCGGGAACGGGGAACCACGGAATAACGCGGCACACAGCGCTTCTGGCCGGGTGGGCCGCGTTACTTGGGCGCATTTCGTGCCAGGACAATCTCGTCGTTGGAACGTTAATGCCCGTGTCTGATCGATCGGAAGACGTGGCCAGAGAGCCAACTGCCCAGACGTTTCCGGTACGACTGGATCTTGCGGGGCGACCGTCTGTAGCTGAACTTGTGAGACGCGTAAAACAATGCACTAGCCAAGCCCTTGTCGGTCGTCATAACTAATGTCAAAAAATAGAAAATTACAATATAACAGCTACTAATAGAGATATTTTAATAATCTAGATTAGAAATACGCGAAAAAATGACATGAACTTTGACAATTGGTAGCTTCGCCAGAAAGCCCGAATTACATCGTGAACGTGGTCGTGGTTTCTGTTCAATACGTCCTTTAACCTGAATAATGAGCGGGAGCACCGGCATCCCAAGGCTTTTTAGAATCTGATGTTGGGCCAGACAGCTCCGGCTGCCAAGCCCAGAATGTAGAGCCATCCGAAGAACCGGTTATGGAGCAGGCACGCGCGGTGATACCACAGCGGCCAACCTATGTAGCCCTCTGGCGGAGATGCCGGTCTCGGGTGCGTGAATCGCGCAACCGCCCGCACTGCGCGCGGGGCAGCTACCAGGACAATAAGGCAGAACGGGCTAAGTACGCCGGATGCGACCAATACTGTCATTACGGCATACATGCCAACGATCGCGGCTATTTCGAGCCTGCAAGCCGCGCGTATACCAAGGAGCACAGGAAGGGTATGGATTTTCCTGCTCCTGTCGAAGTCGATTTGATCGATATGCTTGCCGACCAGGATGGACATGACACCCAGTCCATACGGAACTGACGCGAAGAAAACGGTCAGCGATAGATGGCCCGCGATCATGGCGTACCCGCCACCTACCATGAGTGGCCCCCAGACCAAAAACACGGCCACTTCACCCAGGCCTATGTTTTTGAGAGGAATCGGTGCCGCGTCATAAGCGAAGAGCAAGGTTACGCCAGCAATCAGAAAGCCCGCGGCAAGCCAGCCGTATTCGATTATGAAGAAGGCCGATATCGCTATTCCGATCATGGCTAGAATTGCCAAACCGATGCCCAGTGCGGCCGGATCTATAATGCCGCTTGTCAAAGGGTGCAACGTATAGCGCATGCGCGGAGAGTCCGGCGTATCGTCACCGCGTCTGTAACCGAAGTAATCGTTGCTCAGATTGCTGATCATATGAGCGGTGAGGTACCCGACAAGTACGAGGATAAAGCCGTCCCAGCGAAAATGTCTGGAAGTGGCAGCAAGTAAGCCCGAGATCAACGCAGCCTGTGCCGAGATAACCAGAATCACGCTGCGTGCCGCGTATAGAAAACGCGAAACAATATCGAGAGAACTTATTTTGTCGGGATTGGGCCTGTAGAAACCGGTAAATGCTCCTAGCCAGCGGGCCATTGTCAAGCGGAGGATGGATGTCGGCATGAATTCTTTCCTGATCCGTGCGGTTGTTCAGCGAGTTTTTTATTGGGCGCTGAAATTATCAGCAGTTAAAAATATTCCTTGTCTCTTGTATCCATAGAGTAGCGTTACAGCAGAGCGATTCAATTCATGGCCCAAGTGAGTAAACCGGTATCACAGTTTCTATATACGGGGTAATTCCGAAATGCTCTGTCCTGACTATCAACAATCATTATTAGCCATGTTCGACAGGCGTGAGTATAAGCTCATCATGATCATCGATACTAGCGCTCATGAGTTTGTCATCCAGATAGATTGCAACATCCCCGTAGCCGCCGGAACGTAATTGCCGGGCCGATGCAACCTCCAGGATGGCTGCGGCCTTACGGCGGTCACTCGCCGGCACCCGGTATATGCCGAATGTCTTACGCTGACCGTCGGGTTGAACATAATACTCATGAATGCTGATCGTATGATCGGATACCGGCTTGGAAGAGGTGTCGGCCAGTGTGGCGTCGCCCGCATTCTGCGGCCTTTTCGACCGAGTAATATTGAGTTTGTTATGGCTGTCAACGAATACATCTACCGGCGTATCGTCCAGGTATACGGCAGTTTTCAGATAGCCGCCGGCGCGAAGGCCTTCCGCCGAGAGCACATCGAGGAGTGCTGCGACTTTGTCGGTCTCAGTGTCGGGTATGCGGTATGAACCCAGAAGCTCCCTGGTTCCGTCGGGACGCGGATAGTATTCTTCAATGCGGAACATAGCCATTTGCTTACTCCATTCCGATCAACCACATATGTTTATTCAGTATTTCATCAAGATCGGACATCCGTCTTGATCGCGGTCAATCAAGGAAATCCCCGGTTCACCATCGTCCCTGAAGTAGAGTTATCATTATTGAAAGTTTTGGGTATTCCGGGAGCAGACATATGAAAGCATCTCAGATATTGTTATCGTTGGGTTTGTTGACCATACCGCTGGTTTCTATGGCCGCAGCGCCCTCCAAACAAGCAAAAAAACTGTATGGCGATCATTGTGCAATGTGCCATGGCAGTGACGGAAAGGCAGTTATGCCGGGCGCAGGAGATATGACAGATCCCAAAGGTCCCCTGTCGAAGCCGGATAGCGTCCTGGTCGAGAATACACTCGCTGGGATCGGGAATATGCCCGGGTTCAAGGGACAGCTGACCAAGGATCAGATTTCCGCGATCCTTGCTTACATGCGGGCGGAATTCAAGGTAAAGGCCAAGCACTGAAATCCACCGGTGCAGCCCATTGGAGGCATTGGCCGGAATAAAGCGGCGGGTCGAATATATTTCTGGTCTGCCATTTGAATTCCGGCGCTTCGGGTGAGGGGAAAGCCGTGGAAGAATATGTGCTTGCGCGTTCTTTTCCCCAGGATCGGCGCCTTCTTTACGGCTTGATTGCAGGCATAGAAAAATACCCCGATTTCGTCCCCGGGTATAAGTCCGTGAATGTTCGCGGTCGTGAAGAGCGCAAGCTTTATGTAACGCAAACGGTGAGCATGCTCGGCCTGGAAACGACATTCGATTCCATGGCCACTTTCGATCCGCCGCAGCTTCTCATTATCGACGCTTTCCCACCGGGTTTTAGCAGCATGCGGATCGAATGGAGATTTGACGAGTTGGCGGTTGAGGCCACCCGGATTCAGATTAAAATCCGTTACGAAGCAAAGGGGTTTCTGATGAGGCGGTTTTCCCGACCTTGGATTCGGGCCTATGCGGACATGCAGGTAAGGGCTTTTCGGGAGCGCGCGAACAGACTGGACAGGGATGAGAACCGATCCGGCCCGTAGTGCCGGCCGGACGGTTTGGCGTGGAGGCGGGCGGCTATGCGATTGACCTGGATCAACTCGAAGCCTGTTTACAGGCCGGGAATCCGGCATGATATTCGATCAGGTGTAATCTGGTAGCGGTTCACCAGTGGGTGGTTCTGCAATGGGTATCGATGGCATAAGCATTTGGCAGCTGCTTATTATTCTGCTTCTGGTCGTTGTGCTTTTCGGCACGGGTAAACTGCGCCGGGTGGGTACGGACATGGGACATGCAATCCGGGGCTTTAAACGCGGCCTCCGCGGCGACGGTGAAGAGTCCTCGGCAACGCAACAGGAAGTATCGTCCGACACGAATGACGGAAGGAAGGGGAAAGCCCGAAAAGCAGCATCGGCCGAGCGGAAATAACCGCTTAGCAACGCAATGTTCAGTGGCAGCTCGGGCGAGTTGGCCCTCATATTTCTGCTGATGCTGCTCGTTTTCGGACCGGAGCGGCTGCCTGGGCTTGCCCGTAATTTCGGCAAACTGGTCCGCCGCTCCCGGATCCTCGTGCAGTCGGTATGGAATCAACTGGAAGATGAAATAGACCGTAGCGAAAAAGCTCAACGTAACAAGACCGCTGCTGCAGAACTCGGACGGCAAGTACAGGTTCCCGGCTCGGACAGGCAGGCACGGTCTGCCGAAAACGTGACAAATGATGATGCACAAGCTTGAGTATGACCGCCACATACAGTGCAGCTTTGGCCGGCTTACAAAACAGCTTGAATACGAATATGAGCATATGGTTGGGGTCTGGTGATCGATGTTGGGTCTGCATAAACGCCGCGACGATAATGAGGAAGCCACGCCCCTTATTGCGCATTTGCTGGAAATAAGACGGCGGTTGCTGATTGTTGTCGGGGTCTTTGTCGTGGTTTTGATCCCGTGCGCCCTGTTTTCCCGCCAATTGTTCGTGCTCCTGGCTCTGCCGATCATGCAGCGCCTTCCGGCCGGTTCCTCGATGATCGCAACGGGGGTTGCATCTCCCTTCCTTACGCCGTTCAAGCTTGCGGCCGGCGTGGCTGCATTCGCCTCCGTTCCCGTGGCTCTGTATCAGGCGTGGGCTTTTCTGGTTCCGGGGCTTTACAGACGTGAGCGTCACCTGCTTGGCCCATTGCTTGCCCTCAGCCTGTTACTTTTCTACCTCGGCATGGCTTTTGCCTATTTCGTAATTGCGCCCCTGGCGTTGCATTTCTTCATTTCCATGGCGCCGCCCGGTGTTAAGGTCATGACGGACATCGGAAGCTATTTGAGCTTCACTATGACGTTGTTCTTTGCTTTCGGCTTTGCCTTCGAACTCCCGATTATCGAGGTGGCCCTGGTCTGGCTGGGTGCGTTAAACGTGGAAAAACTGCGCAAATTCCGTCCCTATATGCTGATTAGCGCATTCATTTTAGGCATGTTGCTCACGCCGCCTGACATGTTCTCCCAAACCTTGCTTGCGATTCCGCTCTACGGGCTTTATGAGCTGGGAATACTATTGTCCCGTTTCATGCTCAATCCAGATGCTGAGTTGGCGACGGAAACGGGCAACTCCGAATAGATCATCCGCTGAATATTTAAATCCCGCTCGCCTCAACAGATGCGGGGCAGGGGCTCGTTCTCGAGTTCTTCGAGTACTCGTTCCCCGCCAAATTCCGTACGGACGACCACTTCCGGGTAGCCTGATTGGACTTCGCCGATAATGACCGCACCAGGTGCCGCCCCCGTTTCCCGCAGCCTGCTCACCGCGGCCTCGGCTTCTTTTCCGTCCATGACGGCGACAATACGTCCCTCGCAAGCCAGATAGTAAGGATCGAAGCCCAGGATTTCACACACCGAAGCAACCGGGGGGCTCACAGGTATGAAAACTTCCGACAGGTACAGTCCGAGACCGGTCGCGCGTGCGATTTCGTTGGCGACGGTCGCGACGCCGCCGCGCGTGGGATCCCGCATGAAGCGCAGCCCCGAAAACATGCGCAAAACACGGGCCGCGGGCAGTACGCTGGCCGCATCTGAGTGCAAGTCTCCGCTCAAGCCATAGTCTTCCCGGGCAAGCAGGACCGCGGCGCCATGATCGCCAACGGAGCCCGTCAGCACGATTTTGTCGCCGGGGCGAATCCGGTCCATTCCCAGGCTAAGTCCTTGCTGCTTGAGCCCGACGCCGGTGGTGGCGAAGTAAACACCGCCACACTCCCCACGTCCCACAACCTTGGTGTCGCCCGCAACGATGGTCACCTCGCAGGCACGGGCGGCGGCAGACATGGAATCCAGCAGGCGTTCGAGAAGGGCAATCTCGAGCCCTTCCTCGAGGAAGGCGTTGAGAGTGAGGTATCTGGGTTCGGCGCCAGAGACGGCCAGGTCGTTGACGGTGCCGTGAATGGCTAACGAACCGATATCGCCACCGGGAAATTCCAGCGGCTGCACGGTGAAGCCATCGGTGGTGATCATCAGCTCTCCCTCCGCCGGCCAGGGTAGTTGCGCCGCATCGACGTTGACATCCAGGAGGGGGGAGGCAAGCCGGGACGCGAAAACGTTTTCGATCAGTTGCCGCATGAGTTTGCCGCCGTTACCGTGCGCAATGATGACATGGCTATCGTGCATGAGCCCCCCGAATCAAGTTAATCCGTTATCCGTGCCTGGCACGGACTGAACCATGCCCGCGCGTGCCGCGGCCTCTATTATCTGACCATAAGACAAGCCGCCATCGTTAACCGGTAACTGCCGGGGAAGCAGCACTTCAAAGCCTTCCCGCTCCAGGCGTGCAATTGCGGCCTCGGTAAGGACGCGGTTCTGGAAAACGCCGCCGGTCAATGCAATCCTTGAGATGTCGTGCCGTTCACGCAGAGTCATGGCCTGATCCACCAGAGCCCGGGCCAGGGTGGCATGGAATGCCGCGGCGCGTTCCGCCGCCGGACGTGAATGGTCGAGCTGGGCGGAAAGCAACGGCTTCCAATCGGTGACGAGCAGGCCCTTTTCCGTTTCCCGGATGGGCAACGGCATGCCCTCGGCTTGAAGATCCTGCGCCAGTGCCTCCAGTTGCATGGGAGCCTGTCCGTCGTAGCTGACGGAATGGGTACCGGCGACAATGGCCGAGGCCGCATCGAAAAGCCGCCCCACGCTGCTGGTATGGGGGCTGTTGAGGCCATCATGCCAGGCTGTGCGCAGCAGCGGATCGGCAAAAGCTTCTCCCGCTTTCCAGGCAAGACCAGCTTCCCAGCACAGTCCGAGTGCCGAACGCCAGGGTTCGGTGATGACACGTTCTCCCCCCGGCAGGCGGAATGGCCGCCAGGTTGCGACGCGCCGCCACGCGCCGGGATACCCGAACAAGGCTTCCCCGCCCCAGATCGTGCCGTCTTCGCCCAGCCCGGTGCCGTCCCAGGCAAAACACAGCAGCGGTTCGTTCAGCATGTCGAATTCGCCTGCGGCGACACTGGCGTGGGCGTGATGGTGGAACACTTCCGTTACCGGCAGACCGCTGTTCTTTGCCCATCGGGAGTTGGGGAAGTCGGGGTGAGCGTCGCAGACGAGCGCTTCGGCACGTACGCCGTAAAGTTTTTGCAGATCGGCGCACACTTGTCGGAATACCCGGCGCGAGCGGGGGCTTGCGAGATCGCCTATATGGGGCGAGACCACAATACGGTCTTCCCAGGCGAGCGCCACAGTAGTCTTCATGAAGGCGCCGACGGCAAGGAGCGGGCGCTGCAGGCGGAAAGGCAAATCGAGTTCCAGCGGGGCGATGCCGCGGCCGAGCCGGATCCGCAGCAGTCCGCCCGCGGCGGGCCGCAGCACCGGGTCGTCGGCAGGCCGCTCGATGGGCCGGTTGTGATGCAGGAACGCGTCGGCGACCCCACCCAGGCGTTTCTCGGCCTCGTTGGGATCGGTCAGGACCGGTTCGCCGCTGACGTTCCCCGAAGTCGCCACCACGGGGCGTTCGAAGCCCCCCAGCAATAGGTGGTGCAGCGGACTGTATGGCAGCATGAGCCCGATCTCGGTCAACGAGGGCGCGATTCCAGGGGCGAGCGGGGCATCGTCGCGGCGCTCGACCAGCACGATGGGACGGACGGGATCGAGCAGGGCTTCGGCTTCCGTAGACCCCATGCCGGCGAGAGCGCGGGCCCACTCAAGTCCGTCATCGCCGGTCGCCGGAATCATGAGCGCAAGCGGCTTGTCGGGCCGGTGCTTGCGGCCGCGCAGCCGCATAACGGCGTCTTGGTCCGCTGCATCACAAAGCAGGTGATAGCCGCCGATGCCGCGCACGGCAACGGTTTCGCCGGCGCGCAGGGCGTCCAGGCAGGCCGCGAGGGCCGCTTCCGTATCCTCCACGGCCGGTTCGCCCGGGCGCGACCATGTCAAACCGGGACCGCATACCGGGCAGGCCAGGGGTTGGGCATGGAAGCGCCGATCCAGCGGATTTTCGTATTCCTTCCGGCAATCCGGGCAGAGCGTGAAGCCGGCGAGCGTCGTGTTGGGCCGGTCGTAGGGCATTGCGCGGATGATCGTGTAGCGTGGCCCGCACTGCGTGCAATTGATGAACGGGTAACGGTTGCGGCGGGCGGCAGGATCGTTGAGTTCGGCAAGACAATCGTCGCAGGCGAACTGATCGGGGGGCACGTGGATGCTTGCCGACTTTGCGGTCTCGCTTTCACGGATGACGAAGCGGTCGTAACCCTTCCGCGCACTTTCTTCATCACGCAACAGATGGGGGCGTGCCAGCGGAGGCGCTTGGGCGATCAGTTCCCGGCTGAATTGGGCCAGTGCCGAATCATTGCCTTCGACGTGAATATGGACTTCTCCACCGGTATTGCACACCCAGCCGGCGAGCTGGTAATGGTGTGCCAGACGATAGACGAAGGGACGGAAGCCGACGCCCTGCACGCGCCCGACGACCGTAATATTGCGCCCCGCCAATACCGGCATTGCGACGGTTGCCGATGTCGGGTTTGAATTGGAGCGCGGCATAAAGCGGCCTCAGGTCCGGGCGTCGGCCGGTGAGGGAATGGCGTTGAAAGAAGTCACGTTGCAGTCTCCGGCCGTGCGAAAAACACTGGTGCTCTCGCAAAGCTGCAGAACCCGCAAAAAATAATTTCTTTTCTTTGCGACTTGGCGCCTTTGCGGGAGTTTCTTTTCACGTCTTTATATCCATTGGCGCAGCCTCGGGAACCTGCCACCCGAGCTGCCGGTGCCGGGCCAGGTAGAGCGGCGTCCAGGCATGGGGCACGCGGTAGACGAATTTGTAGCGGGCGACGTGATAGCTCGGATCGAATCCGTAGAAGTTGAGCCGCATCCGCTCCAACTCTTCCTCGCGGTAGGCCCTAAGCGGCTTGGCGGCCTCGTCGCGACTCCTGCGCCGGTCTTTCGCGGCGAGGCGGCGGGCGAAGTCCGCGGGATGCGCAAGCCTTTGTGCACGCGCACGCACGTCCTCCATGAAAGCGCCGGGTTCGGGGCCTGCTTCATCGTCAAGCAGGCCCCAGGATTTTGCCGCTCCGGACAGCACCGGAAGCCGGTGTTGCATGATGCGTCCCGATTCGTCCGCGCCCACGCGCCGCGGGAGCAGGTACGTCCAGTATTCCGAGCCGTACAGGTTACCCATGTTCTGGTAATGGGGATTGAGGACGATGCCCCGGCGCGCATAGATTTCATCGGCCGCCAGGGCCAGGAAAACTCCGCCCGCGCCCGCATTGCCCCTGAGCGCTGCGATTGTGAGCTTGTCCGCGGTAGTGATGATCTCCTCCGCGAGATCATCCATGGCATTGATGTTGCGCCAGGATTCATCGGCCGGGCTGGCGGCGGCCTCGATGGTATTGAGGTCGAGGCCGTTCGACCAGAAATCCCGTCCACCCATGAGAACGATGACCCGCGTGGGGCGAGAGCACGCGTGGCGATACGCCGCCAGGAGCCGGCGGCAGCGCGCCGTGCTCATGGCGCCGTTGTAGAAATCGAAGTACAGATATCCGACCGCGCCGTCTTCCTGGTAAAGGATGTCCATGTATCCGATATCGTTCGGGGCAGCCGTTTCTGAACACGCTTCCGGCACTCCTGCAAGGCGTGAATCGCCGAGTGCGGCGACTGCCGGCAGTTTGAAAGGCAGGGCGGCTTCGCCGAGGGCGCGCAGATGACCGATCCAGATCGCACCGTCGCCTGTCGCCCGGCAAACCGCGCCGTGGTATTGGGTCAGGATATCTCCGGGTTTGCCCCGAAAACCCATGGCAGGATGTGCGTCGACGGTCCGGCAGGGCAGGCCGAGGATTTCATCCTCGACGCCGGGATTGCCGTCGCCGGCCCATATCTTGCGTAGCGCGGTGCGCGTGTCGTCGCCGGCCCAATCGATCCTGCGCTCAGATTGGCGCATCATTGGCCGCCAGCCGCGGCCAGCGGCGCCCGGGAAATTTGCAGCAGGAATCGGTTCGAAGCCGGGTTCGCCGGCGTGCGCCACGGCCTCGAGCACCGCCTGCACGGCCGCTTCCGTTACTTCGAATCGGTAGAGACTGCTCTTTCGCGCTTCGCGCATGGGGAAACCGCGCGCTGCCCATACCGGTCCGGCGTCCATTTCGGCCTCGGCTTGCAACACGGTTACGCCCCAGTATGCCTCCTGTTCGAGAATCGCCCGGTCCAACGCGGAAGGGCCGCGGTCGCCGGGCGGACCAGGATGGACGATGAGGCAGCGGTGCCGGCGCCACACGGCTTCGGGGATGGCACGCTTGAGGTATGGGGCAACGATGAGGTCGGGCTGAAACAGATCGACCGCTTCGATCGTGGCCGGATCGTTGATGTCGAGTTCGACCGAAAGTTCGTGCCCGCGCTCTGCCAACTCCGCGTAAATACGTTGGCTCAGGCTGTTGAATGTATGACAGAGCAGGAGAATACGCATCAGGCCGGCGACCGACATATTTTTTCGGATACAGGCTGCTCGGCAAGACCGCGGTGATGGCGGTACTTGTAGTAAGCGGCGCAGGCGCCTTCGGAGGACACCATGCACGATCCGATAGGGTTGCTCGGGGTGCAGACGGTCCCGAATATCTTGCAATCCATGGGCTTCTTTGCGCCGCGTATGATGGCTGGGCACTGGCAGGCCTTGTTTTCGGGCACCGGCCGCGCCACCAATCCGAACCGGCGTTCGGCATCGAACGCCGCGTATGCGTCTTTAATTTTAAGGCCGCTGTAGGGCACGTTCCCGAGGCCCCGCCACTCGAATTCGGCACGCAGTTCGAACACTTCGGCCACCAGCCGTTGTGCCTTCAGGTTGCCCTCGCGCGTAACGCCGCGCAAGAACTGGTTCTCTACCGTAGCCCGGCCCGAGTTGAGCTGATCGACGAGCATGCGGATCGAAAGGAGCACGTCGAGCGGTTCGAAGCCCGAAATCACGACCGGCTTCTGGTACTCCCGGGCGAAATACTCGTAAGGGCGGCTGCCGATGACGGTGCTCACATGCGACGGGCCGATGAAACCGTCCACCTTCACGCTACCCAGGGAGCGCACTTCCGGAGAGTCGAGGATGCTCTGGATGGCCGAAGGGGTCAGCACGTGATTGCAGTACACCGTAAAGTTGCGCAGCCCGAGGCGGCTTGCTTCCAGGATGGCCAACGCCGTGGGCGGGGTCGTGGTCTCGAAACCGATGGCGAAAAACACGACGTTGTTTTCCGGGTTCTCCTGTGCGATCCGTACCGCCTCGGTTGCGGATGTAACGACTCTGACGTCGCTGCCCCTGGAACGCGCTTTGACCAGGCTGCGCTTTCGCGAGGCGGGGACACGCAACATATCGCCGTAGCTCGCAAGTATCACGTCGTCCCGTTCGGCCAGCTCGACAGCCAGATCCAGGCGCGGGATCGCCAGCACGCACACCGGGCAGCCGGGGCCGTGCACCAGCTCCACATTCTCCGGCAACAGATCCTGGACACCATGGCGAAAAATCGCATGGGTATGGCCGCCGCAGAACTCCATCAAGTGATAGCTGCGGCGCGGATCTACCTCTTGCGCCAACTTTCCGGCGAGGGCCGCGGCCGCCTGGCCGTTACGAAACTCGCGGATATACCGCATCGGGCGATTCTCCAATGGCCTCTGCCAGCTCGGCAAAGAGCGCCAGTGTCTTTTCCGCTTCTTCGACGTCGAGCTTGTTGATGGCATGGCCTACGTGCACGATGACATAGTCGCCCGGTTGCACGTCATCCAGGAGTGCAACGGATATATGACTGCGGATGCCGCCGGTATCCACGAGTGCGATCTCGTCCGGAAGCAATTCCACGACTTGTGCGGGCACCGCGAGGCACATGATTTAGCCCGTCCTGGACAAGTGCAGCGAGGGACGCATGCTCATTTGCTCTCCAAGCCATCCGAGCCAGGGATCAAGTGACTCAGCGAGTCGAGAGGATACCAGGAAGACAGGCGCTGCGTTGCCGATCGTACGCACGGCCTTTTCGGCTTTGTCCGGATCGAAATCGCCCTGCAAGGCTTGGAGCAGATCGGTCTTGGTCAATAGCACTAGATCCGACTCACGGAACATGACGGGATACTTGGCGGGCTTGTCATCGCCTTCGGTCGTACTCAGCAAGGTAACGTTGAGATGTTGCCCGAGATCGAAACTGGCCGGGCAAACCAGGTTGCCGACGTTCTCGATAAAAAGGACGTCGATTTCGTCGAGATCCATGCCGTGCAAGGCATCGTGCACCAGGTGGGCATCCAGATGGCAGGCCGTGCCGGTCGTGATCTGTACGGCCGGTACGCCGCAACTCCGGATCCTTTCTGCATCGTTTTCCGTTTCTAGGTCACCTTCTATGACTGCGATACGCAGATTCTTGTCCAAATTCCGAATTGTCGCTTCCAGGAGGCTCGTTTTTCCGGCCCCGGGGGATGACATCAGGTTTATTGCAAGGACACCATGGGCATCGAAATGCTCGCGGTTGTGCGCTGCCTGACGGTCGTTGACATCCAACAAGTCGGTCAACACCTCGATGGTATCTTTCCCGGAATTCGCATGAATCGCATGTGCATGCTGTTTATTTCCGGAAGTAATCGTGCAGCCGCATGTTTCACACATCTCTATGTTCCTCCACAAAGTCAGCGGATGCCGGCAGCGGTTCATACGAAGAGTCTTCGGTTTGCAGCTCCAGGCTCGCCAGTATCAGTTCATCTCCACCCAGAAGCGTGGTGTGGTAGTCGCCGCAATTGGGACACAGCAGTTTGTTTGTCGGTACGACCGACTCCATACCGCAACCTTGGCAGCGTACCCTCGGGGGCATCTCCTCGGTCGCCAGAACCGCTTCTTCGGCCAGCGTCCCGTGGCGGGCAACAAGGAAAGTACGCTGCAACAGAACGGGTACGACGCCCGAAAGCGGACCGATCTTCAGGTCGATTCGAGTGACTCGTACAGCCCGGTTTTGCTGAGCAATTTCTTCGACTTGGGACAATAAAGCCTGGCATATGGCAAGTTCGTGCATCGGCATTCACCTCACAAAAAGTATAGAAGCAGCACAGCCGTAACCTCTTTGACTCAGATCAAATCCATGCCTTTCCAGTCTGTCCGGGCGTTGCGAGGCGGGTCGGAAAAGCAGATTGGATTAATTTCGCTCCTTTTGATCTGAGTCAGGTCACAGTCCCAACCGGCGAGCTAGCCTTTTCAAGTGGCTTGGCGGAGGGACAGAGGAATGCAGGCCAATAGTCTCGATTCGGAACTGGACATGGAAAGCGTGCAGGCCGAAACCGCGGTCCGCGCCACGGTATTGGGAATCGGCAACATCCTTCTCGGCGATGATGGTGTCGGCATAGCCGTTGTGGAAGCATTGAGGGATGAGTTGTCCGCGCAGGGCGTCAAGATCGTGGATGGCGGCACATTGAGCTATACGCTGCTTCCGCTGATTGAAGATACCAACGTGATGATAACGGTCGATGCTGGCCGCCTCGGAAGTGTGCCCGGGTCAGTCTCTACCTTCAAGGGTGCGGCCATGGACGAATACCTCGGGAGGGCTTCATCCGGCACGGTCCATGAAGTCAGTTTGCGGGACCTTATGGATATGGCCAGGTTGAGAGATTCACTGCCCGAACACCGTGCCCTGGTGGCCATTCAACCTGATAGCGTCGACTGGGGCAGCACATTGACGCCGCGGGTGGCCGAAGCGGTACCCGTTGCAGCCGATGCCGTGCGCCGGCTGCTGGAGGTGTGGCAATGAACGAACCGATGGACATGGCCGGGTCCGCAGCGGCTGCCGGCCGACAACCGCCCCCGGATGAAGCGGAGACGATAGGCGCGGGCTTCGCCGCCATTCTAGGCGAGCTGGTTCAGCTTCTCGAGCGTTTTTCAGAAACCGGCGAACGCGGCGTGATCGATCTTCACACCCTTCCCATGTCGCCGGTGGAGTACGAGAATCTGCGCGATGTCCTCGGACGGGGAGAAGTGGCCGCCGAGCTTGACATTGGCGGTCCATCGTCAATTTACGAAACGAGTTTTCACGGCGCTTGGTGGGTGCAGCACTGCACGCCGGACGGTGAGGTTGCGGCGGAATATATCGAGGTCGCCGCGGTGCCTGAAATGCTGCTTGCGGATGCCTCCGAAGCCCGCCGCGACGCACAGCGATTGAGGACCCGGATTGCGCACTGGGAACCCTTAGCGAGTAACGAGGGGGTGACAGAAGATGACTAGATCCGAATCCGTCCAAACGGTCAATGACGCACTTGACAGGCAAGGCATCAGTCGACGGACTTTCCTGAAGAGCTGCATGCTTGCCGCTTCCGCGATGGCTTTGTCGCCGCTGGCCGGATCGGCCATGGCAAAGCAGCTGGGCAAGATGAAACGGCCGTCCGTAATCTACCTTTCGTTCCAGGAGTGTACGGGATGCCTGGAATCGCTGACCCGTTCTTTCAGCCCCACGTTGGAGCATTTGATATTCAACGTAATCTCCCTGGACTACGACGACACCCTCATGGCCGCCGCCGGCCACCAGGCCGAAGCCGCCAAGGAGCAGGCGATGCGCGACAACTACGGCAAATACGTCCTTGTCGTAGACGGTGCCATCCCCTTGGCGTTCGGCGGAGCATGCCATACGGCGGCGGGCAAGAGCGCGATCCAGATCCTCAAGGAGGCGGCCAAAGGAGCCAGGGCGATCGTTGCGGTGGGCACATGCGCGACCTTCGGTGGCCTTCCGCATGCCAATCCGAATCCGACCGGCGCGATAGGCGTGTCGGATCTGATCAAGGACAAGCCTGTGATCAACGTCTCGGGTTGTCCGCCCATTCCCGTGGTCATGGCGGGAACGATCATGCACTTCTTCGCTTTCGACAAGGTCCCGGAACTGGATGAGCTGCATCGCCCGAAGATGTTCTATGGCAATACGATCCACGACCGTTGTTACCGCCGGCCTTTCTACGATGCCGGCAAGTTTGCCGAGAGCTTCGACGACGAAGGTGCGCGCAACGGCTGGTGCCTGTACAAGCTCGGCTGCAAGGGGCCGACCACGTACAACTCCTGTGCCACGCTGAAATGGAACCAGGGGGTGAGTTTCCCGATCGAGTCCGGACATCCTTGCCTGGGCTGTTCCCAGCCGAATTTCTGGGACGGCGGCAGCTTCTACGCGGCGTTACCCACGCCGAAGTGGGGCAAGGCCGGCGAAGGCAATCCTTCCAAGGCGGGAGAGATCGCCGGTGCCGCGGCCGGTATCGGGGCTGGGGTCGGGCTTGCGGCTGCGGGACTGTCGCGTTATCGCCAATACCGCCGGGCCATAAAGGCGGCGGCTGCCGCAGAAAATGGCGACGACAGCGACGGGCAATCAAAGGAGGAATGAGTCATGGATCTTCTGAGCATTGCACGCGGGCCGGCTCTCAAGGCGGCGTTGGCCATCTTTTTCTTCGGCATTACCTGGCGTCTGGTAACCATTTTCCTGCTGCGTCATAACTGGCAATTGAGCTTTGCCCGTGAGGGCAGGGCGGGCGCCTGGTCCGGAGCATTGAAATCGGTGTTTACTTTCCGCAGACCACGGCTCAGCCGGGCCAGGCGTAGTTCGATGGAAGCGACCGCAGACGCAGCCGTAGCGGTAGGCTCCCGATCCTGGCCCCATCCGCCATTCGTACGCCGAACGCTCTATGGCGAGACGATCGGGTATCTCTATCACATCGGCCTGGCGCTCGTGGTCATTTTCGGTGCGCCGCATATCCTGGTGCTGAAAAGCTTCTTCGGTGTCGGATGGCCGGCTTTGCCGACGCCGATCATTACCATTATTTCCGTGCTTACGCTGGCGCTGCTCTTTGCGGCATTGATGCGTCGCTTGGGCAGCCCGGTGCTGCGCCATCTATCCAATTTTGACGATTATTTCAGCTGGAGCATCGTAACGCTGGTTTTTGCTACCGGCCTCATGGCGCACGGACACCTTGGTGGCCCGTACCAGGATGTGCTGGCATGGCACATCCTCAGTTTTGATCTGTTGCTGGCGTGGTTCCCGTTCGGAAAACTCATGCACGCATTCTTCCTTACGCCGTCACGGGCCATCGCAGGTTATCTGCTCAAGAGAAGGGGGGCGCCGGTATGACACCAGACAATCGTGTGTCGAGTGCGGCTGCCATCGCGGCCAGTGATATCCGCCAACCGCACGGTCATTATGACGAGGAGGGTGGGGCAAGCGCCCAGGCCCGAGTCAATGCCGCGGTGCGCAGCTTCGTGCTGGACGTGGGAGCCGTCTCGGCCCTGAGACTGGATTCATGCGTGCATTGCGGCATGTGCGCGGATGCCTGTCCCTTTTATGTCGCCACGGACGATCCCCGCTATACGCCGATCCACAAGGTAGAGCCCCTGAAACAGACCTATAAGCGCGAAGCGGGACCCTTCGCGCCGTTCTTCAAGCTGTTGGGACTCAAGCGCAAGGTTACGATCGAAGAGCTGCATGAATGGGAAGAGCTGCTATTCGACAGTTGCACCCTGTGCGGACGCTGCAGTCTGATTTGTCCGATGGGGATAGACATTACCGCGCTGATAGAAGATGCGCGCCACGGGATGTCGGAAGCCGGACTGGTGCCGAAGGCATTGTATGAGAAGGCCTACAGGCAACATCGCAGTGGCAATGTGTTCGGTCTGAGCAACGAAGAAATTACCCGCCGCCTTGCCGGGATAGGGCAGGAGCATGGGATAGATATTCCGATCGACCGTGCCGGTGCCGAGATCATGGTATGCACGACAGTCGAAGAAATGGATGCCTATCCGGCCACGGTTGCGGCCATGGTGCGGGTGCTCGAACATGTCGGTGCCAATTACACCTTCTGCAGCCAGGCGGTCGACGCGAGCAATTACGGTTACGTCGGAGGCAGTCTCGCATGGGAACGTGAAGGCATAGTGCGAATTGTCGAAGCGGCTAAGCGCTACGGTGTGAGAACCGTCGTCATGCCCGAAGATGCCTTTGCCTATGTTGCTTTGCGCTGGGAAGGGACCGAGCTGTATGGCAAAGCGCTGCCCTTCGAAGTGAAGCACATCAGTGAATTCATGCAGGAGGAACTGGCAGCCGGACGTCTTCGCCTGAAGAAAGGCAACGGTGCAGACGGCGGGGCCGTGGTGCTCCATGAGTCCAGCCAACTGCTTCGCCGCGGTGGTGTGGTGGGTGCGCCTCTCGACCTTTTGGAGGCGATGGGGGTGGCCTTCAAGCGGCCTGCCGATCACGGCGCCTTCGCATGGTGTTGCGGCGGAGGCGGAGGGGTTCTGGAAAACGAACGGGCTCAACCGTTGCGCTACCGGGTATTCGAAGCCCGGATGCGCGAAATCGAGGCAACACAGGCCGACGAGATCGTTACCTGCTGCTCGGTCTGTCGGCGGACGTTTGATGATGGCGTGGACCGTTTCGGCTGGGACAAGCGCATTGTCGGACTCACGGAAATGGTGGCGGCGCACCTGGCCGGGTAAAAGGGCATCGCTTGAGCATGGGAGATGCCGGGAATCAAGGAAACGATATGAGTACGCAGACCATAGTTGTAGATCCAATCACCCGTATCGAAGGCCATCTTCGGATTCAGGCCGAGATGAACGGAAATGCAATTGCACAGGCCTCGAGTTCGGGCATGATGGTTCGCGGTATCGAAATCATTCTTCGCGACCGCGACCCTCGCGATGCCTGGGCGTTTGCCCAGCGCGCTTGCGGGGTATGTACGCTGGTGCATGGAATTGCCTCCGTTCGCGCGGTTGAGAATGCGCTGCACTATCCGATACCCGACAATGCGCGTTTGATTCGCAATCTGATGATTGCACAGCAGTACGTGCACGATCACGTCATGCACTTCTACCAGCTTCATGCGCTGGACTGGGTGGATGTTGTCTCGGCGTTGAAGGCCGATCCCAAGGCGACTTCTGCGCTGGCGCAATCGATTTCTGACTATTCGCGCTCTTCGCCCGGCTATTTCGCCGACGTGCAGGACAAAGTCAAACGGCTGGTGGAATCTGGACAGCTTGGCATTTTCGCGAACGGCTATTGGGGGCATCCGGCATACAAGCTGCCGCCCGAGGCGAACCTGATGGCCGTGGCCCATTATCTGGAAGCACTTGCCTGGCAACGGGAGGCATGCAAGATCCATACCGTGTTCGGAGGCAAGAACCCCCATCCGAACTTCGTGGTGGGAGGCGCACCAGTCGCCATCAGCGCTTCATCCGGCGGACAGTCGACCAATACGACGGCTGTTGACATGGAAGGACTTGCACTCGTCGAGGACATCATCGGGAAACTTCGCAACTTCGTCGATAAGGTTTATCTGCCGGATACCGTTGCTATTGCTTCCTTCTACAAGGATTGGTTCAAGCCGGGTCACGGGGAAGGCACGGGCAATTTCATGACCTACGGGGAATTTCCCGGGAAAAGCATTGACGATCTTTCGAGTCTGATGATTCCACGTGGCGCGATCCTGAATCGGGATCTCACGCGCATTCACCCGGTGGATCTAGACGACCCGACTCAGGTACAGGAATTCGTCTCCCATTCCTGGTACGACTATTCGTCCGGGAAGAATACCGGTCTGCACCCTTACAAGGGCCAGACCAAACTCGATTACACGGGTCCCAAACCGCCCTTCAAACTACTCGACACCAAGGGCAGTTATTCATGGTTGAAATCGCCGCGTTGGCGGGGACATCCCATGGAGGTGGGGCCGCTCTCGCGGGTGCTCATGCTGTATGCCAGCGGGCACGAGCAGACGAAATCGCTCGTCGACCAGACGCTCGCCAGGCTGGATTTGCCGATCGAAGCCGTCTTCTCGACCATGGGGCGCACAGCGGCCCGCACATTGGAAAGCAAGATCATTGCCGACGCGATGTCAGGCTGGTTCAGCGAGTTGATGAGCAACGTGAAGAAGGGCGATTTGAACACTTGGAACGGCAAGCTGTGGGAACCCTCTAGTTGGCCGAAGCATGCCGAAGGCGCCGGCTATACGGAGGCGCCGCGAGGTGCGCTCGCGCACTGGATCGTCATCGAAGACGGTTTGATCGACAACTACCAGATGGTGGTGCCGACTACCTGGAACGCGGGTCCGCGCGATGCGCAAGGCCAGGACGGCGTCTATGAGTCATCGATCATCGGGCAGAAGCTTTACGATACGACGCAACCGCTTGAGATACTGAGGACGATACACAGTTTCGATCCCTGCATTGCCTGCGCCGTGCACGTCAGCGACCCTGATGGCAAGGAACTGCTTCAGGTCAAGGTCTGTTGATGATGGCGCGGGAGGCAAAGTTCGGACACCGCCTGCTGGGGGTTGGATTGGTCGTTGCGGCCCTGAATCTGGTGGCATTCGCCGGCTTGCTCAAGCTGGCAAGCATGGGTGCGGCCATTGGAGGCATTGGCACGCTCGCATACCTGCTCGGTGCCCGGCATGCCTTTGATATCGATCACGTCGCTGCCATCGACAATGTGACGCGACGATTGCGCCAGAATGGACACAAGCCGACTGCCGTGGGGTTGTTCTTTTCCATGGGACATTCCACGATTGTTGTCGCGGCCACGGCTGTATTGCTTCTGGGGGGCGAGCATTTCCGCCGCTTGTTGCCGGTCTTGCAAGGGTGGGGGGGTGTCCTCGGCGCCGGGATATCGGCGGCGTTCCTCATCATGATCGGTACGGCCAATGTCGCTATCGCCCGGCAGGTATGGAGGACACGCGGGGAATCCACGGACGAGGCGGGCGCATGGGAAATCGAGGCTCTGCTCGAACGCCGCGGTTTTATGGCCCGGATCATGAGCTTTGCCTACCGGCGCATCGACAAGAGCCGGAAAATGTATCTGGTCGGCCTGCTGTTCGGTCTGGGTTTCGATACAGCCAGCGAGATCATACTGCTGGCCTTGACGGCTGCTGCCATGCACCAATACGGTCTGAGTCCCTGGTCGTTGCTCGGACTGCCCCTGCTGTTCGCGGCCGGGATGACACTGATGGATTCCGCCTGTGGTCTGGGCATATTGAGTCTCTACAATTGGTCCATTGCCGGAGGGCGGCGTACGTGGATAGTCAATATCGGCGTTACCGGGCTCTCGACACTGCTCGCGTTAGGGGTAGGGACCGTGGAGCTTTCCACGTCGTTTCATTGGTCCATGGTGCCTACCCTGGGCCTTGTTGCCGGCATCGGCGTCATGTTTACTTTGTTTACATTCAGGCGTCAGCCCGTGACCGGTCCCATCGAAGCCGAAGGGATAAGGAATTGAATCCAGGCCACGACATGTGATAAGACTCGGTGTTTTCCCATGTCTGCCGGCTATAGAGGGATGAAATTCAGGGCAAGTGCCCATCGTCCGAATCGACAAAAGGAAGAACAGATGCAGGAGAAGGGATTCGACCACGCAGCCGCACACCCATTGGCCCGATCGACCATATTTTCCATATTGACTTTGAGCGGCCTCGCCGTACTGCTGCTCGTCGGTTGCATGGCCGCTTCGGCAAGAACGCCTATGACCGCGGCTCCGGCGCCGGGTAGCACTGATACCGCGGCCGGCATCCCGAATGCGATCTGTCTCGCCTGCCATACGCATGGACCGGGACCACACGTCGATAACAAGGCGTTCTCCCATTCCGTACATGCCAAGCTGCAATGCACGAGTTGCCATCGCGATATCAGGGCGGTACCGCACCCGGCGAAGCCCGCGCCCGTCCAGTGCGGCACCTGCCATACCGATGTGGCTGCGGCTTATGCCAAAGGTCTGCATGGAAAACTGCACGCAGCCGGCTTAAAAACCGCGCCTACCTGTAAGACTTGCCACGGCACCCACGGTATAAAGAACGTTCACTCGCAAGCATTTTTCCAGGCCATGCCGAAGCGGTGCGCATCCTGCCACCGGAGAGCCTACGCGAGCTATCGCAGCACCTTTCACGGCGAGGCCGGGCAATTGGGAATGCGCGGTGCGGCAACATGCTGGAACTGTCACCGCCCGCATGACGTGTTGTCGCCGGGCAATCCTCGTTCGCAGGTTGCAGCGGGCAACCTGATCAATACCTGCAGTCAGTGCCATGCCGGCGCAAACAGGAACTTCGTGCAGTTCGACGTTCATCCCGACCCCTCCGATCCTTCGCGGTCGCTGCCGGTTTACCTGACACACGTGTTCATGGTGGGGTTGCTGATTTTCGTATTCGGATTTTTCGGTCTCCATACGATCCTCTGGCTGCAACGCAGCGCTGTTGCGTTGATTCGAGGCGAGGTGCAGAGGCATCGCAGCGATACCGTTTACGTTCGCAGATTCAATCTGGTGGCGCGCCTCATGCATATTACGGTCGTCGTCAGTTTTATGCTGCTAGCGTTGACGGGACTGCCGTTGCTCTATCACGACGCGGTCTGGGCCAGGCCAATATCGCATCTGCTGGGAGGTGAGACCGTTGCGAGGGTCATTCATCACGTTTGTGGCGTCGTCACCTTCGGCTATTTCTTCTTCCATTTGCTGTACCTGACTTATTTACGGCTTCGGAAAAAACGGCATGGATTGCTTTACGGGCCCGATTCGATGACCCCCAGATGGCAAGACATCACCGACATGTTCAAAAACTTTCGGTGGTTCCTGTATCTGGGTAAACAGCCGCAACTCGATCGCTGGACCTATTGGGAAAAATTCGACTACTGGGCCGTGTTTTGGGGCGTTGCGCTGATCGGGCTCTCGGGCCTGGCGATATGGTTCTATGCACCGTTCACACATGTGTTCTCCGGCGCCTACCTGAACGTGGCCTGGGTTGTGCATGGCGAAGAGGCTCTGCTTGCCGTCGGATTCATCTTTATCTTCCATTTCTTCCATAATCACTTGCGGCCCGAGAATTTTCCGATCGACATCACGATTTTTACCGGCCGACTGCCGCTCAGCCGTTTTCGAGAGGAGCGCCCACTGCAATACGAACGGCTCAGGCAGGAAGGTACGCTGGACGAGGTACTTGTGCCGCCGCCTTCGCGCTTGACGGTCCTGTGGTGGCAGTTCTTCGGCTATACGGTGGTTTTTGTCGGGGTGGCGCTGATTATCAGTGTGATCTATGCAATGATTTAGGAATTTCTGATTGATTCGACATTCCGGCGAAGGTAAGGGAACATTAATCAGAGATTTCCTGGCAACAACGAGGCGGAGCCAAGCATTCCCGGAATCATAGATACGGAGCCGATTGCCGGCAAATTTAATTTGTATCAAGCAGGGTTGTTTCCACCCCGTTTGTCAAACACCCGGCGCGGATTTTCTTGGCTATACTCATATATCAATGATATCGGCTGCATAATGGCTGATTTATTCTTCATCTTCACCGTTGCGGAAACATTGACAAAAATGCTGTCGTTATTTCTTGCCCATCCAGACATGTCGAAGGGAGCCATTGCATGCAATCGATACTCTCATCATTGAGAATGAATTTCCTGACCTTGACGCTCGCTTGCGTTTTCCTCGGGACGACCGTTTCCTACAGGCTGGTCGGACACCTGCAGATTGTTGACATAGTACTGGTCTTGATAGGCGCGCTGCTGGCTCATGCATGCGTAAACCTGCTTAACGAATACCAGGACTATAGAAGCGGGCTGGATGTCATTACGGTAAAAACGCCGTTCAGCGGTGGCAGCGGCGCATTGCCGGCGCATCCGGAAGCGGCTGGAGCAACGCTTACTGCAGCCGTCATCACATTCTCTGCAACGGCTGTAATCGGCGTGTATTTCCTTCTCTCGCATGGCCTATGGCTGCTGCCGGTTGGAATACTCGGCTTGCTTACGATCGTCTTCTATACCAACTGGATCACCCGCCATGCCTTGTTGTGCCTGGTTGCACCGGGGTTCGGCTTTGGCCCCCTGATGGTGATGGGAACTGGTTTCGTTCTCACCAATCACTATACTTGGCAAGCATTCATCGCTTCGTTGACGCCGTTTTTCCTGGTCAGCGAACTCCTGTTGATCAATCAATTTCCCGACGTGGAAGCTGATCGGCAGGTAGGGCGGCAGCATTACCCCATTCTGATCGGGCGCCGGCGCAGTGCTCTGATCGGCGGTGCTTTTCTTCTGCTGGCTTATGCACCTATCGCTGGTGGGGTATTGACTGGTTTCTTTCCGAAGATGGCAGCGCTGGGATTGATTCCGTTGCTGTTCGCAGTGCCGCTGGCATGGAACATGTGGCGCAAATCCGAAAGCCCCAATTCGATTGTCTCTTATCTGGGTTTCAATGTGGCCGTGATCATGGCAACCATTATTCTGTTTGCCGCCGGCTGGCTGTTCAAGTATTGAAGGAATGATACGCCATGAGAGGCAAACCGGAAGCCCAAGTGTTTAAAACCTTGTGAGGAGACGAAATGGGTACACAACAACGGATCAATGCTCTGTTTGCGAGTATCGACCGGAAGGATGTCCGGGGATTTTCATCCTATCTCGCCAAGAATGTGGATTTTCGTTTTGGAAACGCCCCGATGGTTTCGGATCGGGAAACGGCTTCTTCAGCAGTGCAACAGTTTTTCGAAAGCGTCAAGGCTTTGCGGCATACTATTGAAGAAACCTGGGAGCAGGGGGATCAAGTCGTCTGCCACGGAACCGTCACCTATACACGCCATGACGACAGCCGACTATCGGTGCCGTTTGCAAACATCTTTACGCTGCGTGAGGATCAAATATCGCGTTATCTGATTTTTGCCGATCTCTCGGACCTTTGATTCAGAGATTCCTTCGGTTCAGTTCTGCCAGTAAGCAATCCTCAATTCGCTTTCTCGCCGACGCTTCGAACTGTACAGGCTCTGTTCAGGCAGTCGAATCCCGGCTGAAATGGCTCAACTTCAATCATATCCGCAGCAGGGCGAGGTGCTTCCGGTATTGCTTGCAGCCCGAACACATCAGTGAGGAGGCGAGTCGTCTCGTGGTTCCCCGTAGCGCTTTTGCGGCCGATCCGTGATTTGCATCAATGGCAACTCCAGCCGTATTTGCCATAGTAAATGCTGTGATCCGACAGGGAGCCGGACGGGAAGAGGAGACGCATGGAAGGAGGGCCGGCGGGCGGTAACCGCAGAGTAATAGGCCGGGAGGGACTCGGGACGCTTCTCGAAGCACTGCACAGGGACGGCTACGAGGTGCTTGGTCCCACGGTGCGCGACGGCGCCATCGTGTACGCGCGTCTCGCCGGTGTCGAGGACCTGCCGGAAGGCTGGACAGATAGCCAGGAAGCGGGAAGCTATCGCTTGGAGCGGCGCGGCGACCGGGCGCTTTTCGGCTACGCCGTCGGGCCGCATTCGTGGAAGCAATTTCTGTATCCGCCGATCCAGCGCCTCTGGAAAGCGCAGAAAAAAGGTCGCGAAGTTACCATCACCGGCGGCGAAAAACCGGCTGACAAGAAGTACGCTTTCATCGGTGTCCGGGCCTGCGAACTGCATGCCATGTCCATTCAGGACAGAGTTTTCCTGGGCGGACCCTACCGCGATCCCGGGTATGAGGCGCGGCGGAGAAAGAGTTTCATCGTGGCCGTCAATTGCGGCCAGGCCGCGGCTACCTGTTTCTGCGTGTCGATGAAAACGGGGCCGAAGGTTGAATCCGGCTACGATCTTGCGCTCACGGAACTGCTCGATGGTGAGCACCACGAGTTCGTGGTGGAGGCAGGCAGCAAAGCCGGCCGCGCGATGCTCCGACGGCTTCCCGCGGCTGGACCGACCGCGGCGCAGCTTACCGCTGCGGTCGCCGTTGCCCGGCGCACGGCGGAACAGATGAGACGCCGCCTCGATACCGACGGATTGAAGACGTTGCTCCAGTCCAATCCCGAGCATCCTCGTTGGGAAGCGGTCGCCGAGCGTTGTCTGAGCTGCGGCAATTGCACGATGGTGTGTCCCACCTGCTTCTGTACAACGGTGGAGGATCACAGCGACCTTGCCGGTTCAACCGCCGAGCGGGTACGCAAGTGGGACTCCTGTTTCACGATGGATTTTTCTTATATCCACAGCGGCAGCGTTCGCAAGACGGCGAGTTCCCGCTATCGGCAATGGATGACGCACAAGCTGGCGAGCTGGCACGACCAGTTCGGCACGTCGGGGTGCGTCGGGTGCGGGCGCTGCATCGCGTGGTGCCCCGTCGGCATCGACATTACGGAAGAGGCTGCCGCCATTCGAGCAGACTTGAAGGAACAGGAGAAGGTGGATGAGGAACCTTGAAGAGATTTTGAGCAAGCAGCCGTTTCTTGCAGGTCTGGACGGCGAACATCGGCGGCTCGTGCTTGGTTGTGCGCGCAACCGCCGTTTCGACGCCGGTGCATACCTGCTGCGCGAAGGGGAGCCCGCCGACGAGTTCTACCTGATCCGACAGGGCAGGGTAGCGCTTGAAATCGCTCCGCCGGACAAAGCGCCCATCGTCATCGCGACCCTCGGCGAGGGTGACATTGTCGGTGCGTCCTGGCTGATTCCGCCTTACCACTGGCGTCTCGACGCCCGCGCGGTGGAACCGACGCTGGTCATCGGACTCGATGCCGAATGCCTGCGCGGCAAGTGCGAGGAAGACCATGATCTAGGCTACGAGATGATGAAGCGCTTTCTCCCGATCTTCGTGAAGCGGCTGCATGCCACCCGGCTTCAGCTCCTGGACGTCTACGGCAGGAGTTGAGATGGTCGCATCAGCCGAGGATCCCATGCTGCCGCAGCCGTACCGCGTCGCCGCGGTTTCGCGCGAACTGGCCGATACGGTGACACTCGAACTCACCCCAGCGTCCGGTCTGCGGCCGGCTTTCGCCTGCGGGCAGTTCAACATGCTGTACGTCTTCGGGGTGGGCGAGATTGCTGTCAGCGTGAGCGGGGAATCCGCGCAGCAGAACAGTTTCTTCCATACGGTTCGCGCGCTGGGCGCTGTCAGTACGGCCCTGGCGAATCTGACACCGGGCGATACCGTCGGCCTGCGCGGACCGTTCGGCAAAGGTTGGCCGCTGGAAGCGGCCGCTGACGCGGACGTGCTTATCATCGCAGGCGGTCTGGGCCTTGCGCCCCTGCGTCCGGTCGTCTACGAAGCGCTCGCCGACCGGAACCGTTACGGACGTCTTGCCCTGCTCGTCGGCAGCCGCCATCCCACTGACATGCTGTACCGCGACGAACTGGAGCATTGGCGGGAGCATCTCGACGTGGACGTCGATGTCACGGTGGATCACGCAGACGCCGGTTGGCACGGCAATGTCGGTGTCGTCCCGGGACTGATCGAAAGGGCACCCGTCGATCCGGTCCGGACTATTGCTATGGTGTGTGGTCCCGAGATCATGATGCGGTTCACCGTGGATGCACTCCGGGAAGCGGGCGTCGCCGACGAACGCATCTACCTTTCCATGGAGCGCAACATGAAGTGTGCGGTGGGCCTGTGCGGCCACTGTCAGTTCGGACCGAAGTTCATCTGCCGGGACGGTCCGGTGCTGCGCCTCGACACCGTTGCCGACATTCTGGCTGTGCGGGAAATTTGACATGGCACCGGCGACACGGCCCCGTCTGGCGGTATGGAAGTTCGCCTCCTGCGACGGTTGCCAATTGACGTTACTGGACTGCGAGGACGAACTGCTCGCGCTGGCCGACGCCGTCCATATCGCCTATTTCCCCGAAGCATCAAGCGCCATGGAGGAAGGGCCGTACGACTTGTCACTCGTGGAAGGTTCGATCACTACACCCGCAGACGCCGAAAGGATTCGCGAGGTTCGCCGTCAGTCCCGTCGGCTGGTCACGATCGGTGCCTGCGCGACCGCAGGCGGTATTCAAGCCCTGCGCAACTTCGCGGACGTGAATGAGTTCACGGCGGCTGTCTATGCCTCACCACAATACATCGAAACTCTGGCGACTTCGACCGCAATTTCGGCACACGTTCCCGTGGATTTCGAACTACGTGGCTGTCCCATTAACAAGATGCAACTCCTGGAAGTCATTACCGCATTTCTTGTCGGACGCAAGCCGTCCATTACGGCACACAGCGTCTGCATCGAATGCAAGCGGCGAGGCACAGTCTGCGTCATGGTGCAAGGGCTGCCATGTCTCGGACCGGTTACCCATGCAGGTTGCGGAGCGATCTGTCCAGCCTACCGGCGTGGCTGCTACGGTTGCTATGGGCCTATGGAGACGCCGAATATGAGAGCGCTCACGCAGGAATGGCGCAGCCTCGGTGCCTCTCCGCGTGAGATCCGCCTCGCGTTGCGCACGTTCAATGCGGCCGCCGAAGCATTCAGCAAGGAAAGCGAATTGCATGGCGACTAAAACGATCCGCGTGGACAGTCTTGCCCGAGTGGAGGGCGAGGGTGCCCTGAGTCTGCGGATCTCAGGTGGGCGTGTCGAATCGGCGGAGCTGAGAATTGTCGAACCGCCGCGCTTTTTCGAGGCCTTTCTGCGCGGACGTGATTACCGGGAGACCCCCGACATCGTCGCCCGTATTTGCGGCATTTGCCCCGCCGCTTATCAGATGAGTGCGGTACATGCGATCGAGAACGCCTTTGGCGCCAGGGTCGAGGGGCCGCTGCGAGCGCTGCGCCGCCTTCTGTACTGCGGTGAATGGATTGAAAGCCACGCGCTGCACGTGGTGATGCTGCACGCGCCGGACTATCTCGGCTTCCCCGACGCAGTGAGCCTTGCGCACAAATACCCGGACAGGGTTCGCGACGGACTCGCACTCAAAAAGGCAGGCAACGCGATCATGCGCCTGCTCGGCGGACGCGAAGTGCATCCGGTGAACGTGTGCCCAGGCGGTTTCTACCGGGTACCCGACCGTGCCGAACTCGTGCCGCTCGCCCGGGAACTGGAGGAAGCGTGCGAACTAGCGGCCGGACTTGTGCGCTGGGTGGCAGCGTTTCCGTTTCCTGAATTTGAACGCGACTACGAATTCGTGGCGTTGCGCCACCCCGGAGAGTATCCCTTCAACGAGGGACGGCTCGTGTCGAACCGCGGCCTCGACATCGACATTTCTGACTACGAGTCCGAGTTCGAGGAGCGTCAGGTCCCGCATTCGACGGCATTGCACTCGATGCTCAAGCGGCGCGGGTCCTACTTGACCGGCCCGCTGGCGCGCTACGCGCTCAACTTCGACCGCCTGCCGCCCGCAGTCCAGGCGTTGGCGGAGGAGGCCGGCCTCGGTCCGGTCTGCCGAAATCCGTTCAAGAGTATCGTTGTCCGCGCACTCGAGATCGCCTTTGCCTGCGAAGAGGCACTGCGCATCGTCTCCGAATACGCGCCCCCCAATGCGTCAACGGTTCCGGTCGCGCCGCGCGCAGCCACGGGCTTCGGGTGCACCGAAGCGCCGCGCGGCATCTGTTGGCACCGTTACGATTTCGAAGCCGACGGTGCGATCGAGGCGGCACGCATCGTGCCGCCGACCGCGCAGAACCAGCCCAGCATTGAGGCCGATCTTGCCGAGGTGGCCTCTCAGCTCCTGAACGAGCCCGACGAGACTATCCGCGACCGTTGCGAACAAATGATCCGCAACTACGACCCATGTATCTCCTGCGCCACGCATTTTCTCAAACTCTCAATCGAACGCTAATGAAATATCCAGCCGCTGCCGCGAAGACCTCGACCAGAATACTCATCGCAGTATTCGGTAACCGGGATCGTGGCGACGATGGTGTAGGCGTACTGGTGCTGAAAGGGCTCGCCGGCCGGTTGCCGGAAAACGTTGCAGTGCTCGAATGCCGAGGTGACACGTTTTCGCTGCTGAATGTCTGGGATGACTTCGATATGCTGATCTGCGTGGATGCCTGCGTGGCTTCGGGTAAATTGGGGCGGATTCATCGAATCGAATCGGCGGCGCAAGTATTGCCGTTCGATCTTGGCCCAGCTTCCAGTCATACCGCAGGTCTCGCCGAGGTAATTGCCCTGGGGCAAGCGCTGACTGCGGCTCCCCCGCGTATCGTCGTTTACGCCATCGAAGGCGTCTGCTTCGACGTAGGCGCGGCACCCGCAAGCGAAGTCGTTGCCGCCGCGGCCGAAACGGTCGAGCGCATTGTCGCCGAAATCGCAAAATCGGATCCTGGACCCGAAATGGGCAGAGACGTTGTCGTAACGTCCCGCAATGAACACCAATAGAGGCGGGAAGAAGGCGGTGACGCCACGCTGCCGAAGGGAGCCAAAGAGCTACATGCATACCTTACGGTGCCGGATATCTACCACTTCTGCATTCCGCACGAAGCGACGGACATGGTCGGCACGGTGATCGTAAAGCCCGAATCCTGAAGAACGTTGATGAGCATCTGATCATCGAATTATTGAGCGTTCGCACTAAAAGGCTCAACCACGATTGCTGGTATGTGTCGGCCGTCATAATTAGTGGCAAAAAATAAAAATATAAAAATAACAAATACTAACAGCTATATTTTAATAAATTAGTGAACCGCCCCGGGTTTTGAGGAGGCTCCAACACCTGAGAGAATGGAGCTATGAA
>CAZPJI010000002.1:0-128413 GCA_964586925.1 uncultured Gammaproteobacteria bacterium
GGATCGAGACCGTCCGCGGCGAACCATTTGTTCAGCCATCTGCCCAACGGCAATCCGAAGCCGGTCTTGGGCCGGTCGATCTGCGCGCCCGGTAACGGCATCCGCGGCGCAGCGGCCAGCGGTGCCTTGCCGGGGGCGGACCGGGCCGCCAGCACGGGGCCCAGTTCGGCCAACAGCCGCCAGTCCACCAGTGGCGTACGCAGTTCCAGCGAGTGATCCATGCTGGCCCAGTCGGCATCGCGCAGGAGCTGGTTGCGAAGGTACAAGGCGGATTCGAGCGCCATAACCTTGCCGAGATCGGTTGGGGAGGCGGGATCGAGCAAACTCTGGATCCACTCGAGCGGTGCGAATTTGCGAAGACCCGCGCGGGCAAAGTCGGGCTCGAGAATTTCCTTGAGCTCCCACGGCATGAAGAGGCCACGGCGTGCGAAATACGCACCTTCGAAGGTATTCGCATGACGAAAGACGGCGGGAAGCTTCCGCGGCATACGGGCGCTTAGCCGCGCCGCGCCGCGGGCGAGCAGATAACCGCTTGAGGCGGCAAGCGGCATGGCGTGGAAACGCCGCATTGTGCGCACCCAGCGCGGAATCTCGCGGAAGCTCGAATAGCCCCCAAACAATTCATCGCCACCGACTCCCGAAACGACGACTTTGATCCCCGCTTCGTGAGCCGACTTGCTGACGAGCCAGGTGTTGGCGCCGTCCACGCTCGGCTGGTCCATGGCTGCCAGTATCTTCGGCCAGTCGGCGAGAAATTCCTTCCGGCCGATAATCCGCGTCGTATGCTTTGTTCCGTAGCGCCTTGCCACTTCCTCGGACAACGGAACTTCGTCCTCGGGCGAGCCACGAAACTCCTCGAACCCGAGCGTGACCGTCCGGATGTCCTCGTAGCCGACCTCGTGCATCAAAGCGACGAGCGTCCCTGAATCCACCCCCGCAGACAGAAACGCCCCGACCGGAACATCCGATACGAGGTGCGAGCGAACGGAATCGAGCAACGATTCGCGCACAGTTTCCTGCAGATCTGCGTCGTGGTCGGCGTTGGCCGGCCGCGCGATCGCATCAGCGAGCGAAGCATAGCGGCTGGGCTCCCCGGCTCCTTGCGGCGTTACCCGCAAACAAGTGCCCGCCGGTAAATTCCTGATCCCGACGTGCGTGGTCCAGGGCTCCGGGACCGAGCCGAACGTCAGAAATCCTACCCAGCCCGCAGGATCGGGACGATCATCGACGCCGCCGCCGGCAAGCATCGCCTTGACCTGGGACGCAACGCGTAAGACCCCCTGCGCATAGCTGTAGTACAGAGGCTTGATGCCGTACGGGTCACGAGCCAGGAAAACTTCATTCTTCTTGTCGTCCCAGATTGCAAAGGCAAACATCCCACGAATTTTCTGGAGAACCCCTTCCCCCCATTGCTCATAGCCGTGCAGCAAAACCTCCGTATCCGAGTTCGTCCGGAAGCGATGCCCCGCCGTTTCCAGCTCCTTGCGCAGCGATTGGTAGTTATAGATCTCGCCGTTAAATACGATATGCAGACCAGCCTCTTCGAGATGCATCGGTTGAGCGGCATCGGAGCTCAGGTCAATGATCGCAAGCCTTCGGTGGCCTAGGTAAACGCGCCGATCCCGCGATACCCAGTGGCCCTCGCCATCCGGGCCTCTACGCTGCATGGCGTTGGTTATTTTTTTACCGGACTCGATTTCTTCGCCGGAGAGCAATTCGTTCAATTGTGCCAGGAGCGTAATTCCACACATGAAAGGAGACCCCTGGACTAAGCCTACTTCGAACCTTTCGCACGGTAGTATTCCGCATGATATGCGTACATAGATGGCCCTTTGCTACGCGTCAGATTATTCAGCAAGAACCCGGTTACCGGGATATCGTTCTGGCGCAAACGCGTCAACGAATAGGTGATTTCTTGTGCAGCGTGTTTCCCCGCGCGAAGGATCAGAAGGTTCACCCCCGTAGCCCGCATTGCAATAATCGGATCGACGACACTCAGGATCGGCGGTAAGTCGATCAGCACCAGATCGTAACTTTCTTCCAGGCGGCCCAGCACATCGCCAATGCCCCCCTTGATGAGAAGCTCCGCGGGGTTTTTCGGATACTTGCCGGACGGGATGAAATCGAGCGTGGAGTCAAAAAGATTCCTACGTATGCAATTTTCAGCGCTAACCTCACCACCCAGCAATTCGGCCAGGCCGGGGGCATCGGGCTGACCCATGTGTCGATGGAGGTGACCCCGCCGCATATCACCGTCAATCAGCAAGACCTTACTCCCTGTCGTAGCGGCCAAATAAGCCAGATTGGCGGAGACAAAAGATTTCCCGATTCCGGGCATCGGCCCTGCCAGCCCTACTACGCGGTTCTTCGCGTTCTTCAGCACAAAATCCAGGCTGGTACGCAGGCTGCGCAAAGCCTCGATTGTTGGCTCTTCGTCGGCAATGAACGCAAGAAGGTGGGGTGTCGATACCGCGCCACCTTTTCGCCGCTTACTGAGTTTTTCTTCCATACTGCTGTGCGGCACGACGGCGTACATTGGCACACCAAAGCGTTGTTCGATTTCCACGGGATCGGTCATGCCACTGGAAAGCGCCCGTCGCAGGAAGGCTGCGGCCACACCCAACCCGAGCCCCAGCATGAATCCCAGCATAACGATAAGCCGCTTATTCGGCCTGACCGGTCTGAGCGGAGTTACCGCATCATCCACGATGCGCGCGCTCCCGACAGAGCCCTCCGCCGCGACCCGCAGGTCCTGCGCCTTGGCCAGAAGAGTGGTGTAGAGTTTTGTATACACCTCCGCATCCCGTTTCAGCCTGACATAACCCTGCTCGTCCTTGGGCAATCCGTTCAGTCGATCCTGCAGTGCCTTGAGACGCTTATTGACGCTCTCTTTTTGCTGCTCCAGGGCGGCGTAGGCCGGGTACTTACTGGTGTATTGCTGTCCCAGCGCCACTTCGGCCAACTGCAGTTGTGTCAGTTCGCCTTCGAGGGCGCTGAATTCGTTGAGCATCGCCCTGGCTTGCTCTTCGACATTAACCGTGTTGTGGCTGACCTGATAGTCCGTAAGTTTTTCCTCGGCCCGGTTCATCTGTTTCTTGAGGTCGGGCAGCTGCCGATTGACGAAGCGGAGGCTGCGCCGGGCCTGGGCCGAGTACGCGGTCACATTCTGGTTCAGGTATTGGTCGACAAGGGCATTCAGCACATTACGCGCATGAACCGGGTTCGTACCGAGAAACGAAACCTGAACGATGCCAGTATTGTGGCCCAATTCGACAGCATTAACCCGGCTTGAGATCATCTCGAAGGCTCTTTGCACCGGCTGGCGAACAAGGATTACCGATTTGCCGCCGGCCAGGTCCAATTTTCCAAGATTGATTGCAACCTTGCCGGAATCAGCTCGCGCTGTCTGCCCCTGCTCCCCCTCGAGCACCTTGGCGCCATCCGGGCCTGACAGGACATAGCTGCCATGCCCCAGCGAACGAAGTGTCATTTTCTTGCCGTACCAGGACGCCGGCACCGTCAACTGGCTGATCTCAACAGCACCGCGAGGCGCACCTTTCACGACCAGATCGAGATTCATCTCGCGGATGACCGGGTCGATCACCGCACGCGATGTCATGATTTGGATTTCAGCCTGCGCCCGGGAATTGGCGCCAAAAAGCGAGCCCAGGATGTTGCCCTCTCCGCCAAACGCGGATAGCGCAGATCTCTGCTGCTGAATCTGGAGCATCGCATTGGCCCGATACACAGGCCTGGCCCGAATCGCATACACAATGCTGAGCGCAAGAAACGCGGCAACAAACCCGGCAATCAGCCACTTGCTGTTCCAGAGCAGGGTTACGACCTCATGCAGTTCCATGCCCTCCCGGCCAAACTCCGGGGCGGGATTTTGTTGTTGCATCAAGGATGCGCTGTCCGTGTTACTCATGGATGTACCAGAACCTTGGTTTCGTACAGTGCTTGTACCGTAGGCAGAATTTGCGAGATGATCCGGTTCCAGGTGCTGATACCCGCCGTCGCCACAAAAACCACGTCCTGCGGCTTCAGTTCGAACTGCGTGGCAAGCAGCATGGCCTCCGGCGAGTGCGCGTTCAGCCAGAATATCTGCGGCTTGTCGTAAGCGCCTCGGAATACGAAGATGCGGCTCGCGTTGGCCGTAGTGAGATCGAGGCCGCCCGCATCGCCCAACACTTGCGCCAGATTAAGCTGGCCGTTGTCCAGCGGATAGTTTCCGGGATTCTTGACTTCACCGATCAAGTGCACCTGGTCCAGGGAATTGTCAGGTACTTGCACGATATCGCCGGGATGCAGCAGGCGGTCCTGGCTCTCGTCGCCACTCAGGAAAAATGCCCGCAGATTGAGCACGTGACGCTTCCCGTCGTGGATGTAGAGCACCCGGGAAAGATCGGCAAGCGGCATCGCGGATGATTTCGATGAAATCGATACGGATGGAACCGTCTGGAGAACTCCGCCTGCGGCCTGAATAGACTGCGAAACGGTGATGGGAACATTCGTGATCGGATACAGGCCAGGCTTGGCAACCGCTCCGGAAAGCTGGTACGTCTGGCTATGGAATCCCACGACCTGAACGCTGACCTGCGGCTTTTTCACGTAGGCCGCAAGCGCCGCGGCAAGCTTGACGCGGATCTGGCTGGTCGTGAGCCCGGCAACTTTCAAGTCGCCTACATAAGGAAAGTAAATATTGCCGTCGGACTGAACCGTGAAACCGGACTGTCCGGGTGCCTGCGATGCTGCGGAAGCCAGGAGCGAGCTGCGGTCGCTGCCGGGAATCGATTGCAGCGCCTGCATGGGCGAGCCCTCGGGCGAGAATTCAGGATGCCCCCAGACTGTGACTTTCAACACATCCTGCGGCTCTACCTTGTAGCTGTAATCGCTGATCGCCGAAACCAGCTCCGGATTCGGCTTACCAACGTCGCCCTTCTGGCGGGCCTTCGCTTCCTTCTCGAGAAGCTGTGGCGTAATCGGCTGGACCACATACCGGCCATTCTGTGCTGCCGCCGAGCTGTTACTGGCGGGTGGCGCGCTGTAGGAAATGCCGGGCAGCGAACAGCCGGACAGGCTTACTGCCATCAAACCAGCCAACGACAATGCTATGAATGTATATCGCTTCATACGAAAAGCGCCTTTTCCCAATAGTCCATGCAGTCCTCGATCACGCCCAGGCAATGCGCGTACACTTTTTCCGGCAAGCCATAGGGATCGGCAACGTCTTCCCCGCTCGACTCTCCGAGTAGCCGCACGCGGCCGGTCAACTCGGGCCATTTACGCGCGATGAACTGACGATGACCCTGCTCCATCACCAGAATGAGATCCTGCTTCCTGCCCATCTCGGTAGTGAGTTGCCGCGCCCGGTGCCCGGAAACATCCAGTCCGCGCGATTGCATCAGGTTGATGACCGGATCGGCAGCGGCATGGTCCACCAGCGCCGCCACGCCGGCCGACCCGATGTCAATGTCGAGACCCCGATCCTGCGCCCGATTCTTGAACAAAGCTTCAGCCATAGGGCTTCGGCAGATGTTTCCGGTACAGACCACGAGCAGGCTGTTGATCATTGCAAAGAACTTTTTACGCGCGCAGACAGAGCCTTGGCATTGTACCTAAGTGCGGGCGTTACAAAACACATGAAATTACCTTGGCCCTCCCTGCTCGGGGGCGGGTCGGCCTTGCGAGGCGGAATGCGGTGCGGCCTGCGTCGTGCTTGAGGGGGCATAGACGCTGCCCGGGGCGCCGCCCGGCAGCCACGGACTCGGCCCACCGGGGAAAGCCCGGCCGGGCAGGGAACACCCCGCCAGCGCAGCAAAGCACATAATCCCAAGTAAACCTGCAGCTACACGTTTCATTCGCTGAATCCTGTCTGCCAGCCAATTTGTGCATGAATGCCGGTCTCGACCGGCAACCCATACGGGCCCCAGCGAGTGACACCCAGCTCAAAACTCAGGTGCCGGTGCCAGAATGAGGGCGTGTAGTACACATCCATCTCATTGAGTGAGGTCCGCACCGGGGCGAGCTTGTTGCCACCCCAGGGTAAGTTAACGTTGCTGTTGTCTTTGTTGAGCGCGCCGTGTCGCAGCAGAAAAGTCAGTTCCCCGTTGTCGGTGCCTTGCAGCGTCAATCCCAGCGTCCACAGCTCGCTGTCATTGCCGGTGGGGTAGCCCATCACCACGCCACGGTAGTTGTACCCGCTTTTATATATATGATTTTCGTATTCGGTGTTTATCACTGGCGTCTTATAAGCATTGACCGTGGTGTTGGCGTATTCGAGGAAGGCACGGTAGTTGGCCCCGTAGCGGCCGACAGTGCCCCACATGGAAAGCCCCGAGAGCGTGGTCCATTTGGAAAGACCGAAATGCGAGGAATCCGTGGCATTGAACTGGCTGTAGAGGGCCAGACGCGTATCCGGGATGTGGAAGCGCACATCGAAGCCGGCCATCTGCCCCGCGCAGTCCACTGTCGTGCCCGGTTGCACATTGGTTTGCCCGGCAATGGTCTTCCAGAGACAATTCAAGCCTTGCGGGCGCCCTCTACCACCGAACTGCGCCGTGCGCGAGAAACCGACTTCCAATCCGTTGAGCGGATCGAATGCGAGGCGTGCACCCAGCAGGAATGGGTGGGGAATGTAGCGGTCTTCGCCGAGCTTGCCCGCGAACATCGTGAACGTCCACGGCCCCAGCCAGTGGAGGATGGGCGTTTGGAACGGCGTTGACACATTGCGGCTGAGCATGATTCCAGGCACGGGGCGTGCGTTGGTTCCCAGAATCAGGCTGCCGCTCCAGGCCGGGCCCCAGAACTGGTTGATCTGCCCGGCGGTCAGGATCCAGTTATCCAGCGCGACGCTGAGATAGCTGCCGTCGAAGCGGGCGCGCTGGTGGTCACGGCTGCCATACACGGCCGAGACGTTGAGGCGAAAGGCCAGGTTGCCGTTATAGCCCGCGAACGATGCGCCGGCCGCGGACTTGCCACGCGTGCTGTCCCCGAACCAGTGCAGCGCCGGGCGCCCCGGCGCTGCTTTGACCATGTCGCCCAGGTGGCTGCCGCCAGCCTGCACGCCGCGGATATCTTCCACGAGGCGCTCGTAGGCCACTTGCTGGGCCTCCGAGAGGCGGTCGGTGCGCACCACAGCGAGCTGCGCGGCGAGCGAACCCCAGGGGATCGGCCACGTGGTCATCGGCATGTGAATGACGCCGCTGTCCGCCAAAAGCTCGATATCCTGGCGGGTTTGGATGTTGCCCGGTGCCAGCCAGGGATCGGCCGCGGCCGCGGGGGCATAAAGAACAATCAGGCCGGCCAATGCCAGTGCCGCAACAGTCGCACGCAGCCGCGAACCGCCGCGGCAGCCCTCGAAAAGGCGGCAGGAGCGGCCCACCGAGCCGATCACCGCAAGACCGATTTCGCGGGAATGACATAACGCCGCGCAGTTGTCCGGCGATGCGCGAACTCGACGAATGCCCAGTGCAAGGTAAACACAACAATAAATATAGTGAACAAGACCCAGGAAGGCCAGTCGAAACGGTAGCCGAGGAACCCCGCCAAGCCATAGACCCCGGAGAGCAGGATCATGAGCCCTGTCGCGAGGCCGGTGGAGCAGCCCAGATCGAGCAGGACGTGATGCAAGTGCATACGATCGGGCTTGAACGGGTTGCGGAGCAGCAGCACGCGGCGCGCCATGATCACCAGGGTGTCCATGACCGGCAGGGCCAGCACCCAGGCCACGTCCATCGCTTTCGCCACATGGATTCCCTGGTCGGCCGTCGTATGGACACCGAACCAGCCCACCGCGAGTCCCAGCACCAAGCTGCCCGCATCACCCAGGAACACACTCGCGCGGCGCCGCCAGGGCGTGCGCAGATTGTAGAACAAGAATCCGAGCGTAGCCCCAGCAACAATGGCGATTTCCATCAGCAGGCCGAAACGGTGCTCCAGCCAGGCAATCAGCGCGAGGAAGATGAGGGCGACAAACGAGACCCCGCCGGCCAGCCCGTCCAGGCCATCAAGCATATTGATGGCATTGACGTAACCGAGCAGGCACAGGATCGTGAACGGAACCGCCAGGGCGTGCAGTGTGATGCTGCCCACGCCGAACAGGTCGCCGAGCCGGGCCACGACGATACCGCTGAAGAGCACGAGCGGAGCAATAATCAGTACCTGAAGCAGACCCTTGGAACGCGCATGCAGATCCCAAAAGTCATCCACGAGCCCGACGGCGCCGATGGCGGACATGCCGGCTACCAACCAGATATCGGTGCTGCCTGAGTGGGGAAACAGCCACATACTTAAGCCAAGGGAGAGGAACACGGACAGCGCGATCGCGAGTCCGCCTACCACGGGTACAGGGCGTTCGTGCTGCTTACGCCCGCCCGGGTGATCGAGCAAATTCCAACGCCTGGCCAAGCGCGACAAGATCGGCACCAGAACTATCGAAACCGCTACCCCCACCAGGAACACAACGGTTACCCCAACTAACCGGTCCTGCGCCATACACTTGGTACTCCCTATATGCCGTCATCCCGACGACGAAAACAGTGCGGCATTCTAGCTTTGTAATCGTTCATGTAAGAATCTTCCGACATGAGTAGGTTAGATTAATCGATTAGAAACCCTCTTAACAAGTAGTTTAAATTATTCCGATAATCCCTTGAGGAGGGATTGCACGCGCGGGCCCGCTTGGCGGGCCGCCTCGCTGTCCAGGAAGGCCAGGCGCATGCGGCGTGCGAGCACGTCTTCGGCACCCACTGCCATCTCCCGCCGCGTGGCCCAAAACACTTCCGCCACGATGCAAGGCTGCCCCTCGGCCAACCGTTCGCCGGGTTCGCCGGGTTCGCCGGGCGACATGGCCAGGACATCCCCGGCCCGGTCTCCATAGGCGTGCGCCAAGTGCGCTGCGATATCGTCTTCCAACCCGTGTTTTTCGGCGATCTCGCCGGCCAGCGACTCCGAATAATGTTCAGCCCCGGCCAGCTTCAGTTCGCGCGTGCGGCAACGGCCCGCCTCAAGTCCGGCCTCCTCGATGGCCCGGTCCAGTACTTCCTCGGCCATCAGGCGATAAGTCGTCCACTTGCCGCCGGCAATGGTAATGAGTCCTTTCGTACCGACCTCGATATGGTGTTCACGGATGAGATTCTTGGTGCCGCCCTCGCGCCCGCTCTGCATCACAAGCGGCCGCAGTCCCGCCCAGCTCGCCCGCAAATCCTTTTCGGTCGGGGCCGGTTCCAGCCATTCGGCCAGTTGCTTGAGCAAATAAGACTCTTCCTCCGGGGTAGGCGTGGGAATCTGGGCGGGCGAAGCCGGCACATCAGTGGTGCCGGCGATGGCAGCACCTTCCCAGGGAATGAGGAAGAGCACTCGGCCGTCGGGCGTGCGGGGAATCAGCAAGGCGTCCTGACCGGGCGTCCAGGACCGATCGAAGGCGAGGTGCGTGCCCCGGCTCGGCTGCAGAAGCGGTTCGGCTTGCGGAGTTTCCATCCGGCGTACGCTGTCGGTGAACGGACCGGTCGCGTTGATCACGACTCGGGCCTCGATTTCGATCGCATCGCCGCCGATCATGTCGCGCACGTGCGCTCCGCGCACACGCCCATCCTCGATATGCAGCCCCGTCACCGAGGCGTAGTTGGCAACAGCTGCGCCCTGCTCCGCCGCCGTGACGATCAGGGTGACGTTCATGCGCGCATCATCAAATTGGCCGTCGTAGTAGGCGACCCCGCCCCGCAGCCCTTGGCGCTTGAGCGCTGGGAAGGAAGCCAGCATAGATTTGGCGGAGAGGAAATGGCTGCGGCCGAGGGAGGCATGGCCCGCGGCACGATCGTAGAGCCAGAGCCCGAAACGATAGAAGACCGCCTCGCGCAGTGAGTAGACCGGCACGACGGTGCGCAACCGATGCGCCAGATGCGGGGCAATGGAGAGCACCGTGGCACGCTCGGCCAAGGCCTCACGCACGAGGTGGAACTGACCACGATCGAAGTGCTCCACCGCGCTTTCGAGGTAACGCACACCACCATGGATCAGCTTGGTCGAGCGGCTGGAGGTGCCCGAGGCGAAATCCCCGGCCTCGACCAGGGCCACTTTCAGTCCGCGGCTGGCGGCATCGAGCGCCGTGCCGGCACCGGTGGCCCCGCCGCCGATCACCAACACGTCGAATGACTCGTTTTTCATGCGCGCCAAGTTGGCGTTGCGATCCATCGGATTCATTGGCTCTCCTGGCTCAGTCTCTCCTGTGGGAGCGGCGGTCCCCGCCGCGAGGCATCATTTATTGGCCCTCCAGGCGGGATGACTTTTGTAGGGTGCGCGCCATGGATGGTGCGCATCACAAGCATTGCGCCGGAAGTTGCGGCCACAAAGCCTGTGACCTTGCGGCTCCCCTGCGATGCTCGCCCGCAACGGGCCGGTCGGAACTCGGCCTGCGCTTCTCGGCGCAACTAACGGCGCCCTTAAGAATCCCCCTCCGACTCCCCCTTCCGCGCTGCGCGCGCAAGGGGGAGAGAAAAGATAGAGCAGTTGAGCTTGGCAGCGAGTTTATCGCGGCGGGGACCGCCGCTCCCACAAGAGATGTGAACCTCCGTGGCGGAATCGCAGCTGAAGCCGCTCCTACAAGAGGTGTTGGCCTTCGCCACAATGACAATAGGTGGCCGCCGCAGACCAGCGCTCCCGGTCCCTCCCCTTTGCTCGCGTAGCGAGGAAGGGGGAACCGGAGGGGGATTATTCGAACTATCGCGGCGGGGACCGCCGCTCCTACAGGGGATGTCGGCCTTGGTGCTTGCTTCATGATTTCGGGTCTTCCGGAAAACCGGCTACAAAGCTACAGGCTCTTTGCCAGGCCATGTTGCGGCTATTGCGCTGTGCCGCCTCGAGTCGGGGCTTGAAACCCCGTTCCCGCCGCCACCACCGCATGGGCGCATCGGATGGCAGGATGCCTGCCCCGATGCCGGCGAACAACGCGGCACCCATCGCCGTGGTCTCGGTCTGCTGCGGGCGCTCAATATCGGCACCGGAGAAATCCGCCTGGAGCTGCAGCAGCAAGTCGTTGCGTGCCGCACCGCCATCGGCCCGTACCGTCCTCACGCGTTGCCCGGACGCCTGCTCAACCGCACCCAACACATCGCAGACCCGGAAGGCGATCGCTTCCAGCGCCGCACGCGCGATGTGCGCCGGGCGCGTACCGCGCGTAAGCCCTAATAACGCGCCCCTGGCATGCGGCCGCCACCAGGGCGCGCCCAACCCGGTCAGCGCCGGAATCATCCACACGCCACTGCTATCCTCGACGCTTGCGGCCAACGCCTCCACGTCCCCGGCCTGTTCGATAAGGCTGAGGCCATCGCGCAACCATTGCACCACGGCGCCGGCATTGAAAACCGAACCCTCCAGCGCGTAAACCGGGTCGCATCCGTTCATGCGCCACGCTACCGTGGTCAGCAATCCATCGGCTGCCTTTGCCTGCCCGGTATTGACGAGCACGAAGGCGCCGGTGCCATAAGTGACCTTGGCGTGGCCCGGCTCCAGACAGGCCTGTGCAAACAGGGCCGATTGCTGGTCCCCGCCCATGCCATGCACCGTAAACCCATCTCCCTCGAGCGCGATGGCTCCGAAATCAGCGGTGTTGCTCCGCACTTCGGGCAGCAACAGCGCCGGCACATTGAAGAGTTCGAGCAATTCCTCGTCCCAGCGCTGACGGTGAATGTCATATAACAAAGTGCGCGACGCGTTGCTGATGTCCGTGGCATGCGTGCGGCCTTCGCTCAGCCGCCACAGCAGCCAGGTATCGACCGTTCCAAAAGCCAGCTCGCCCGCCTCGGCGCGTTTGCGGACGCCCGGTATTTCATCGAGCAGCCAACCGATCTTGGTCGCACAGAAATAGGGATCGAGCAGGAGTCCGGTACGTGTCTTGATCTTCTCCTCGACGCCCGCCGCCTTGAGCTGCTCGCAGACCGCGGCGGTACGCCGGTCCTGCCAGACGATGGCCGGTCCAATGGGTTTGCCAGAACTGCGATCCCAGATAATGGTCGTTTCGCGCTGGTTGGCGATACCAAGCGCCGCCACCGCTTTTGCGTCCACGCCGTTGTCGGCGAGCACGCGCCGGATGCACTCGGCCTGGGTGTTGAAAATCGCTTCCGCGTCCTGCTCCACCCAACCGGGCTCGGGGTAGACCACATCAAGCGCTTCCTGGTGCAAGCCTGCCAGTGTTCCGTCTTCCTTGAACAGCAAGGCCCGGCTGCTTGTCGTGCCCTGGTCGAGTGCTAACAGGTAAGACATCGGCATCGCTCGCGGAATGTGGCTTCAGCTTAGCAGGCATGTAGGAGCGGCGGTCCCCGCCGCGAAGAATTGTTTATTGGCCCTTCCGGCGGACCGACTTTCGTTTCGGCGAAAGTCGGCACCGTTTCGCAGGAAAGCGAAATAGGACATGCGCAGTACGCCCAAAGGGTGCGCGCCATGGATGGCGTGCATCAAAAAC
Source organism: uncultured Gammaproteobacteria bacterium (assembly GCA_964586925.1). GTDB lineage: Bacteria > Pseudomonadota > Gammaproteobacteria > JAKDMP01 > JAKDMP01 > JBAUSV01. Next base: position 12,461 of record CAZPJI010000002.1, read on the forward strand.
ATTGCGCCGGAAGTCGCGGGTAAGAATCCCCCCCCCAGCTCCCCCTTGCTCGCGTAGCGAGGAAGGGGGAGAGTCTAGTGTGGGAGCGATAGGCCTACCCGTTAAACTTGGCGGCGCATTTGTCGTTCTGAAACCATGTCCCAGCCACTCACCGCATTCGAACGTGCCTACCGGGAGCAGGTCGCCAAAGGCGACAAGGACTCCGACCCGGCCCAGGAGAAGGCCGTCGCGGCGCTCGCCCGCCTGAGCCGCGAGCTGGCGCGGCCGCGCCGTTGGTGGCGCAAGGATCGGCCACGCGGAGTGTACCTGCACGGCCCGGTCGGCCGGGGAAAGACCTGGCTGATGGATCTGTTCTATAACAACCTGCCCACCGACAAGAAGCTGCGTCGGCATTTCCACATGTTCATGCGCGACGAAGTGCATGGTCCCCTCAGGCGCCTGCGCCGTCACGACAACCCGCTGCCGCGGCTGGCGCGCGCCCTGGCTCAGCGCACCCGGGTGATCTGTTTCGATGAGCTGCTGGTGGAAGACATTGCCGACGCCATGCTGCTTGGCCCGCTGTTGCAAGCCCTGTTCGAGGAAGGGGTGGCCCTGGTGGCGACGGCCAACCTGCCGCCGGATGATCTGTACAAGGACGGCCTCAAGCGGGAGAATTTCCTGCCGGCAATCGCTGCCATTAAGACCCATTGCGAGCTCGTGTCCGTGGATGGCGCACGCGACTACCGCGCCGACCGCATCGCCTCCGACGGCGTGTGGCAGATCGTGGATCCCGAGATCGGCGCCCGGCGCCTGGAAGGGTTGTTCGAGCGTCTGAGCGACGGCACCGCCGGCACTGCCAGCCTCGTCATCAACGACCGCCGGATTGCCGTGCGCGGCAAAAGCGGGGATACGGTGTTTTTCGACTTCGGACCACTGTGCGTGGAAGCCCGCAGCGCGGACGATTACATCGATGTCGCCGAACGCTACCGCACCCTGCTGCTGAACGCCGTCCCTGTGCTCGACGATGACGCCCTGCAGGCCACGCGCCGGTTTATCTCACTCATCGACGTGCTGTATGAGCGCCACACCCTGCTCGTAGCCACGGCGGCCAGAGCGCCGGAAGAGCTGTATACCGGCAAACGGTTCCGCTTCGAGTTCCGGCGCACCATCAGCCGGCTAGAGGAGATGCGTTCGAGTGAGTGGCTTGCGGGCAGTCATTTGAAAAAAACGCCTGCGCTCACACCCTTGTAATTACCGCGATTGAAGCCGACAGAAAGCCTGCTCATACATAACCCCCCCTTTGCCGCTGCAGGCGCGGAAAAGGGGCTGGAGGGGGATTCTTCGATCCATCGCGAGTGAAACCGCCCCTCCGAAGCCCGAATTCCAAGTTCCATAAAACCTATTTGTCGCGGCGGTTGCGGCGCTCTCGAATCTTCGCCCGTAACCACGGCGCACCCGCCGCCACCGCACCGATACCGGCGAGAATCCACGTCGGGTTCTCCGGCGAATCCACGCAGCCGCCGAAAGCCAATGCCGTGCCGCTTCCAGTCAGCACAACGCCTATGAAGACAATCCCGGACATCAAAGTGGTCATCAAAATACGTTTACTCATGCTTATTTACACCTTGGGTATTGAACTCACCACTTCCCTGCGGTATTGCCGCAGGGAAGTATCCATGCCACCTCGAACCGCTCACGGACCGACCACGACGTCATAAGGACTGTTACCCGTGGTGGCCGTGCCTAGCGCGGTCAAACCGCCACCCGAGCCGACCGCGTATACCGCGACGATATTGTTTCCTTTATTGGCAACATAGACATGACTTCCTGTCGGGTCCACCGTCACCGAATATGGACTGCTGCTTGAGCCCGTCGATACCGCGCTGCCGATCTGGGTAAGCCCCCCACCCGAGCCAATCGCATACGCCGAGACGGTGTCGTTCCCATTGTTGGCAACATAGACATAACTGCCCGTCGGGTCCACCGTCACCGAAATCGGGGCGCTGCTCGAGCCCGTCGATACCGCGCTGCCGATCTGGGTAAGCCCCCCACCCGAGCCAATCGCATACGCCGAGACAGTGTCGCTCCCATTATTGGCAACATAGACATAACTGCCCGTCGGATCCACCGCCACCGAAATCGGTGCGCTCCCGGTGCCAACCGGCGAACCACTGAGGGCAGTCAGCGCGCCAGTGGCGCCATCGATCGAATACGCCGAGACAGTGTCGCTCCCATTATTGGCAACATAGACATAACTGCCCGTCGGATCCACCGCCACCGAAATCGGTGCGCTCCCGGTGCCAACCGGCGAACCACTGAGGGCAGTCAGCACACCGGTGGCGCCATCGATCGAATACGCCGAGACAGTGTCGTTCCCATTGTTGGCAACATAGACATAGCGGTCCGTCGGATCCACCACCACCGAATACGGGCTGCTGCTCGAGCCCGTCGATATCGCGCTGCCGACCTGGGTGAGTCCACCACTCGAACCGATCACATACTGCGAGATATTGCTGTTGGTATTGTTGACCACATAAGCAAAGCGGCCGGTCGGGTCCATCGCCATCGCGTAAGGACTGGTCCCCGTGGCGGTCGCACTGCCGACGGCCTTCAGCCCCCCGCCCGAACTGATCACATACGAGGCAGTGTTCTCCCCCTTATTGGCGACATAGACATAATTACCCGTTGGGTCTGCCGCCACAGCGAAAGGATTGCTGCTCGTGGTAACCGAACTGCCAATGGACGTCAGACTCCCATCCGAACCGATCGCATACACCGCGACGGTATTGTTCCCATTATTGGCGACATAGACATAACTGCCCGTCGGATCCACTGTCAGCGAGTACGGGTTGCTACCCGAGCCCGTCGACACCGCGCTGCCGATCTGGGTAAGTCCTCCGCCCGAGCCGATCGCATACGCCACAACAGTGTTGTTCCCATTATTGGCGACATAGACATAGCGGCCCGTCGGGTCCACCACCACCGAGTACGGTGTGCTGCTCGAGCCCGTCGACACCGCGCTGCCGATCTGGGTAAGCCCCCCGCCCGAACCGATCGCATACGCTGCGACGGTATTGCTACCCTGATTAGCGGCATAGAGATAGCTGCCCATCGGGTCGACCGCCAGCGAGTACGGCTGGCCCGAGCCCGTCGACACCGTACCTTGGGATGTCAAGATGCCACCCGAACCAACCGTATATTCCGAGATGTATTTGCTCCCCGGACTGGTGGCATAGACATAGCTGCCCGTCACGTCCACCGCCACCGAAGACGGACTGCTGCCCGTGGAGATCGAACTACCACTAACGGCCGTCAGACTCCCATCCGAACCGATCTTATACGTGGAGATTGCGCTGCCGTTCTGGTGGACGACATACACGTAGCTGCCCGTGGGATCCACCGCCATTGCGCGCGGGCCATTGTTCGCAGTCACCGCACTGCCGATGGCTGACAGACTCCCGTCCGAGCCGATCTTATACGCAGAGATGGTGTTGGCATCGAAGGTTGTGATGTACGCGTAGCGGCCCGTCGGATCCACCACCACCGAGTACGGACTCTGGCCCGAGCCCGTCGACACCGGGCTGCCGACCTCGGTGAGTTCACCGGTCGTCTGATACAGATTCCCATAGGCCGAGACGGTGCTGTCGCTTTGATTGACGACATAGACATGGCGCGCACCGCCCACCGTCCAGTATCCGCTGCTCGTCGTTGCCGACACACTCGCCAACACCGGCGTGAACACCGGCGTCGCCGGCGTCAGGTCATACAACGCCTGCGCCTTCGCATCGATCTCCGGCAGCCGGGCCACCAGCCACGCGCTCATCAATGTGCTGGACTGCCCACCGGTCACCTGAAACAGGTTCGTGCAACCACTCGCCGTAGAACTCGACGCATTCACGCAACCGGCCAGAATACTCGCCAGTGTGTCGAGCTTCGTAAGCGTCGCCCGCAACGGCGCACCCGTGCCCGCGTAGTTTGTCAAAAACGTGCTCGCCTGACCCGTCGTAACATCCACCAGATTATTCACCGTTGCCGCCATGTGCATAAGATCGGTGGCGCCCTGGATTGATACGCAGGTCCCGGTCTGGCTGTTGTTCGTGATCGTCGAACAATCCTCGAACTGGATGTAGTCCTTTAGCGCCGCCGTTGAGGCGACCGTCGTCAGTTCATTGATGTTGACCGTCCCAGCCACCGGCGCCAGCGTACTGCCTTGCACCCCGGCCACCGTCATCAGCCCAATGGCACTGTTGGTGCTGCCCGCACCCGCATCGCCGCCAGAGACGGTGGCGTAGACAACCTCATCAGTCGCCGGCGCGGGGCTGAAGGTCATGGTAAACCGGCCACTGGAATCAGTGGTGGTCGCGCCAATCTCCGTGGGCACTGCCCCTGCCGTTGTTCCCGACGCATAGGCCACCACCGTCGCCCCCGTGATCGGCTGGCGCCCACCGTAGACCGCGCCGTGAAAGCCGGAGGCGAATGAAGAATGGGAATTCGACGGGCACCCCGTCAACAAGCCCAGAGTGCACAACACCATCAGCAAATATGCTGAACGTACCCGCACATGAAAAGACAGCGCAGAAAGAATCATTTTGAGTTTTCTCCGAGGGCGGAGGGCTCTGCTATAGAGCCTTCAGAAACCATTATTCGTCAATGATACCCAAAATAAGCATACCCTCCCATCGACCGGTACCGCCGGTCCGGATTCCGCATAACTCCCGAACGGAACATTTGGAGTATAGGTAACTTTTCTCCACTATGCCATATTTTGTCACTTCAATGTGCCACACTTCGTCATAAATGGGATGGCGATAGCCCCCATGATGAGATTGCTTCTGAATCTCCTTCACAAAAGGAAGGCTTCAACTAAGTGCGGCCGGGTCGGTTCAGTGCTTTTGCGGGGACCTGCAAGCGGTGTTTTCACCGGAGCGGCAATGCCAACAAATAAGGAAAAACAGCACGCCACCCATCAGGTAATCGGCCAGCGCCGCATAATTCGCGATTTCCGGAATTCACATCGCGACCACGCCACGCAGATCGTCGCAGCCGGGGCGATGAACATCCCGAGATGTGGTGTGAACATCATCCTGAGCCTAGCCTGGGAGACGGGCACCCTCATGATGGTGCAAGCTCGATCAAAATTGTGAAACACCGGCTTACGCATATACGTAACTGTCGTAACCAGATATGGCTAGCCAGGCAGTGCAATTCGACCACGGCGTATGCGTGCCCGCGACTCCGCGGTCGCGGTAGATCAATATCTTCCATCATTGTTCACATCCTTGTGATGATCGCGGCAGGGAAGCATTGCGCCTGCCTTCTATAAGATCCCGTGCAGACGCAATACTTCCGCCGCGGAAACTTTGCTCAGGGCGTGAAGTTCAAGCCGACCCTGACGGCAACGCGCGCCGTAGTGCCGTAGCCACGGGATACAAACAGCGGACCGACCTGGGGCTCGACAAATCCCTGCAGGTGCGGGTTGAACATCATGCTGAAGTTCGCCAGGAAATGCGGATAGGCGAACACGTTGCTGTTGTGCGTGAAGGTATTGTCGTTATTTAGAAAGCCGATGTTCAGGCCACCGCCCAGGCGCATCTTGCCCTGAGAGCCGAAACGGACGGTATTGAACAGAGCATCGCCGCTGAGATCCAGGCCGAAGGCCTGGTAAAAAGCGGGTATTCCCACGCCCAATCGCAGGTAGGAACCCGGACCGAACGTGCCCGGCCGGGTGTATTGCCCGCCGACAGCATCCGGCCAACCGGTATAGACACCGAAATACCCGTTTTGATATGTCGGAACCGAATTATTGTTGCCTGCGGCATGGGCCAGGGGCATACCCAAGCCCAGCGCCATGGCTGCCGTAATAGCAATAAGTGTCTTTTTCATGGATGTCCTCGTATTCGAATGTGCGTGCTAAAGAGCACAGCTATTTAGTCCCGCTGGAAAAATCAAAGTTCTGTAGGAATATTCTCCCCCCCCGTGTAACGCGCGATAATATGCGCGTGAACAACGTCTCCCTGTCTCCCCCGCAACATCCCCGACTCCGCAGCTCTAACGCCATCGCCTGGCGGGTAAGCACCATGGCGTTCGCCGGTGGTATCAGCGGTGGTGTGGTGTTTCCCATCCTGCCCGCGCTCGGCGAACGCATGGGCCTGTCGGCATTTATCGTCGGGGTGATCCTGGCCGCCAATCGCGTGGTACGCATGGGCGTGAACCCGATCACGGGAACCCTCACTGATCGTTTCGGCGGCCGGGAAGTCATTGCCACAGGACTTTTCATCGAGGGCCTCGGCTCTCTCGGCTACATTGCCGCCCTGCACTTCGGTGCTCCGACTGCGTGGTTCTTGATTGGGCGCGTGATCTGGGGCGTGGGCTCATCACTGTTGTTCGTGGGTGCCATCGCGGCCGTCCTGCGCATCGGCGCGGCACATGAGCGTGGGCGGCTGGTCGCCCGCACCCGCAGCGCCATCAGTTCCGGCGTGCCCGGCGGCCTGGTGCTGGGCGGACTGCTCACCGACTTGGTTAACGCCGATGCGGCCTTCATCACGGCAACGGCCCTGAGCGGTATCGGCGGTGTCGCGGCACTGGCGCTCATCCCCCGCCGTAAACACCTGCCCGGCGAGGCCGGCAAACGCAAGGCGCCCACGCAAAAGACCAACCTGTTGCATGACTGGAAGCTGATCCTCCGCGAGCGCCGCCTGATCCCGATCTGGTTCTACACGGCGCTGGTGTTCTTCTCCTATGGCGGTGTGCTGATGGCTACTCTGGTCCTGTTGATCGACCATCGACATACGCTGGTCCCCGGACTGAACGCAGAAGGCAGTGCCGGCCTGCTGATGTGTGCCATGGTGTTGAGCTATGCCGGCGTCTCGATGTGGATCGGCCGGCATATCGACACCCTGGGCCGGCGCACGAGCACACTGCTCCCCGGCTTGGCGGGCCTGATCGCCGGCTGCTGTCTATGCGCTTTTGCCTACCGGATCGGCTGGCTCTTGCCGGGCTTGGTCCTGATCGGTGCCGGAGCCGGTGGCGTAACCATACCGCTGCTGACTTTGCTCGGCGATCTGGTCGCCTTCGAACGGCGCGGCCGCGCCACCGGTCTGTATCAGGTCGCGGCCGACAGTGGCGCTGCGGCAGGTGCGATCCTGGGCCTGGTGCTCGGCGCGCAGTTCGGCTTCAAGGCGACCTATCTGGGACTGGCCGCCACTTTCCTGCTCTCGCTGCCTCTGGCCTTCTCCCTGATTGCCGCCGAGCGACGGGACACGGTTCGCTGTAGGATGGAGACACTGGAGGAGGACACATGATGAGCGAAGCAGACGAAATCGAACGACTCAGTAAAGGCGCGCAGGTGGTGATATTCCACAGCCCGCTCACCGACCTGGGCGGACTGGACCATGAATTGAACCGCCGCGGCAAACGCTGGAACGCGGTGGAAATGGCCATGGGCGACCCGCGCAACCGCGAGCGCTACGACGCCCTCAAGCATTTCACCGGCCAGACGACACTGCCACAGGTGTTCATCGACGGACGCTTCGTGGGCGGCATACGCTCGGCCCGCGAAGTGCTGCGCCATGACGACAACGTCGCGGCCAACCCGAACCCGTTGATGTCCTTCAGCGCCGTGACCAGCGCCGCCGTGGCCCTGCTGCCCTTCGTCGGCCTCGCCGCCTGGCTCTGGGTGCATCCTTCGGCGCAGTTCGCCGCCCGGCTGCTCGCCGTCTACGGCGGTATCGCTCTGACGGTGATCGGCTCGATCCATTTCGGCTGGGCGCTTGGCGAACACGCGGACGAGAAACGCTACTGGTGGAGTGCTCTGCCGCCGCTGGTCGGCTGGATCCTGGCGGTATTACCCGCCGGCATTGGCCTGCCCTTGCTGGCCGCCGCCCACGCGGGCACGTGGTACGCCGAGCGGCGCTGGTTCTCGGGCACGTTCCCGGCATGGTACCGCCGCTTGCGTGCGCCGATGTCCTGGCTGGCCACCGCCTGCCTTTTGGCGGCCTGGATCGGAATCTTGATCCACGGGGCCTGAGCCCCGATCCAATCGCGCGGGGATCGCTTTGTGCCGCAAAGGCCCGCGTAGGAGCGACTTCAGTCGCGATGAGCATAGGCATCCGCTCTGATCGCGGCTGAAGCTGCTCCTACAAGAGAGGCCAAACCGGAAATGCCCCTCGATTGACCACGAATCAATCAGAGTATTCCTTAAGCGGCTTTTTTCAGTCCATCCTTCTGCGGTATCAGACGGCGAAGTACCAGGGACACATCATGTGCCTTCGCGCCCTTGCCGACGGTAAGCTTGACCCGCGTGCCGGGTGCGCTTTTACTCAGCATTTCACGCAAACCATACAAGGTGAGATCCCCGGCGGGCTTGCCGTTCACGGCGGTGATGATGTCACCCACCTTGAGTCCGGCCTGCTGGGCCGGCCCGCCGGTCATGATCGCCATCACTTCAAAGCCAGCTTTTGCGCCGTTGATCCACATGCCGGAGCGGTCGTAATCCATCGGCGCTCCATGATTCTTGTTCGGCTTCAGGTACATGAGTTGCTTGGCATAGTCGAAGGTGACCGTGAAGTGCTTGAGTATTGCGCCGCCGATGTTGCCGGCGATAAACTTGTCGGCACCGGCCCCCTGCTTGGATGAACTCAATTCCATCACCGGATCGGGCACGCTTACCGGGCCGATCATCAACTTGCCGCCGCGCGTGACCCGGGCGCTTGCATTGCCGCCAACGCCCCAGCCCACGACGGTATCCGGCGTCGTCTTGTAGCGGGAATCCATGTGATGCTTCTTCACGAAAGGCGCCCACATGCTCAGCGCGGCGCGGCTACCGGTATCAATTTCGAATTCCCCGGACAAGCCGTCGATGGAACCCTTGACGCCGGGAATACTGCCCAGGTAGGTAAAAGGAATGGCCGTTCCTGCATCGGCAGGATTGAAAGCCTGGGGACGCATGAAGGTCAACGTGCGTGCCGCATAGTCGATCCGAACGACAAAACGCTTGAGAACCTCGTAACCGACCAGACCGTTGAAAGGCACGCCTTCAACATTACTGAAGCCCGGCATCGCCAATACGCCGAAGAGCTGGTTCCGCACAACCACTTTGCCTCCCAGCGTCAGGTTTTTCACCTCGCCGAATCCGGTGTTGACCGATTTCTTGCCAACGCCGCCGCCCTGCATCGCACCTTTGCTCTTGATGCCGGCGCTCTTCGCTGCCTCCGGCGTAAGAATATTCGCGCCGCCCGTATCGAACATGAAATGCAGCGGATGGCCGTTGATACCGACCTTGATGTAGATGTGATTATTGATCAATCTGAAAGGGATGGTGGCCTTGTTGCCACCGCCCACGAAGGAGACATCGGTCAGCTTCTGCCTCGGCATGGCGAATTCCGCGGCGCTTACCGGCACATTCGCTTGCACCTTGTTCAGTTGCACGTTGGTGTCGTATTGCTTCTTGCCATTGGAAACACGCACGTGGAACGCCATCTTGGCGCCATCCACGGTGCGGTAATCGCTGAAATAGGTCGTTTCCTTCACGGAACCCATGCCCGTGGACATAACCGTCCGGGCGATCATGTGGGTTTTGGCGTTGATCCACATTTCAAAAGGTAGCCCGCCCCGAGGCAGGATATGCAAGACCCAGTAGGTGTTATGCCCTGCCTTGCGCTTCCCGAGCAATTTGATTTTTCCCGGCCACCGCTTGGGAAACCACCACCCTTGCACTGTTTGGTAAGCCGAAGTCGCCGCAAGTTGCTTCCCTCTGGGCGAATCGGTGGGCGACACTTCCCCGCCCGGCGACTTATTCCAGCCCGTCTTGCCGTCAAAGCCCTGTGCGCCCTTAAGCGGCCCCAACGCGAAATGGGTGACCGAACGGCCGGTCGCAAGATCTTCCACTTCGGTTACATGGCCCGAGAGTCCGCTGGTATGGATACTGCCTTCCGAGCGCAACGTATGGATATGATTCCAGGCATCACCGCCGGAAGCCGCCTTGGCGCGGGACAGAATTTGCGCAGGCGAAAGCGAAGCTGCCAACGCGGCTGCCGGCAGGAACAAACAGAAAGTGACTAAAAAGCGTTTCATTGAACGAGTCCCAAAAAATTTCCGTACTGTTATACCCTTATATAACAGTGAAGTCAAACTGCGCGCCCTGAAATATCGTCGGATATATCAAAAAGGATGACCGCCTGAGGCGGTCATCCTTGAGTGAAAAGGCGTTACCGCAGGCTTCGTCTATTTGCTACTGCCGGCAGGCTCGATGATGAAGGCGCCGAAATCCACACCCAGCGACCAGCCATGTCCCAAGCCGGTCAGTGCCAGGGAAACACTGCCCTTGGTCAACGCCATGGCGTTGGCTTCCTTGACCGCACCGGCATGGGCCTGGCTGAAAGCGTAATGGCCTAGCACGTCATGGATGTTGTATACGCCGGAGAAAACGCCGTGCCCGTCACGGACCTCGGATTTCCCGAAGGTCAGGCCGCCGCCCTTGACCCGGATCTTCACCGCCATCGACTGGCCTTCCTTGCACTTGACCGTGCCCTTGCCGCTGGCCGTCTTGTAGAAAGCGGACCAACCGGACATGGAAAAATCCAGGTGACAATGAAGCACCTTGGCGCTCCCGTTATCCTGCTTGGCCTGCGCCGCAGGCGCCACGGTAAAAGTGAGGCCCAGGCCCAGCAGGCCGACCAGGGCACCGGTAACAACAAATTTCTTCATGACATCCTTCCTCGTCGTATGGTTCTTTGAACAGACTTACAGCCCATTGGCTGTGACCCCAAAGTCTAGCCTAAGTTGCGCCGCCCCCGGCTGCGACAGGCAGAGCACGCAGTGCGGCATCCCGGCAAAAAAATCCTTAAACCCCCTAGTAAACCGTTATTTCGGGGACTATGCTATATCGCCCTCATGTGGGGGTTTTGCCTGAGTACTCCTACGATGAAATCAACTCGTTTCCTGCCCAAACTGACATTCACGGCTGCGATGCTGGTTGGTGCCGGCCTGGTTGCTGCGGCAACCCCGGCACAACAGTCTGCCCTGCCCGGCATGCCGCCGGTGTTGAATCCGCACAATATTTACTCGGCCGCCGGCGCCAACATGCTCAGCCCCGCCGTGAAGCACGATAAGCAGCTCGTCTATGTGCCCAACACGCTCGACGGGACGGTCTCGGTTATCGACCCGAAAACCTTCAAGGTGATCGACACCTTCAAGACCGGCGCCCTACCCCAGCACGTGGTGCCTTCCTACGATTTGCGCACACTGTGGGTCACCAATGACTATGGCAACAGTCTCACGCCGATCGACCCGCGGACCGGCAAGCCCGGCAAAAATGTACGGGTACGCGATCCGTACAACATGTATTTCACGCCGGACGGCAAATACGCGATCGTGGTAGCCGAGAAGATGGAGCGGCTGGATTTTCGCAATCCGCACACGATGAAATTGCATGATTCGACAAAGACGCATTGCAAAGGCATCGACCATATGGACTTCACGGCCGATGGCCGTTACCTCATTGCCACCTGTGAGTTCAATGGCGATTTGGTTAAAGTCAACGTGGCAACGCACAAGGTGATGGGCTATCTGAAGCTTCGGCCGCCCAACCATAAACGTGCGATGCCGCAGGACATCCGCGTGGACGCCGAAGGAAACACATTTTATGTCGCCGACTTACGTGGCGACGGCGTGGAGCTGGTGGATCCGGTCAGCTTCAAACAAATCGGTTTTATTGCCACGGGCTACGGGGCTCACGGCATCTATCCCAGCCGCGACGGCAAGTACCTGTATGTCTCCGACCGCGGCAACCCGCGCGTGTGGGGCAAGCACCGTGGCGGGCTGACCGTCATCGACCCGGCAACGCGCAAGATCGTGGCTCAGTGGCCAATTCCGGGCGGCGGCAGTCCAGACATGGGCAACACGAATGCAGCCGGAACGCAGTTGTGGCTATCGGGCCGCTACGACAATGTCGTCTACGTATTCGACACCCGCACGGGTAAGCTGCTGCACAAGATCCGCGTCGGGCGCCAGCCGCATGGTCTCACGGTCTGGCCGCAGCCGGGACGTTACTCGCTGGGTCATACCGGCAATACCCGCTAGAGTCATGCCCCACTGGCCGGCTTCCATCAGGTTGGAAGCCGGCCAGTAGAGATATTACAAGCCTACGTGACTGGTTATGAGGTTTCGTAAGCATTCACACGGAGAACCAGCGGCGAAAAGGCGCCTCACCCCTAAATCGAGCCATATTCGGCTATTACTCCACAAGAGCCGGCACCTGCGAAGCCTGGCTAAATTTTCGATTCGGGGTTAATACAATCGTTTGATTAAAACATTCGAATTAATTGCTTTTGGCCCGTAAAAGGAGTAAACCTGTATTTCAGTTATCCGCGGATAGGTAATCAGCCAAAAGCTTTCAATGTCTCCGCAAAATCTCGAAATCCAACGCAACTCCGAATTGCTCGATTTTGTTGCGCACCACAGCCAGGATGCCATTTTCCTTGCTGCTCCCGACGGAACGTTGTTTTTTTCGAACCCGGCGGCAACAAGAATTTTTGGCTTCACCAAAGAAGAATTCCTGGCGGGTGGCATTGCTCTGATCTGGGAACGGAAAAGCCTGGAGACCTGCATACGCAAAAGGGGTGATGATCTCTATTCGATGGCGGAGTACACCGAACAGGTGCATGACAAGTTCGGACACGCATTCTCGGTGGGAGTCAGCTGTGCCTCCTTCCAGATCGCCGCGATGGAACGTGTCGCACTGGTCATCCGTGACCGGCGGCAAACACAAAAAGCCGCATTCGACCACTGGATGAGCGAAACGCTTGCCGAGCAAGCACCGCTCATGATCTATGTCACCGACAAGAATTGGGGCATCCTGTGGGCGAATTCGGCCAAAGCGATCGGATCAGGCTATTCGATCAAGGAGCTCATGGGACAGCAATCCCCCCTGCGACGCTACCTGGGTGAAAAGAAACCGCAGTTGCTGGAAAAGGTCGAGTGGTCACTGGAACGCACGGGGAAATGGGAGGGCGATTTGTATAGCCGCCGGCGAAGCGGAGAGATATACCCCATCCGGGCCAGTATTTCGGTTGTGGATGATTTGCAGCCCGGGGAACGCAATAACATCGTGATGCTCACAGACGTATCGACGGTACGCGAGACCGAACGGATGCTACGCCAGGTGTCGCTGTACGATCCGACGACAGCCCTGCCGAATCGAACCCTGTTCGAGCAGGAAGTCAACAAGGTCCTCGGGCACACCAATCCGGAAATAACCAGCTTGCACCTGCTGCTGATGGATATCGACAGCTTCGGCCTTGTCAACGAGGCGCTCGGCTACGAGACGGCTGACAAGGTACTCAGGCATCTGGCGCAAAAACTCCAGGATGCGGTGGGCGTCGATGAGCTGCTTTCCCGGCATACGAGCGACATGTTCGTCTTGCTCGCAAGCGATGCCGCATCACCAACAGATGTGGCCGGACTTATCGCCCAGCTTAAGGAGACTTTCCACGAACCCATCGAACTCGAAGGACACCGTTTCAATCTGTCGCTGAGTATCGGTGTCAGCAAATATCCCGAAGACGGCGAAACCTGCGACGAACTGCTGAGGACCGCCAATGTGGCCTTGCAGCACGCCAAACAACGCGGGGGCAATACCTATACTTTCTACCATCGGGGCGAGGAGGCCATCAGCAGGCGCTTTGTGGAACTGGCCGGCCCGTTACGCGATGGACTCCAGAAGCATGAGTTCAATGCCGCGTTCCAGCCCATAATCGACAGTGAAACAGGGGAAGTGGTATCCATGGAAGCGCTGGCCCGTTGGACCCGGCCGGACGGAACCGCTGTGGGTCCCAATGAGTTCATCCCGGTTGCCGAATGCAGCGGTGCCATAAGGCAGATTTTCGAGACTATTTTACGCCAGAGTTGCCGCCAACTCCGCAAGCTTGATCAGGCCGGGCATCCGGGCCTTCACGCATCGGTGAACCTCTCCCCACGCCAATTCATGGATCCCGGACTGAGCGAAACGCTGCTGACTATCATCGATGAGGAGCGCCTCACACCTGATCGCATTTACATCGAGATCACCGAAAACCAGTTAATGGACGACCCGAAGCAGAAAGGGAAAATCCTTGGCGCCCTACAAGAACGGGGGATCAAGGTCATCATCGATGACTTCGGAACAGGCTACTCGTCATTTGGCTACTTGAAGCATTTCGATGTCGATGGCATCAAACTGGATCGCATGTTCGTCAAAGACCTTCCGCGCGATAAGAAAGGGGGCAAGATCGCCTCCATGATTATCGGCATGGGCAGGGAGCTCGATATACCCGTCGTCGCGGAGGGTGTAGAGACACATACCCAGGCCGACTTTCTGCGTAAACACCATTGCGCCCACATGCAAGGTTTTCTGTTTGCCAAACCCATGCCGGCAGAGGAATTTGATGCTTTCCTGGATAAACACAAGCCCTGACAACAGCCCCCTAACCTCGAAAACTAGAGCAGATCCGGACCATCGTGTCGGGATAGGCGTGTTCTGACTATAAAATAAGCGCCGTATCAACGAGGATTGCTTGCAGGGTTGCCCTGCAAAACGCATGAGTACTTTGACTCCGCCCCATCGAGATCTCTCCCTCTACCCATGTTACTGACCCTGCGCGACGTCCTCGTGCGGTTCGCCGCCGAACCCGTGCTCGACCACGTCAACCTCTCGATCCAGGAGGGGGACCGCCTGTGCCTGGCCGGACGCAACGGCGCCGGCAAGTCCACCCTGCTGCGTGTGCTGGCGGGCAGAATCGTGCCCGAGGAGGGCGAGATCATCAGCCGCGACGGCTTGCGCGTCGCCATGCTCGACCAGGACGTACCGCCGGACACCGAAGGCCTGGTCTACGACATCGTCACCCGAGGGCTGGGCGAGACCGGGCGCCGGCTGATCGAATATGAACACGCCGCCAACGCGGGCGGTGATCCCGATGCATTGCTTAAACTACAGCACGAGCTGGAGGAGACCGGCACCTGGAACACACACGTCGAGGTCGCCGCCACACTCTCACGCATGGAGCTGGACGGCAACGCACCCTTCTCCACGCTTTCGGGCGGCTTGCGCCGCCGCGTGATGCTAGCCCGCGCACTGGTCAGCAAGCCCGACCTGCTGCTGCTCGACGAGCCGACCAACCACCTCGACATCAGCGGCGTGGGCTGGCTGGAGCAAGTCGCGGCGAGCTTCCCCGGCGCACTCGTGTTCATCACCCACGACCGCGCGTTCCTAGATAACGTCGCGCTGCGCATCGTCGAGGTCGACCGCGGCCGGCTGTATCCGTTCCCGGGCAATTTCGCCGCCTATCGGCGCGCCAAGGCCGCGCAGCTCCAGCAGGAACGCCAAGCCAACCGCGAGTTCGACAAGAAACTCGCCGAGGAGGAAGATTGGATCCGCCGCGGCGTGAAGGCACGCACCACCCGCAACATGGGCCGCGTGCGTGCGTTGGAGGACATGCGCGAGGAGGCCGCGGGCCGGCGCAAATACCAGCGCCGCGTGACTTTCCGCACCCAGGTGAGCGACCCGTCCAGTCGCCGGGTGATCGAACTGCACCGGGTGAGCGCGAGCATCAACGGCCAGCCCATCCTTGACCAGTTCACACACAAGATACGGCGCGGCGACGCGATCGGCATCATGGGCCCAAACGGCTGCGGTAAGACCACGTTACTCAGGACCCTGCTCGGCGACCACGAGCCGGAAAGCGGCACGATCAAGTACGGCGAGAACCTGGAGATCGCCTACTTCGACCAGACCCGACGCCAGCTCGAACTGGAGCGCACCGCGGCCTGGAACGTGGCCGACGGCGCCGAGCGCATCGACTTCGAGGGCAAGAGCCTGCATGTGTTCGGTTACCTGAAAGCCTTTTTATTCACGCCGGAACGCGCGCAGACGCGCACCGCCCTCTTGTCGGGCGGCGAACGCAACCGCCTGCTGCTCGCCCGCCTGCTGGCGAAGCCTTCCAACGTGCTGATCCTCGACGAGCCAACCAACGACCTCGATATCGAGACCCTGGAACTGCTCGAGGATCTCATTAACGGCTACCCCGGCACCGTAATCCTGGTCTCGCACGACCGCGCATTCCTCGACAACGTCGTGGACGGGTTGTTCGTGAACGAGGGCGAGGGGTTCCAGTACTTCGTGGGCGGCTACCGCGACTGGCTGCGCCAGCGCAAGACGGACACGGCGACCCCACGAAAGAATGCCACGCAAGACTCGGCGGAAACGAAGCCCCGCAACACGCCGGGCAAGGGCAAGCTCAGCTACAAGCTGCAACGCGAACTCGATAGCCTGCCGCAACAGATCGAGGACACGGAAACGGAACTGCGGGCGCTCCTGGAAAGCATGAGCGATCCGGACTTCTTCCGACAGGATGGGAACGCCATCAAGGCATCGCAGGAACGGCTCGCCGAACTGGAAAGCCTGCTGGAAACCCAGTTCGAGCGCTGGGAATCGCTCGAGGAACAACGCAAACAGGGAGCCTGACCGTGGACCTGGAAGGCAAACACCGGCTGCACGGCACTCCAGAGCAAGTCTGGAACGCATTGCACGACACCGTGCTTCTGATCCGCTGCGTTCCCGGCTGCAAGCAGATCGACTGGATCGGCACCGACACGCTTGAAGCCGAAATCGAGTTGAGTATCGGCAGCACCCACCGCAGTTACCGGGGCCGCGTGCGCATCGCCGACGCCAACCCGCACCACAGCTATAAGTTACTGTTCGGCGAGGGCGGCCATGCCAATAGTGTGACGGCGCTCATAGAACTGGAAGCCGATGAAGACCACACGCATCTTCACTACACCGTTGACGCACAACTCGATAACTACCTCGCACGCATCGGCACCCCCATCGCCCGCGCCATAGCCAAACGTATCGCCAAACGCTTCTTCAAGCGGCTGAACACCGAACTCGCCAGCGCCCAAGCCTGAGTGCCCTTTTCATCGCGGCGGGGACCGTCGCCCCTACAGAAATTCGTATGCCATCGTTGCACGGCGCGGTCCGCGAAACATTGCGTTACAAACTCGGTGTGCGGGGACCTTCAATCCATCGTATAAAGCTTCCAACAGCTACCCGTTATCTGCAATGGCAAAGTCGAAACGGCTAGAATGAGTCAAGCCGCATTCCCCTCGTGCGGCTTGCCAAAGGATACTCATGACCACGAAACACAAACCGGCTCGCTGGATTCTGCTTGGCGCGGTGCTTGCCGTGGCGGGTCTTCTCGCCTGGCGGATCACGGGGCTCATGTCCGCCGCCAAACACCATCCGCGCATGGCCAACTCGCTGGAAGTGGATGCCTTGCGCGTCACCCGCCAACCGGTTCCTCTGGTGCTACACGCGGCGGGCGTCGTGCAGACACACCACAGCGTGGCCGTGCGCGCGCAGGTGGGCGGGATACTGCAGAAGGTTTTGTTCAACGAAGGTGACGAAGTCAAGGCCGGACAGTTGCTCTTCGTCATCGACCCCAAACCGTACGAAGTCCAGGTTGCCCAGGCAAAAGGCAAGGTCGAGCAGGACAAGGCAAAACTCGCCTCCGACAATGCCAATGCCGAGCGTTCAGCCCGCCTGGTGAAGCGGGGCTATGTCAGCAGTCAGGACAACCAGAACGCGGCGGCGCTGGTGCTGCAGGACAAGGGCACGTTGGCCACGGACGAGGCGAGCCTGGAGCAGGCGCGGCTGCAACTACAATACACGCATATCCGTGCGCCGATCAGCGGCAAGACCGGTGCACTGGCCTACAAGACCGGCAACCTGATCCAGACCAATACCACGACTCCGCTGGTCACCATCAATCAGATCTCGCCCATTCTCGTGCAGTTCGACATTCCCCAATCGCAGATCGCCACCCTGCAACATTACCTGCATGATCCGGCGCTGAATATTTACGTGCGTGCTTCCAACGGCACGCTGGTCGCCAACAACGGCAAACTCGTGTTCATCGACAACACCGTCAACCAGGACAGCGGCACACTCACCCTGAAGGCTGAATTTCACAATAGCAAGGATGAATTGTGGCCGGGTGAACTGGTACACATCAGCATGCAACTGACTGTTCAACCCAATTCAATTCTGGTACCGGATACGGCCGTGCAGCCTGGCCAGCGGGGCGACTACGTCTACATCGTCGATAACGGCAAGGTCAAGGTGCAGGATGTGACGGTCCAACGACAGTACGGGAACTATTCCGTCATCGGCCGGGGCCTGGAAGCGGGCGATGAAGTGATCGTGCATATCCCCCGCGACCTGCGCGAGGGACTAGCCGTAAACACTCATTTGCTCCCCGCCATCAATATCGCCGCGGCGAACGCGCCGGGCACGTCCGCCGCACCCAACGCGAGCAGCTAGCCCGCATGATTAATCTTTCGGCACCCTTCATTCGCCGCCCGGTTGCCACGACCGTGCTCATGACGGCGCTGGTGCTGTTCGGCATCTTCGCCTACCGCAGCCTGCCGGTGAGCGAGCTGCCTAACGTGGACTTCCCTACGATTGAGGTGTACGCTTCGCTGCCGGGCGCCAATCCCGAGACCATGGCCAGCACCGTGGCCACGCCGCTGGAGCGGGAATTCAGCTCGATTTCGGGGCTGGATTCCATGAGCTCCGTCAGCAGCACGGGTTCGACGCAGATCACGCTGCAGTTCGATCTCAGCCGCAATATCGATGCGGCCGCGCAAGACGTGCAAAATGCGATTTCCACCGTATCGCGCAGACTGCCCAAGGACATGCCCAGCCTGCCAACGCTGCACAAGCACAATCCTTCAGACTACTCGATCATCTATATCGCCTTCACGGCTAAGCACCTGTCGTTAAGCAAACTCGACGAATTCGCCGAGACGCGCGTGGCCCAGCGCCTCTCCACCCTGCCCGGCGTCGCGCAGGTCAATGTCTGGGGTTCGCAGAAATATGCGGTCAGGATCTTCGTCAATCCTTATGCGCTGAATGCGCGCGGGTTGTCGCTGACCCAGGTCGCGAACGCCATCCAGTCCGGCAACAGCAACCTGCCTTCCGGCACCCTGGAGGGGCAGAACCGCACCTATGCCGTACAGGCCTCGGGCCAACTCGATGACGCGGATCAGTACAACAATCTGGTGCTTGCCTACAACAACGGCTCGCCCGTACGCCTGAGTGACGTCGGCCAGGCGGTCAACAGTATCGAGGAGAACAAACGCCAGACCACCTACAACGGTACACGCGCGATCGTGCTCTCGGTGCACCGCCAACCCGGCGCGAACACCGTGCAGGTGGCAAAGGAAGTGCGCGACCTGCTGCCGCAACTGTCGAAGCAGGCGCCCGGCGGCGCGGATCTGCACGTCATATACGATCGTTCGGTCTTCATCCACCACTCGATCACCGACGTGACCTGGACGCTGCTGGGCGCCATCGGCCTGGTCATCGCGGTGATCTTCCTGTTCCTGCGCAACGGCAGCGCAACTCTGGTCACCGCGCTCGCTCTGCCGACCTCATTGATCGGCACGTTCGCGGTGATGTACCTGCTGGGCTTCGGTCTGGACAACCTGTCGCTCATGGCGCTGACACTCGCGGTGGGCTTCGTGGTCGACGACGCCATCGTGGTGCAGGAAAACATCGTCAGGCACATGGAGATGGGGCACAAGCCGCTCGAGGCCGCGCTGCTCGGCAGCCGCGAGATCAGCTTCACCGTGCTGTCGATGACGCTGTCGCTGGTAGCGGTGTTCATTCCCATCCTGTTCATGGGCGGACTGATCGGGCGCCTGTTCAGCGAATTCGCGATCACCATCGCCATCGCCATCCTGCTCTCGGGCGCAGTCGCTCTGACGCTTACACCCATGTTGTCCGGGCGTATGCTGCGCCCGGCACGCACCCATGGCCGCCTCTACCAGGCCGGCGAGCGCATTTTCGACCGGACGCGCGACGCCTACATCAACAGCCTGAGATGGTCGGTCACCCACTGGAAGACCACGCTCGCCTTTGCCGCAGGCATCCTCGCGATTTCGGGACTGCTGTTCTGGGTGGTCCCCAAGGGTTTCATCCCGAGCGAGGACACCAACGTCATCTTCGGCCACATCCGTGGCCCCCAGGGGATGTCGTTCACCGACATGTTGCCGCGCCAGGGCCAGTTGCTGAACAAGGCGCTCGCCATCCCTGGCGTCAAGGGCATCATGTCGAGCGTGGGACAGGGGCACGGCGGCACCAGCAATGAAAGCTCGGGCTTCATGATGATCGGGCTCACACCGCGCGGCGACCGCAGCCTGGGAGCAGACCAGATCGCCCAGAAACTGCGCCAGGCGGCCTACCGGATTCCCGATCTGGAAGGCTTCTTCGGCATCCCGCCGGCAATCAACACCGGCACCGGTGGGGGCCAGGGCAACTACAATTTCATCCTGCAGGGCTCGGATCTCGACGAACTGCAGACCGCCGCCGAGAAACTGGAAAAAAAGATGAAGGCGATCCCCGGCATCACCGACGTCAACACGGACCTGCAGCTGAGCAACCCACAGATCAACATTCATATATTGCGCGACAAGGCGTCCGCCCTGGGCGTGAGCCCGGCCGCGATCCAGAGTACGCTGCTCACCGCCTACGGCGGGCAGCAGGTAAGCACCATCTACGGCGCCACCGACAACTATTACGTCATTCTGGAACTCGCGCCGCAGTACCAGCAGAACATCAATGCGCTCAACGCCCTGTACGTGCCGGGACGCGGCGGCAAGCTCGTGCCGCTCGCGAGCATCGCCGAGATCACGCCCGGCGTCGGACCGCTCAGCATCAGCCACTACCAGGAACTGCCCTCGGTCACGCTTTCGTTCGACCTGCAGCCCGGCGTGTCGCTCGGCTCGGTGACGAGCAAGATCAACAACGTGGCCGCCAGTTCCCTGCCGGCGGACGTGACCGGCAGCTTCTCGGGTAACGCACAGATCTTCGAGAGCTCGCTGAGCACACTGCCGGTCCTGCTGATTCTGACGATCCTGGTGATCTACATGGTGCTCGCAATCCTGTACGAGCATTTCATTCATCCGATTACGATCCTGACCGTGCTCCCGCTCGCCATCTTCGGCGCGCTCGTGGCGCTGCTGCTGACCAACCAGGAACTGGACCTGTTCAGCTTCGTGGGACTGATCCTGCTAGTCGGCCTCGTGAAGAAGAACGGCATCATCATGGTGGATTTCGCGATCGACGCTCGCCGCCGCCGGGACATGGATCCGACCGATGCGATCATCGAGGCCTGCCGCATCCGTTTCCGCCCGATCATGATGACCACCGTGGCCGCCATCCTCGGCGTCCTGCCCATCGCCATCGGTTTCGGCGCGGGTTCGGACGCCCGCCGGCCTTTGGGTATCGCAGTGGTAGGTGGACTGCTCTTCTCCCAGTTCCTTACCCTGTACGTCACGCCCGCCTTCTACGTGGCCATGGAACGCTTGAACCTTCGCCTGCGGCGACGCCGCGCCATAGCAGCCCAGTAACCCCGATCACGTGAGTGCGGGCGATGTCACTCCGCTTTCGAGCGCAAGCAATTTGCGCTTGCTCTCCAGGCCGCCGGCGTAACCCGTTAGCGATCCATTGGTGCCTATGACACGATGGCAGGGCACGAGTATTGAGATCGGATTGGCCCCATTGGCCATCCCCGCTGCTCTAACCGCCTTCGGGTGGCCGATCCGGCGCGCGATATCGGCATATGACCGTGTTTCACCGTAGGGAATTTCAAGCAATGCCCCCCAGACGGCACGCTGGAACGGCGTGCCGCCCCCGCCGAGGGGCAGGTCGAAGCTCCTGCGCTGCCCGCGGAAGTATTCGTTCAGTTGCACCCCCGCCCGACGCAAGACCGGATGGTTCGGGCGCTCGCGCCAGGCCCCGGCTATTTCGGGGCAATGGCGTCCGTGGCCATAGTAGACGCCGGTCAGAACGGTATCGTCCGCCGTCAGCAATAAGCGTCCCGCCGGGCTGTCGTAGTGCATGTAATACGTCATACGATCTCCTGATGCATTGTCTGGTTAATGTTTTCAAGACTACGATTCCATAGGTGCATCGCGGCGTAAGCGCGCCATGGCCGCCAGGATTCCGCAAGTTCCAGCACCCGCCGCGGCGAAGATTCGCCGAGCGCTTTCATGAGGCCGAGGTCGGAATGCGGGAAGGCATCGGGCCAGGCGAGCGTCCGCATGGCAACATAGTGCGTCGTCCATTCGCCAACACCGGGCAGAGCTCGCAAGTTTTCCAAAGTGGATTCGATATCCACGCCTGGCGCCAGGACCAGCGCGCCCGAGCTGCATGCCTCGGCAAACGCATGAATTGCGCGCTGACGTGAGCGAATGATCCCCAGCTGGCCCAGTTCATCTGAAGTCGTGGATTTGAGCCGCTGTGGTGACGGGAATGCACGCGTCAGGAATTCGAACGGCGTCGACACCGGCTCGCCGAACTTAGTCGCGATGCGGCTTGCTAACGTACCGGCCGCAGCGACTGTAATCTGCTGCCCGAGCACGGCGCGTACGGCTGTCTCGAAACCGTCGAAAGCGCCTGGCACCCGCAGGTCCGGTGCGTCCTCAGTCAGATCGCCCAGGTGGCGCGCGATTTCGTCCGGCCGGCAACCCAGGTCGAACAAATGCTTCACGCGCCCCAACACCTCGGGCACGACGCGCGCCAGGGAAGACGACAAACTCACGCGCAGTATGTGCCGCCGCGGACGATGCGCGACGGACAGCCATCCATGATGCGTCATCGTTTCACTTTCGATTGCGACGGTGCGCAGGTAGCGCTGCCCGGCCACGGCTTCCACGCCTTCGATGCAACGCGATCGCAGAAATGCCAGTTGCGCATCCCATGCGTACGGCGGCCGGTACGCCAGTTCGAAGACGAGTTCGTTGCGCGCCGCTGCCTCCGGTGTCTTGCGGATATCGCGCGGCTGCATGCGGTAGCGTTCGCGAAACAAGGCGTTGAAGCGGCGAAGGCTGCCGAAACCGGCGGCCATGGCAACTTCGGTCACCGGCAACGACGTGTCCGTCAGCAGTCGTTTGGCCAACAGCAACCGTTGCGTCTGGGCATATACGACGGGTGAAACCCCGAACTCGGCATCGAACACGCGGCGCAGGTGACGTTCGCTTATCCCCAGGCGTTCGGCCAGATCCCCCAGGTGGATATCGGTCAGCATCCCGTTTTCGATCATGGTCGCGGCGGCACAGGCAAGACGCCGCGAGGCGTCCACACTCGCGTGGCCCGGTGCCAACTCGGGGCGACAACGCAAACACGGGCGAAAGCCTGCCACTTCGGCCGCGGCGGCGCTGGGGTAGAAGCTGCAGTTTTCACGCTTCGGGACGCGCACACGGCACACGGGACGGCAATAGATGCGTGTAGATGAAACGCCTACGAAAAATTGTCCGTCAAAACGGGCATCGCGAGCGACGAGGGCGCGGTAGCAGCTATCGGCGTCTTTCCACATGGCTTCATCATAGTCTTGGCCAAGACCCCAAACTAGCCGTTTTCGGACATCACAATGGAACAGATATACCCCGCCATGTCACGGTATAGCCTTTTCACGAGAACCTCGGACCGAACGACACTATGCCTTACCGATAAAATCCGGATATCGGTTGTTACACTTCCGCAAGGTAGATTGATGTGAATGCGATGCCGTCATCTCCGCGCATAGCTGTGGTAACCGGGGCCAACCGGGGCATCGGCCTCGCCACCACACGCACCCTTGCGCAACAGGACTTTACCGTCGTGATGTGCGCGCGCGATCCCGCCGCCGGCGCCGCAGCCCACAAGTCACTCGTAGAGGAAGGACTGTCCGTTGCCCTGCGCAAGCTCGATATCACCCACAGCGAGGAAACCACATCGCTGGCGAAGTGGTTGTGGGAGCAGTTCGGTCATGTCGACGTGCTGATCAACAACGCCGGGATCCTGCTCGAATCACACAAGCCCGGCGCGAAGCACTCGGCAGACCCCATGCAGGTAAGCATGTCGACGCTCCTGGAGCATTTCAACGTCAATACGCTCGGCGCCGTACGTATGATCCAGGCGATCGCCCCGCTGATGTCCTCGGGCGGACGCATCGTGAATCTGTCCTCCGGCATGGGGCAACTCAGTGACATGGACAGCGGCCGCCTTGGCTATCGCCTGTCCAAGGCGGCCCTCAACGCTGCCACTCGGGTGTATGCCAACGAACTGGCAGATCAGGGCATCGGGGTCTATGCTGTGTGCCCCGGCTGGGTGCGTACACGCATGGGCGGCAAGAGCGCAACGCGCAGCCCCGAGGAAGGCGCCGACACGGCCGTCTGGCTCGCGGCCAGCGAACCGGCGCCCGAATCCGGACTCTTCTATCGCAACCGCAAGCCCATCGCCTGGTAAAGGCGCCTTGCATGGCTTCCGGCGGCCTTCTACACTGGGCGACCCATCGCGATGCCACGCCTCTCAATGAGCCATAATCACAATCATTCCCATGATCACGCGCCCGGCAGCGGTTGGCGCTTCGGCGCCGGAATCGGGCTGAACCTGGTCATCGTGGGCGGCGAAACCATTGCAGCACTGATCGGCCATTCCACGGCGCTGCTGGCCGACGCGGGGCATAACCTCACCGACGTGCTCAGCCTAGTCCTGGCGGGCGGGGCAATCTGGCTGGCCCGGCAGCCGGCCAATACCAAGCGCACCTACGGATTCCGCCGCGCCACCATCCTCGCGGCGCTCGCCAATGCCCTGCTGCTCATTATCATGTCAGTGCTGCTGGCCGCCGAATGCATCGACCACCTGATCACGACCCGGCAGGTCAACGAGCCGCTCGTGATCGCCATTGCCGCCTTGGCCGTGGTCGTCAACGGCGCCACGGCCCTGCTGTTTGCGCGCGGAAGCAAGCAGGACATCAACCTGCGCGGCGCTTTCCTGCATATGCTGTCCGATGCAGCCTTGTCCGTGGGCGTTATCCTGGCCGCCATCGGTATCATGCTGACCGGCTGGCAATGGCTCGACCCGACGATGGGCCTGATCATCGTCATCGTGATCCTGTGGAGCACCTGGTCGCTGCTGCGTGAATCGTTCGACCTATCGCTCGATGCGGTGCCGCCGGGCATCGATCCGGAAGAGATCCGCGCAGCACTGCTGGAAGACCCGAAGATCACCGAGGTCCATCATTTGCATGTGTGGGCGATGAGCACGACCGAAACCGCGCTCACCGCGCATCTGGTCAAACCCGACGGGCAACTCGACGATGCCTTGCTGAGCCGCCTGGAAAAAGCGCTCACAGAACGTTTCGGCATACGCCACGTAGCCTTGCAACTCGAACAAGGCGGAGAACAGAAAGGTTGCCCGGCGGGCACACCCGGCTGAACGACGATTCACCGATGCCGCTTTTCAACCTGCCCATCCTCTGCTACCACCGCGTCGTGCCCGAACCCCCGGCTGAGCCCGGACCCAATATTTACGTCACCACGGACACCCTGACCCGCCATCTCCGTCAACTTCAGCGGCGCGGCATGCAAACCATTACCTTCGCGGACCTGCTCGACGGCCATCCGCTGCCCCGGCGCCCGATCATTCTGACCTTCGACGACGGCTACCGGGACAACCACGAGCATCTGCTGCCGTTGCTGGAGCAGTTCGATGCACGCGCCGTCATCTTCGCCCTCGGCGACCGCGGCCTCGCAACCAATGCCTGGGATACTGCCCACGGCAGCCCCGTTCAGCCCCTGATGAACGACACAGAACTGCGCGCCTGCCATGACAGTGGTCGGGTGGAAATCGGCTCGCACGGACTCACCCACGCGCATCTGACGCAAATCGACCCGCAGGAGCTGGAGCGCGAGATCCGGGCGAGCAAGACCCGCCTGGAAGACCTGCTGGGCGCCCCGGTCCGAAGCTTTGCCTACCCTTACGGCGAATGGGAGCCGCGTGAACGGGCAGCCGTGGAGTCGGCGGGCTACGCGTTCGGCATCGCCACCGACAAGGGACTGCCCCTCGCCCATGACCGTTATGCCGCCGCTCGGCGGATCGTGTTCCCGGACACGCGGGGCTTCGGTTTCTACAAGAAAAGCTCGCACTGGTACCCGGCCTACCGCCGCATGCTCGGCCGCACCTGACCAGCGCGGAGCCCCGCCTGCAGCGTCGGCGATCCGGGGCATAGATGACTCAGATCGTCCCCCGGAGCGCGGCGAACTTTTATGCTTTGCCGATCCCGTCCGGAGCGGCCCCGGATGACCAAGGTCATTTACATTTGTAAATGCGAATCGTTATTATTTGCATTCAATAGAGCAAAGTTTCACCGATGCCCCATTCCGTCCCCTCGACCGCACGCCCGGCACGCCTGAAGACCCACTGGTTCGTATTCCTGGCCGCGCTCGGCCCCGGCCTGGTGGTCATGCTCGCCGATACCGACGTGGGGAGCATCATCACGGCTGCCCAGAGCGGCGCGCGCTGGGGCTATCAACTGCTCGGCCTGCAGATCCTGCTCGTGCCGATCCTCTACATCGTCCAGGAACTGACCGTGCGCCTCGGCATCTTTACCGGGAAAGGCCACGGGGAGTTGATCCGGGAGACCTTCGGCAGCGGCTGGGCCTGGGTCTCGGTACTGGGCCTCTCGGTGGCCGCCGTCGGAGCGCTGCTGACCGAGTTCTCGGGGATAGCCGGAGTCGGCGAACTGTTCGGGGTGCCCCGCGGACTGAGCCTCGCACTCGCGGCGGCGTTCCTGCTCGCGGTGGTCTGGACCGGCTCCTACCGGCGGGTCGAGCGCACGGCGATCCTGCTGGGTCTGTTCGAAATCGTTTTCATCTGGGTGGCCGCGCACTCGCCGGTGCATGCCGGTGCGCTCATCCATGGTCTCACCCGCGTTCCCTGGCGTGAAGGACAGTTCTGGTATCTGGTCGCGGCCAACATCGGCGCGGTAATCATGCCTTGGATGATCTTTTATCAGCAATCGGCCGTGGCCGACAAAAAACTCAGTCCCCGGCAATATGGTCACGCGCGTTGGGATACGGCGCTCGGGGCCATCCTGACCCAGGTCGTAATGGCCGCAGTGCTGGTGGTTGCCGCCGCGACGCTGGCCGGGGGGCACGGGCACCTGGTCCTGGACACCGTGGGGCAGATCGCCGAGGCCCTCACCCCGGTACTCGGACACACCCTGGGACGGACCCTGTTCAGCCTCGGCATCCTCGGGGCCGCCATGGTGTCGGCCATCGTCGTATCGCTCGCCGCAGCCTGGGGTTTCGGCGAAGTGGCCGGCTACCGCCATTCCCTCGAAACCAGGCCGCTCGAGGCGCCCTGGTTCTATATTGTGTTCAGCGCGGCAGTCGTCGGCGGAGCCATCCTGGTCGCCGTCGTTCCGGACCTGGTCGCGCTCTCTGTCGGGGTCGAGGTGATGAACGCCCTGCTCCTGCCTCTGGTGCTGGGGTTTCTCGTCGCGCTGGCCATCCGGGCCCTGCCCGCGGAGCACCGCCTGCGCGGCTGGTACCTCTGGCTGGTGATCTCCGTCGTCGTATTGACGTCGGGACTGGGCGTATTCGGGGCCCTGACGAGTCTCTGAACCGGGAAGACCTGGATCATTTGCAAACGTAAATGCGAATCGTTATTATTTGCACATCCTTTTTCAGAGCCGATATCGATCATGACGCGACGTTTCACCACGCTGGCCCTGTCCCTCTGCCTTCTGTTCGGGCTCGGCCCGGCTCTGGCTGCAACACCGCCCACCTTCAATCTGGTCATTCATGATCACGGATTCGCGCCGCAGAGCGTGACCGTACCGGCCAATACCCGCGTCAAACTGCGGGTCAAGAACGCGCGGCGCCTGCCCTCGGAATTCGAGAGTTTCGAATTGAACCGCGAGAAGGTCGTGCCCGGCGGGACCACCGTCACAGTGTGGATCGGCCCGCTCAAGCCCGGCAAGTACAAGTTCTTCGATGATTTCAATCCCGGCGTAACCGGATGGATTATCGTCAACGCCCCGCACCAGGGAACACAGCCATGATCGGCAGTTTCGTCATTGTCTTTCGCGAGATCCTGGAAGCGGCGCTCGTCATCGGCATCGTCGCCGCGGCCGTCAAGGGGCTGCCGCACCGCGGGCGGTGGGTCAGCATCGGCGTAGGCATCGGGATTGCCGGCGCGGCGCTGGTGGCTGCCGGCATCGGCGTCATCGCCAGCTTTGCCCATGGCAACGGCCAGGAAATATTCGAGGCCTGCGTGCTGTTCGGTGCCGGCCTGATGCTTGCCTGGCACAACATCTACATGGCCCAGCACGGGCGCGAGCTCACCCAGAAACTCAAGACGGTCGGCGCCGAAGTCATGGCGGGCAGCGCTTCAATCACAATGCTGCTCGGCGTGACAGCACTCGCAGTGATGCGCGAAGGCTCGGAAATCGCGCTTTTTCTTTACGGCATCGCCGCAGGCGGCGCGACCGACCTCGGCCTGCTCGGCGGCAGCGTAATCGGACTGGTGGCAGGCGTCGCTGTAGGCTTCGTGCTGTTTGCCGGCCTGTCCCGCATTCCGATCAAGCGGCTGTTCCAGGTGAGCGGCTGGATCATCCTGTTCATCGCGGCCGGCATGATCGCCCGCGGCGCCCAATTCCTCATCCAGGCCGGCTACCTGCCCCCCCTGATCAATTCGGTGTGGGACAGCTCCGCCATCATTTCCGGCAACGGCATTCTCGGACGTGCGCTGGGCGCATTGGCCGGCTATACGCCCGCGCCTTCGCTCATGCAGATCCTGTTCTGGATCGGGAGTTTCGTCGGCATCGGCGCTTTCATGCTGGGCAAGAGCGGACGCCTGCTATTCCTGCTGCGCCGCCGTAGCGCTCCCGCCGCACTGCTGACCCTGGCAGCCGCCACGGTGGTGATGGGACTGCCCCACACCGCCCGCGCCGCCGACTATCAGGTTTATTCGCCCACCATCGTGCTCGGGGAAAGCGAGTTCGAGGCGCGCGCCTTCAACAGCTGGGGCACGGGACCGCAAACGGGTACCGAGCAGGGCCTCAAGTTCTCCTATGAACACGCTTTCACCGACTGGTGGTCCACCGAACTGTATGCCACCAGCGAGAAGGAGTATGGCGAGACGCTGAAACTCGAGGAATTCGAGTGGGAAAACCGCTTCCAGTTGACGCCACAGGGCAAATACTGGCTCAACGTGGGACTTATAAATGAAAACGAAATCCCGCGCTTCAGCCATGATCCTTACGTGGTCAAGTTCGGCCCGATACTGGGCAAGGATTTCGGGCGCTTCTCCGCTCTGCTCAACCTGCTTGCTACCCACGAGTATGGCAACAATGCCCGCTCGGGAGTGGGCCTGGAGTACCGCGCGCGCGTGACTTATCGCTGGCGCCGGACGATCTCGCCCCTGGTGGAAGCCTATGGGCAACCGGTGGGATACATCGGCGCCTATGGAGAACCGCGCAATCAGATAGGACCGGGCATAACGGGCCAGTTCCTCCTGAACGCCGGAAAATCGATTCGTTACGGCCTGGTCGCCTTGTTCGGTGCCAGCCAGTCGGCTCCCGACAGCACCCTTGTTCTGCGCATGGAATACGAATTCTATTGAGCACGCCATGAACGCCTCGTCAGCAGCACTTCGCCCTCTTCAGAAACCCGGCCGCATCGAGCGTTTCGCTTACCGGCATCGCCGCTGGCTGCCCTGGTTTCACCTAGCCATGTTCGTCGGATTCCTGGCATTGGTCGTCGTGCCCCTGGCGTTGCCCACTCCGCCCGATGGCGCACGGCTGTTCAGCAATTTCACCCTCACGGCGAATTTCCTGATCTGGGGATTGTGGTTCCCGCTGGTGTTCGTCTCGGTCATCTTCACCGGCCGCAGCTGGTGCGGCGTGCTGTGCCCCATGGGTGCCTCCTCGGAATGGGCCAACCGCATCGGGCTCAAGCGCCGCGTGCCGCGCTGGGTCCGCTGGGAAGGCACGCCCGTGGTGAGCTTCATCGTCATCACGATCCTCGCGCAGACTGTCGACGCCCGCAGCTTCCCCGAAGGCGTCGCCGAAGTATTCGGCCTGGCGCTGGCCTGTGCGCTTCTGATCGGATTCCTCTATGGCCCGGGGCATCACAAGCGGCCCTGGTGCCGGCACATGTGCCCGATCGGCTTGACGCTCGGTGCCTTTTCACGCCTCGGCGTGGTCCAGTTCGCGCCCAAGACGCCGCGCGCGGGCGGCGAGACCTGGACCGACAAAGGTGTCTGCCCCACGTTCATCGACATCAACCGCAAGCAGGAATCGCGCCACTGCATCGAGTGCATGCGTTGCGTCCAGCCCGGAGCGCGCGGCGGACTGAGCATACAAATGCGCATGCCGGGTACCGAGGCAGGCAACATACGCGATCATCACCCCCACAGTTCCGACATCTGGTTCCTGTTCCTCGGCACCGGGACAGCGATCGGCGGCTTCCTGTGGCTGATCCTGCCCCAGTATCAGGCGATCCGGCAGGCGCTGGCCATATGGGCGATCAATCACGACTGGCTGGGGTTCCTCAATCCCGGCCCCGCTTGGCTGATGTCCGTGCACCCGGCCGGGCGCGAAGTGTTCACCTGGCTCGACTTTTCCATGATCACCGGATTCATGCTGGCCTCGGCGGTGATCTTCGCCGCCGCCTTATCGGCTTGCACCGCGCTGGGTAGTTGGGTCGCGGGCCTGCTGGGCGCCGACCGGAATTTCCGCACGCGCTTTCTCGAACTCGCCTACCAGTACCTGCCAGTCGCCATGGTTTCCCTCGTGCTGGGGCTCGGCAGTGAACTGTTCGGCCTGCTGCAACGCGGCATCGGCCCGGGCCCCACGCATTGGCTCGAACTGGCGCTATTTGCCGGCGGGCTCATCTGGAGCCTCCTGATCGGGCATCGCTTGCTGCAGCGCCAGGGGCTGGCAGGCGCCCGCCTGGCCGTCGCCCTGGCGCCCAGCCTGCTCGGCTGTATCCTCGCCGGCCTCGCCTGGTGGCCCGCCCTCTTCGGCATTTAAAAAATTCTCAGTTCACCCACCTGCGTATCAAAGGAGAACCAACGATGATTCGCAAACTACTGTTGGCCGGCACCGTGGCGGCGCTTCTACCCCTCGCCGCGGCGCAGGCCAAGGAAACCACGCTCGGCAAGCCCGTGGTCAAGGACGGCATGATCATTGCCGCCGTGTACCTGCAGCCGGTGCACATGGCGCCGGAGATGCCCGGCATGGACATGGACGCCGACGTCCACCTCGAGGCCGACATTCACGCGGACAAGGACAATGCGCAAGGCTTCCAGCCCGGCGAATGGATTCCTTACCTGACGATCAGCTACAAGATGAGCAAGCAGGGCAGCGGCTGGAATACCTTCGGCGGCTTCATGCCCATGACCGCCAGTGACGGCCCCCACTACGGCCGCAACGTGAAGCTCGACGGCCCTGGCAAGTACACCCTGACATTGAAGATCGAGCCGCCGCCCTATGCCGGTTTCTTCCGCCATACGAGCAAGCAGACCGGCGTGCCCGCCTGGTGGAAGCCGTTCAGCGTGAGCTGGACCTTCGTGTGGGCCGGCAACGGCAAGCTGGGCGGGTACTGAGCGGCCATGAAACCGTCCGCTATGCCCACCCCGCCGGCCGTGCCCAAGCCCACCTCCGTTCCACGAATCGGGGCCAGCGACATCATGCAGGGCGGGCGGGAAGTCATCATCCAGCACGGCGCGGCCGAATACCGCCTCAGGATCACTTCCACCGGCAAGCTGATCCTGACCAAGTAAATAACGCCGGACAGGTCATCCAGCCAGCCACCTGCATGCAACGGCATGCAAGGCAGCCAGCCAGACATCTGACTTGCGATCGACCACGAAGGAGTCTTTCATGTCTGTTCGAATGCAACGGTTTATGGGGAACCGCCTGCAGACTGCACTCATTGACGGCACCGCGGAGCGGCGCCTCAAGGGAATATTCACGGCTTTCTTCCTCGTCGCCGGCCTGTGCACGGTGCCGGTAACGGGGCTCGCCCAGGACACCGATCAGAATGCCCGGGTAATACCCCTGCCCTCGCCCCAGAAGGGCATCAGTTTCGGCCTGAACTGGGACGCCGACGCCTACGACAACCTCGACGGCGGCACCCGCACCGGTTACGCCACCGACAGCGTGCTCTCGGCCGGGTTCGGCCTCGATACCGGGGAGCTGGGCTGGTGGCAAGGCGGACAGTTCTCCTTCGGCGTGCAGGCCATCGCGAGCACCCATCCCAGTGAATATGTCGGCGACCTGCAGACGCTCTCTAACCTCGATTCACCCAACCGCCGCCAGGTGTCCGAATTCTGGTACTCGCAGCAGATCGGCCCCGCCGTGGTGCGCGGCGGCATCATGGACGTGAACAGCTTTTTCAACGTCAACGACACGGCCAGCCTGTTCACAAACGCCTCTTTCGGCATCACGCCGAGCATCACGGCCAACGTCCCCACCGCGACCTATCCGGATTCGAGTTGGGGGCTGATGACGCGCCTGGGCAGCGCGACCGACAACTGGCTGATCGGTGTCTTCCAGGGCAACCCGACGTACCGCTCCACCGCCTTGCACGACGGCGCGATGCTCGTCGCCGAACGCGGCTGGCGCAGTCCCGCCAACGGCACCCATGTCGGGATCGGTGCCTGGTACCGCCAGGTGCTCGAGGCAGGCGGGCTACCCACGCACGACTGGGGCGCCTATGCAAACTTCGAACAGGCACTGCCAGGCCATCCGGATGCCGTGACTTTCGTACAGGTCGGCGCCAGTCCCGGGCAGGTGAACACGGTGCCCGTCTATCTCGGCGCGGGCATCCACTTTTACAATGCCTCCCGCTTCGTGAGCGAATGGGGCGTGGGTGTCGCCCGCGCCTGGATCCGCGACCATGCCGCGGAAACCAGCCTCGAAGGCACGGCCCTGATCCCGATCGCCGACAGCCGCTTCGCGCTGCAGCCGGACGTTCAATACATCTTTCATCCCTCGGGCATCCACCCCAATGCGCTGGCCGTCGCCTTACGGCTTCACCTGACACTTTACTGAGGTTCTTAAATGCATCGACAAGCCCTGCCGGCCGTTCTTGCCGGCTTGTTTTTCGTATCCACGACCGCGGCTGCGCATGCCGCCACCTCCGACACCCAGACCCACCTGAGCCCGATCGTGGTCACGGCCGGGCCATCCACGGCGGCCTCGCCCCTGCAGGCGTTCCTGCACCTCGTCCCGTTGCCGCCGAAACTCAAGGCGACCGCGGCCGACACCTCCGACCTGCTCGCGCACGCGCCGGGAGCAGCAGTCATGCGCAACGGCGCACAAACCGGCATCATGCAGCTGGATGGCCTGGGCGGAAACCGGGTGCGCACTCTGATCGACGGCATGCAGATCACCCCGGCCGGCCCCAACAGCATGGATCCGCCGTTGAGCTACATCGACCCGGCAAGTGTGCATTCGGTTGCGTTGTTTCCCGGGATCACACCGGCGTCGGTGGGCGGCGATGTCATCGGTGGCACCGCCCTGGTCTCGACGCCACCGCCCCGTTTCGCCGACGACGGCCAGTTCCTGGCCACAGGAACCGTTGGCGGCCGCTACAACAGCGCCTGGCAGGGCCGCAGCCTGTACGGCAATGCCAGCCTGGCGAGCGATAACACATCCGGGAGCCTGTCCGTCGAGCGCAGCCTCGGCGGTAACCAGTCCTTTCCGGGCGGCACGGTCAGCGACACCGGATTCCAGCTCACGAATTACCGCGCCGGCTTCGCGCGCAGGCTGGGCGACGGCACGCTGAACGCTTCGGTGTGGCGGCACGTCGTCAACAACGCGGGCACACCCGACCTGATGATGGACATCATCAGCGTCGACTCCGACATCTATTCGCTCGGCTATGACACGCCCACGCCGTTCGGCTCGCTCCGCGTGCAGGCCTACCGGCACTGGACCGACCACCTGATGGACAACTTCACGCTGCGCCCGGCCGGCATGATGCGCATGGAAACGTTCGCCAGCAATAGCGAAAAAGGCGGGACCTTTTCGACTCGCATCGACAAGGGCACGGATACCTGGCGTGCAGGCATCGAGTATCACGACCTCACCGAGAACGCCGACCAGGCCAACGTCGGCAACGGCATGCGCCAGAACCTTTTCGTCGACGCCGAACGCAAGCGCTTCGGCGCCTTCGTGAGCTGGGCACACGATTTCCCGGGTGCGTGGCGCACCCGGATCGGCCTGCGCAACGATACCGTGCGCACGGATGCGGGCGACATCCAGCAGCGTTTCACCACCACCCCGGCGCAGGACCAGCAGGCGTTCAACCAGGCCGACAAGTCGCTGTCGGACTCCGACTGGGGCTTGACGGCCCTGGCCAGCTACGCACCCAGCGAGCACATGTCCTGGCATTTCGGGCTGGCCCGCCAGGTGCAGGCGCCCAGCCTCCTCGAACGCTACCTGTGGACAGCCTCGGGCGCGAATGCGGGCCTGGCCGACGGGCGCAGCTACATCGGCAACCTCGCGCTGAACCCGCAGACCGCCAACAAGGTGGTCGCGGGCATCGACTGGGACGGCGGGGACTGGCGCGTGAATCCGAGCCTCTTCTACAACCGCGTCAGCGATTACATCCAAGGCATGGCGGGCCTGTATGCCGCCAACCCGGCCGTGCTGAAATTCGTCAATATCGGCAGCGCCACCCTCTATGGAATCGATACGCGCTGGTCGTGGCAACGGCATGGCGGGTTGTGGGGCTTTGACGGCACGCTCAGCTACGTCTATGGCAAGGACGACGACAACGGCGACTATCTTTACCGCCTGCCGCCGCTACGCGCGTATACCGAGGCCTATTACCATGCCGGACTCTGGAAACTGGCATTGGGCGTCGAGACCGCGGCCCGGCAGAGCAAGGTGGCCGCCTACAACAAAGAACAACCCACGCCGGGTTATACCGTGTTCGACCTGGGCGCCACCTGGAGGCCCACCGGCGCGATGACGCTCGCGCTGGGCGTCAACAACCTCTTCAACCGTTACTACACGCCGGCGTTGAACGGCATCAACCGCGTCACCGGCGGCGACGTAGCGGCAGGCGCCAAATTGCCGGGCCCGGGGCGGTCCGCTTACGCCAGCCTCTCCTACCAGTTCTGAGCCTGACCGGCGTCCCCGCCCGCGGCCCGTTGAACGGCCTCGGACGAAGGGCGCCCGGCTCCGATCGCCTTGCGCAGGCCCGGGAAACCCTTGGCGTAACTGCCATAGCCGATGGCCCGGTATTTCACTGCGCCGTCGGCACCGATCACGATGCGCGTGGGCAATTCAGGCGGGAGCCTGAAGGCGTCCATCAACCGGCCTCCCGCATCGAAGGCCGCGGGCAGCGTGATGCCATACGCCCTCAGGAACTCGCGCGCCTTGGCCCGCGTATCGGCGCCATCGCCAACATCCACCAGGTAGAACGCCACCCGGGGATCGTTCCAGTAATGCTGTAAATAAATTTTCTGCAACCCGGGCAATTCTTCCCGGCAAGGGGTACACCAGGTGGCCCAGAACACGAGCACCACCGTCTTGTTCGCCAGGCTTTTCGAGTGGACCGTCTTGCCGTCCAGCAAATGCAGCGCATAGACGGGTGCCTTGAACGGCTGAAAGCCCGGCGGTTGATTAATCTGCGAACGCACCCCGGTTTGGCCGAGCAAAACCAGCGCCACGACGATGACCGCACCAGCGAACAGTGGAACCGGCCGCCAGAATCTCTGCGCGCGCGGGATGCGCCAGGCAATCAACCCCGAGGCCAGGCCAATGCTGGCGGCCGCCGGCATGAGAACAGCCTGGCCGCCCAGGCCATGGGCAAACCGGATCCCGATCCAGGCAACCGCGGCAAGCATCAGCCATGCCGCCAAGCCGGGCACGGGCCTGGGGGCAATGCCGCCCACGGCGATTCCGACCAGCGCCGCGACAACAAGCTGCGCCCACGCAGGGAGATCCAGGTATAGCGGATTGGCCACGCCCAGCAGAACACATGCGGCCAGGCAAATATAGACCACGATCAGGAAAATGACCCGCTGCATTCGGAGCACGACTCCAGGTTTCCACTGTCCCTAGTTTAATGCGGACATTGCCTGAACCTCGATCACTCAGTCCCGAAGCCGGGGTTCGTGCCACGCGACACGCTAAAATTGGGTCTCTGGCAGCAACAGAAACCAGCGGTAAACGACGATGAAGATACTGGTGATCGGTGGCGGCGGACGCGAACACGCGCTGGCCTGGAAAGCGGCGCAATCGCGTGACGTCGAGAAAGTCTATGTGGCACCGGGCAACGCGGGCACGGCCGCCGAGGAGAAGTGCGAGAACCTGGCCATTGCGGCCGACAACATTCCCGCCCTGCTCGATTTCGCTAGCAAGGAAGCCATCGCGCTCACCATCGTCGGGCCCGAGGCGCCGCTGGTCGCAGGCATCGTCGATGAATTCACCGCCGCCGGCCTCGCCTGCTTCGGCCCCGACCGGGCCGCTGCCCGGCTGGAAGGTTCCAAGGCCTATACCAAGGCCTTCTGCATCCGCCACGAGATTCCCACCGCGGCCTACGCCGCCTTTACCGGTGTGGCCCAGGCCAAGGCCTTCGTGCGGGACCATGACCTGCCGCTGGTCATCAAGGCGGACGGATTGGCCGCGGGCAAGGGCGTCATCATTGCCGAGACCCGCGAGGAAGCCGATCACGCCATCGACAACATGCTGGCCGCAGGCAGTTTCGGCACGGCCGGGCGCGAAATCGTGATTGAGGAGTTCCTGGCCGGCGAAGAAGCCAGCTTCATGGTCGTCGCCGCCGGCGAGCGCTATGCCGTGTTGGCGACCTCGCAGGATCACAAGCGCGTAGGCGATGGCGACACCGGCCCCAACACCGGCGGCATGGGCGCCTACTCGCCTGCGCCGGTCATCACGCCCGAACTCTCCAAACGCGTAGAGCAAGAAATCATCCGGCCCACTCTGCGGGGATTGGCGGCTGACGGTGTCAACTACACCGGCTTTCTCTATGCCGGTTTAATGATCGGACCCGATGGCGCGCCGCGCCTGCTCGAATTCAATTGCCGCATGGGCGACCCTGAAACCCAGCCGATCATGATGCGCCTGGACTCCGATCTGGTCGAAATCCTGCAGGCGACGCTGGACGGCGAACCGGACCGCAAGCCGCTCGCCTGGGACAAGCGTCACGCGTTAGGCGTCGTACTCGCCGCTGGCGGCTATCCCGGCAGCTACAAGAAAGGGCTGACAATCCAGGGGATCAATGACGTGCCTGAAGAAGGCATGAAAGTCTTTCATGCCGGCACCGCACACGAAAACGGCGAGATCGTCACGTCCGGCGGACGCGTGCTCTGCGTCACGGCGCTGGGGAGCACGATCGCCGAGGCCCAGAAGCGGGCCTATGCCGGCGTAGACAAGATCCATTTCGAGGGCATGCAGTTTCGCCGCGATATCGGCTACCGCGCCCTTCGCGGGGATTAGAACTGCTGCACTCGCCCGACTCGCCCGCGTTCAACCTGTCTTCGTTCGCTACGCTTTAATGCCCGAGAAGACAAACTGGAGCGAATCAGTTGGACATTGAATTACACCCTGTTGCACAAAACGAGCATGAAAGCGCATGGCAGGTATTGAAGGAGCTGCGCACGGCCTTATCGTTCGAGCAATTCGAGACGGCTCTGGAAACCCAATCAAGGCAGCACGGTTATACGCTGGTCGGCGCGTTCGCAAACGGAAAGCTATTGGGAGTCATGGGTATGCGGCCCGTGCACACCTTCGCCCGCAGCGCCCACCTGCATGTTGATGACTTGGTTGTGACCGAAGCCGCGCGTGGCTCCGGTATCGGTCAAAGGCTTCTCGAGCACGCCGAGTCCCATGCCCGCGAACACGGCATGACCCAGGTCTTCCTGGACAGCCGCCCCGAAGTGATCGGTTTCTATGAAGACAACGGCTATCGCCGCCACGAATCCCTCCTGGTCAAGAAGCGCCTGGACTGACCCGCAGAACCTCGGTTAAGGCCGTCAGTCTTTCTTCGCGGCTCGTGTGTAGAGGCCATCGAAGATGGTTTTCCAGTGCTTGCCGTTATCCGTCGAGACCTGCCATAACTGGCGCACGTGGTCCTTGTCGCGCGGCGTCCAGGTGATGCGGTTGAGCACGGCTTTCCCCATCCGGCTGATGGATTTGCCCGACATGACCATCGAGCCGTCTTTCAATCCACCCTCGATCACCAGCAGCCCGCCGCTGTTGTCGACCCAGGTCTGGTGCCAGACATGGCGCCGCGCGTCGTAGACATTGAGGCTGGTACCGCGGCTGCGTCCCGAACCCGCCCAGTGCTCCTGCAGTGCACACCCGCCGAGTATCTTGACGATATGGTTGGTGCCGACCTGTTTACCCGCGGGATTGGTCACGACCCAGCTGCCGGCCCAGAAATCGAACTGCCGATAGGCCGGCGCACTGCACGGAACAGTCGACATGGGTGGCGTAGTGGAGGCCAATGCGGGCGTCGCAACGAGTACAGCCAGCAACAGACACGCGCTTCGCAGAGCTCTCTTCATACCCTACTCCTGCTCTTCGGAAATCCGTCGGCCCAGTCTACGCCTAATCGTGAGGTAGCAGGGCCATGAGAGCATAGCGAGCGAAGGCAGTTTGGAACAGCCAGCGTCCGGCCACGGGGCCGGCAGGCCGGTTCCACACCGCCCGGTTCAAAATGTCGAGCGCAGTAGCTCTCAGGGCTCTGTTAGCGCTTCATGGAGTTGAAGAACTCCGCGTTGGTCTTGGTGTCCTTGAGCTTGTCGATGAGAAATTCGCTCGCAGCGAGTTCGTCCATCGGGTGCAGGAGCTTTCTAAGCACCCACATCTTCTGCAGTTCTTCCTCGCTGACCAGCAACTCTTCGCGGCGCGTGCCGGAACGGTTGATGTTGATCGCGGGGAACACGCGCTTCTCGGCGATGCGGCGATCCAGGTGGATTTCCGAGTTGCCGGTGCCCTTGAACTCCTCGTAGATCACGTCGTCCATGCGCGAGCCGGTTTCGACCAGCGCTGTAGCGAGAATGGTCAGCGAACCGCCTTCCTCGATGTTGCGCGCGGCGCCGAAGAAGCGCTTGGGCCGCTGCAGGGCATTGGCGTCCACGCCACCGGTGAGCACTTTACCCGAGGACGGTGCCACGGTGTTGTAGGCGCGCGCCAAGCGGGTGATCGAATCGAGCAGAATGACCACGTCGCGCTTGTGCTCGACCTGCCGCTTGGCCTTCTCGATCACCATTTCCGCGACCTGCACGTGGCGGGAAGCGGGTTCATCGAACGTTGAAGACAGCACTTCGCCCTTCACGGAACGCGCCATTTCGGTCACTTCCTCGGGACGCTCGTCGATCAGCAGCACGATCAGCACGCATTCGGGATGGTTGTGCGCGATCGAGTGAGCGATATTCTGCAGCATCATCGTCTTGCCCGCCTTCGGCGGCGAGACGATCAGCCCGCGCTGGCCCTTACCGAGCGGCGCGACCAGGTCGATGATGCGCGCGGTGATGTCCTCGGTGGAGCCGTTGCCGAGCTCCATCTTGAACCGTTCCTTGGGGAACAGCGGCGTCATGTTCTCGAACAGGATCTTGGTCTTGGCCGCTTCCGGCTTGTCGCCGTTGATGGTGTCGACCTTCAGGAGCGCAAAGTAACGCTCGTTGTCCTTGGGCGGACGGATGCGTCCGATGATCGAATCGCCGCCGCGCAAGTTGAAGCGCCGTATCTGACTCGGGCTCACGTAAATGTCGTCAGGCCCGGCCTGGTAGGAGCTGTCGCCCGAACGCAGAAAGCCGTATCCGTCCGAAAGAACCTCGAGCACGCCTTCGCCGCAAATCTGCTCGCCTTTCTTGGCATGCGCCTTGAGAATCGCGAAGATCATGTCCTGCTTACGCATGCGTGCAGCGCCTTCCAGCCCGACCGACTCCGCCACCTGGGACAGTTCGGCCGCGCTCTGGCGCTTGAGCTCGGACATGTTCAGCACGGGACCGTTGGTTTCTACCGCGGCCTCCATCTCGAGTTCTTCTTCGTCGATCTCCGGCAACCCGTCCGCAGGATTAGCGGCATTGGGATTGCGCTGACGATTACCGTTGTTGTTGCGATTGCCGCCGCGCGAATTGCGGCGTCGATAGGCGTGTCCGCTCAAAGGTTGGCCTCCAGAAATGCAGCGAGCTGGGATTTGGATAGTGCGCCGACCTTCTGCGCGGCCACGTCACCGCCCTTGAAAAGCATCAGGGTGGGAATACCACGCACGTTGTACTTGCGCGGCGTCTGCGCATTTTCGTCAATGTTGAGCTTCATGACCTTGACGCGGTCCTTGAACTCGTCTGCCACCTCGTCGAGTATCGGCGCAATCATCTTGCAGGGACCGCACCATTCGGCCCAGTAATCAATCAGAACCGGCACATCGGACTTCAGGACTTCAGTTTCAAAGTTTGCATCGGACGTATGCGAGATATTCTCACTCACGCTGAACCTCCATTTCTCAATATTGATTGCCCGGCCTCACGGCGCAGGGAAATACGTACCTAGATCATGTACGGGGTAAGGTCCGGGTCGGGCACGGCATGAAAGCTGAGTTTGATAAGGCCGGATCGGCTCGGACTCATTTGTTTCGGGACAGCCTGTGGGGGCTTGGCGTCCCATATGGCGTATTCTGTCCCTAATCGCGACACAATTCAAGCCCCATCAGGAGGCCTTCTTTTGACCGACGACAAGAAACCTCGGTATTTCGAGGAATTACATCTACCCGAACCGCTGGTTCGCGGCATCAAGGATGCCGGATTCGAGCGCCTGACACCCATCCAACAACGCACGCTACCGCCCGCCCTTGCGGGACATGATGTCGCCGGCCAGGCTCAGACCGGCACGGGCAAGACGGCCGCTTTTCTCCTCGCGCTGTTCAATCGCCTGCTCACTCATGAACCGGGCGCTGAACGGCGCCCCACGCAGCCCCGGGCCCTGATCGTCGCACCGACACGCGAACTGGCCATCCAGATTCACCGGGACGCGGTCAATCTCGGACGCCATAGCGACCTGCGCATTGCCGTGGTTTATGGTGGCGCCGGTTACGACGCTCAGAAAAAGCGTCTGGCCGAGGGCGTGGACGTCCTGATCGGCACCCCCGGGCGCCTGATCGATTTTTTCCATCAGCATCTCTATGACCTCAAGGCCGCGGAAGTCGCGGTACTCGACGAGGCCGACCGCATGTTCGACCTCGGCTTCATTCGCGATATCCGTTTCTTGCTCCGCCGGCTCCCGCCGCCGGAAAAGCGTCTCACTATGCTGTATTCGGCCACGCTCTCCTACCGCGTAATGGAATTGGCCCATGAGCACATGCGCGAGCCCGAACTGGTGCGCATCGATCCCGAACAGGTCACGGCGGCTTCGGTCACAGAGCGTCTGTACTTTCCGTCGATGGAAGAAAAACCCGCACTGCTTGTGGGCCTCATGCGCACGCTGCGTCCCGAACGCGCCATGGTTTTCGTCAACACCAAGCGCACCGCCGACTACCTGGGCCGTTTGCTCAAGGAGAACGGTTTCTCGGCACGCATCCTGTCCGGCGACGTCGCCCAGAAAAAACGCCTGACTACGCTCGCCTCCTTTGAAAACGGCGATACCGACGTACTGGTCACGACCGACGTTGCCTCACGCGGGCTGCATATTCCTGCCGTGAGCCACGTGTTCAACTACGACCTGCCCCAGGACCGCGAGGATTACGTACACCGTATCGGCCGTACCGGCCGCGCCGGCGCCAGCGGCGAAGCCATTGCCTTCGTGTGTGAAAACTACGCGTTCTCGCTGCCCGATATCGAAAGTTATATCGGCCACGAAATTCCACGCGAATTCGATCATGCCGGCCTCCTTGCAGAGGTGACCCAACCGCCACCGGCACCACGCCGCAAGAGCGCCCCCCGGCGTGGGGGCGGAGGCGGAGGCGGCGGACGCCGGCGCTCCAGCCGCCGCCAGGGCGGCGGTGGCGGCCCCCGGCACAAGAACTAGGAGCTGCGGCATCCTGCCGGCTTTCATTGGTGTGGGAGCGGCGGCCCCCGCCGCTAGGAATTATTTATTGGCCCTTCCGGCGGACCTACTTTCGTTTCGACGAAAGTAGGCAAAGCCATTGCACCGGAAGTCGCGGCCACAAGGCGCTGCCTTGTGGCTCCCCCTGCGATGCTCGCCCGCAACGGGCCGGTCGGAACTCGCCCTACGCGATATATCGCTCCGGGCTCAGACATGCCTCCCTGTTCCCCCGTTGCGGGCTGTGCTTCTCGGCACGACTAACGGCGCCCGGAGGAGTAGCGTTTGGTTGGGAGTCGCCGTCATTCCTGCGAAAGCAGGAATCCAGTCAGATGGATCGCGGCGGGGACCGTCGCTCTTATAAGGAGGCATAAAACCTGCTTGGACGGAGGCCGATCCGGGTTTTGCCATATTGACTTTGTGTGACTGAGACACTATCATTTAGTGTACTTAAGACACTTAGTAGGCCTGATGGCTGCCGTTTCCACCGCCGAATATGTCCAACCCGCGGTTACCACCGATACCGCGCTGTTCTCGGTACGCGGCCATGAGCTGGTGGTACTCACCGTCCAGCGCGACCGGGAGCCCTTTGCCGACTGGTGGGCCCTGCCGGGCGACTATATCCGCGCCGAGGAAGCCCTAGACGACTGCGCCGCGCGCGCGCTTACCGAGCAGACACGCGTGCGCAATATCTACCTCGAACAACTCTATACGTTCGCCTCGCATTATCCCGGCCGCTGGGGCCGCGTATTCAACGTCGCCTATTTCGGACTGGTGCCCTTCGCGTCCGTGGAATTGCATTCCGATCCGCGTGTCGCCTGGCATGCTCTGGCACGCCTGCCCCGGCTGGCTTTCAACCACGAGGACATCCTGACCACGGCGCGCAGCCGCCTGGTTGCCAAGGCCAGCTATTCGACCATTGCCTTCCAACTGTTGCCTGAGACCTTCACGCTCGCCGAAGTCCAGGCCGTCTACGAAGCGATCAAGGGCGAGAAACTCGACAAGCGCAATTTCCGCCGCTTCGTACTGGGGCTCGGGGTTCTGGAACCCACTGGGGAACAGCAACGTCACGGGGCCCATCGCCCGGCCATGCTCTACCGCTTGCGTGCTGATGCCGACGACGTCGAAGTCATTCGCTGAACAGGGAAATTCCATGATCATTCAATCGCTGCTCGATACCGATCTGTACAAGCTCACGATGATGCAGGCCGTCCTGCATCACTTCCCGGCGGCGCAGGCGGAATATCAGTTCTTCTGCCGCAGCGACGACGTCGACCTGCGTCCTTACGCGCACGCCATTCATGCCGAAATCGAACAGCTGGCGGCTTTGCGGCTGAGCGAGGGCGAGAGCAGCTGGCTGGCGACACTGCCCAATCTGAGCGAGGACTTCATCGCCCATCTGGCCCGCTTCCGCTTCGACCCGCGCCAGGTCAGCGTGCGCCCGGGACGCGAGCAGCTCGAGATCACGATTCGCGGACCATGGGCCTCGACAATACTTTACGAAGTACCGGTCCTCGCAATCATCAGCGAGACTTATTTCCGCGCGCAGGCACCCGAGCTGGATTTTTCCACGGCGCTCATGCGCCTCGGGTTCAAGGCCGAAATGCTGCTGGAATCGGCCGGCGCCGACTTCTCGCTGATCGAGTTCGGCACCCGGCGCCGTTATTCCCAGCGCTGGCACGAGGAAATGCTGCGCGGCCTGAAGAACCTGATCCCGGAATACCTCACCGGCACCAGCAACGTCGACCTGGCGCGCCGCCTCGGCCTGCGCCCGATGGGCACGGTGGCGCACGAATTCTTCCAGGCCTGCCAGGCGCTGGCACCGTCGCTCGAATCGGCCCAGCACTTCGCCTTGCAAACCTGGCTGGACGAGTATTCGTCCACGGCGGGCGTGGCCCTGTCCGATACCTACGGCACGGACGCCTTCCTGGCCGATTTCCGGGGGGATCTTGCTCGGCGGTATGCCGGTGTGCGCCAGGATTCCGGCGACCCCATCGAATGGACCGAGCGCATGCTCGCGCATTACGAGTCGCTGGGCATCGATCCACGCACGAAGGTCTTCACTTACAGCGACAGCCTCACGATCCCCCGCGCGCTGGAAATCTACGAGCGCTATCACGAGCAAGCGAAGCTCGTGTTCGGCATCGGCACCAATCTGACCAACGACGTCGGCCCGGCGCCACTCAATATCGTGGTGAAAATGACGCAACTCAATGGCCGGTCCGTGGCCAAGATCTCGGACGACCCCGGCAAGGCCATGAGCCACGATCCGGCCTACCTCGCCAATTTACGGGATCTATACCAACGCAAGGCTGCCGGCTGAATATCGTTCGGGTTACAGATGCGGCAACAGATCCGCAACACTCTCCACGGCAGGCCCTTCCACCTCCTGGTGCGGGGCACGGCTCAGATCCGGTCGGGTAATGGTTATCGTCGCCAATCCCGCCCGGCGCGCTGCGGCGACGGCCCGTAAGTTGTCGTCGATCAACACCCCCGCAGCCGGGCAATCCGGCTCCAGTTCGGCTAACCGCTCGTAGAACACGGCCTCTTCCTTGGCGGCCCCCAGATGATGGGCGCTGATCACGGCATCGAGCCAGGCACCGATGCCGAGGTGCTTGAGCTTGACGGCGAGAACACTCGGGTCGGCATTGGTCACCAGCACGCGCCGGTAGTGATGCCCTGCGCGGTCCAAAAAGTCCAACACGCCCTCGCGCAGATTGACGCCGTGCGCGAACTCGGCCGTCATGGCGGCCAGGTCGAGCCCGAATAACTGCGACAGGTGCGGCAATGAATACCAGGACAACGTTCCGTGAATCGCATCCAGCTGCTCGTTCACATGCGCTTCGGCTTCGGCATGCGCCATGCCGCTTGCCTCAGCGTAGGCGTGCGGCAAGGTCTGCTTGAAGAAAGTCCGGTCGAAAGCGAGATCGGTCAACGTGCCGTCCATGTCGATGAACAGGGTGCGCACGTGCTCGCCGATCATTTTTTCGCGTATTACATCCATGCCGGTATCATACCCGCATG
This sequence comes from uncultured Gammaproteobacteria bacterium, assembly GCA_964586925.1. Classification (GTDB taxonomy): domain Bacteria; phylum Pseudomonadota; class Gammaproteobacteria; order JAKDMP01; family JAKDMP01; genus JBAUSV01. The sequence goes on from CAZPJI010000002.1 coordinate 57,349, forward strand.
AATAACTCTGCCGGTGTTTACCAGACTCTCATCGAGCCTCTGGACAGCTTGTCGCGAAAAGCCGCAAAAACCATTCTTGAAATTTACGACTGCGACGATTTTGATGTCACACGCAAGGACGACGACTCCCCGCTCACCGCAGCCGATATAGCAAGTCACAAACTTTTGTGTGCGGGCCTGGAACGGTTGGAGCCCCGTCTGCCGATTCTCTCGGAGGAGAACGCCGAGCGGATCGGTACGGATGAGCGCATGAGCTGGCCACGTTACTGGCTGGTCGATCCCCTGGACGGCACCAAGGAATTCCTCAAGCGCAACGGTGAATTCACCATCAATATCGCATTAGTTGAAAACGGCGTACCCATATTGGGCATAGTGCATGTTCCGGTCAGCGGCACGAGTTACATTGGGCTGAAGGGTCATGGCGCGGAAAGCCGCAACGGCAAAAGCGAAACGCGCGCACTGAAGGTCGCCGGCCCGGTGTCGGCGCGCCCGATACGCATTGTCGGCAGCCGTTCGCACGCCGGCGGAGAACTGGAGGATTTTGCCAGCCGGCTCGGCAAGCACGAATTCCACCCGGTGGGCAGCGCGCTCAAGTTCTGTCTCGTGGCGAGCGGCGAAGCCGACGTCTACCCACGGCTGAAACCCACCTGCGAATGGGATACGGCGGCCGGTCAGGCCGTTCTGGAAGCGGCAGGCGGTGAAGTCGTCAAGCTCGACGGGACCCCGCTTCGCTATAACGAACGCGAAAGCCTCGTCAATCCGTATTTTCTCGCCAGCGGGGATCCCACCCGCGACTACACGCAGACCCTGGATTGACTATCCGGCGGTAACTGCGATGCGCCTCGGTAAAAATGCTTTACCACGGAGCACACAGAGTTCACAGCTGGCGAGTGAAAAACTTCTCGCTGCAGGGGGATGCCCGGAGATCCGACCATCCGGCGTTGGCGGGACTATTCTCGATATTCTCTGTGGTGAAAATTCGAACGAATCTCAATCCTTGCCGCGGTAAATGCAACCGGAATTGCAGGTTTCAGCCACTTCGACCGTGCTCAAGCCCGGCAGCTCCGGCTTGAGCCGCTGCCAGATCCAGCGCGCCAGGTTTTCGCTGGTCGGATTCTCCAGCCCCTCGATCTCGTTCAGGTAGTGATGGTCGAGCTGGGCATACAGCGGCTCGAAAGCCTTGCCGACATCGGCGAAATCCATGACCCAGCCGGCCGGTTCCGCCACCGCCCCAGTAATGCTGATGCGAATCCGGAACGAGTGGCCATGCAGTCGGGCGCACTTGTGCCCCTCCGGCACGTTCGGCAGGCGATGAGCGGCCTCGATCTGAAAACGCTTGTAAAGCTCCATGGTCCGGGCGGATGTAGCCTGCAATTATTTTCGCACGAGACGGGCATGGCGCAGTACACTAGTTTTATTGGCTATACAGGCCGGCAAGTAGAGAGGCCAGCATGAACGGGCCGCTGGAGCCGGAAGAAGAACGGGCGCTCAACCAGCGCCTGAATGAGCTGAAAACCGAACACCGCACACTGGACGAAGAGATCCGGGCACTGGAGATGGCGTCCTACTCCGACCAGATCCACCTGCGCCGCCTCAAGAAGCGCAAGCTTTTCCTGCGCGATGAAATCGAGAAGATACGTAGCGCGCTGATCCCCGACCTGAACGCCTGACCCCGGATCGTCGACAGCTTCAAGGTTTTGGGCAAGCCGATGGCAAGAGCCGAAAAAAGAACGGGTCGCCCCACATTGATGCAGGACGACCCGTAATCGTTTCCGCCGGTTATGAACCGGTTTGCCCCGTTACCGGGCGGGCACCGGCAGCAGGACCGGTTTGACCTTGACCGGCTCGCCGACCGCCAGGGTCTGCACGCCTGCCTTGTAGGCCTGCTTGTTGAACTGCAAGGCATCCTGGCGCAGGGGGCCGTTGAATTTGGTCAGCACGTTCTCGAACTGGCTCTCCATGGACTTGACCACACCCATCTGCTCCGCGTTCGGTGCCTGGTTCGGGCCCGCTTGCCCCATCATTCCGTAGAGGCCGTAGAAACGCTCGCCGAAACGCGAGATGTAGTGCAGGTCATCCTCGGGCACCGAGCGCTGGACCTCCGTGTTGTAGAGGTGCACGGCCATGGCGCCGAGTTTCTTCTTGAGCTCCAACGCGGCCGTGTGAACGGCGGCCTTGTCACTGCCCTTCGCCGCACCTGCCGTGTTGCCGATCACGTCGTCCAAGGTGTTCACCATGGCATGCGTGTGCTCGAGGATCTGCACGAGAGCATCCACTTCGTTACGCAAGGTCAAGCCGGTATCGAGGGCCTTCTTCTGCGTGGCCATGGGAATATTCAAACGTGGGTCGGAAACAACCTGCACGGTCTGTTCGCCGCTGTGCTTGGCCACCGCCACCTTGACGTGATACGTGCCGGGAAGCGCTATGGGTCCATTCGGCCCTTGGTCGCCCCGGTCGAAGGCACTCTTCATGAACTTCGGCAGCTTGGCGCCGTCGTAACGCATGTTCCAGGCGATCCGGTTGATGCCGGCCTTGGCGGGTCCGTGGAAGGTGGCCACGGCGTTGCCTTTCGCATCCGTCACCGTAATGGTGGCCTTGGTCCCCTTCTTGCCCGCAGACTTCAGGTAATAGGCGATCACCGGACCGCTGGGCGGATTGGGCGCAACGAACGCCGTCGGTGCAGGACCGATATGGCGGCCGAAGTACTTCACCCATTCGGTGCCTTTCGAGGCGGCGAACAGGTGGAAGTCGTCGTGCTCGATGGAACCGGTCCACGCTTCCAGGGGCTGGATATTGTCGAAGACCCAGAAACCGCGTCCATGCGTGGCCAGCACAAGATCATGGGGATCGCGCGTGAACTTCAGGTCCCAGACCGCCATCACGGGCAGGTTCGCCGTGACGTGCATCCAATGGTTGCCGTTATCGTGCGACACATACAGGCCCTGCTCGGTGCCCAGGGCGAGCAATCCTTTCTGGTTGGGATCCTCGCGCACCACCACGGCCGGCACGTTGTCGGGCAGGCCGCGGCTGATGCGGCGCCAGCTGCTACCGTAATCAGTGGTCCTGAACACGTAGGGGTGCTTGTCACCCAGCATATGCGCATCCACGGCCACATAGGCCGTGCCCGCGGAGAACGGCGAGATGCCGATTTTGTAGATGCGCCCGAGACGCGCCGAGGACGGCAGGTCCGGCGTCACCTTATGCCAGTGCTTACCGGCGTCACGCGTCACCCATACCAGCCCGTCGTCGGTACCGGCCCACATCACTTTGTGATCGGTCGGGGCAATGTTCAGCGACAGGATGGTGTCGAAGTTTTCGGCACCGGAAATGTCGTGATTGACCGGGCCGCCCGCGACCGGCTGGTGCTTCTTGTCGTTGCGGGTCAGGTCCGGGCTGATCGGCGACCAGTTCTCACCGCCGTCGGTGGATTTGAACACCACGTTCCCGGCCGTATACACGGTATTGGCGTCGGTCGGGGATACCGTGATCGGCGCCGCCCAGTTGAAGCGGTACTTGAGCTTGGAGCTGGGCATGTCATTGGCGCCCGGCAAATACGGCTTGATGAACTTGGCCGTCATCGTCTTGGTGTCGATGCGGAAGCCGAAGCCATCCTGCGAATTGGAATAGACGATGGAGGGATCGGTCGGTGCCGGCACGGCCTGCACGCCGTCACCGCCGGCCGGGTTCCACCAGTCCGCCCCCCAGATGCCGCTGTACTCGAGGCTGTTGGACGGTCCGCAGGCCGCGTTGTTGTCCTGCAGTCCGCCGCAGATCTCGAACGGCTTCGTATTGCCGATGGCAACCGCATAGAACTCTTCGATCGGCAGGTTGTTGAAGTAGCGCCAGGTCTTGCCTGCGTTGAGGCTTTCGAAGGCGCCGCCGTCGTTGCCCTGGATGATGCGGTCCGGATTCTTGGGATCGACCCAGATGTCGTGATGGTCGACATGCACGCCGCGATCCAGCACATGCGCCGTCTTGCCGCCATCGTTCGAGACCATCAGCTGGAAGGAACCGAAATACACCCTGTCGGGGTTGTTCGGTGCAACGGCGATCGTGGAGAAGTAAAACGGGCGCACGTCGAGCGCATGGTTGTTGCTGACCGCGTGCCAATGACCGCCCATGTCATCCGATTTCCAGAGCAGGTGCTTCTTGGTGGCCATGAGCGCATAAACCTGGTTCGGATCGGATGGCGCAATCGCCAGAGCGACGCGGTTGGTCGGTCCGGTGGGAAGTCCATCAGTCAACTTCTTCCAGGTCTTGCCGCCGTCCAGGGAACGCCAGATGCCGCCGTCCTTGCCGCCGTTGATCAGCGTCCAGGGCTTGCGTTGCACGGTCCACATGCCCGCGAACATGACGTTGGGGTTCTGCGGGTCCATGGCAATGTCGCTGGCACCGGTCATGTCGTTGACGTAGAGCACCTTGTTCCAGGTCTTGCCGCCATCGGTGGTCATGTAAACGCCGCGCGTCTTGTTCGGCACCCATTCGCTGCCCTGCACCGCCACGTAGACGATGTCCGGGTTCGTGGGATTGACTATGATGCGCGAGATCTGGCCGGCGTCCGCCAAGCCCTTGAACTGCCAGGTCTTGCCGCCGTCCGGGGAGTAATAGACGCCGTGACCATCCAGGACGTCGTTGCGCGGGTTGGACTCGCCCGTACCGACCCAAATGTCGTTGCGGTTGGAGGGTGCCAGAGCCACGGCACCAATGGAGGCGGCCTGTTTGCTCATCAGGTCCTTCCAATGCATGCCGTCGTCGGTGGTCTTCCAGAGACCGCCACCCGCGGCGCCAACGTAGTACACGCCGGGCTTGCCGGGAATACCGGTTACCGTGGCGACACGCCCGCCCGAGACCGCGGGCCCCAGGTTGCGCACCTTGAGGTTGGCGAACGGGTGCGATGTGTTGCCCGCCGCCATTGCCGTGCCAGCCAGGGCCAGGCACGCCAAAGCAGAAATCACTTTAGTCCGAAACATTTGTAGCCTCCTTTTCCGATATGACGGACAGGACGACGCCGAACCCGGCGTCAGGGGGGAACCCGGATTCTACCCGTTTATGACAAGGCGCGTAGGGCGATTGTCCACCTGTCAGGCAAGGCGCCGCATGCGCTCGCCTCTCAGCAGGGCATCCAGGGCATCGAAATCGTGGTGCCGCTTGTCGGCTAATTGCGAGGGTTCTATCTGGGTCAATGACGTAGCCAACGACGCGATACGCTTGGGATCAAGCTGTTCCCATTGTTCCAGCATGTGCTTGATAGCGACCCGCTTCAAATTGTCCTGTGAGCCGCACAGCGTGCAGGGAATAATCGGGAAATCGCGCATCTCGGCGTATTTCCCGATGTCGCGCTCACGGCAGTAGTAAAGCGGACGAATAAGCATATTTTCACGATCGTCGGCAAGCAGCTTCGGGGGCATGGATTTGATGCGCCCGCCGTAGAACATGTTGAGAAAAAGTGTCTCGAGAGCGTCATCCATATGGTGCCCGAGCGCGATCCGCGTGAACCCCTGCTCGGCAGCGTGGCTGTAGAGCACCCCGCGGCGCAAGCGCGAACAGAGGCCGCACTGCGTCTTGCCCTCCGGCACCTTCTCGCGCACGACACTGTAGGTGTCCTGCTCCAGGATCGTATAGGGCACCCCTCGGGCTTCGAGATAATCGGGCAGGACATGCTCCGGAAATCCCGGCTGTTTCTGATCGAGGTTCACGGCATGCAGTTCAAACCGCACGGGCGCACGTTTCTGCAGCTCCAGTAACAGGTCGAGCAACGTATAGGAGTCCTTGCCGCCGGACAGGCAGACCATGACGCGATCGCCTTCGCCAATCATGCCGTAGTCTTCGATCGCGCGACCGGCCGCGCGCAGCAGGCGCTTGGTCAACTGACGGGCAGCAACGGAATCGGAATTCACGGAGAAATGAAACGGTAGCCGAACACCAACGCCGTGCTGCGCCGGGCACCGCCCTCGAAGTGCAGGCCGAAAGTGCCATGCGGACTGACCGTGAAATCCAGATCAAGGTAGGGGCCGGTCGTGCGTGCAAAATCAAGCGAGCGTTTGCCTGCCGGAAACGTAGCTTCCTCGTCACCCGAGGCATGCCGGTAGATCACGCCCGCGCCGATGTTTAACCATCGCCACCGGAACCGTGGTCCGGTCGCAGCCGAATAGGACCACCAGCGGTCCACGACATTTTGTGAGCCACTGGAATCGCTCAGCCGATGATAGCCGCCGGTGCCGATGACATCGAGGCCAAAGTGGTCAGTGAACCACCACTGGTAACGAGCCGTCAGACGACCGTAGTAACCATGAGGAGACAGATTCAGAGTCGCCGGGTTGTTATCCATGGACAGATCGGTATAGCCCGCCTCGATGGCGAGCGAAAAGTCATGCCCGAAGTGCTGGCGGAAAGCCAGGCCCAGTTCATCAATGGTCGCATTGTAGGTACCGGTGCCGATCTTGAAATCGGTTTGATACCGTTGCAACTTGAACGCCGCACCCAAGCTGTCGAAGGATGACGAATCCTGCGCAAAGGCAGGCACTGCAAACACTGCCGCGGCCAGCGCAACACCGACGATCCGGAGAAAATACGGTTTCATGACTCTCCCTTGTCTCCATAGGCTTTGGCGAGCGCCTCGCTGACGGCCGGATGCACGAATTCGTCCACGTCACCACCCAGGCGCGCTATTTCGCGCACCAACGTTGAGGAAATGAAAGTCGTGCTTTCACCCGGTGTCAGAAAAATAGTCTCGATGCGAGGCTCCAGACGCCGATTCATGATGGCAAGCTGGAATTCGAATTCAAAGTCCGACACCGCGCGCAAGCCGCGCAGTATGGCGCCGGCCTTGCGCTCACGAGCGTAATGGATGGTCAGGCCGGAGAAACCGACCACTTCCACCCGCGGCTCGTCCTGAAAAACGGTTTTCGCCAATTCCAGGCGTTGCGCGTGATCGAACAACGTCTTCTTGGTCGTATCCGCAGCTACCGCGACGATGACGCCTTCGAACAAGCCGACAGCACGGCGCACCAGATCGGCATGGCCGCTGGTGATCGGATCAAACGTACCGGGGTAGAGGGCAAGCACTGCGGTTTAACTCGAATTCAACGCAGTGTGATGATAGCGGCAGACGCCCCATGCGTCCAGAATTCCGGTGCTCCTCAGCCCGCCTCGCCGATCTCCAGCAGGCGCCCATGCACCGCCCCGGCACGCACCTCGCGATACACGCGCCAGTGCGGGCTCAGCATCGTTTCCCCGCCCGCGCTTTCCTCGATATAGACGCATGCTCCCGGGGTTATAAATCCGGCCTTGTACAGGCGCTCGAGCACCGGACCAACCAACCCGCTCGCGTAGGGCGGATCGACGAAGACGAGGTCAAAAGCCCCCTCGTCGCGGGAAAGATAGCGCATGGCGTCCATGCACAGGACAGTCGCCGAAGTGGCGCCCAGAAGGTCGATATTGGCCTCGAGCGCCCGCACTGCCGTGCGGGAAGCTTCGACGAACACGGTCTCGGACGCCCCGCGCGAAATCGCCTCGAGACCCAGGGCCCCGCTGCCGGCAAACAGGTCCAGTACGCGGCGGCCCTCGATCCAGGGACCCAGCCAATTGAACAAGGTCTCACGCACGCGATCCGGCGTCGGGCGGAGGTCCGGGCCCGCCGGAACCTGCAGGCGCCGGCTGCGCCAGACCCCCCCGATCAACCGCAATTGTCCTTTTCGGCGCGCCATTTCAGCCTCGTCCAGACTGACGGTGATTGCACTGGACGCCAGATCGTGCTTTACTTTCAGACGTTTGATTGGCCCATACGCCGGATTTGGGCGTGTACTTATTCATTGTGGAGGATGGCGCCATGCTGAAACGAATTCCCCTGGTACTGATTGCTTCGTTTGCTTTGCTGGCCGGCTGCGGCGTAAGCAGCAACAATCCGCCGCCGAGCAACAGTTTCCAAGCCGAGTTTTATATTACAAGCACTGTCAGCAATTATTCGACGGGCTTCAACATACCCTTCCCGAATGACCTCTACTTCAACGGCTCGACAGATGGAACAGTCAATATCCCAGGGCTAACCGATCCCAGCAATTACTCCGACCCGCTGGTTGCCATCAACGCGCTGGATGGATTCTCCAGCACCGCGCCCATCACGGAACAGTTCAACAAACCCATTGACCCCAAATCCCTTTCGGGCAACATCTATGTCTTCTCGGTCACCACCGATCCGACCCAGGGTTACGCCGTCACCGGCGTCAACGGCCTGCTCACGGAAGGCACCGACTACACGCTGAGCGTCTCGAGTTCCGATCCCTCGGTGCTGGAAATCACGCCGACCGGCACCCTGGGCGCCGACAAATCCTTCATGGTCGTGATTACCAGCGGGGTCAAGGACACCAACGGCGACCCGGCCCAGGCATCGCCCAATTTCACCACGATCAAAGACGCCCTCGCGACCAACAAAGTCCCCTCCAACCCGACACTTGCAAGCGTCATGCCTCTGTTCGGGGCCATGCTCACCGCCGCCAACCAAGCCGCCGGTATCACGCCGGACAAAGTCAGCATGATCTGGACCTTCACCACACAGTCGGAGGGCGACGTACTCCAGAACATTGCCAAAAACGCGCAGCCGGGCACGATGGCCCTTCAGGACCTGGGCAAGACCACCAAGGACATCAACCCACAGCTCCAGGGCTACGCCGAAGTCTTCGTCGGCAAGCTGAGCATCCCCTACTACGCCGGCATCCCTTCGAGCAGCGACCCGACCGCGCCGTTGACCAATTTCTGGCATGCCGCCAACGGCGGTTTCCTGACCCGCTACAACACCCAGGCAGCGCCCACGGGCACGGTGACCGTGCCAGTCATCATGACGATCCCGGCTCAGGGCTCGCCCTATTTTGCGGGTGGCGGCACCTATCCCTCCGCCGGCTGGCCGGTGGCCATCTTCCAGCACGGCATCACCCGCGACCGGCTCGATGATCTGGCCGTGGCGGACACGTTCGCGCAGTTCGGCATTGCCACCATCGCCATCGACCTGCCGCTGCACGGCGTGACCGACCCGAACAACCCGTTCTATGACAACCAGCTCGCCGCCGGCGCGCCCACCAATGTGACTACCGGAGTCGAGGAGCGCACGTTCAATCTCCCGGCCCCAGCGCCCGCAACGGGCATAGCGGCATCGGGCACGTACTTCATCAATCTCAACTATCTGCTCACCAGTCGCGACAATCTGCGCGAATCGGTGGCGGATCTCCTGCACCTGACCGAAACTCTGCCATCTGCGCAATTCGGCACGATCAACAGCGGAACCCCAACCATCGAGAAGTTCAACACGCTGGCCACCTACTACTCGAGCATTTCGCTGGGCTCGATCGTCGGCATTCCCTACCTGGCGGAAGTGCCCAACATCCCCGGCTACGGAACCAGCATTGATGTACAGTCGGCCACGCTGTCGGAACCGGGCGGCAAGATCGCCTACCTGCTCCAGACCTCGCCGACCTTCAGCCCGGAGATCAACCAGGGCCTTGCCCAGATCGGCCTGGTTCCGGGAACGCTTGGCTATGACACCTTCTTCCAGGATGCCCAGACCGCAGTTGATTCGGGCGACCCGCTGAACTATGCCGCGACCGCAGCCGCCAACATACCGATCAACATGACCGAAGTCGTCGGCAGCTCCTCCAATCCGCCGGATCAGGTCGTGCCCAACTGGACCGAGGATCTCTTGGTCAATGCCATGGGCCTGAAGACCTACACCACGTCGACTGTAGACACCAGTGGTATCCGCGGCCTGGTGAAGTTCAACTCGGGTGTTCATGGATCGTTGCTGGATCCGACCTCCGATCCGCTGGTCACCCAGCAGATGCAGATCGAGATGGGCGTGTTCGCGGGCGGCTGCCTGCCTGGCAGCGTACCGGGCTGCCCATCCACTGGCGGGCTGCCGAACGGACAGACCATGGACATCGCGATTCCGAGCGTCGTGGTGCCCTGACCCGGAGTCCTGTTAGGCAAATCAGGCGGGCAGCGGAAACGCTGCCCGCTTTTTTTGAGGTCCTTTCCATACATTGATCGGCAAGGGCCCACGGAAGTCTCGTCGAGGCAAAACCCGCGCGCCCGACCCGCTAGAATGTCCATGGCTTGACTGACAAGTTATCCATGCCTCCACGATTGTTCGAGCGGCTGCGAACCCGATTGAAAGCCGCGCCCCTCGTCGATACCGGCGAGACCTTCGACGCGGAAACCCTTGAGACCCGGTTGCTCATGGCCGATGTCGGCGTTACTGCAACCGGCGATATCGTCGCGGCCGCGGAACAGGCCTCACGCGGCGGCGAATTGATCGCAACCGCCGTGGAGAAGCAAATCGAGACGCTTCTGGAACCGGCGGCAAAGCCACTCGAGATCAACGCCACCGCACGCCCGTTCGTGATTCTGGTGACCGGCGTCAACGGCAGCGGCAAAACCACAAGCATCGCCAAACTGGCGCATCGCCTCAAGAGCGAAGGCCACGGCGTCATGCTGGCTGCCTGCGACACCTTCCGCGCGGCGGCCGTAGAGCAACTTGAACACTGGGGGGATCGCATCGGCGTGCCCGTGATGTCACAAGGTGCAGGAGCAGACCCGGCGGCCGTCGCCTTCGATGCCTGGCAAGCGGCCCACGCGCGCGGCATCGACGTGCTGATCGTAGACACGGCAGGCAGGCTGCACACGCAGGACCACCTCATGGCCGAGCTGGGCAAGATTCGCCGGGTGCTGGCGCGCCACGATCCGAATGCCCCCCACGAGACCTTACTGGTACTCGACGGCCACACGGGGCAAAATGCGCTCATGCAGGCACGTGAATTTACCCGGGCGATAGGCACCACGGGACTGGTCATCACGAAGCTCGACGGCAGCGCCAAGGGCGGCGCCGTCGTGGCGATTACCCGTGAGTTGGAACTGCCCATCCGGTTCATCGGGCTCGGCGAAAGCATCGATGACCTCGAACCATTCAATGCCTCGGAATTCGCGGCCGCACTGGTGAAGGGCAAAACATGATCCGCTTCCTCGACGTCAGCAAGCGCTACCCGGGCGGGCACGAAGCCCTCAGCCACGTCAGTTTCGAACTCGAAGCCGGAGAAATGGTGTTCCTGACGGGCCATTCCGGCGCAGGCAAGTCGACCCTGCTCAAGCTGATTGCCCTGCTCGAACGGCCCACGCGCGGCCAGGTCCTGTTCGGCAAGCGCAACCTGGCCCACCTGCCGCGCTGGCGCATTCCTTATCACCGCCGCCACGTGGGTGTGGTCTTCCAGGACCATAAGCTGCTGACCGACCGCACCGTATTCGACAACGTAGCTCTGCCGCTGGTGGTGACCGGGCACTCGCACCGGGAAATCGGCAAGCGTGTACGGGCCGCGCTCGACCAGGTGGATCTCCTCGACCGGGAAAAGGCCCGCCCGCTGGAGCTCTCTTCCGGCGAGCAGCAACGGGTCGGCATCGCGCGCGCCGTAGCGGGCAGGCCGCCGCTGCTGATCGCGGACGAACCGACCGGCAACTTGGATCCCGAGCTGTCGCTCGACATCATGCGTCTGTTCGAGCGCTTCAATTCAGTCGGCGTAACCGTGCTGATCGCCAGCCACGACCATGCCCTGCTCGCGCGCCTGGGCCACCGCGTGATGTCCCTGTCCCAGGGGGAATTAACCGCACCGAACCTGGTGACGTCCCATGGCTAAGAAGGAACCCTTGATCTATTCATACGCGGTCGCGCCGGTGTCATTGCGCGCGACTGGCAAGGAATGAGGAGTGAAGTTTGCTCATTGCAAATGAACGACGAATGACGCCGTCCAGGCGTGCGCAATGGCCCGGCCCCGAGGGGTTTGGCCCCAAAGGCCCGGCTGCTGCGTTACACCGGCTTGGCCATAGTCCCTGCTACGGCCCTGCGCCGCGCGCCTTGCATCCGGGCCTTTGGGACTCAAACGCGATTCGCGTATGAATAGATCAAGGGTTCCCGCCCCTCGTCCGCCCTCCCATCGTTTCCGGGCGCGGCTGCGGGCACTGCCGGCACAGCACGGACATGCCGCCTTTTCCAGCCTCGGGCGCCTGTGGCGCGGCCGCGGCGCCAGCCTGATGAGCATCGGCGTCGCCGCCATTGCCCTGGCGCTTCCGCTGGGACTGGCCGTACTGGTCCAGAATGCAACGGGCCTGACTGGCATTTCACGCGGTTCGGCCCGCATCTCCGTGTTTCTTCAACCCGGTGCCAGTGACCAGACGCTCACCAAGACGCGTACCGCGGTCGATTCTTTGGCGGGTGTGCTTTCGGTCAAGACCATCACATCCGCGCAAGCCCTGAACGAATTCAAGCACCTCGCCGCCTTTCACCAGGCGCTGACGGCGCTGCAGAGCAATCCGCTGCCGCCGGTGCTGGTCGTCACGCCCAGCGATTCGCGGGTCGGCTCGGTCGAGCAGCTGGCGGGCAAATTGAGAACGCTGTCCGGCGTCGACCAAGTGGTGACCGACAGCACCTGGATCGCGCGTCTCAACGCAATGCTCTCGATCGCCCGCCGCGCCGTCTGGGTCCTCGGGGCCCTGCTGGCCCTGGCCGTGCTACTGGTCATCGGCAACACCGTGCGGCTGGAAATCCAGAACCGGCGCACGGAGGTGGAAGTGCAGAAGCTGGTCGGGGCCACCAATGCCTTCGTGCGCCGCCCCTTCCTCTACGGAGGGTTGTGGTATGGGGCCTGGGGGGGCGTCACGGCCTGGATCCTGGTCGAGATTGCGCTGGCCCTGCTTGCGGCACCGGTCGCCCGTCTGGCACATCTGTATTCCAGCTCGGCCCAACTCGATGGCCCCGGTTTCTCCGGCCTGGTGGGCATGATCGCGATGGGAGCCGCTCTCGGCTGGCTGGGCGCCCTGGTGGCCGTAGGACGCCATCTGCGAGCGATCGAACCCGGTTAGGCCAAATATCCCGCCTCTTTACCGGAACCACCCTTGATTTGCGTCAGTGCGCCCCCATCAATAATCAAATAACGTGACGGTTAGCCAACACCGGGAACCCCGGACAGGTTTGGCAGTCTAATTCCACGAGTGCTAAAATTGCACGGTAAAGGAGGGACTTACATGACTCAGGCGCTGGCCACCATCGACCGCAACCTCACGCTGAACCCCAATGGCAGCGTGGAGGCCTATATGGGTGCGGTCCGCCAGATTCCGATCCTGTCCCCCACCGAGGAGCAGGCGCTGGCTCACCGTTACCGCGACGACGGCGACGTGGATGCCGCGCGCCAGCTCGTCCTCTCCCACCTGCGCTTCGTCGTACATGTGGCCCGCGGCTACCGTGGCTACGGCCTGCCGCTGGGCGACCTGATCCAGGAAGGCAACGTCGGGCTGATGAAGGCGGTCAAACGCTTTGACCCCGAAGTTGGGGTGCGTCTGATCTCCTTCGCCGTGCACTGGATCCGTGCCGAGATCCACGAATTCATCCTGCGCAACTGGCGTATCGTCAAAGTCGCGACCACCAAGGCCCAGCGCAAGCTGTTCTTCAACCTGCGCCAGTCCAAGCAACGCCTCGGGTGGCTCAACCAGAAGGAAATCCAGGCCGTGGCCGAAGACCTCGGCGTACCGGAACGCGAAGTTGTGGAGATGGAATCGCGCCTGGCCGGCCAGGATGTCGGCTTCGACCTCCCGACCGACAACGACGACGAAGACGCCACCTTCGCTCCCGTGGCCTACCTCGAGGCCCCGACCGAGAGCGATCCCGCCGTGATGCTCGAGGAAACGAATACCGCCGCCGACGGCAAGCGCCGCCTGCGCGAGAGCCTCACCCAACTCGACGAGCGCAGCCGCGACATCGTGCGCCGCCGCTGGTTGAGCGAATCCAAGGCGACCCTGCACGAGCTCGCCGACGAATACGGCGTCTCCGCCGAGCGCATCCGCCAGATAGAAGCTGGTGCCCTGAAGAAAATGCGTGGCACCATGGCAGCCTGAGCACGGCCCGGACTGAATCGATCAACGCCGCCTCCGGGCGGCGTTTTCTTATCCGCGCTTTGCCTCATACCTCTCCCCCGCGATCATGACAATTGTCATCCCAAAGTCCTGACAAACAGGGCTACCGCCTAAAATTGAATTCGATCATCCTGTCATCAACTTTTCCCGGTGACAGACCATGCCTGCCCAAGATTTCAGCCATCCCATCGCCAGGCTATCCAATCTCACAAAACGCTATGGCGGTGTTACGGCCGTCGACGATATCAACCTCGATATCCGCCGAGGCGAAATTCTGGCCTTACTCGGACCCAATGGGGCCGGTAAAACGACAAGCGTAAATCTTCTGCTGGGTCTTGCGCAGCCTTCCGCAGGCAAGACCGAACTCTTCGGCCAGTCGCCCCACTCGGTGGAAGTTCGCAGACGTATCGGCGTCATGCTGCAGGACGCCCGACTAGCCGGGCAGGCCCGCGTGCGCGAAGTCATCGCGCTCTACGCCGGCTACTACCCGGAACCCATGTCGGTGCGCGAAACACTGGAACTGGCCGGCATCGAAGATATCGCCGAACGCCCCGTCAACAAGCTCTCCGGGGGACAGAAGCAGCGGCTGATGTTCGCGCTCGCCGTGTGCGGCAACCCGGAGTTGCTATTTCTCGACGAGCCGACGGCAGGGCTCGACGTGGAGGCCCGGCGTGCACTCTGGGAGACAGTCCGCACGCTGGCCGAGGATGGGCGCACCATCGTGCTCACCACGCATTACCTGGAGGAAGCCGACGCGCTGGCGGACCGTATCGTCGTGATTACCCGCGGCCGCATCGCCGCGACCGGATCCCCGGCCGAGATCAAACGCAGCGTCGCCCAACGGCGCATTCGTTGCGTGACCCGGATCCCCGTGCCGCAATTAGAGACACTCCCCGGTGTAAGCGCCGTAGCGCGAATCGGCGAGCAGGTGGAAATCGTCTCCGCACGGCCCGAGCCCGTCGTGTACAAACTGCTGCAGATGGACAGCACATTGCACGACCTGGAGGTCGGAGGCGCGCGCCTCGAGGAAGCATTTATCGCACTGACCGGAAACCACACCACGGAGAAAGCCGCATGAATACCGCGACCCTGAATACCTGGCGCCGGCGCGACACGCTGGCCGTCTACCTGCGCGAAGCCGCCTTCCAGTTCTGGACCGTGCTGCGCACACCCGGCTTCGCGTTGCCGACCCTGCTCTTCCCCACCATTTTCTACCTCTTTTTCGGGCTGTTGTTCGGTCATGACAAAGACGGCAACGTCGCGACCTACATGCTCGCCACCTACGGCACCTTCGGCATCATGGCACCCGCACTATTCGGATTCGGCGTGGGCATCGCCATGGAGCGCGAGCACGGCATCCTCGCCTTGAAGCGCGTCAGCCCCATGCCGCCGATGGCCTACCTGTTCGCCAAGGCAATGATGGCCATGCTCTTCGCGCTCGTCATACTCACCCTATTATCGGCGCTGGGCGTCCTGTTCGGGCACGTACGCTTGACTGGCGGACAGTGGTTCACGTTGTACCTGACGTTGATCCTCGGCACCCTGCCCTTCTGCGCCCTGGGTCTCGCTATCGGACTACGTGCCGGAGGCCAGTCCTCGCCCGCGATCATCAATCTCATCTACCTGCCCATGTCGATCCTGTCGGGACTCTGGGTGCCACTGCACCTGTTCCCCCATTGGCTGCAGGCATTCGCACAGGCACTGCCCGCCTATCATCTGTCGCGTATCGCGCTGGGCATCGTGCACATGAGCGGCGACAGCCATCCCCTAGTCCATCTGATCTACCTCGCCGGATTCACCGGTGTCTGCCTGTTTGCGGCGCTGCGGGGCTGGCGCCGCATCCAGGACCGCTGATTCCTTTCGATGGCTTAATCTAGTGCCATGAACGGCAAGCCATTCCTGCGATCCCTGACGGCACCTTTTCTCTGGGTGCACCATCGCCTGCTTCCCCGAGGATCGGTAGCCGAATGGACGGCTTACCTCTGGCTTTGCTGGTTGGGCCTGTTCTTCGTCGACACGCCGGCGGCGCCGACCCTGATCGTCACGCTCGTGGCCATCGCCCTTTTTTTGCCCCTGTATTTCCGTTGCTTCTGGGCCGCACACCGGGAACGCCTCCTGATCATCGGTGCAGTCGCGGTGCTGGGCTTCGCCCTGACCCCGTTCAACGCCAGCGGCGGCGGCTTTCTCATCTATGCCGGCGCGTTCATCGGCTTCACCTTCGCGCGCCCCCGCGATGCCATGATAGCCCTCGCCGTGCTCGCCGCCGCGGGCAGCATCGAGTATATGCTGCTCGGCTTCAGCTTCATCCAGTGGTTCTGGGTCCCCATGGTGACGCTCGTTATCGGCATGGCCAACGTGTGGGGCGCGGAACGCCACCGGCAACTCTGTGCGCTCCGGCAATCGCAGGACGAGGTCAAGCGCCTCGCGGCGACGGCAGAGCGAGAGCGCATCGGCCGCGACCTGCACGACCTGCTCGGGCATACGTTGACGCTGATCACCGTCAAGGCCGAACTGGCTGCGCGACTGGCAGAACGCGACCTGGCCGGTGCCGCCCGGGAGATCCGCGAGGTCGAACACATCTCCCGAGAGGCGCTGCAGCAAGTACGCGAAGCCGTGGGCGGCTACCGTGCCGGTGGCCTGCAGACGGAACTCGCCAACGCCCGCGCCGCGCTGACATCCGCAAGCGTGGGACTGGACGAAAAAGTCGAACCGCCCGCCCTGTCGGCGATGCAGGACTCGCTCCTCGCCATGGTGCTGCGCGAAGCGATCACCAACGTTATCCGGCATGCCAACGCCCGGCACTGCCGCATCGAGCTGGATGACCACGACCGGCAGGTCCGCCTGATCGTCAGCGACGACGGGCACGGCGGCGACATGCGGGAGGGCAACGGCCTCAAGGGCATGCGCGAACGCCTGCAGAAAGTCGCTGGTCGGCTCGACATCGCCTCCGGCCGCCAGGGGACTCGCCTGTCCGTCCTGATGCCTCTCCAGCCTGCTACGCCAGATGACGCCCCGCCGCTGGAAGGGGGATCGGCGTGATCCGGGTGTTGGTGGCCGAGGACCAAGGCATGATCCTCGGCGCGCTGGCCGCAATGCTGGACATGGAACCCGACATCGCCGTAGTCGGCCGCGCACCGGATGGACGCGAAGCGCTACGAATGGCCCTGGAGGCGAAGCCGGACGTCGTGGTCACCGACATAGAGATGCCGGGCCTGAGCGGACTCGAACTGGCAGCGGAGCTGCGGGAATGCTCGGCTGGCCAGCGCGTCATCATCGTCACGACGTTTGCCCGCCCGGGCTACCTGCGCCGCGCGCTGGACGCCGGCGTCAAGGGCTACCTGCTCAAGGACGCGCCGGCGCAGCAACTGGCCGACGCCGTCCGCACGGTGCACCGGGGCGGCAAGGTCATCGCTCCCGAACTCGCGGCCGCGGCCTGGGACAGCGAGGACCCGCTCAACGACCGCGAACGCCAGGTGCTGCGCCTGGCCGGGGAAGGCCGCACCAGCGGCGATATCGCCCGCGAACTGTGCCTGTCCGAAGGCACGGTGCGCAATTACCTCTCCGAGGCAATCGGCAAGCTCGGGGCCGCCAATCGCGTCGAAGCAGCCCGCATCGCCCGCCAGAAAGGCTGGCTCTGACCCAAGCGCTTCGAACGCCAACAACTGTATCGCAAAGGAAAAGGGGTGGCTGCCAACGCAGCCACCCCACATACCTCTACTTGGATCGGAGGTCAGGAGGTTGTCTTGATGCGCTCCTGCTTGCGGCCCAGCAATATTGCGAGACCGAACAGCAAGGCCAGAACCGGCCAGCCGAAGCTGCCGCCACCGCTCGATGACGGTGCCTTATTGGCTACTGTGGTCGAATTATTAACCGAGCCGTCCTGAGGTTCCTGAGCCGAAGCCGTTGCCATCACCTCATACTCCCCGGTCTTGTCTATATGGGCAACGAGCACGACATTCGCCTGATCCCCCTGAGCCAAATCACCGATCGGGCAAACGACCACACCCGCATTCGAGGAACAACTGCTGCCTTGTTCCGTAACGAAGGACAGGCTGGACGGCAAATTGACCGTTAACACAGTCTGCGTAGCCGTTCCGTCACCCTTGATTGCTTCATTGGTCACGGTGAAATCGAAGGTCACGTTGGTTCCCGTCTTGACCGACGTCGGATCGGCGGTGCCTGATACCTTTAGGGCTACGGGCTGCGGCTCCCAGTCTATGGTTACCGGCACATTAATCGGGCCGTAAGGCGACTTGTTCGCAACGCTTAAGTATGCCCTGGAAGTCGTAAACGCCTTCTGTCCCGTGCCATCGACGGTGAGCTGGATAGTTGCTGTAGCCCCCGCCTGTAAGGTACCGGTCGCCGGCGCCATGCTGAGCCAGGAAGCTTGTGGCAACTTACCGCATTGCTGAGTGTAGCCAGGGAGGACTCTGGTCACATTAGTGATTACAGGACCAAAGATATTGAAAGCGGTGATCCCTCCGGTTTGATACAGACCACAGGCATGACCTCCCCGTGTAATTGCCGTGGGCAGATTCGGCAACGGGAACCAGCTATTGGTCTGAGGATCGTAGGCCTCACCCTCATTGACCAGATTGCCACCCCCATCGACGCCTCCGTCAACCAGGAGAAGTCCGTTTGCCGCCGTATAGAAAGACTCGCCCAGCGGAACGAACATGGGGGCAATAGACGACCAACTGTTGGACAATGGATCGTATACATAGCCATCCCCTACAGCTGCGCTTCCCTGCATGCCCCCGGCACAATAGAGCTTGCCATCGATCGCCCCGCACGAGGCAAATGCAACCGCTTGCGGGTAGTTCGCGGCCGAGGTCCAACTATCCGAATAGGGGTGGTAAACCTGAACGGCATTTGTCGGAGTACTGCACGGGCCATCAATGCAGCCACCCACGAGGTATAGTGATCCGTTCAGAACCGCGTAGGCGCTTCCCCCCGCAGCAGGCACCGGATTCGACGCGCCAGTGCTCCATTGTCCGGTTACCGGATCATAAATATCCGTCTCGGCTACCGGATTGGCCGCTGCACCTGCTGCCCAGCCATCGGCAACATAGTACTTGCCATCGATAAATGCCGAGGCAGCCGCTTGTCGAGCCACTGGTGCATTCGCAATGGGTGACCAGCTGTCGTCCTTGGGATCGTAGACAAACGCCGAACTGTCTATGCCAACAACCGACCCATACTGGCTATAGGTGCCCCCCATGGAATAGACCTTACCGGTTACCGGATCGCGCGCCATGGTGTTGTCGGCTGTCTCCTTTGGATAGGGGGCAATCGCCTGCCATACTGGAGCACTACTTGAACTGGGTGCAATAGTCGGGCTGGTTTCAACTGAATTCGCCTGCGCGGCTTTGGACTGGGCGTGCATAGATACCCATGACAGACTCGCCGTTAGCCAGGACGGGTTGGCGACCGGAACTTGAATCAGGGGCGCACCACCGCCCGTGGCGGGTGACTGCTGGGTAGCCGGGGCCGGAGCATCGATTCCCACGACCCTGTACTGTCCAGGTGCACTTCCGGCATTGCTTAGCGCAAAGGACGCGGTCGCCGAACTGTTTACCATCACATGCAATGTGAACTGCCCGGGGTTGGCCCCCATCTTTGCTGTCTTGAGCGCAAAGTTCTGGGTGACGACGCTATTGTCGTTTAGAGTTATCCCCGCTGTTGCTGTGGAATAGTTGCTCGCAGCGGTTGTGGTCAGTGTGTACTGCCCCGCTTTATCGAAGAACAAATAGAATCCTACCGGAAGATTCGGATCGGAATAGTTTTCGACCGTATCCGCATTCGTGCCGTTTCCGTCTGCAACGTGTGCGCCGAGGATGCCCTTGCCTGTATTGGCGTCACTCACCTGGCCCATGACAAGACCGCCCGAGACAGGTTGACAGGTCCCAATCACGACATCGTCAATCTGGGCAAGTGTAGAACTGTAAGATGCCGGACCATAAAAGCGCCAGCGCAGCTGGAAGTCTCCACTCGTCGGGAGATAGGGAGAGAGATCAACACTTTCATCTTCTCCATTCGCCCCGTTAGCAGGATGGCCCGACGTCCAATGCAGAATGTTGGTCCACGTTGATCCACCGTCCGTCGTGATATCGAGATCGAATGGCATCGTGGAACCGCCACCATAAAAGGCTTTGTACCTCAAAACAGCCGCGCCAGTCAGCGATGTCGCCGAAATCGGCGGTGTGACGAGCGAGGTATCGAAAGCAGGGTAAGGCGGATTATTGCTGTAGTTGACGCCGAGGGCGCCATTGGCCTCTGCGGCCGTACCCGTCCCGCCCGTTTGGTTTCCATAGTTTCCAGGGGCATTCGAGAGTTCCCATATAACGGGACTGCTTGCAGGATTGGTGACAGTCCAACCGGTGGGCGGGAAACTCGGATTATTAAAGTCATTGCTGAACCCGCCAGCCTGGAACTGATAACCCGGCGCCGAGCAGGTGCTCGCGACAGCGAGCGGGAAATTCTCGTTCACGTCCGCTGAGACTGTAACGGTTTTCGATACCGTCTGATACCCGTCAAAAGCCGCGGCTACGTGTATTGCATAGCCATAACCCTGCGGAAGCTTCACACTGTAGGCGCCGGTAGCGGGGTCGGTCCATATGTCCGCCACCTGGAGATCTTTCGGCTTACCATAGCCTGGCGGACTATTGCTAATTGTCACCGAGACCTCGGCATAGAGTCCATAGCCATGGCCTGATCCATCGGTTACCTTGCCTGAAACGGTATCCGTTGGCGCAGCGTCAAGAGTAAAGTCTTGCGTAGTCGTGGCGCTATCGGTGACACTGACTGATGCTGTGCCAAGTGCATAACCGAAGGCACCAACGCTGATGGCATGACTGCCTGCCGGCAAGACAAACGAGTAATTGCCATCGGTCCCGGTGGGCCCTTCATAGCTGCCATCGACACTGACCTCCGCGCCGGCAACCGGATTTCCATCGACATCGGTCACTGTGCCGCTCAGAGTTCCGGATGGGCTGGTCACGCCCAGGTGTGAGAGAAAACTGGTCGCATTGGGACTGCCCCAACCCGTCGGGTGATCCCAGTCTACTGCCGCGCAGGACGACGAACCATCGGGCAATTCGCCGTTGCAACCCGTTGTGATGTCGTGAAAATCGGCAGCATAATTGCCGGCATTGACATCGCCATATATCAACGTATTCGACTGCCCCAACGAAACGTCGCTGTTCTGGGACACGCCGATGGCGAACAAGGCTGCAAGCTGCGGTGCTACTGCACTCGTGCCGTAGACGGCACCAAAACCTCGCTGTGAATCGTATACGACATAATCGCTTCCGTTCTGGCCACCCGAATTCAACGCCATGTCCGAATTCATGCGCATGCCGTTACTGGGAACGCCTGGCCCCGTCTGCCAGGACGGTTGGGTAAACAACTGGCTGATCGCACCGCCTGTGCCCGGCGCACCACTATAGCTGGGCGACCAGGCCGTCTCACTGCCATAAGTGCCACTGATGTCGGCAATGGTCAATAAACTGCCGTTTGCAGTCGTTATATAAGGACTGGAGGAAGGAAAATCGGCATTGTTTCCGGTACCGTCGCCATTGGGAATGTCCGCAGCGCCATTGTCACCGGCGGCGGCGAACATGGAAATTCCCTCGGCGGCCCCCTGCATGAAAATCTGGTCCGCCGTCATGCCCAGACTGCCCCAATAGAATTCGGGCGCCCCCCAACTCGTCGTCATGACCTGAGACGTATCGTCATTCACAAACTCGTTGAAAGCATCGACAAATGTCGTGAAATAAGGGTTTGCTGCCAAATACACGTTTTGGGTAATTCCCGGCGCCATGGCACCGCTCCACTCGATGTCGAGCAGTGTTTCACCCATACCGTCAGTCAACCCTTCATCGCCGTCCACTGGAATTACATTTACCGTATGACTGGGCAGACCATAGGCGTTCCAGAAAGCGCTGGCTGAATCATTGGATCCAAGGCCCGAACTGTCGGCGGTAATGATTGCCACCGATACACCCTCGCCATTTCTTTGATCGGTAATACTGGGCCAGTCGTAAGCAGTGGCGATTTGTGAAGGATCGAAATACGCAGAGGAGGAAGTTGCCGCGGGCGGCGATAGCGATACCTGGGAGTTGACAACTCCGGCACGTCCCGGCAACGGCTTGAAATTCGAATGCGGGCGCATCATCTGGAAATGATCAAGGCCCAGTACATTGAGTACGACGCCAGCTACCGCCCGCGGGATTCGTATTCGATCTTTGGTGCTTGGGAAAGTGCGTCCATTCAGTTTGTAATTGTTGATACGGATGGAAAAAGCACGCTCGAAGGCGCCAGTGGTTCCCACGGCATGAATCAAAGTGCGGTTGGCAGAGATGCTTTGCACCTGTATCTGATTCCGTTGCAGGAATTTCTTCACTACGTCGACTTGTGTTTGCGTCGGTCCGTATTGCCGAGCGAACTGTTGCGGCGTAAGGAAATGATGATATTGAGAGCTACCGGGATTCTGAACTTCCTCAAGGAATTGCTTCAGCTTCCGCGTTTTGCGCAGCTTCAGGCTAATCGTCAATTTCATGGCGGCCGAGCTTTCGCGGGAACCCAGGTTCTCAGCCCTGGAGAGCAAAGTTAAATTGCCTTGCGGGGCCATGCGGACAAATGCGCTCGCCGCGCCGTTTCGACGGGCGTTCGCTATCCCCCAGGAAGTCAAACCGGAGGGCTTGAGCTGCTTCGTAACTGGCGCTATCGCCGGGGAAGCGTAAGCAACAGGAAGAAAAGCGACTACCCCGGTCGCCAAGAAAACACCAACCGCGGCAAAGGCGGAGAGAGGCTTGAATCGACGGCTCATATTATTTGCTCCTGAAATACCTGATTATCAAAATTTGTCTACGAGGTCCCCTGGTTCGCCTCGCGGCAACCTCGGTTGAAGTATCTCAAAGAGTAGCTATGGAATTTTGGCGGTCTTTTGCCATGGCGTATAACCGCCAATTTCAGGAGAATTGTCTCCCAGCGACCATTTTCTTTGTCAACTCTCAGGTAGAAACGTCAGGAATATCGGCTTCCCCGTCTGACAGCTGCAAGGCGCAAAGCCAACCCAACTGGAAGCGGGTACGCGCATTCAAAACACGCATCAACTCAGCAATCCGCCTCTCCAGGGTACGTTGCGAGATGTTCAGATCATACGCGATGGTCTTGTCATTCAATCCCGCGGCCATCAGGACAATCAGTTCCTTGGATTCAAGGCTCAGCATGGACTCGGATACGCCAATTTGCGGCCGGCTTTCCTGACCGAATGAAATAGGTGTAGCCCGCTCCCAAATCATTTCGAACAATTCATAGAGCGCGTCAAGCAGAGACGAAGATCGAACCAGCAAGGCCGGACTATCCAGTTCGCCCAGGTTCAATGGAATCAACGCGAGACGGTGATCTGCCAAAACCAGCTTGAGCGGCAACTCCGGGGCCACCCTGACCTCCTCTCCCACAGCCATGTCGGAACGAATGCTTTGCACTACGGAGGGGATAGCCATAAGACCGGATTCAATAACTGTCCTGTACCGCACCCCCCTTTTTAGCGCTTCTATCTGGCCCGGATGATCTTCCTCGGCAGGTCTATTCAATTGCGATACCCGCATCGGCGCCCGCATCAGGGTGATGAATTCGTTTTCGACGGTTCGATCCATCTGCTCGAGAATCTGGCGCTCTGCGTCACGACTGGTAATGAGTTCAACCATTTGCTTGTGTTCGTCATGGTTTTGCACAGAGTTAGCCTGTTCCTGCAACTCCTGGATTGTGTGCTGGGTCTCCAGCAAGGCTTTCTGTTGTTGGAGAAACAACGCGCCCAAGGCAATATCGGGCGCTGATGGCAGATAACGCCGCGACCGCTCAGGCGAATGAGTAACCAGCCCCATGGCTTCTATTGATTCCAGCAGCCCCTGTGTCTTTCTCGGTCCGAGCGATAATGCACGCGCGACGTCGCTCGCACTCGCACCGGGATGCTCCAGGATCCAGCGATACACTCGCTCTTCCGCCTCGCTGATGCCGAGACTGGCTAATGACTGTTCCTTTGTGGATTCGTTTTGGTTTACAGACATATTGCCCCCTGTGCAAAACCACGAAACAGTTTAGCCCGCAAATATCTTCCTGGCTGCAATCGACGTTAATCGTCAAACGCGAAAACCGTTTCAAACACCGAAACCGTGCGGCTTTGTATAGGTTCAGCGTTCCAGGTCAGGATCGGGGACATGGGTGAAGGCGATGCGCATGGGGGCGGCATCAAGCGCCTGGTGGGCACCACCGAAATACACGGCGTGAGCGCCAAAGCGGTTGTTCACGGCGTCTACCGCCTGGTTGAGACGGGTTCGCTTGCCGGTTTCCTCGAAAAGCGAACCCTGCACCCCCTCGCTCAACCGCGACAGGCTCAGCCCCACGCCGAGAATGGGCACCTGCCGCTCCGGGCGCTGCTTCCAGAGCGCGCTCAGAACGTGTTCGAACAACAGCGTATCTGCGCTTGGGGCAAAACGCTCGACCTGCGTCCAGCGCTCGCCGTCAAGGTAACGCAAGTTCAGCCGCAGGCTGCCCGCAGCGTAACCCAGGCTGCGCAAACGCCAGGCACTCTTCTGGAGCAGCCGGTGGGCCACCGCGAGCGTGGCGGCCGGATTACGCAACTCGGGCGCCAACACGTGGGAATGCCCGATGCTCGCCCGCGGACCGGTGGCCATGGCCATTTCCTCGCCGCGCAACTCCCGGTACATGCGCTCGCCGCCGATCCCGCCCCAGATGCGCACGATTTCACGCTTGGGCGCGGCATAGAGTTGCTCGACGGTGGTGATGCCCGCAGCCTGCAAGCGTTTGTGCATGCGTCGGCCGATGCCGGTGAGGTCCCTGAGCTGCAAACGGTAAAGGGCCTCCGGGACATCGCTTTCCTCGAGGATGCGCAGCCCCCGCGGCTTATCCATCTTGGAGGCCATCTTGGCGAGGAAACGGTTGGGCGCAATGCCTATCGAGCAGCCGATGGCTGCGCCGACCCCGGCCACCGCTTCGCGGATATTTTCAGCGACGGCACGTGCCCGGCCGGGTTCCCGCCAGGAACCGCTCAAGGTGCAGGTCAACTCGTCGATCGAGGCCACTGCGTCGATGGGGATGCAGGTCTCCACCGCTTCGCGCAGTCGATGGTGGTAGCGAATATAGAGTTCATGGCGGGCTTCGACGAGCACGATGCCGGGGCATAGCTTTTTCGCCTCGCCCACCTGTGTGCCGGTGCTCACGCCGTGGCGCTTGGCCTCGTAACTCGCCGCGATGCAGCAGGTAGTATCCGCCATGACGGGCACTATACCCACCGGCTTACCACGTAATTCGGGGCGCAGCTCCTGTTCTACCGAGGCGAAGTAGGCATCAAAGTCGATGAAGAGGCAATTGAGACCCACCGCTCCCCACGCATCAGATCAGCAACAGGTAGTGGTCCACGAGCAGGGCCGCGAACAACAGCGAGAGATAAAGGATCGAATAACGGAACGTGGCCATGGGTGCACGTTCGTCACGCCCGCGCCAGAGCCGGAACGCGTGGTACAGGAAGCCGGCGCCGAGCAGTAGCGCAGCCGCAAAATAAACCCACCCACTGGCGCCCAGGGACCACGGCAGTAGGCTGAAAGCGACCAGCAGCACCGTGTAGAGCAGAATATGCAGGCGCGTCAGTCGAATGCCGTGCGTGACCGGAAGCATGGGCACGCCCGCCTTGGCATAGTCGTCGCGGCGATGGATCGCCAGCGCCCAGAAATGCGGCGGCGTCCATATGAAGATGATGAGGAACAGGGCGAGCGCCATGGGATCGATGCGCCCGGTCATGGCCGTCCAACCGATCACCGGCGGGATAGCGCCGGCCGCTCCGCCGAGCACGATGTTCTGCGGCGTGATGTGCTTGAGAAACGCCGTATACACCACGGCATAGCCGATCAGTCCGCCGAAGGTCAGCACCGCACTCAACAGGTTCACGCCGATTGTCAGTACGGCCATGGAGGCCACGCCCAGGACGGCTGCAAACGCCAGCGCCTGGTGCTCGGTCAACGCGCCCCGCGGGAGGGGGCGGTAACAGGTACGCCGCATGCGATTGTCGATATGGCGGTCGATGACATGGTTGATCGTGGCCGCCGAAGCCGCAGCCAGGGCAACCCCGAGGGTAGCGAGCAGGACACGCCCCAGCGGCGGCCAGCCCGGCACCGCGAGCAACATACCGACCACGGCAGTAAAGACGATGAGCTCGACGATACGCAGCTTGCACAGAGCCAGGTAACTGCGCACCCGCTGCCACGGTCCGATCGGTCCGGAAACGGTTTCAATCAGCGGTGAATTCATGAATTCACTTCCAGCAGATGCCGCAGATCCTTGACCAAGCCTTCGGGATTCGCGTGTTTGGAGAATGTCATCATCAATAACCCGTTGGGATCCACGATATAAATGCCGCCTGCCGGACGCAGCGCCGTGAACTGGCGCATGAAATCCCTGCCGGCCGTTCCCGAACTCAGAGTCATCGTCACCCCGGGCCAGTCGGCGGCAAACCCGGCGCCGGGCGCATCCTTGGCGGGCGCGACGTAGAGCCGCTGCACATTACGCATGTGCTCGCCCGTTGCGAGACGTGCCTGGCGCATGGCATACAAGGCCGCCTTGCAATCAGCGTGGCACGATCCGGTGCCGATGTAAACCAAGGTCCAGTGACCGGAGAAATAATCGGTCGGCAGAGCCGTTTGCTTCGCGGCAGCCGGCGACGACGTGGTCGGAGCCCGCACCAGACCCTTGACGGTTATTTTAACCGGCGGGCGGACCAGTTGGCCGTGATTGGTGTGCCCCAGGGCAAACCAGGTCGGATGGAAATACACCAGCACCGCGAAAATCAGCGGGATCAGGACCACCACGAGAATAAGGGCGGGCGTCAGCCAGACCCGTTTTGCGGCTTTTGTCATCGTCTGCTTTCTCCGTGGGAACGCCGCAGGGCACGCAGCGTCAGTATCAACCAAACTATAAATACCGTTACGGCCAGACCGATCCACTGGGCCATGTAACCGTAATTTTCGTCCGGGCCGTGGGCCGGCCGGAACCGCCAGGCCCGGTCATAGCCCCCCGGCCCATTGGGGACCAGCCACAGGATCCGGCGCTGCAACCCGGGGCCGTACAAGGCCTCCAGGTCCTTCCACCGCGGATACAGCAGGTACCTGGGCCACTGCCCTTTCACGCTGTCCCGGCCCTCGAGCCGGACGCCGGCCCGGGACAGATCGGCAAGGTAGCCGGTGACCCTTATCGTTCCCGCGGGCGGGGCCAATGCCACGCGGGTATGCCCTTGCGGATTGGCCGGGACCCAACCGCGGTTGACGAGCAGAATGTGCCCGCCGGACAGGCTTAAAGGCGTAACCACCTCGGCCCCCACTGCCGGGCCGTTGGGCTGAGGCCGTTCGATGAAAATGATCTGGTGGTCTCCATCATACTGCCCCACCGCGGACACATGCGCATAAGGCGGCAGTTTTGCCACGCCTGCAATCGGCAACGGCCGAGCCGACCCTTGCCGTGCGACCGCATAGGCGTGCAGCAGTACTGAACGTTCCTGCGCACGGTGATACTGCCAAAGCGCCAAACGCGCGAACAGGGCCACGACCGCCACCATCATCAAAGTCAGCAGCCAGAAGGCAATCTTGGCGCGCATGTTCATCAATATGAGAACATACTCATCACGCCCTGACCCACGGAAACGCCTTGGTCATCCACATTGTCCTGATCGTGCTTTTCCTGATCGTGGTCGCCACGCTGTTTCAGGCCCTGTTTTTCCTGGCGCACGACAAGGGCGAAAGCAAGCGAACGGTAAAAGCGCTTTCCTGGCGGATCGGACTTTCCGTACTGCTGTTCGTACTCATCATCGTCCTCTGGGCCGTGGGATTACTGAAACCGGCCGCCTGATCAAAGCCACCTGCAAGACTTCCTTGCTCGCCATCCTGGCTACGTCGGGCAACATTCCAATACTCTTGCAAAGGCGCCAAGACGCAAAGGATTCAATAAAAACCTCGAACCGACGAAACCCGGCGCTACGAAAAGCGCATTTCGTCTCTCTAGACCTCCGTCTTCTCGTCGGTCTCTGCGTCTTTGTGAGAGATAATCCGAATTCCGGACTATAGCCAATACACGAAGAGGTACAGGCCGAGCCAGACGACGTCGACGAAATGCCAGTACCAGGCGATGGCTTCGAAACCGAAGTGATGGTGTTCGTTGAAATGTCCACGCATGACGCGGATCCAGATCACGAACAATCCGATAGCGCCAATGGTGACGTGCGTGCCATGGAACCCGGTCAACACGAAGAACGTCGTGCCGTAGATGCCGGTAGCCAACTTCAGATTCTGGGCGGTGTAGGCGTGGATGTACTCATGCGCCTGCGAGGCAACGAAAGCGAACCCAAGCAGGAATGTCAGGGCCAGAAAAACCTTGACCAGACCACGGTGGTTGTTCTTCAAACCCCAGTGGGCAATGGTCACGGTGATGGCACTGGTCAACAGCAGCGCCGTGTTCATGGCGGCGATGCCACCGGCGCCCATGCCTTCGAAGTGCCCATTCAGCAGGCCCGGGCCATTAGACGGCCAGTGGCTCAGGAAATGCGGCCACAACAACACGCTCGTGAACAGGTTGTTACTGGCGCCGGCCAGCCAGGGAAGCACGAATACACGCGCGTAGAACAAAGCCCCGAAGAAGGCACCGAAGAAAAACACCTCCGACGTGATAAAGAACACCATGCCCCAGCGGAAACTGCTGTCTTCCAGGGCGCGGTAGGCTCCAGTTTCACTTTCGTGGATCACCGCAGCCCACCAGCCGAACATGCTCACCAGTAGAACGGCGACTCCGAAAAACAGGATGGAAAGCCCAAGCGTTTTGTCACCGCTCAAGAAATTGGCAAACCCGAACAGCATCGAGAACAGGCCGACGGTCGCGGAAAACGACCAGGGCGAACTATGCGGCAGGAAATAACGTGGTGCGCTGGTGCTGGTGCTCATTGTCTTGACTTCCCCTTGGTCTCCAGGTGTTCAGTGTGCCGGCGAATGGAAATAGCGCTGTATCAGGAATGCGCCTACGTAAAAGGCCAACGCCAGCATCCCGAGAACAACAGCCGTGATCATGATGCGGCGGCGCTTGCGACGATCCGGTACGGGCGCCTTCTCAGGGCACATCCGGGGCGTCTTCAAAGGTGTGATAGGGCGCCGGCGAGGGCACGGTCCATTCCAATCCATGTGCGCCTTCCCAGACGCGGTCCGTGGCCTTTTTGCCGCGGTAAACGGTTCGGATCACGTTGTACAGGAATATGAGCTGGGTCACGCCGAACACGAAGCCTCCAATCGAGGACAGGAGGTTAAGGTCGGCGAACTGCAGCGCATAATCGGGCACGCGGCGCGGCATGCCGGCAAGGCCCAGGAAATGCTGCGGGAAAAACAACACGTTGAACGAGATCACCGACAGCCAGAAATGCCATTTTCCGAGCGCCTCGTTGTACATGTGCCCGGTCCATTTCGGCAGCCAGTAGTACACGCCGGCAAACAGTGCCATCAGCGTGCCGCCCACCAGCACGTAATGGAAATGCGCGACCACAAAATAACTGTTGTGGTACTGCAGGTCCGCCGGCACGAGCGCGAGCATCACGCCACTGAACCCGCCAATGGTAAACAGGAACAGAAACCCTATCGCGAACAGCATCGGCGTCTCGAAGGTCAGCGAACCGCGCCACATCGTCGCCACCCAGTTGAATATCTTGATGCCCGTCGGAATGGCGATGAACATCGTGGAATACATGAAGAACAATTCCGCAGCCGTCGGCATGCCCGAGGTGAACATGTGGTGCGCCCACACGACGAAGGACACGAAAGCGATCGAGGCGGTCGCGTAAACCATTGCGGTATAGCCGAACAACGGCTTGCGCGAGAAGGTCGGAATGACCTCGGAGATGATGCCGAAAGCCGGCAGGATCATCACGTACACTTCGGGATGGCCGAAGAACCAGAACACGTGCTGCCACAGGATCGGCGACCCGCCGCCGGCCGCGTTGAAGAAGCTGGTGCCGAAGAAACGGTCGAAGAGCAGCATCGTGACGCCCCCGGCCAGCACCGGCATGATCGCGATCAACAGAAACGCTGTCACGAACCAGGTCCAGACGAACAACGGCATCTTCAGCAGCTTCATGTCCGGCGCGCGCAGGTTGAGGATCGTCGAGATGATGTTGATCGAGCCGAGGATCGAAGAGATACCCATCAAATGCACGGCGAAGATCATGAACGGGAACGCATACGGCGTCTGCTCGACCTGAGGTGCGTACATCGTCCAGCCCATGGCCGGTGCTCCACCGGGCATGACCAGGGTCGATATCAGCATGGTCATACCGGCCACAAGCAACCAGAAACTCCAGTTGTTCAGGCGCGGCAGGGCCATGTCGGGCGCGCCGATCTGCATCGGCACCATCCAGTTGGCAAAACCCACCAACGCGGGCATCAGCACGCCGAAGATCATGATGAGCCCGTGCAGGGTCATCATTTCGTTGAAGAAGGCGGGGTCGACCACCTGCAGGCCGGGCTCGGCCAACTCGGAGCGGATGACCATGGCCATGGCGCCGCCCACGAACAGCATGATCAACGAAAACACCAGGTACAGCGTTCCGATGTCCTTGTGATTCGTAGTGGTAATCCAGCGCATGATGCCCTTGGCCGGGCCATGGTGCGCATCGGCATGCCCGTGTGCTGCCGTCATTTCACTGCTCATTTACTGCCCTCCGCGACTAATGCAGGCGCCGACTTGACCGTATTTACGGCTACCGGTTGCGCTCCCCGCTCATGTGAATGAAGCCACTGATCGAACTCGGTCTTCGGCTTCGCCACGACTACGATCGGCATATAAGCATGCCCGGCACCGCATATCTGGTTGCACACCCCGCGATATACCCCGGGTTTATCGACATTGATCCACATCTGGGTCACGAAACCCGGGATCGCATCCTGTTTTTCGCCGAAATCAGGCACCCACCAACTGTGAATAACGTCGCCCGAGGTGATGAGGAGAAGGACCTTCTCATGAGTAGGCACCACCAACGGGTGATTTACATCCTGCAGGTAGTGCTTGTCGGTCCAGGGGGATTTCTTTGAATCGAGATTCATCCGCTCTTCGCTGGCCAATGCGATACGGCTATAGAACCCATACAGCGGCTTGGCGGCGGGCGAGAGATATTCATACTTCCAGAGCCACTGGTAACCGGTAATACGGATGCGCAACTGCGCATGATGATAATTCTGGACCTTGAGAAGAACCAGCGTCGACGGAATCGCCAATGCCACCAGGATCAGGAAGGGTGCGATGGTCCAGGCTACTTCGAACTTGAGGTTTTCGTGGAACTGGGAGGCCTCGGGCCGGCGCGAACGACGATGAAAGATAATGGACCACGTCATGGCGCCGAACACCACGACTGCGATGCCGACCATCATCCAGATTGCGAACATATGCAGTTCGTAGGTCTGGTGGCTGACCGGAGTCACGCCCTTCGGCATGTTCCAGTCCGCCGCCCATGCCCCCGGCGCCGCAGCCAGACCGGCAATAACACCCGCCCAGCGAACCAGACTCCATTTCCTCATTCCTGTGTCTCCATGTTCAAAGCTGACCACTCGGCATCGGACCCGTTATTTTAGCCCCCGACAGCCAGGCTGTCGGGCCCAGCAATTGCCGCAACCGCGCCGC
The DNA here is from genome assembly GCA_964586925.1 of uncultured Gammaproteobacteria bacterium. GTDB lineage: Bacteria > Pseudomonadota > Gammaproteobacteria > JAKDMP01 > JAKDMP01 > JBAUSV01. The sequence goes on from CAZPJI010000002.1 coordinate 89,011, forward strand.
CAATGCAGCCCGGGCTTCTTCGTCCAGCGCCCGTGCAATCTCTACGGCCACGCCCCGTGACCGTATGATCAGCGCGGGGCGCGGGTTGCTGCATTCTTCGACGCGCGCCCAGTAACGATCCATTTCGACCCGCATTTCCAGGCGTCGGCGTCCATACTCGACGACAACCTCACGCTCATATACCGTTACGATTTCCCGCGAGCGGTTTGCCGTCAAACAGGCCAGAATCGCGGCAAAAAGCACAAAAACACCACCCTCGTAAGCAGCCACAGGCCACCAGCCCGCCGCAACGCCCGCCGCCAACCCGATAGCCAGGTTCAGTGCAAGGCCACCGGCCAGGATCAGTCCCAGCCCCTGCCAGCTCAGCGATTGGTTGCGCCGTATAACTATACGGGTGATGATGGGATCGGTAGAAATCACGGCATCAAGGGCTTGCAACCGGGAAAATGATACTCCATGGCCTGTTCCGCGGCAAACCACACATCATGAGGCAAAACCTGTCACGCTGGCTCTCGGCGGGCTGCCTGCTGTGCGGCGATGCCGGCTCGGACGGCCTCTGCACCCCCTGCTTCCATGACCTGCCCTGGAATGATCATGCCTGCGTACGCTGCGCATTGCCCTTGCCGGCACTGGCCACCGAGTTGTGCGGAGCCTGTAGCCGGTCTGCGCCGCGATTCGATGAAGCCTACGCCGCCTTCCGCTATGCCTGGCCCGTGGATCGCCTGCTCCAACAATTCAAGTTTCGTGGCCACTTGGCACAAGGGCACACGCTCTCCACGGCACTTGCCGAATATCTCGACATGCGTGGTGCCGCCCATCCGGACATATTGCTGCCCGTGCCGTTGCACCACCGCAGGCTTGCGGCACGTGGCTTCAATCAAGCCGGTGAAATCGCTCGCACGATAGGAAAAGCGCTGGATATACCCGTTGCTTACAGCGCCCTGCGGCGAATTCGCGCCACGCCCGCGCAGCGCAGCCTCGACCGCAAGGCACGGCGCGCCAATCTGAAAGGAGCTTTCGCAAGCTGCCGGAGTTTTGCCGGATTGCACATCGGCCTCGTGGATGATGTCATCACCACCAGCAGCACCACCAACGCTGCGGCTCACGCCGTGGCCCGGGCGGGTGCTGTGCGAATCAGCGTTTACGCCCTCGCCCGCGCCTGAAGATACCAAGCCCTTATCGCGCCGGGTCGTACTCGATTTCGGAATCCGGCCGCACGGCGATCAGGCGGCGTTGGATCGGCCGGGCGAACAGGGCGAGCAAAACCCCTACCCCGATGCCCACCGCGGCGATGGTGAGGTAGATGTGGGGCATGTCATGCACGTCGTGCGCACTGAAACGACCCGCGATCAGGCCGGCCAGCAACTCACCGAGGGCCAGGAACAGAAACCAGGCCCCCATCATGCGGCCGCCGTAGCCGCGCGGTGCGAGCTTGGTGGTCGCCGACAGGCCCACCGGACTCAGGCACAACTCGCCGATGGTATGCAGCAGATAGGTCAGCGCCAACCAGGTCGGCAACGCCTTGTGCCCGGCAACCACGACCCAGGCGGCGCCGGTCATCACCAGGAAACCGATGCCCATGAAGATCATGCCGAGGGCGAACTTGAGCGGCGTCGAAGGATCGAGGTTGCGCCGCCCCAGCCAGATCCACAGCCAGGCGAAGAACGGCGCCAACACGATGATGAGCAGGGAGTTCTCGCTCTGGAACCAGGACGCCGGGAAATTCCAGCCGAATACGCTGAGTTGTGTGTAGCGCTCGGCGAAGAGATTGAAGTTGGAGCCGGCCTGCTCGTAGCCCGCCCAGAACAGCACCTGGACCAGCAGAAGAATGGCCAGCGCCGCCAGTCGTTTTCGATCACGGGCACTCAACTCACCCCGAAAAAACACCCAGGCGAGAAAACCCAACCCGAGAGCGAGGAGCAAAAACCCTGACCACACCGCAAGCGCGTGCGGATGATAGACAATCACTCCGAGGTAACCCAACACCACCAGGAGCGCCAGGATGCCAAGGCCCAGGACCAGTGCAGACCAACCGCGGCGCCGGGAACGGCGCTCGAGCGTCGCATCCTGGAAATGCCCGGGCACACCGCGCCCCGCGTTGCCGAGGTAACGGATCGTGTAGCGATACTGGATCAGGCCCAGTACCATGCCGACACCCGCCGCCGCAAAGCCGTAGTGCCAATTCACCTTCTGGCCAAGGAACCCGCACACGAGGGGGCCTATAAAGCCGCCCAGGTTGATGCCCATGTAATAAATCGAAAACCCGGCATCGCGCCGCGAACCGCTTTCCGGATAAAGATCGCCCACCATGGCACTCGCATTCGGCTTCAGCAATCCCGTGCCCAGCACGATCAGGATCAGGCCGATAAAGAAGGATTCCTTGCTGGGGATTGCCAGCGTGAAGTGGCCGAGCGCGATGATGATGCCCCCGTACCAGACAGACCGCTGCTGGCCCAGCAGGCGATCGGCGATCCAGCCGCCGGGCAACGAAGTCAGGTAGACGCCCGCCATATAGAGTCCGTAGATCGCAGTCGCCGTCTTGTCGGTAAAGCCGAGCCCGCCTTGCTTGACCGCCGCGGCCATGAACAAGATCAACAGCGCGCGCATGCCGTAGAAGCTGAAGCGCTCCCACATCTCGGTGAAAAACAGTGTCGCAAGACCGCGCGGATGGCCCAACCAGGTTTTCAACTCGGGGGCGGATGCCTGATCGCTCATGAATGATCTTCTTTACGGTTCGCGGCAGCATCCCCCATCGGACATACCAACGTCAACATCGGGGTAACGCGGACTTACCTCCGGCTCCATATTTATCGCAACGGCGCAACGATAGAGAGGCTGTAGGAGCGACGGTCCCCGTCGCGATAGGCTGTGCCACCGAAGACCGGATCGCGGCCGGGACGTCCGCTCCTACAGCAGCCAAGATTTCCGGAATCCCTCCGGGTTCCACTCCCTTGCTACGCGAGCAAAAAGGAGAGTCATCTCGATTTGACGTGGCGGTTTCTACGCCTTGGCGAGAGGAACAATCACGTTCATCTTTGCGATCTTTGCGCCTCTGCGAGATTTATCTCTTTGTTCGTTGCGTCGTGGCGCCTTTGCGAGAGTTTTTCCGGTTCAATGCGAAAAGGGAATCTGCAGGATGATGCCGGCAAACACGGCGGCGCCGAACCAATTGTTGTTGAGGAAGGCCTGGAAGCACTTCAGCGGTTCGCGCTCGCGGATCAACCATTGCTCGTAGAGCCCGAAACAGGCCGCTGCACCGAGGCCCCAGTAATAGGCCGGCGCCAGATGCAGGCGTACGCCGGTCAGCGCCAGGCCGATCAACACGGTGACCTGGAGAATGCCGATGATGGTGCGATCCATTTCACCAAAGAGTATGGCTGTGGACTTGACGCCGATTTTTACGTCGTCCGGCCGGTCGGCCATCGCATACATGGTGTCGTAGACGGTGGCCCACAGGATATTGATGATCAGAAGCAGCCACGCCACGTTCGGCACGTGATCGGTCACGGCCGCGAACGCCATCGGAATGCCCCAGCCGAAGGCCACGCCCAAATACAACTGCGGCAACTGGGTGAAACGCTTCATGAAAGGATAGGTGGCCGCCAGGAAAGCGCCGGGCAAGGCAAACCACAACACGAGACGGTTCAACGTCAGCACCAGCCCCAGCGCAGCCAGAGAGAGGACGACAAAAATGGCCAGGGCCTCTGCGGGATGGATCTCCCTCCGGGCCAGCGGTCTCTCCTGCGTGCGCCAGACATGGGGGTCGATGCGCCGGTCGGCGAAGTCGTTCATGGCACACCCGGCGGACCGCATCAGAAAGGTGCCCAACACGAAGACCACGAAATGCCAGGGCCGCGGATGGCCGTCGCTGGCCAGCCACAGCGCCCAGAGCGTGGGCCATAGGAGCAGAAACGTGCCGATGGGCTTATTGATACGTGTCAGGCGCGCATAAGCGTCGAACCGTTTCAGTAACCACGGCAAATACTCGCGCGCGAATCGGCTGCGCCTCCAATTGTGGCGCAACCGCCGTATCCAGGGTTCGCGTGGCTTGCGCATGGCGTCCGGATCGAGCGGACGCGGCTGGCCGGTCACGCGGTCCCAGGCGGAACGCGCGGCGCGAAGGATTGCAGACGCCGGCGACTGCGGCCGCTGCCGGAAACGGGGCCCCCGGGCGGCAGGCTCTTCCGCCGTCGCCTTTCTGGGGGCCGGGCCTGCCTGGGCGCGCTGTGTCGTCACTGGCTCCCTGGCCTGCTCCGGTTTATTAGCCTGCTGCGCCTGGGTTTTCTTGCGCGGCGCCGTCTTGCGTGCAGCCGTCTTCTTCTTGCGTGCAGGGCTGCGTTTTCGATTGGGTTTGTCAGGCGTCGGCATAGCGCAAGTCCTCTCCCAGCCAGAATTCAATCAGATGCTCTATCTCCACGGGCGGCACCTCGGTCAGAATCCGTTCGGCGCGCTGCGGCAAGCGTGCGACCAGGCCCCGATCCCGGGCGAGATCGGCAACGCGCATACGTGCAAATCCCGCCTGGTGGGTCCCCAGCAATTCGCCGGGCCCGCGCAACTCGAGATCGGCCTCGGCAATGACGAAACCATCATCACTGTTGCGCACCGCCATCAAGCGCTTGCGGGCCCGCTCGCCGAGCGGCGGCTTGTAGAGCAGCACGCAATGGCTCTGTGCGCCACCCCGGCCCACGCGGCCACGCAACTGGTGCAATTGGGCCAGGCCCAGCCGTTCGGCGTTCTCTATCACCATCAGCGTCGCATTGGGCACGTCCACCCCCACTTCAATCACGGTCGTCGCCACGAGCAGATCTATTTTGCCTGCGACGAACCTGCGCATGATCGCATCCTTTTCCGCAGCCGGCAGACGGCCATGTACCAGGGCGACCTTGACCGAAGGCAGGGCCGCGGCCAGCGCCTCGGCGGTTTTCTCCGCCGCCTGGGCCTCCAGCACCTCCGATTCCTCGATCAACGGGCACACCCAGTAGACCTGCCGCCCGGTTCCGATTACCTCGACGATGCGTTCGATCAATTCATCGCGGCGCGCTTCGCTCATCACGGCGGTGACGACGGGCACACGTCCGGGTGGGCGTTCATCCAGCACCGAGACGTCAAGGTCCGCGTACAGCGTCATCGCGAGCGTGCGCGGGATGGGCGTCGCGCTCATGACCAGTTGATGCACCGCGCCCTGCTCGCCACCGGTGAGCGCCAGGCGCTGGCCGACTCCGAAACGGTGCTGTTCATCGACCACGGCCAGGGCCATTCCCGGCAGCGGGTTCTCTCCGGCGACCAGGGCATGTGTGCCTACCAGCACCAGCGGTTCACCTGCCGCCGCCCGTTCGCGCCAGCGCCGTCGTTCGGCCGCCGGCACATTCGCGGTATACAGACCCACGGGAACGCCGATGGTATCGAACCAGGCCGACAGGGTCCGCATATGCTGCTCGGCCAACAAGGCGGTAGGTGCCATGATCGCGGCCTGGTGACCGGCACCCACGGCCCGTGTCAACGCCAAGGCCGCCAGCACCGTTTTGCCGCTGCCGACATCGCCCTGCAGCAACCGACGCATCGGGCGGGTCGCATCGAGGTCGGCGGCGATCTCGCCGGCCACGCGCACCTGCCCGGCCGTCAGTTCGAAAGGCAGAGCCTTACGCAGCCGCCCGGCCACTTCTGCGCCTTCGGCAAGACTCGGCGCGTGACCCGTCCGGGACTGGTTTCTCAGCTGCCGCAACACCAGATAATGCGCAAGCAATTCGTCCGCCGCCAGGCGCTGCAACACGGAGCCGTCCGGCTCCGGAGGCCCCTGCTCCGGGCGGGGATAATGCACGGCCTGCAAGGCCGGCACCAAGCCGGGCCAGTTCTCTTGAACCGGCGGCAGCTCATAGGCTTCGAGCCGCCCCGCGCGCAAGCCCGCAAGCGCCTGATCGACCGCACGCCGCAACGTGGCCTGACCCAGGCCGCTGACGGTGGGATAGACCGGCGTCAGCGTTTCGTTCGCCGGGGCCTCGGCGCCCGGTGTCAAACGGCGTAGCGATGGGTGCACCATCTCCAGGCCGCCCGGGCCCACACGTACCTCGCCGAAGCAGGCGAAACGCGCACCGCGCGCGAGGCTTTTTTGCATACGTTCGTGAAAGTGGAAAAAACGCAGGGTCACGTATCCCGTGCCGTCGCCCAACCGGACCACCAGCATGCGGCGGCGCGCACGCACGTGCTCGGCGACCAGGACCTCCCCCGCCACCAGGGCCTCGGTGCCTGGATGCAAAGCGCCCATCGGGGTCACGTGCGTCTGATCTTCATAACGCAGGGGCAAATGCGTGAGCAACGCCGAGGGTCTGTCTATGCCCAACTTGGCCAGCCGCTCGGCCAGCCTCGGGCCTATGCCGCGAATGCCGCTCCACAGGGCGGCACCATCGGAAGTCTCTTCACCCCTGCTCATCGTGTTTACTAGCCCGGAAATTTCATGAATTCGCGCGATGATCGCACAGCATATTGGTTTCACAAGGAATTTTGTGAAGGCGTGGCGTATCAGCGATTACGGCCAACTGAACAAAATTTCTTGTGGAAGCAATAGGCAAGCGAGGGCGTGCGCAATTCATGAATTTTCCGGGCTTGCACGGGTGTGCGGTGCCATGAGAATCGAGAGGCAGAAATGGAATGCCACGCCCAGCGCCACGGTCAATCCAATCGCCCGCAGCACGGGAATGGTGGACCATACCAACATCCCGAACACCAGCAATGCCGACAACACGCACACGACGGTCGCATGCAATGTACGCCGCTGTTCCGCGGGATCGCCGGTATCGCGCTCGAAGAACAAGGCGTAATGCAGGCCGAGACCGGCCGCCAGGATCAGCGCGATCAGATGAAACAGGGAAATCTCGATACCCGCCAAGCGCTCGACGGCAAGGACCAGGAACGTGGCAAGCGTCATGGGTGCCAGCACATGCCAGGCACGGCGCACACTGCGCAAGGCGAAGGTCACCGTCAGAATGAGCAGCGCGGCAGCGATGATGAGCGCATGCAGGATACGCACGCGGTAATCATTCACCAGCTTTTCGGAGGCCGCTTTGATGTCGAGCAGACTCACGCGCCCGTCCGTGGTTTTCGACAAGGCCGCGATGGCCGCGGGTTTCTTGACGCCGCTCAGGGTCGCCAGTCCCAGCCAGTGGTTCCCCTGGTGCACGAGCATCGAAGCGAGACGCTGGCCCAGCGGCGTGGACTCGAACTGTTGCGGTGTTACCGGCGGAGCATGCTTCGCTGTCTCGACATCGTTGACGAAAGGCGCAAACAGCCCCTTGCGAAAGGGTAGCCCCGCCCGGGCCTTGGCCAGCGATTGTTCCAGCTCTGAACGATCGGGTAGCCGGGCTTGGCGGGCCTGCTGAGTGGCCAGGCTCGGCAGATAGCGCGAGGGCAACTCGGCTGCGTCCAGTACCCCCTCCTGTTCGAGGCTGCGCAGTTTCGGCGCCACCCGTTCGGAAAGCTGCAGTACCGACTGGGCGCTGTCGCCATGCAACAACAGCAGATAACGCGGGTCCGGCGCCCCCAGCGCCTCGGATAAATGCGTCTGCGTGGCAATCATTTTCTGCGAGAGCGGGGTCAGTCCACCCAGGCTCTGCTGCCAGAATGCACCGGGCGCCAGCCACAGCGCGAGACCCACTCCCACGGCAAGCAACCAGGGCAACCAGCGCGGTCGCGGCAACCCGTCGAGGAAAGCGCGAAAACGAGCCAGGCCGGGAGTGCCGGCGCAGTCGATGAAGCGCGCAGGCAACACACGCGGCAGCAAATAACGGGTCGAGAATCCCGCCACAAGCAAACCGGTGATCGTGAATACCGCCAACTGCTGCAGCCCCGGTACGCCCGACGCATAGAACGCCAGGTATGCAATGCAGGCCGAGGCGATCGCCGTCAGCAGCAACGGCCAGAGTCCGCGCACGCTTTCCAGCGCCGTGGCCCCTGCGCGCCGGTGGCTGAGCAGACGGATGGGGTACTCCTGCGCCACACCGAGCAGCGTGAATCCGAAAGCGAGGGTAATACCATTGGCCCGATCAAAGCCCAGGATCAGTGCGGCAAGACCAGCCAGCGCACCGCTCGCGATCGGCAGGCCCGCCAATATCAGGGCACTCGGACTTCGATAGGCCAAAAGCAGCAGCAGAATGAAGCCGATTGTGGAGATGGCTCCGATCCAATCCGCTTGCGCCTTGGTGTTGCGGGCAATGATTACGCTGAAATAGCCGGGCCCGCTGAGCACGAGTTGCGCATCGCTGCTGTGCGGCAGCTTCGCATAGGCCTCGCGCAAGGCGCCGACCGCACGCGCCTGGGCGTCGGGATCGAAACCGGCGGCACGGGTCTGCACCAGCATGAGCGCCTCGCCCTGCTTGTCGAACCAAACGCCGTCGCGCGTCTCGGGGCCATGCGCCGGGGCCCAGCGTTGCACGAGTTTGAGCACTTCCAGGGTCGGATCGCGCGGCAGCCATTTCTGGAGCATCCCGCTGGCGGGCGAGCCCAGGTCCTGCAGACGCTCTTCCAGTTGCTGGTGGAGATAGGCGGCGTCCAGCCGCTGACGGTCCAGCGTGTCGGTAAACAGATAACGGTAGGGCAACCATTTCGGATCCAGCGAGGACAGATTGAAATCGCCGTTGATGACCCGGCTGAAACGATCGTCCTTGCGCAGGCTCGCGGTAAGCCCCTTGCTGAGCGCGGCCAGCCGCGCCGTGTCGGCGCCTTTGATAGCCAGCAGCAGCAGTCGCGAGCCCGGCCCTTGGCCGATCTGCTGCATCAAGAGACGCTGATCCGGATTGGTGGCGCTGGGCATGAAGCTGCGCAAGTCGGTGCCGACCTTGAGTGAGTGCATGACGTACGCGCCGAGGCCACCAAGCACCAGCAGCCACAGAACAATCAATCCGATACGCGTGCGCAGCTTCACGCCGCTTGCTCCCTAGGAGCGTGTCTGACTTGAGCGATCGTAGCGAGGCAGTAGATCAGCCTCAAATCCGACACGCTCCTGGCCGGCACCGGTTCAAGCCCGCCGCCCGGGCGAATCAGCCCGCCCGGCACAGCTTCTGCAGCGCGGCCTGCGTGGGGCGGGACGGCACGTGCCCGGCCAGCGGGCCGAGCACGTAGATGCTCGTGTCACCGCCCGATTGAAGTATCTCGATGCAGCGCAAGGTGCCGGAATTGCCGTCGAGGGCAAGCTGTTTGAGCTGATCCTTCAATTTGGCGGAACGCGGCGCCAGAAGCAGCGTCCAGTAGGCCTGGGGACGCCCCTGAAGCGATGCCTCGAACACGCCGCGAAGCCGCTTGGGATTGCCCGCCAGCACGGCAATCAGGCCATCGAGCAGCGCCTTCATGGCCGGCGCGCGATCCAGCGAGTAATGCCGCGTGCCGTGCCCGGCACGAGTCACGCTGACTTGCGTGCCGTCGATCTTCGTATGCTCCGAGTAAGGTTTCGTGACCTTGCGCTCGAGTACGTCCCCGCCTTCCCATGCGAGTTCGCCATGCAACAAGAGGGCGCGGTCGAGGAGTGACGAAAAACGTGCCTCGGCAAACGCCGTCTGCGTCGGCGGCTGCTGCGCGAGGCGATGCACGATGCTCAGAGGGTGGGACGCCGAAAACGCGGGCGGCGCACCGGTTGCCGCACGCGCATACGAGGCCGTCGCCACCAGTACACCGATGAAAGCTGCCGTCCACAACGTAATCCAGGTTTTCAAACGTCTGCCTCCCTGCCGGCCATGATGGCTTCGACCTCCACACAAGCACCGCGCGGCAATGCAGAAACTTCCACTGCCGCACGCGCAGGAAACGGTTCGGAGAAAACGGACTGCATGACCTCGTTGACCGTCGCGTAATCGCCCAGATCCGTCAAATAGACCGTGAGCTTGACCAGGGATTCCAGAGAACCGCCGGCAGCGGCTGCCACGGCGTTCAGATTCCGGAATACCTGCCGGGTCTGGGCCTCGACTCCACCGCCTACCAATTCGCCGCTCGCGGGATCGAGCCCGATCTGGCCCGAGAGAAAAACCCAGCTGCCGGCCTGGATGGCCTGCGAATAAGGCCCGATGGCCGCGGGCGCCTCGGTCGTCGCGATCGCTTTTCTTGTCACCGTTTCAATTTCCGTTGCCTATACAGCGCACATTGTGCCGTAAACGCCGCCCAATCTGAATTGGCAGCACCCCACCGGTCCAGACTCCGCCTATCCCAACCACTTCACGAAGTTCATAGGCCTGAAAACTCTCGCCAAGGCGCATGGATCGCCAAGTGGATTAATCAAAAACAAGGAGCCTGCCAAAATGTCGCAGATTTTCACGGCCTTGAATATTGTTTAGCCCCTTCTCTGCGTCTTTGCGCCTTGGCGAGAATATCCCGACATCTCCACCCTAGGTGCGGACGACGCGCAGTACGGACGCCGTCTTGCGCAGGCGCCGGATGATACGCGCCAGGTGCGCCCTGTCGCGAACGGTCAACTCAAGCGTCAATATCGAGATACCGTCTTCGCGCTCGGCCACCTGGGCATGGTGAATATTGGAGCCTTCCGCGGAAACCGTTGCCGCCACGGAAGCGAGCACGCCGCGCTCGTCCTCGAGCTCCAACCTCAGTTCGGCCGGGTAATCGCGGCGCGCTTCTTCATGGAAAGCGATATCGACCACGCGGTCGCTGTCCTTCTGGGCAATCAGGTTGCCGCAATCGACCCGGTGCACCACGAGTCCCTTGCCGCGCGTAAGAAGGCCCGCAATGCGGTCCCCGGGTATGGGGTGGCAACAACGGGCCAGCGACACGGCAAAACCCTCGGTGCCTTGAATTTCAATCGGTGCCGCCTGCGAGAGTGGCGCCGCCTCGGAATCAGTTACGAATCGGCGGGCCACCAGTAATGCCGGCAATTCGCCAATGCCGATGCGGCGCAACAATTCCTCGGTGGAATCGATTTTGAGTTCCCCGGCGACCCGCTCCAGTTCCCGGTTCTTGCGCTTGAGATCGAGTTTGTAGCTTTCCAGGGCCTGCTGCAACATACGCCGACCCAGGCGCTCCGCATCCTCGGCGCGCATATCACGCAGGAAGCGGCGCAAGGCCGAACGCGCTTTTGCGCTCACCGCGAAATTGAGCCAGGCCGGGTTGGGCCGGGCGTTGCGCGCCGTGATGACCTCCACGGTCTGCCCGGTCTGCAACTGCGTGCGCAGCGGCACGACGCGCCGGTCGACCTTGGCCGATACACAGGCATTGCCGATGTCGGTGTGTACCGCATAAGCAAAGTCCACCGGCGTGGCACCGCGCGGCAACTCGATGATCTCGCCCTTGGGGGTAAACACGTAGATATCGTTGGGCGCGAGATCGATCTTGGCATGCTCGAGGAACTCGATCGGCGTCGCGCTCTCGGCATTGATCTCGTCCAGGCTACGCAACAGGTCGCGCGCCCGTATTTCGTCCGAAGAACCGGCGCCCTGCCCCGTCTTGTACATCCAGTGCGCGGAAATGCCGTTCTCGGCAACCTGCTCCATGGCTTCGGTGCGGATCTGCACTTCGACCGGCTGTCCGGTGGGACCGACGATCACGCTGTGCAGGGACTGATAGCCGTTGGCCTTGGGCAGGGCAATGTAATCCTTGAAACGCCCCGGTACCGGCTTGTAAACACCGTGCACCAAGCCCAGGACACGGTAGCAATCGTCCACATTCTCCGTGACGATGCGAATACCGTGGATATCCATGACTTCGCTGAGCCGCAGGCTCTTGCCGCGCATTTTGCGATAGATGCTGTAGAGCGCCTTGTCGCGCCCCCTCACCTGTGCGTTGAGACCGACCTTGGCACAGCGGGCCGCCAGCGTTTTGACCATCTTCGGTACGGCGCTTACGCGCAGGCCGCGTTCCCGGCGCACGGCCCGGCCGAGTACCCGGTAACGATCGGGATACAGGCTGCGAAATCCCAAATCCTCGAGCTCCAGCCGAATTCGGCGCATGCCCAGCCGATGAGCGATCGGCGCGTAGATCTCCAGCGTCTCGCGGGCGATGCGGCGGCGTTTTTCCGCGGGCATGACACCCAGCGTGCGCATGTTGTGCAGGCGGTCGGCGAGCTTGATCAGGATGACCCTCACGTCCGCCACCATCGCCAGCACCATCTTGCGGAAATTTTCCGCCTGGGCTTCGCGGCGGCTCTCGAAGCGGATCTGCGTCAGCTTGGAGACCCCGTCCACCAGGCGGGCGACTTCCTCGCCGAACAACTCGGCCAGTTCCCCGCGCTCGGCCGGCGTGTCCTCGATGACGTCATGCAGGAGCGCCGCCTCAAGCGTGGCGGCGTCGAGCGACATTTGGGCCAGGATGCGGGCCACGGCCAGGGGGTGAGTGATATAAGGCTCGCCGGTGAGGCGGCGCTGGTCGCGATGCGCCTCCTGGGCATACAGGTAGGCGCGTCGGACTTCCTCGATCTCTGCGGGCGCGAGATAGCGCGCCAGATCGGCGGTCAGGTCGCTAAGCTTGCTTTCGCCAGCGGTTCCATGCGGCCCGGGTCGGTGTAGGGCACGCATAACTCAAGACCCGCTCAAGCCTTCTCGGGCTCGTCCCCACTCGCGGCCTTGGCTTCATTGCTGCCCGATTCTTCCTCTTCTTCCTCGTCGTCATCGACCGACAGATCGATATCGATGTCGTCGACATCGGGCAGTGTGAATATCTCGCGCTCGCTCGGCTCGTCGGATTCTTCCAGGATGGAGCGATCCACCTGCCCGGCGGCAATTTCGCGCAACGCGACAACCGTGGGTTTGTCGCCCTCGAGGGGGACGCCCGGTTCGCGTCCGTGTGAGAGCTGGCGCGCCCGCTTGGAAGCGACCAGGACGAGGTCGAACAGGTTGTCGATCTTGTTAGTGCAGTCTTCGACGGTTACTCTGGCCATGTCGTATGCATACCCCGCGCAAGCGGTGTTCTAAAAGCTAATCAATAGTTTAAGTGATCCGTCAAGCCTGCGCCAGCGGATGCGGCGGACGGGCAAGGGCGCCGAAAGCCCTGCTGTCAGCCCTCGCCGAGGATCGTGGCCACGAACTCCGGCAAGCCGGGCCGTGTGCGCGCTACGCCCCGCCCCTGGCCATTCAGAACCGCGCCCAATTCCTCTACGGCACGCTCGAACCGGTCATTAATGATGACGTAGTCGTATTCGTTCCAGTGCGCCATTTCCGCCGTGGCGACGGCCATCCGCTGATCGATGATGGCCTCGCTGTCCGTGCCGCGCTCAGTGAGGCGGGCACGCAGGCACTCGCGCGAAGGCGGGAGTATGAAGACGGAGACGGCCTCGGGCATGCGCTCGCGCACCTGGCGCGCGCCCTGCCAGTCGATTTCCAGCACGACCTTGCGCCCATGGGCGAGCTGGTTGCGAACATCTTCAATAGCCGTGCCGTAGCCATTGCCATACACCTCGGCCGATTCCAGAAACGCATCCGCCTCGCGCATGGCTTTAAAGCGCGCCTGATCGATGAAATGATAATCGCGCCCATCGACTTCCCCGGGCCGGGGATCACGAGTCGTGTACGAGACGGAGAAGGTCACGGATTCATCGCGCGCCATCAGCGCCTTGAGCAGCGAAGTCTTGCCCGCGCCCGAGGGTGCCGAAACGATGAACAGCCTGCCCGGGCCAGCTGCGGTTTCATTCAATGTTCTGCACCTGCTCGCGCATTTCCTCGATCAGCACCCGGCAGTCGAGCGCCCTGCGATTGATTTCCAGATCGCTGGCCTTGGACGCCAGCGTACCCGCTTCGCGCCCCAGTTCCTGCATGAGGAAATCCAGGCGGCGCCCGACGGGCCGTTTTTCCCCGATCAGACGCCGGACCTCCTTGACGTGAGCGGCCAGCCGGTCGAGCTCCTCGTCCACATCCTGGCGCACCACCAGCATCGCAGCCTCCTGCGCAATCCGGGCCGCGTCCACTTCAGCCCCGAGGGCTGCCAGCCGATCGGCAAGCCGCTCACTCAACCGCGTCTGGGCCTTGGGCAAATGCCCCCGAATCTCGCCGACTGCGGCCTCGATCCGATCGAGCCGCTCGGTCAACGCGGACGCAAGCGCTTTGCCTTCTCGTTCGCGTGCTGCGATCAAGGCCCGGGTCGCCTCTTCCACTAAAGCAATCACGAGCGGCTGCAGAGTATCTACTTCGACCGGCGACGGTTCGGCCACGCCCGGCCAAGCCAGCAACCTCAGCGCGTCGCCGGCAACGGGGATATCGGCTCCACTGCCCGCCGCCAACTTCCGCGCCGCCTCCACCAATTCACGGGCCAGGGCCTCGTTGACCTGCAACCCCGCCCCCTCCGATACACGCCAGCGCAGCAGGGCCTCGACCCGGCCCCGGGCGAGAGCGGCGCGGAGCTGCTCGCGCATGGGATTTTCCAATGCCCGCAAGCGATCCGGAAGATTGATCTTGAGATCGAGATAACGGTGATTGACTGCACGCAGCTCAAGTACGAATTCACCCATCTCGCCTTCCTGGCGAGCGGAGGCAAAACCGGTCATGCTGCGCATCGTCGTGCTACCTGAACACCAAAGCGGGCATGTTACGCTAAGCCACCTCCGAGCGAAACCGCCGGGCCGCTACGTATACACACGCGATGGATCTAGACAGCGCCCAGATCAGCCTAATAGGACACCGGCAAGATAATCAGGATCGGGCCGAGGTCCTGTTCGGCGATGACAGCCAGCTGGCCATTGTTGCCGATGGAATGGGCGGTCATGCCCGGGGCGATCTTGCGGCGGAAACGGCTGTCGCTTCACTGATCAACAGTTTTCGCGCTTTGCGGCAAAACCCGCTGCCTTCCGACGAGTTCTTCAAACGTGCCATTAGTGCGGCCCATGAAGACGTGCTCGCGCTCGGCGCCGGCATGCGCCCGGAGATCCGGCCCGGCACCATCATCGTCAGCGCGCTGATCAACGGCAACGAACTGCGCTGGGCCCACATCGGCGACAGCCGCGCCTATCTTTTGCGTGACGAGCGGGTCATTGCACGGACGCAGGATCAGTCCATGGTGGGTTCCCTGCTCGCTGCCGGGGAAATCACCCAGGCGCAAGCCTTGATCCACCCCGAGCGCCACATGGTCCAGTATTGCCTGGGCGTCGACGAAGAAACACCGCCCATCCCCATCAGCGACGCCATAAAGCTGAAGAAGGGCGACATCGTGCTGCTATGCACGGACGGCCTTTGGAGCCAGCTCGGCGAAGCCTACATCATGGAAAAACTGAGTAATGCAGATGACCTGCAGACTGCGCTGCAGATTCTCGCCGAGGACGCCGTGCGCGGCGGTTATCCGCAAAGCGACAATGTCACCGCAGTAGCCCTGCGAGTCGTGGACTGAGAGGATTCATGCGACCCGACCAACGCCAGACCGACGAACTCCGCCCCATAACCATCGCCCGCGACGTCAACCGCCATGCGGAAGGCTCCGCCATGATTACCTGCGGTGGAACACGCGTGCTGTGCACCGCCTCGGTCGAAGAGCGGATCCCGCCCTTTCTGCGCGGCAGCAAGCGTGGCTGGGTTACGGCGCAGTACGGGATGCTGCCGCGTGCCACCCACACCCGCGGCGAGCGCGAAGCAGCACGTGGGCGTCAAGGCGGCAGAACTCAGGAAATACAACGCTTGATCGGCCGCGCCTTGCGCACTACCGTCGATTTCGACGGCTTGGGCGAGCGCACGATCACGCTCGATTGCGACGTCCTCGAAGCCGACGGAGGCACCCGCACTGCCAGCATCACCGGCGCCTGGGTGGCGCTCGCCGATGCCGGCGCCTGGCTGGTTGAACAGGGGCTCTGCGCCACCAACCCGATCACCGCCCAGGTCGCTGCCGTATCGGTAGGCATCTGGCAAGGGGAGCCGATCCTGGATCTGGCTTATACCGAAGACAGCGAAGCCGACGTGGACTGCAATATCGTTATGAACGACGCCGGCCACTTCATCGAAATACAGGGCACGGCCGAAGGCGCCACCTTCGACGAAGGAGAACTGAACAGCATGCTCTCGTTGGCCAGGGCCGGTATCAGCACCTTGCTCGACAAGCAACGCGACAGCCGCAAAGACAAATAATGAGCAGGCGCGTTGTCATTGCCACGGGCAACCGGGGGAAACTGGCCGAACTGCTGCGACTCCTCGACCCCTTGGGACTGGAGCCCGTGACACAGTCTGAATTCGGCCTGGACGGCGTCGACGAAGAGGCCCCCACCTTCATCGAAAATGCACTGGCCAAAGCCCGCGAGGCTTCCCGAGTGTCCGGCCTGCCCGCGATTGCCGACGACTCCGGCCTCGAGGTCGACGCCCTCAATGGTGAACCAGGTGTGCACTCCGCACGCTATGCGGGAAAACACGGCGACGATGCCGCTAACAACCGCAAGCTGCTGGCCGAACTGCAGGCCTGCACAGGCGCTTCGCGCAGCGCCAACTTCCGGTGCGTTGCGGTGTACCTGCGCCACCCGGAAGATCCGGCGCCACTGATCGGTCAAGGCGTCTGGCATGGTGAAATCGCTACGGCGCTATGCGGCACCGGAGGGTTCGGCTACGATCCGCTGTTTCTGTTGCCTGATCGTGGTCTCACCGCCGCAGAACTCGGTCCGGAACTCAAGAACCGTCTCAGCCATCGCGGAAAGGCCCTGGAATCACTGATCCGGCAAATCGCCCAAAAACAATAAAGGCGTTAAAGACGCATACCGCGGCTGGAATCGGCCGTTGCCCGGCTGACGGCTGGTATCAGCCGCCCCCACCGCTTCTGGCGCGCGGCCGGCCCGGATGCAACATGGAATGCTGGCGAGCATAGAACTTCGAACTGCCCGTCGCCAATGTCTCGCCCTTGGGGCCGAGTAAGGAAACCGTCAGCGTATGCGTGCCGCGGTATACGGGTTTCAATAGCACTGACGTGCTGGGCGTGGGCTTGCCCATCATTTTCCCGTCGAGCTCGTATTTCAGCAGCACGTCCGCACCTGGCGGTGGGCTTACTTGAACGCTGGCGTGCACTTTGTAATTTACCGGCCAAATCGTGCTGCCCGGTGCGGGCGCAAGCACCTTGACCTCGTAGGCAGGCATGGAAGCCGTCTCGGACTTGGGTGCGGTCTGCGGCTGTCCGGCCGCCTTGGCCGGCACCTTGAAGGGCAATACCGTAGCCGATCCCAGCTTGACCGCTTTGGCATCCTGGTGGGGCTGGTCGGAGTAATGCACCACGCCCTGCTTGTCGACCCACCGATAGACGGTCTGCGCCAGGGCGGGCACAGCCAGGAGGACGAGAATCAGATAGGCGGCTTTTTTCATGCAATTAGCCTAGCGCGCACGCCTCTTTGCCGCAAATCCATTAGCGCAATCGTTTAAGGATGCCATCGAGTTGATCGAGGCTGTTGTAATGGATGACCAGCTTGCCACGGCCTTTGCCGCTTGCCTGAACCGCAACCTTGGTCGCGAGACGCTCGGTCAATTCCCGCTCCAACGATTCCACGTTGGCATCGCGTCGCGGCTTGGCCGCCTCCACCCGCGGACGCTTGAGACGCCTCACAAGCGCTTCCGCCTCGCGGGCCGACATGCCTCGCGACGCGATCTGGCGCGCAGCCTCTGCCTGCTGGCGAGCCGACAAGGACAGCAGCGCACGCGCATGGCCCATGGCGAGCTTGCCCTCGCGCACGAGGCGTTTGGCTTCCGGGCACAGTTCGGTCAGGCGCACCAGGTTCGTGACCGCCGCACGCGAGCGGCCCACGGCATCGGCCGCCTCGGCATGGGTTAACTCGAACTCTTCGGTCAAGCGAATCAGGGCATCGGCCTCTTCCAGCGGATTGAGGTCTTCGCGCTGGATGTTCTCTATCAGCGCAATGGCCACAGCCGCCTGGTCGGGGATCTCACGAACGACTACCGGCACTTCGGCCAAACCCGCCAACTGCGAAGCCCGCCAGCGTCGCTCGCCTGCGATGATTTCGTAGCGATCGGTGCCTATCGGGCGAACGATCAGCGGCTGGACGACCCCTTGCGCCTTGATCGAATCCGCCAGGCTGCGCAGGGCATCCGATTGGATATCCTTACGGGGCTGGTAGCGCCCACGCTCCAGGTGTTCGACCGGCAGACGGACCAACCTCTCGCCCTTGCGGGGGCCTTCCTGCGCCGTTTCCACCTCGCTCAGCAGGACATCCAGTCCGCGCCCCAGACCCCGCCGTTTGCTGGTCACTTCAACCTTGCCTCATCTCGATCGTGTCGGGATTTTACCAGTGCTGCACTCTTCGCGTTCACGAAGCGGCCGCCTCGGGCTCCATTGCCTTCTCGCGGCGAATCACCTCCCCTGCCAGCGCCAGATAGGCGAGCGAGCCGCGCGATGCACGATCGTAAGTCAAGACCGGCGTGCCATGGCTGGGCGCCTCGGCCAGGCGCACGTTGCGAGGAATGACGGTTCGATACACCCGGTCCTTGAAATGCATGATGAGCTGGCCCGATACGTCACTGGTCAGATTGCTGCGCGGATCATACAGCGTACGCAGAATGCCTTCGACCTTCAAACGCGGATTGACCGTTTCGCGGATACGTCGAATCGTCTCAGTGAGCGACGACAAACCCTCCAGGGCAAAGTATTCGCACTGCATCGGGATCAGTACACCGTTGGCCGCACTCAGGGCGTTCACCGTCAGCAGGTTCAGAGCCGGCGGGCAATCGATAAAGATGTAATCGTACTTGTCGGCAATCGGCTCCAGCGCCTTTTTCAGCCGGTGTTCGCGCCCGAATTCGGTAACCAGCCGCACTTCGGCTGTGGTCAGGTCACCGCTCGTCGGCGCGATATCGAAACTGGCCTGGTCGAAATCCAGGCGCTGGATCACCTCAGCCAGAGGGGCTTCGTCGAGCAAAACGTCGGCCATACTTTTACGCAACTTGTGCTTGTTAATCCCGCACCCGGTAGTAGCGTTGCTTTGCGGATCCAGATCGATCAACAGGACACGGCGGCGCGTCGCTGCCAGCGAAGCCGCGAGATTCACGGCCGTGGTGGTCTTGCCCACGCCGCCTTTCTGATTCGCCACCGCAATGATGTGTCCCATGCCGTTCAACTCTATCCAGTAATCTTGCGCTCAAGCACCACGATACAACGCTCGGCCTCTTGTCCCGGCAGATTAACCGGGTTGATTCGCGAACGCCAGCCGTCGCCCAGAGCCGCGCATTCTTCCCGGGCGGTCTCGAGCCGGCCCTTGAGCGCTACGATCCGCGCGCCCGGTGCCAGAAGCGGGGCCAACCATTTTGCCAGCTGCGGCAGATCCGCCAACGCCCGGGCGGTGACCGTATCAAAACCGGCCGCGACCGGATATTCCTCGATCCGCCCGGCATGCACGCTTACCCGGTCTCCAAGCCCCAGTGCACGCACGGCATGGGCGAGAAAACGGGCCTTTTTGCCCGTCGATTCGGCCAGCACCCACTGCGTGCGAGGCGCCAGTATGGCCAGCACCAGTCCCGGCAAGCCCGCACCGCTACCGGCGTCGAGCATGCGTGTGCCGTGCAGGAAAGGCAGCGCTGCAGCCGAATCGAGTATATGGCGCCGGACCATCTCGCCCGGATCGCGCACGGCCGTCAGATTGTAGGCCCGGTTCCACTCGGCCAGCAACGCCAGATAGGCTTTCAGGGAATCGGCGGCCCCGGCCGGTGCCTCGATGCCCTGCGCCCTCAGCCCGGCGGCTATATCTGCCGCTCGCGGTTCACGGGAAGGATCCGGCACACTCACACGACGGGCGCGAAACTGTCCGCGCGTGCCATCTCCCAGTAGCGCCGATAGGTCTCGTTCGAACTGCCTGCGAGCAGCTCCTCCTGATCGAGGTGATCATAGAACTCGGCCGCCGTGCGCACCACATCGGAAGACACCCTGAGGCAAATATGCTGAGGCAATAGCTCGCCCGGATGATCCAGGCCCACGGCCGCGGTCACCACGCCAAGCGCCTTGACCGTGTTCTCGTGGAACCGCTTTACGTGCAGGGCCTTGTCCTCGACAATCAGGGATCGCTGGCGCTGGGGATTCATGGTGGTGATACCGGTCGGGCAACGGCCCGTATGGCATTTCTGCGATTGAATGCACCCGAGCGAGAACATGAACCCGCGTGCGGAATTGCACCAGTCCGCACCCAGGGCCAGATTCACGGCGATCTTGAATCCGGTCACTGCCTTGCCGCTGGCACCGATGCGGATACGATCACGCAATCCCACGCCCACCAGCGTGTTGTGCGCGAACAGCAAGCCTTCCCGTAATGGCGTGCCCAGGCCATCGGAGAGTTCCAGCGGCGCGGCACCGGTACCCCCCTCGGCACCGTCAATCACGATGAAATCCGGCAGGATGCTGGTTTCCAGCATTGCCTTGCAGATCGCCATGAATTCCCAGTGATGGCCTATGCACAGCTTGAACCCGGAGGGCTTGCCTCCGGACAGGTCACGCAGCTGGGCGACAAACTCGAGCAGCTCGATCGGCGTGGAAAACGCCGAGTGCGCGGACGGCGACAAGCAATCCTTGCCCACCGGGACCTTGCGGGTCTCAGCGATTTCCGGCGTCACCTTGGCCGCGGGCAACATGCCGCCATGTCCCGGCTTGGCGCCCTGCGAGATCTTGATCTCGACCATTTTCACCTGGTCGATCTGGGCCTGATCGCGGAACATGTCGGCATTGAACGTGCCGTCGTCGTTGCGGCAACCGAAGTAGCCGCTGCCGATTTCCCAGATGAGATCGCCGCCGTATTTGCGGTGATACCGGCTCAAGCCACCTTCACCGGTATCGTGCGCGAAGCCGCCCAGTTTGGCGCCCTTGTTAAGCGCCATGATGGCGTGCGGCCCGAGGGCGCCGAAACTCATCGCGGAAATGTTGAACACCGAGGCCGAGTACGGATGCTTGCACTGTGGCCCGCCGATTTCGATACGTGGCATCTCGTCGGCATTTTTCTCCCCCTTGGCCGCGATGGAATGGTTGATCCACTCATACTCGTCCCCGTAGACATCCAGTTCCGTACCGAACGGTTTGGCGGCGGAAACGCCCTGTGCTCGCTGGTGAATGATCTTGCGCTCGTTATGGTCGAACGGCCGGCCATCGGTGTCGCTCTCGACGAAATACTGGCGGATCTCCACGCGAACGTATTCCGCCATGAAACGGATATGCGCCAGGATCGGATAATTGCGCAAAACGTTATGTTCGCGCTGCAGCAGGTCGTATATACCGACCAGCGTAAGCGGCAACGTCACGATCAACCCCCACAGCCAGGGCAGTGCCACGAAGGCCCCGAGTGCTGCGAAGGCAAGCGTTAATCCCAACATCACGGTAAATACAAAAAAGCGCATCAGGATGTCTCCTTGTCTGGTCTGGTCGCCCGTTAGCCACCCGCCAACCCTTGGCTTGACCGGGCCTTTTCTCCCCGTGGGCGGATGGAGGCTCGCTCGCTATCATACCTGCACGCCGTGCCGGAGTATTTCGCCCAAGGTGGCCGCCAGGCCCTGAACCTGTTCTTGCGTGTTGTGTAAGATGGCCACTCATGTCTACGCCACGCCGATAACCCAATGGCAAATTCAAAGACAGTACGCCAGATCGGCCTAGTCACCGCTACTGCATTGGTCATCGGCAATATGGTCGGCTCGGGCATCTTCCTGTTGCCCGCCTCACTCGCGCCCTACGGCATTTACAGCCTTTGGGGCTGGCTCTTCAGCACGCTCGGCGCGTTGCTGCTGGCGTGGGTATTCAGCAGCCTGTCCCGCCGTATGTCCCGGGCCGGCGGGCCGTATGCCTACCCCCGCGAAGCCTTCGGGGACTTCGGCGGCTTCCTGATCGCCTGGATCTACTGGTTGAGCATCCTCGGGACCAATGCCGCGATCGCCGTCGCCTTCGCCAGCTATCTCGTGCCCTTCTTTCCCGCCCTGCATGCCTCGCCGCTGCTCGGCGGACTGGTGGCCATCGCTGCCACCTGGTTCCTGACCGCCATCAATATCTGGGGGGTGCATGCCGCGGGCAAAGTCCAGGTCATCACGGTCATCCTCAAGCTCTCGCCCCTGCTCGCCCTGGCCGCTGCGGGTATCTTCTACTTCGACCCCCACATCCTGACGAGCGGACACAGCACGGCTTCGCCGGCCGCCTCCATCAACACGGCCGCAGCCTTCACCATGTGGGCATTCCTGGGACTGGAGTGCGCGACGGTACCCGCCGGCCACGTGCGCGATGCCAAGAAGACGATCCCGCGCGCCACGATGCTGGGCACCGTCATCGCCGCGGTTTTCTACATCGCCAGCACGACCGTGATCATGGGTATCATTCCGAGCACGACGCTCGCCCACTCCAACGCCCCGTTTGCCGATGCCGCCAAACTGCTGTGGGGCAACTGGGCCGGTTACCTGATTGCCGGCGCTGCCCTGGTGTCGTGCTTCGGCGCCCTGAACGGCTGGATCCTCATGCAGGGCCAACTGCCCCAGGCGGTGGCTCGCGACGGCCTGTTCCCGAAAGTACTGTCACGCGAGTCCCGATTCGGAACCCCGGTGGTCGCGCTGGTCGTCTCGAGTATTCTGGCAACGCTCCTGATCCTGGCCAACTACAGTGAAGGCCTCGTGGCGATGTTCAACATCCTGATCCTGCTTACGACGTTCTTCACGCTGGTGCCCTACCTGTTCTGTGCCATGGCGGAAGTAGTGCTTGCGCGCCGTCACGGCCGCGAGGCACGCGCGCCCTGGCGCAATGTCGTGCTGGCCTCGCTGGCCTTCGCCTTTGCTCTCTGGGCCGCGGCGGGCACGGGCAAGGATTCGATCTACTGGGGTGGCTTGCTGCTACTCGCCGGCATCCCGATCTACGTCTGGCAGACTCGCAAGAAGACGGATACCGCCGAAGCCTGAAGCAAGACCTCTCGCAAAGACGCCAAGACGCAAAGACCAATCGATGCATCCCGTGGGAGCGGCGGTCCCCGCCGCGATCCATTGGACTGGATACCGACGTTCCCCGGTATGACGATGATTTTCGATCTCAACATTGACTCCTCTGTGCGCCGTTAGTCGCGCCGAGAAGCGCAGCCCGCAACGGGGGAACAGGGAGGCTTTGTTTGAGGCCGGAGCGATATATCGCGCAGGCCGAGTTCCGACCGGCCCGTTGCGGGCGAGCATCGCAGGGGAGCCCCAAGGCCGCGCCTTGGGGCCGCGACTTCCGGCGCAATGCTTTTGGCTACTTTTGGCGAAACAAAAGTAGCCCCGCCGGGAGGGCCAATAAACAATTCCTCGCGGCGGGAACCGCCGCTCCTACATCGGAATCCTATTGAGCCGCGGCACGCCAGGCGGCGCGAACGAGTTCCTGGAAGTGGTGGACGCCGGACTCGCGTTTCGGCGACAGGCGACCCGCCTGGTATGAACCCGACTCCAATCCGATCTGTACGCGCTCGCAGATGGCGACGTCTTCTTTTTGGACCTCGTCGCTGAAGTCGCGGTCCGCCTGGATGGCTGCGCGCGCCGCCGGCGAATCCGTATCCATGTAGAAATAATCGAACACCACGCGGCAGCGGCGTTGTGACAATGGGATCACCTGGTTGACCTGCAGCCGGTCGGGCAGGATGTTGAGCATCAGGTTTGGCCAGATGAAGTAATAGAACGCCTCGCCCGTTTTGTACGGCCCGCGGTCGCCGTCGAGCGGGCTCTGCTGCCAGGAATACCACTCCGAAAGGTGCGTGTCGTAGCTGCGGTAGTCGAGCAACCGGTTCAGGCCCGGATGGACGTGCGGGAGGTGGTAGCCCTCCAAGTAGTTGTCCACGTAGGCCTTCCAGTTGCAATCGATGTCGTAGACGTCGCGTACCTGAAATTGCATCTTCGACAGGTCCGTCGGTTGAATGCGTTCCCGAATACCCGCCATCAGCTCCCCGAGTTCCACCACCGGTTGTCCAACGGCGGCGAAGACCAGCCCCTCCCATTCCGCGACATGTACCGGGTCCAGGTGGATACAGGAAACATCGAAATCCCGCGCGGCTTCCATCTCGTGCGCGGAGCGCAACTGCCCTTCCAGCGTGTAGGTCCAGCCGTGGTACTTGCAGCGCAACTGGCGGGCATTGCCGTTTTCCAGCGCCAGCGGCCCAGCGCGGTGGCGGCAGACGTTGAAAAAACCGCGCAGTACGCCATCATTGCCGCGCACCGCGATGACCGGCTTGCCCGCCACCTCGGCGACGACGTGATCGCCCGCTTCGCGCAATTGGCCCGCGCGGCCGACGAGCTGCCACGTGCGCGCGAAAATGCAATCCAGCTCGAAAGCATGGAATGCGGGATCAGCATACGCATGCCCCGGCAACGTGACCGCATCTTCCAGCGCCCGTGCCGCCATATCCTCGCGGGACAATACCTTGGGCATATGAGTCACGCCGTTCACGCCGTCACTTACTTGGGAACCGTGTCTGCACGACGGTTACTTTCAGACCTGCCAGAGGGCCATGAAGTCGGTGACGGAAGTTTTTTCCAGCGTCTTCTGGTCCGCGCACAGGACCTTGAGGGTTTCGCACTGCTCGGCGGAGAGGTGATCGGCGATGGCATGCTCGAATTTCTTCACCAGGACCGGGATGCCCTCGGCACGACGCTTGCGGTGGCCGATCGGATATTCCACCTCCACCCGCTCGGTGCTGGTGCCGTCCTTGAAGAATACCTGGATGGCGTTGCCGATGTAGCGCTTGGCCGGATCGTAGTAGTCTTTCGTGAACTGCTCGTTCTCGCGCACTTGCATCTTCGCGCGCAGTTCATCGACACGCGGGTCTGCCGCGACCTCGTCCTCGTAATCCGACGCCGTCAACCGGCCGAATATCAGCGGGATCGCGGACATGTACTGGATGCAGTGATCACGGTCGGCCGGGTTGTTGAGCTCGCCGGTCTTGTCGATGATGCGCACGCCCGGCTCCTGGGTCTCGATCACGATCTTCTCGATCTCATCGAGCCGGTCCTTGACCTCCGGATGCAGCGTCATCGCGCATTCCACCGCCGTCTGGGCATGGAACTCGGCCGGGAAGGAAATCTTGAGGAGCACGTTCTCCATCACGTAGCTGCCGTACTCGCGCTGGAACAGGAACGGCTCGCCCTTGAACAGCACGTCGTAGAAGCCCCAGGTCTTCGCCGACAGCGCCGTCGGGTAGCCCATCTCGCCGGTCAGAGCAATAAGGGCGAGGCGCACGCCGCGCGAGGTGGCATCGCCCGCCGCCCAGCTCTTGCGTGATCCGGCGTTGGGCGCATGACGATAGGTGCGCAGTGCACCGCCGTCGATGAACGAATGCGAAACGGCATTGATGATCTGCTCACGCGTGCCGCCGAGCATCTCGGTCACCACGGCTGTGGTCGCCAGGCGAACCAGCAACACGTGGTCCAGTCCGACCCGGTTGAAGGAATTCTCCAGCGCGATCACACCTTGGATCTCGTGGGCCTTGATCATCGCCGTCAGCACGTCCTTCATGGCGAGTGGCGCCTTGCCCGTGGCCTCGTTACGGCGCGAGACATAGTCGGCCACGGCGAGGATGCCGCCGAGGTTGTCGGAGGGGTGGCCCCACTCCGCAGCAAGCCAGGTATCGTTGAAATCCAGCCAGCGGATCATCGCGCCGATGTTGAACGCCGCCTGCACCGGATCAAGCTCGTAACTGGTACCCGGGACACGCGCGCCGCCCTCGAGCGTCGCGCCCGGCACCACCGGTCCCATCAGTTTGGTGCAGGCCCGGTAGTTAAGTGCCAACATGCCGCAGGCGAGCGTGTCCATGAGATCGTAGCGCGCGGTTTCATACGCTTCGTTGCTGTCGATCTTGTAGTTGATGACGTAATCGGCGATGTCGGTCAGCACCTGCTCGGGAGCGGGGCGCTTGGCGGATTTGATGTCGTGACTGGACAATGCTTTATCTCCATGCTTGCGTGGGAGCGGCCGTCCCGGCCGCGATCGCGACGGGGACCGTCGCTCCCACAGGTGGCTACGATTTACGAACGTTTGTCGATGGGGACGAATTTCTGGTCTTCCGGCCCCGTGTAGTTCGCGCTCGGGCGAATGATCTTGCCATCGGCTCGCTGCTCCATGACATGCGCGCTCCAGCCGGTGGTACGCGCGATGACGAACAGCGGCGTGAACATCGCCGTGGGGACGCCCAGCATGTGATACGACACCGCCGAGAACCAGTCGAGGTTCGGGAACATTTTCTTCGCGTCCCACATGACCGATTCGATCCGCTCGGCAATATCGAAGAGCTTCATGTCGCCGGCTTCCTCGGACAGTTCCTTCGCGACCTTCTTGATAACCTTGTTGCGCGGATCGCTGACCGTGTAGACCGGATGACCGAAACCAATCACGATTTCCTTGGCTTCAACGCGCTTGCGAATATCGGCCTCGGCCTCGTCGGGATCGTTATAGCGGCTCTGGATGTCGAACGCGACTTCATTGGCGCCGCCATGCTTGGGTCCGCGTAGCGCGCCGATCGCGCCGGTGATAGCCGAATACATATCGGCGCCGGTGCCCGCGATCACACGCGAGGTGAAAGTCGAGGCATTGAATTCATGCTCGGCATAGAGGATCAGCGAGGTATGCATGGCGCGCACCTGCATGGCGGTGGGTTCCTTGCCGTGCAGGAGATGCAGGAAGTGGCCGCCGATGGAATCGTCATCGGTCTCGACGTCGATCATGCGCCCGTTGTGGCTCCAGTGATACCAGTAGCAGAGCATGGAGCCGAGCGAGGCGATCAGCCGGTCGGCGATGTCGCGCGCCCCGGCGGGGTTGTGATCGTCCTTCTCCGGCAGTGTGCAACCCAGGGCCGACACGCCCGTGCGCATCACATCCATCGGATGCGAGGCGGCCGGCAACTGCTCGAGCGCCGTGCGCACCACGTCGGGCAGGCCACGCAGGCGCGCCAGCTTGGCCTTGTAGGCAACGAGTTCCGCACGGTTCGGCAGCTTTCCATGGACCAGCAGGTAGGCCACTTCCTCGAACTCGCACTTCTCGGCGATGTCTAGAATGTCGTAGCCGCGGTAATGCAGGTCGTTGCCGCTGCGGCCGACCGTGCACAACGCCGTGTTGCCGGCGGCGATGCCGGACAGCGCGACGGATTTCTTCGGCTTCGGCATAGTCTGCCTGGCGTCCTCGCTCATTGTTCATACCTCTCTGTAAAAATGAATTGTCAGCCTTCGAACTGCTCGTCCTTGGGCACTCCGGAACAGGAACTCACCGGCTGCCCCTGCGGCTGCAGATTGCGGAAATCCAGCGTGCTCGTCCAGCAATCACCGAGAGTGGAGCAGTAACAGGTTCGGATGGTCACGTCCTTGACGAATTTCGACTTGAAGCGCAACCATGCCTTCTGCCCGAATATCACAAGAAAATTCAGGGTATTGCCCGGCGACAAGACCGTATGGTTAAACGAGGACACTTCAAGCTTCGGAGTGGAGTGATATCCGAGTGCCTTGAAGACATGATCCCGGCCCGGCTGGGGCTTGCCATCCACGAGCACCTCGACACTGCGCATGATCGCCGGTCCGACGCCCTTGTTCAGAGCTTCCAGGGCACCGCCATGACTCGCGACGGGAACGCCACCATTGATGATTTGGCTCGGCAGATAATCGGATTCCCCCAATTGCAGATACGGCCAGACCTGCGCGCGCGTCTGCTGGCGCACGTTCCAGGCGGTATAGCCGGAGATAAAGATTGCCAGCAGGCCAATCAACGCAGCAACGACGGCCGCGATGGCGTCCCAGTTGTAGTTGTAATTGTCATTGTTCATAGGACTTCAACCTTCCTCGCCGCCGAACAGCGCATCGAGCTTCTGCTCGTAACGGTGGTAATCGAGATGCTCGTACAGCTCCTCGCGCGTCTGCATCTTTTCGATCAGGTTCTTCTGTGTGCCCTCGCGGCGCACGGTCTCGTAAAACTCCAGCGCGGCCTTGTTCATCATCCGGTAGGCCCCGCAGCACAGGAGCTGAATGTCGACGCCGACTCCGGCCAATTCCTCACGGGTCAGCAGCGGCGTCTTGCCGAATTCGGTGATGTTGGCAAGTATCGGCACCTTCACTGCTTCCTTGAATTGCCGGTACTCGTCGAGACTGCGCACCGCTTCCGGGAAAATCATATCGGCGCCCGCCTCAACACAAGCCAGCGCTCGCTCGATGCCGGCGTCCATGCCCTCACTGGCGATGGCGTCGGTACGGGCCATGATCACGAACTGCTCATCGGTGCGCGCGTCTACGGCGGCCTTGATCCGGTCGACCATCTCTTCCTTCGAGACGATCTCCTTGTTCGGCCGGTGGCCGCAGCGCTTGGCCGCCACCTGATCCTCGATGTGCAGGCCGGCGGCGCCAAACTTGATGAACGAGCGCACCGTGCGGGCGATGTTGAAGGCGCCGCCCCAGCCGGTGTCGGCGTCCACGAGCAACGGCAGGTCGCAAGTGTCAGTGATGCGGCGGATGTCGGTGAGCACATCATCCATCGTGGAGATGCCGAGATCGGGCATGCCGAGCGAGTTGGCGGCCACGCCTCCCCCTGATAGATACAGCGCCTTATGGCCGGCGTCTTTAGCCAGGCGCGCGGTGTAAGCGGTGATGGCACCCACCACCTGCAAAGGACGTTCTGCTTCTACGGTGGCCCGAAAACGGGCTCCGGCGGATTGTTGGGACATGGTCTGGGGTCCGTTTCGCTTTCGTTTTCCGGTCTATTTTACCCGCTTACTGCGGCCTGTTCGGGACGAACAGGGCCCCTGCGGCTATCACACCTCACTCCGGCACCGCATCGAAGGGCAAGGCCATGCAGCCGAGATGCCGGCCTCTTGGCACAGGCCCGGGCTCAATGATATTTACCACAGAGCGCACAGCGTTCGAAGAGAGAGCTTGGATCAGATTGAATGCTCGTGCTTTCTCTATGTTTCTCTGAGCACTCTGCGGTTGCCTTTCTTCGTTATCGCGGCTTGAGCCGCTCCTGCTAATCCGTGTCCGCGCCTCGGGGCCGGGTGCTTCCCACAGCGAAGAGTTCTTCCTGGGTCGCGAAATCCGCGGCGTCGACAAAGCCGGACAACCCTACTCCGACCAAGCGATAAAGTTGCTCCGGCGGGAGGTCGACCCGTTCACGCAGCGCGCAGGCGATGTCGGCCAGTTCCTGCTCGGAGGACGGCCACATCGGCGGCGTATAGCTACGCGTGAGGATGCGGAAGTCGGCCGTCTTGAGCTTGAGCACCACGGTGCGCGCCACCCGCCCCTCTTCGCGTTGTGCAGCCGCCCAGGTCTTTTCCGCCAGCCTGCGAATATGGGGCTCGAGCCGGTCCAGGCGCAGATCCTGCGCGAACGTATCCTCGGCCGACACCTGCAACGTGGGCCGATCGGTCTCGACGGGGTTGTCGTCTATGCCGCGCGCCAGATCGTACAAGCGCAGTCCCCAGCGCCCGAAACGGTCCTCGAGGAATGCCTGCGACAGCGTACGCAATTGCCCGACCGTGGCGACATCGAGCTCGGCCAGCCTCTGCCGCATGACCTTGCCCACACCCGGCAACTTGCCCACCGGCAGCGGCGTCAGGAACGCCTCAATGCGCGCCGGCCTGAGCACGAACAACCCATCGGGCTTGCGCCAGTCGGAAGCGATCTTGGCCAGGTATTTGTTGGGCGCCACCCCGGCCGAGGCCGTCAGGCCGGTTTCGCGACGGATGGCCTTGCGGATGGCCTGGGCGATCGCCGTCGCCGATGCCAGGCGGATTTTCGGCCGGGTGACATCCAGATAGGCCTCGTCGAGCGACAGCGGCTCGATCAGGTCCGTGTAGCGGGCAAAGATATCCCGCACCTGGCGGGACACGCCCTTGTAGCGGGGGAAATCCGGCGGCACGAATACCGCCTTCGGGCACAGCCGCTCGGCCCGTACGGCGGGCATTGCCGAATGCACGCCGAAGCGCCTTGCTTCGTAGCTCGCTGCACACACCACCGACCGAGCCCCGCGCCAAGCCACCACTACTGGCCGCCCGCGCAACTCGGGCGTGTCGCGTTGCTCAACCGACGCGTAGAACGCGTCCATGTCGACGTGGATGATTTTGCGCGATGGGGGGAACACGGCTCTCGAAGTTGCCCTGGACCGGCTTCCGACCAGCTTACCGCGTGACCGGCAGCCGCCCAATGGGTGTCCACCTTAAAGGCATACTAGACAGGTCGTTGCGCAACAATCAGCCATGAATTCCATAAACACCCGCAGCAGCACCCAAGACCCACCTCCGTCCCAGGACATGTCTCCGCGCCTGCTGTTCCAGCTGTTGGTGCTGCTCACCTTCGCAGCGGGTTTCGTCGATACGGCGGGTTTTCTCCTGCTCTTCGAACTGTTCACCGCCCACATTACCGGCAACACGGTGATCGTCGCGGCCGACATCGTGCACCGCGGCGGCGACGGCGCCATGGCGGCGCTGCTGATGATGCCGATCTTCATCGGCACGGTTGTGGCCTGCACCCTGTTCATGGATTCCGCCCGCGGGCGCTGGAAACGACACACCCTGTCATTGATGATCGTGGCGGAAACGGTGATGCTGGGCATATTCTGCGCCGCCGCGCTGCTGCTCGATCCCTCGCGCACATCACCCGACGCGCTGCCGGTCATCGTGGTCGGCGGCATCGGCGTTGTCGCGATGGGCATCCAGAACACGATCGCGGGTGAGTTGCCGAAACCTTCAACGGTGATGACCGGCAACCTGACCAACCTGATCATCGACGGCGTACGCTGGATCCGTGCCCTTCTGACCGCAGACCGCCCCCTGCGTGCGAAAACGCAGGCCCGGCTCGTACTACTGTGGCCCACCTTCCTGGCATTCTCGCTGGGCGCCGTCTTTGCCGCGCTCGGAGTCGTGACGCTCGGCTACTGGAGCCTGTTGATCCCCGTCCCATTCTCCGCAGCGGCAGCCATATTGTCGTTTCGCGGACGCAGTAGGTCAGAAGCGGAAGAAGCTGCGCGCCCCTGGGGATAACGCCACGGGGATTTTCAGTAACGGACGCGGTTATCAGCGAAGGCGGCTTGCAGGCGTTCCCAGGCCGCGGCCCCGAGGTGGCGTTCCACCAGGCACAGGTAAGCGGCCGCGAACTCCGGACCATGGGCGGCGACCAGACCGTGGCGCCTGAGGCTCGCCGGATGCGCGATCTCGTGCAGCAACACAGGCAGTGAGCGGGACCAACGGGGGAAAGAAAAGAGCACGCTGTGGCGGCGCTGATCGTAGGCACTGTAGGCATGGCGCGTGCCGCGGCCATCCTTGATCCGCACGGCTCCCAACATTCCGAATGTATCGGTGAACCATGACTCGGCGATGACCCCTGCCACGAAACGCTCGACGGCGGCGAAATCCAGGCGGGGCGTGCTGTCCGAGTAAACATCGAAAGCTTCGCGTTCCGCCCGGTAAACCCGGGCGCGCTGGCTGTCGCGAGGCCTCTCGGGTCGCGGCTTGCGAGGCCACGAGAATGGGGTCAATAGACCTCCAGGAACATGCGCGGACCTGGGCGCACGTGGCGGTGAAATTCCTCTGTGGTGTACTCCAGAGGATGCTTGCCTTCGGGCGGCTTGCGCAAGCTGATGTAATCGTCAAAGCCGGCCTGCAGTAGCTCGCGGTAAATCGACCATTCCATATCCTTGATGCCGCACACGTAGATCAACGTGTTGGGCTGAGCTAGGGTCTCGCGCAACGCCTCGTTTTCGCCGATCTCGTGGTGCACGTAGCGCTTGAAGCCATTTTCCCGCCGTGCCTCCCGGGACACCACGGGGCGGTACCTGAAACCGGGCATCTCGTGCTCGGCCTGGGTGAACAGGTCCTGGTACATGTAATCCGTGCGATAGGGCACACCGACCAACAAGTGGACTTGCACATTGATATTGGCTTGCAGCAAATCCATCGTCATGGCTCGGAATGGCGCCAGGCCGGTGCCCGTTGCGAAAAATACATAGTTGAATTTTTCCGGCTCGGTCGGCAACAGGAAACGCTTGCCGGCCGGGCCGGTCATCGCCACTTCATCGCCCGGCTGCAGATCGCACAGGTAATTCGAACATACGCCGAGATAAAGTTTATGGGTTTCGGGTTGCTCCTCGACCACGCGCTTCACCAGCGTGGACACCAGGCGGCCCTTGCCATCTTCTCCCATCGAGGGCGAGCTCACCGAGTAGAGACGGAGCTTATGCGGCTTGCCATTGGCATCCACGCCCGCAGGGATGACGCCGAAACTCTGCCCCGCGCGCATCTGCCCCTCCAACTGCGTACCGCCTATGTCGAAGGTAACGTGGCGGACGAAATTGGGACTGGACTCGGCGGTCACGATCCGCGACTCGACCAGCGGCACCTGAACCGGCTCCTTGGCACGGCACAGATTGATGGCGACTTCAGGCATAACCGGGTTAATTGCGCTCGACTCGTCCAATGCTTCGCTCTCCTGACGCTGATCCGCGGCTGCCCGACCGCAAACCGGGTCCTCGCCGCCTTCTTTCGGGGTTGGAAAATGGCGTAACTTTATCATGCGTATCGGTCACGCCGGTGCCGCCACCACTCACAGACCAGGGCTCTCAGGCGTGTAGTGCCTCTACAAAAACCTGACGTGCAGCATGATCGAAAAGTACACAGCGCACGCGGGCCAAGCCGGGCTGTTGCGGTGCAAACTCGCGAATGGCGGACAGGCTGACCCGGGCAGCCTCGGCCATGGGATAACCGAACACGCCGGTCGAGATCGCCGGAAAGGCAACGCCACGCATCCCGTGTTCACCCGCGAGCCGCAACGCATTGCGGTAGCAGGCAGCAAGCAGCTCTGCCGCGGGCTCGTCCTGTCCATAGACCGGCCCCAGGCAATGGATGATCCACCGATTCGGCAAATCGTGGCCGCCGGTAAGTACCGCTTCACCGGGCTTGATCGGCGCCAGCGGCCGGCATTCCTCGGCCAGTCCCGGGCCGGCAGCACGGTGAATCGCCCCGGCCACTCCGCCGCCCGGCATCAGCCGTGCATTGGCGGCATTGACGATGGCATCCATATCGGGCTGCTTCGTGATGTCTCCCTGCACTACTTCCAGCACCAACTCTCCGATCCGGGCCGTGTCTTCAGTCATGCCGAAATCCTCCAGTCAGCTACAGACAGCATAGTCGAACCGTCTGCTACCCTGCCCCATTAGCGGAGGAATTCAGCAATGAGCTCACCAGTGCAGGCACGCGACGAGACCGCCGTCGGCGAAGTCCTGATGAAACTGGCACGTGGTTTTGTCGCCAACGACGTACAAGGGCTGGACGCCCTCTACGCCGAGGACGCCGACTGGACAAATGCTTTCGAAACCAGCCTCCACGGACGCGACGCGATCATCCGGTATCTGGAAAAACTGTTTGCCGATTCACGCTTTGAAGCCGGTCACATGGTAGGTAAGCCACAGGCTTCGATCCGCTTCGTAGGGGACGGTACGATTGCTATCGTCAAGACTTACGTCGAACGCGAAGATCAGCAGACCATAGCCGGCGGCGAACTACCGGTACGACGCAACCACTCGTTGAAGGTCCTGGAGAAACGAGATGGGTGCTGGCAGATCCTGTCCGAGATCTATATGGATGCGCGCGATGAACAAACCTTGGTCGACTGACCATTTCCCCAGGCAGACTCAAGAACCGGCTACTACGCAATCACGGCCCTTGCGCTTGGCAGTGTAAAGGGCTTCGTCCGCCGCCTTGATCAACTCCTGGAGATTGCGCAGCCGGCCATCGCTGGTGGCCATGCCAATACTGACGGTGACCGAAAACTCCCGTTGCCCGCCGCGAAACGGATGACTCTTAACGGCCTGACGCATACGCTCCGCCACTTCACCTGCCTGCTCTGGATCGGTCTCCGGCAGGCATACTATGAATTCCTCGCCTCCATACCGGCCCATGAGATCGGGTTCGCGCAGAGTTTGACAGCAGGTCTGGCTGATTGCCCGCAACACTTCATCACCGATCGTGTGCCCGCACGTATCATTAATGCGCTTGAAGTGATCGATGTCCAGCATCAACACGGACAGGGGATGCCCATAACGCACGCAGCGACTGAACTCGACTTCCGCATATTCCGTAAATGCACGCCGTGTGTATACACCAGTCAAACTATCGGTCGTCGCCATATCCTCTAGTTGGTGGATCAGGTGCGCCTTCTCGAACATCACTCCAAGCTGATTGCAAAGAATGGAAGCAGTAGCGCACTCGGCAGAATCGAATGCCCGCTTCTGGCGCCCGATGATAAGAACATGCATGAGTCCATTAGCCATCAGCAAGGGCAACGCAAGATAGTGACAACGGCGTACCCCGATGCGTCTCTCAAGCGAACCCAACTCTGTTGCCGTCAGGACACAGGGAGTTCGACGCTGTCGCAAACGCCCCAGGCAACTGGCGTGCTCCAATGGCCACAGCGCCACCCGTTCTCTCTCGCCTTGTCCCAGGCCGCTATCTGCTACCAAACGCAAACCACTGGCTTCATCGACGAAGAACACGGCCCGTTCGTGGACCAGCAAAGCCGGAAGACGTTCCAGGAAAACACGCGATATATCGGATTCGCCCTGCAGGGGGGATACGGCTTCAATGAGGGCCTGCTGCGCTTCCGCCATGGCACGGCGCCGCTGCTCATAGGCCAAGTCACGTTTCTGACGAATGCGCCGGGCAAAAAGATAAAGCACAGTAATAGCGGCCGATACGGCAGCGAATACGTACAGCAGATAGGCCCACCAGGTCTCCCACGGCGGCGGCAGTATGGAAATACCGAACCGCGCCTCTTGCTGACTCCATACGCCATCGCCACCCGCCCCAATAACACGCAACGTGTAATGCCCGGGATCCAGATTGGTGTAAGTAATCGTATGCCCTTCGTGCAATTGATGCCATTTGTGGTCAAAACCATCAAGGCGGTATTTGAAACGGTTGCGGTCCGGCAATGCAAAATCCAGAACCGCGACCCGGACACTGAAGCTGTCACGGTCATAAGGCACGCTAATAGAATGCAATGTTCCCTTGGGGGTATTCAAGGGCACGCTATCGCCCATCACGCGCAGCCCGGTAATCACGACCGGTGCCGAAGGCGACATCGCCCCGAGGGCATTCAGGTGGATTACGGCCAAACCGTTGATGCTGCCGAAATAGAGCGTGTCATTACTTCCAGCGTAAGCAGCGCCCTCGTTGAACTCCTCGTTGTACAATCCGTTTTCAACGTCATAATTGCGCACAGTGTGCTTGCTGGGATCAATACGGGCCAGCCCGCGGCTGGTTCCGACCCAGATATCGCCTCTGGGGCCCGGCAACACGCTGTAGATCATGGCGCTGGTCAGGCCGTTCGCTTCCGTGTAGCGGCGAAGTGTCCCCACATTAGGCACGAAATGCGCCAGGCCGGTCGTGGTTCCTACCCAAAGACTCCCGTCCGCCGCCATCCGGCAGTCCAGAATATCGCTGGACGCCAATACATCGAGATGGCCGTTTTCGTCGAGCGGCTTGCTGAAACTCCCGTGTTCGGGATCGAAAGAAAGCAGCCCTCGAGTCGTACCGATCCAGAGGGAATTGTCTCCTGCCTGGCATAGCGCCCACACGCCCGGCGATCGCAGGCTGCCCGGATAGCGCTTATCCGGTGAATAACGGTACAAAACCTTGCCGCTATGCGGATTCAGCTGTACCAGTCCGTTGTTGGTGCCAATCCACAGGCGATTCCGGCTATCCTCGAAAATCATATTGACGCTGGCGCCCAGCCAGTCCGTACGTGAACGTTCCCCCAGAGAGTAATAGCGAAAGCCGTGGCTGGCCGGCAGATACCGATACACGCCATGCCCCGTCCCCATCCACAGACGCTGCTGATGGTCGGCATAAAGCACTTTCACTGACGGGATCTCGCCATTGAAAACAGGCGCCGATGGCAATTTGATTTGCTTGAAGTGCGTACGCGTCGAATCAATCTGCGTCAGGCCGCCATCACTGGCCACCCAAAGTTCATGCTCGGGACTCTCGTAAACGGCCCAGACGAAGTTGTTTGCCAGGCTTTGCGGGTTGCCGGGTTCGTGCCGGAAACGCCCAAAAGCCCGGCTGCGGGGGTTGTAGTAATTGATGCCGGCGCCATCCGTTCCCACCCATACCAGGCCACTGCTGTCGCGCATGATGTTGAACAAGTAATTGCTGGAGAGACTGGCCGGATCCGTCAAGCTGTGGCGGAATGTCCTGAAGCCGCGCTTGTAACCGTCGAAACGACTCAATCCGCCACCGTATGTCGCCACCCAAATACGCCCGGTGCCATCCTCCACGATCCCGCTGACCCAGCTGGTCGGCAGACTGCTCCGGTCGCCGCGATGATGTGAAAAGAACCGGACCTTGCCGTCCACATCACCCAATACCGCAAGGCCGGTGCGAGTGCCTACCCAGAGGCGGTTATCCGTGCTCTCATAGATTGCTTCGGTCCTGGAGTGCGTCAATGCCGCATAGGCTTGGGAGTCTTCAGGGACGTGGTAACGCCGCAACTGATCCACCCGCGGCGCATAGTAGAACAATCCGTTGACCGTACCCACCCAGATGCGGCCGTTCCGGTCCTGAAACAAGGCCGTGACTTTCTGGAGGGCTTTGTCTTTTCCCGGCAAATGGTAATGACGAAATCGTGCATGCGATTGCAGACGGTCGAGACCGGCAGCCGTTCCCACCCAAAGGCGATCCGAGCGGTCGACCAACACAGTCTCGACGCTGTTGCTGGACAAGCTGGTGGCAACGTTAGTGTGGTGACGGTAATGCGTAAAACTGTGTTGCCCCGGAAGCAACCGATCCAGGCCGTTCGTACTGCCTATCCAGAGCGTGTCGTTTGCGGAAAAGGCAAGGCTGCTGACCGTCCCGCCGGAAAGCGAATGCGGATCGGTCGGGTTATGGCGAAAAGCCACATATCCGTATCCATCATAGCGTTGCAATCCCGCTTCGGTCGCAAACCACATATACCCGACGGGCCCCTGAGCGATAGCCGTAACAGTGCTCTGCGCCAAGCCATTGCTGACGCCGATATGCTGAAACACAGGCACAACGTCCGGCGTTGGCACCGGTGGGTTCGCCATTACCGTCAGCGAAGGCGCCACAACGATCACCGCTGCAGCAAACACCGCATTAGCCCAATGCCAAAGCCTGTATTGTTCTTTTCGCCCCGGGCTCCCCACTCTCATCCTCGTCTCCGGGCATTCCCGGCAGTATGGCGTAAATGCTTCAGACTTGCCAGTTGGCATTGCCCGGCCCGCACACCGCTCATTCTCGCCGCAATGCGATACAGGGCTCAGTTGAAGGTCGCGGTAAACCCGATGAAAAAGGTGCGTGAGTCGGCATGGTCGAAATAGGCCGTGTAAATGGCACCGGAGGGCTCGATCACACTCAGGCGCGTGTTGGTACCGGCAGAAACGTAATCGAAACCGCCGAACACGCCCAGCCCCCAATCATGTCCGATCCACCATTCCTTACCCATGCGTACCTGTGCCGCGAAACCATTATCGGAATTGATATCCGTGTTGTTGTAATGCAACGTAATCTGCCCCGAACCAACCGTAGCTCCCAAGAAGAGATTGTTATCGAAGTACCAGGTCAAGCCCGCACCCACCATTGATGAGGCGAAATGATAGTCGGTACCCGAATGCAGCGTATTCCCATTGAGCGTCGTAGAGGGCTTATTGACGGTAGCTTCACCGTTGAGATCAAGCGATAAAACGAGATTGCGAGTCACCACATAGCCAAAACGAAAGTCGACATTCGCTCCACCGCTACTGACGTGCATATTGTCGTGCGGCCCTGAATAATCGACGCGCATGCTGGCAGGCGCCACGTCGGTATTGAAGTAGAAGCCGCGATGTGCAGGCCAGCCATCGACCCCCGTCCCGGCACATGCGGGCGCAGACGCAACCCCCACGCCCAGCAGAAACAACAAGACCGCCCCGGTATACTTTTTCATGCCGCCTCCCGCCCAGATCCATCGACAAGTGCTGAATGTGCAGTGTAGGGCACGCGGGGCATCCACGAAATACCCGGACCGGCAACCGGCTAAGATAGCGTCCCTATGGCTAAAGACTCCATCCGCCTCCGCGGTGCCCGGCAGAACAACCTGAAGGGCCTGGATCTCGACATTCCGATCGGCCAGATCACAGTGGTGACCGGCCCCTCGGGTTCGGGCAAATCCTCGCTCGCCTTCGATACGGTCTACGCCGAGGGCCAGCGCCGCTACGTCGAGACTTTCTCTCCCTACGCACGCCAGTTTCTCGACCGCCAGGACCGGCCGCAGTTGGAGCGCATCGAGGGCATCCCGCCGGCAATCGCGATTGACCAGGTCAACCCGGTGCGCACCTCGCGCTCGACCGTGGGCACCATGACCGAGCTGGCCGACCACCTGAAACTGCTCTTTGCCCGCGCCACGCAGCTCTATTGCCTGGGCTGCGGCGACCCCGTGCGCCCGGACAATCCGCAGGCGGTGGTCGACGCGCTGCTTGCGGACCACGCCGGGATACGCGCGGTTGTCACCTTCGAGCTGCACGTGCCGCACAACTTCACGGCGCGCGAGGTCGAGGGGTACCTGGAGCAGCAGGGCTATACGCGCGTACACGAGCGCCGCGGCAACACCCTGCACGTCGTCCAGGACCGCCTGCGTCTCGGCAAGGACAACCGGGCGCGGCTGAGCGAAGCGCTGGAGGCGGCCTTCGCGCGCGGCAACGGCCGCCTGCGCGTGCACCTGCTCGACGAGGAACGCAACGTCACCGAAACGCTGCGCTTCTCCGAGAGCCTGCACTGCGCGCGCTGCGACCGTGACTACCAGCCGCCGGTGCCCGCGCTGTTCTCCTTCAACTCGCCGGCGGGCGCGTGCCCCACCTGCCGCGGCTTCGGCCGCACGCAGGGCATCGACTACGACCTGGTGATCCCGGACACCTCCAAGTCGCTCGCCGAGGGCGCGGTCAAGCCCTGGCAGACCCCCTCCTTCGCCGAATGCCAGAAGGACCTGATGCGCCACGCGAAACAGCGGCGCATCCCCACCACCAAGCCGTGGAGCGAACTGACCGAGGACCAGAAGCGCTGGGTCATCGAGGGCGAGGGACGCGCGCGCGACGGCAAGTGGTACGGCGCGGTGCGCTTCTTCCGCTGGCTGGAATCGAAGAGCTACCGCATGCACATCCGCGTGCTCCTCTCGCGCTACCGGGCCTACACAACCTGCCCGGATTGCCGCGGTGCCCGCTTGAAACCGGAAGCCCTGGCCTTCCGGCTGGGCACGAAGACCGAGGCGGATGCGGTGCTCGATCCAAAGGAGCGATTCCACCCCGCGGGCGCCGGCTTCGACGACATGGTGTTGGCGAAACTGCCGGGGCTCACGCTGCACGACCTCAACCAGTTGCCGCTCGCGAAGGCACGCGAGTTTTTCGCGTCGCTGAAACTGCCCGCGCCCTACGACGAGGCGAGCGAACACCTCATGGAGGCGATCCGCTCGCGCCTCGACTACCTGGGTACCGTGGGCCTCGGCTACCTCACGCTCGACCGGCAGTCGCGCACGCTTTCGGG
>CAZPJI010000003.1:0-39428 GCA_964586925.1 uncultured Gammaproteobacteria bacterium
GTCCACTAGAGCCGGGGTAGTCCAACCTGACCCCGATTCTTCCCGGGTGACATCAATCAGGTTTCGATTTCTACCTGATAGTCCTGGCCTTGCCATTTCCTGGAATCGTGCCAGCGGAATGTGAATTCCACCGTGTCGCCCGGCTTCAAGTCGCTGGTCGCAAGTTCCGCGAGCCAGTAGGGGCCGAGGCCCGTCTCGCGGGTTTCGGTATCGGTCACGTCCTGCCAGCCATTCACGCCCCAATGCACGATGGCGGGGGCGGGCACGGCGATGCGGAGCGCCACCCCTGCGGGAATGCTGCGCGGGTGAAGGTGCAGCGTCCATCCGCGCCAGCTGATCTCGGGCCGCTTCCCCTGGTAACGCGCCCACACCATGGGAGGTCGGTCGACGATCGAGCGGCGGGCCCGGCTTACTGCAAGTTTGATGAATTCCGAATGGGCCCATACCAGCGGCATCGCCGAGCCGGTCGGCCGGCCGGGGAAGAGATCGCGTTCCGGCATCGGGGCCGTGTCCCACACCTGTTCGGGAATCATGCCGCCGGGGCCTGCCATCCTGGCCATCGCCTCGAGGTAGGGCAGCGGGTCCTCGCCTGCGGCCAGGGCATAGTGCCCGCGTTCGCCGGTGAGCAGGGGCCATCCCCGCCCGCGGCCCGCGCCGTCGAATGGCCGCCCGTCACTGTGCTCGCCATAGCCGTCATTGTTGTAGCGGTGCCATACGGGTCCCGCCGGCGTTTCGCTGCGCAGCAGCGCGTCCATGGCACGCAGGCTTGAGAGTATGCACGGGTCGTCTGGGCTGCGCAGGCCGTAGCGGACGAGCTGCAGGAAATCCGTTGCGATGACTTCGTTGGCCGGTAGGTCGTTGTCGAAGGTTCGGTTCTTGATCTGAACGTGCCGGGTCTTGGCCTCTTTCCGTACCAGCACGGCGCTGGGTGCGGTGCGCAGGTAATAGCCGCGTACGCCGAGCCGCTCGGCAAGGGGCGTGCCCTGTACCCAGGTCCAGTCCTCGAGCCGCGCGTTCCAGGTATCGGCAAGCATCAGTGCTGCCGTGCGTCCCGGGTCGGGCAGGAACTGTGATCCCTCGACCAGCGCGGCGATGCAGATCGCGAGCGTGAAGGTGTTGATGCCGGCGTTTTCTTCCCAGCGGTCCTGGGGTGTCGCGGGGCCATGGCGGGCCAGGAACCGGAGTGCGCGCCGCACCATGTCGGTAACCGGGATGGCGCCCAGTTCGCCGGCATCGGCGAGCATCCCCGCGAGCAGTACCGGGAAGGCGGTCTCGTCGAGTTGCACGCCCTCCCAGAACGGTTTCCCGCCGAGCCATTGGTTTTGCAGCCAGTGGCCGTCTTCCTGCTGGGTGGCGATGAGGTAGCGGAGCACGTCGCGGGCATCGTCGAAGGCGCCGATCGCAATCAGGGCGCCGGCGGTTTCGCACAGGTCGCGTGGCCACACGAGGTGGTAGCCGCCGCGACTGACGTTGGTTTCGCCCCATGGCACCGCGAGGCTGGCGACTACGGCGCCCCGGTAGGTGCGGTCGCCGTGCGCCTTGAGCACCATCGCCGAGCGCGCGAACGTTTTCATGAGCGATGCAGGCATGCGGGGTTCGCGTATGGTTTCGGACCACTTCGCCCAGCTCTCGGTGTGGCAGGCCCAGAGGTCGTCGAAGCGGGCGCACAGGCTTTCGGCGGCGAGCGTTGCCGCCGATTCCTTGCTGGCAGCGAAACCGAGTGCCAGCGTGGCTTGCCGCGGAAGTTCGCCCATGAGCCCTATCTCCGCGGGTCCCGCGTGATCGTATTCCCAGCTCATGCGCCCATTGCGATCGAAGTCCTGCCAGCCGTCGCTGGCGCCTGTGCAGCCGGCCGAGATTCGGTCAAACACGTCGGGTGTGTCACCCGACGCCGCGAGGAGGGCGACGCCGAAAGGCCCTTGCTCGGCCCACAGTACTTG
Organism: uncultured Gammaproteobacteria bacterium; assembly: GCA_964586925.1. GTDB lineage: Bacteria > Pseudomonadota > Gammaproteobacteria > JAKDMP01 > JAKDMP01 > JBAUSV01. The sequence goes on from CAZPJI010000003.1 coordinate 1,941, forward strand.
CCGGCCGTGGTGGCGGGTTGCCTCGCCCACGGTGGCCGTCGTCTCGCCACCGGGTCGGGGAGAAAACAGCACGTACGGCCGCAGCACGGGGTCCCCGCTGAGTTCGTATTCGACCAGCAGGACATCCCTGTCCTGGTCCGGGCAAATCCGCAGTTTCAGGTCAAACCGGTCGTGCCGGTGGATGACGGTGATGGCCGGCGCATAATCGTGCGCGACCTGAATGGTGTAATTGCCGTGCTTGCGGACCTCGACCCAGAAGTTGTCGTCGTCTGCGACGATGAAGCCGAGGTCGCGGATCTGCGGGATATCGATGCGCGGGTAATAGCATTCGGTCACGATGCCTTGCGCCAGCGTGAACCAAACGCGCGCCGATCCGAGGCTGGCGCCGACGATGTCTTTCCGGGCCGGCGCCCAGGTCGCCCAGGAGGTGCTTGCCTTGGGTGCTTCCATACTGGCCTCCCAGGTACAGGCGACAGGACCAATGGCACAGGCATCATACGAGGCGCTGCTTCCTCTGCGCAATACCATGGTGGAAGCGCTTCCACTTGAGGGGCTATCCCGTATTGATATGCGGTGAATTACTCGACAGGACGAGTACGAGGGCGATGGGCTGACCGACTTTGACACTGGCACGGAAAGCGTTACCATCAAAGCCACAACCCGCGGTGGAAGTTCAAGGGGCGGTGGCGCCACGAATTGGACCGTGCTTCAGGTGTTCGGCCTTCTATCGCCCATCAGCAAAGTCGTGCGTCGAGAGCGTAGCCGCGCATCACGCACTCGACAGGGGGTAAGCCCGATGACTATTAAGACGATTTCCCGGCGCGAACCACCGGCATTCGTGGCCCTGGTCGTCTTTGCGGCGTTTATCGTGACAGCAGCCGTTGCCAGGGCCGGCGACGTCGCAGGATCGCATGACAATCCGCTGGTTGGCCGTTTCCAGGGCTCGACCATCATCCGCTATCAGCAGCGGGCATTCGACCAATATAAGTTGATTACGAAAAAAGTCACCCACTATGGGGGGCTGGGCAAGAATCCCGACGTTGCGCAAACGCTGGAGGGCAAGGTGACACGGATAACGTACGCGGTGCCCGCCGGCCACAGCACGTTCGAAGTGCAGAGCGCGTATGAAACGGCATTGAAGAACAACGGATTCAAAGTCCTCTTCCAATGCTCTGATGCCGCTTGTGGCGGGCGCGACTTTAACAACGTCGTTGTTCCTTACAACTCGCAATTCGGAGACAACTACGAAGATCAGCGCTACATCGCCGCGCGTTTGAGTCGCTCGCAAGGCGATGTCTACGCATCGATCTATACCGCACGGAACACGACTGGCGGCGGCAGCGATCACAACGCCATATACACCCAGGTGAATGTCATTGAGATCAAGCCGCAGACCAGCAAGGTCGTTGTGGTCAAGGCGGCACAGATGGCGCAGCGCATTACGGCTTCAGGCCGTGTCGCGCTTTACGGAGTGTATTTCGATTCCGGAAAAGCCGTATTAAAACCGACCTCCAAGCCCACGCTCAATCAGATCGCAAAGCTGCTGCGGGAACATTCGGATTGGAAGATCCTGGTCGTCGGTCACACGGATAACCAGGGTGGATTCGAGTACAACATCAAGCTGTCAAAACGGCGTGCCGAGGCGGTGGTCAACGCATTGGTCAAGCACTACGGCATTGCCCGTGATTGCCTCAAACCCTGGGGCGACGGCTACACGGCCCCCACGGCGCCTAATGATTCCGCCGCCGATCGTGCAAAAAATCGGCGCGTTGAATTGGTAAGGGAGCAATGAAGCACTGAACCGGTTATGGGGCTGAGTCCTCGCTGGAGATGTGCAGCAGGGCACTGGAGTTGTGTTTACTGAAATAAAAACGCCGCATCGGTGAAGATGCGGCGTTTGAAGCATAACCAGTTATACGGAGATAGCTGAGCTATTAGCTTTTCTTATGGTGTCCCTTGCTTGCTGTTGAGGAGGGCTTTGCCTTTGCGTGTTTTTTGCTCATTTTATGTGTGGTCATATGGTGCATGCTTTTTTCATTGGACTTGCTGTGATGGTGCCAATGCTTGTGATGCATCGATTCTGACATGCCTTTTTTCGAGTGCATTTGCCCCTTTGCGGCATGGGCCTTTTTCATATGGTCGGTTTTGGCCGTACTGGCTGTGGCCGCCAATGCCGGTATCGCGCACGCAAGAATCAAAGTTGAAAGAACAACACGTACTTTCATTGTTGCTACTCCTTTGGGTTTTTACCCGGATGGTTAAGCGCAACTGCGCATAAATAGCGGGCTAATAGTAGCAGTAATTTATTGATTTTGGGTAGGAATTATCTGTCCTGATTTTGGTTGCGTCAATGCGTCTGATTTCTGGGGTGATAGCAAAACAGGACTAAAAGAGTTCCTTTTCGCGCTGAAGTTTCTCGGGACGAAGGCATAAAAAAACGCCACCCGCAGGTGGCGTTTGGGCGTGATTGCTTGCGGTATCAATCCGGCAGTGTCATGCCGACCGTATGGTAGCCGGCATCGACGTAAAGTGTTTCTCCGGTGATGCCGCGTGCCAGGTCCGAGCACAGGAACGCGGCGGCGTCGCCCACTTCTCCGGCATCGACGCTGCGGCCGAGCGGGGCGGTCTGCGCCACGTGTTCCAGCATCTTGCGGAAACCGGCGATGCCGGCCGCGGCCAGGGTCTTGATCGGGCCCGCTGAAATGGCATTCACGCGAATGCCCTCGTGTCCGAGATCCTGGGCCAGGAAGCGGACTGCCGATTCCAGACTGGCTTTGGCCGGGCCCATGACGTTGTAATTAGGTAGGGCGCGTACCGCACCGAGGTAGCTCAGCGTGAGCACGCTGCCGCCGCCGGCGGCGAGATGGGGGCGGGCGGCGCGCGTCAGCGCCACGAGGCTGTAGGCGCTGATGTCCTGGGCGATGCGCCAGGCGTCGCGTGTAGTGGATTCGGTAAAACCGCCGGCCAGCGCTTCGCGGGGCGCAAACCCGACCGAGTGCACGAGTATGTCGATGCCACCCAGGGCCTTGGCGGTATCGGCGATCAGTTTGTCGATGGCGGCATCATCGGCGACGTCGCATTCGAAGACGGCATCCGTGCCAAGTTCCTTGCCCATGTCCTTCGCGCGTCCTTCCAGTTTTTCGCCCTGGTAGCTGAAAGCGAGCTGTGCACCTTCGCGATGCATGGCTTTGGCGATACCCCAGGCAATGGAGCGGTTGCTGGCGAGGCCGACGATCAGGGCGCGTTTGCCTTGAAGAAAACTCATGAAAACAAAATCCTTTTAGAACTGGTTGCGAACGTCAACGAACAGGGTCAGCCGCTGGCCGGGATGCAGAATGCTGGACATGGACAACTCGTTCCAGTGGGCCAGCTTGTGCAGTGACACGTTGAAGTGATCCGAGATGGAGGAGAGGGAGTCTCCGCGGTGGACCACGTAGCGGATGCGTCTCAGCGCGCTGACCGGGTAACGGCTGCTGGAGTGGCGTGCGCCCAGTGGCCGGCTGTTGCCGGATTGCCAGACGACCAGCTTCTGACCAACGTGAAGCGTATCGTGCGGCGCCATGCCGTTCCATTTGGCGAGGTTGGCCACATTGACGTGGTATAGCCGCGCCAGGCCCCAGAAAGTGTCGCCGTTCTGGACGTGGATTATGTCCTTGTGGGCGCCGTGTGCCTGGTGCTGGGTGCGTGCGACGCGCATCGGTTCGGAGAGCACATAGCGCGTGTAATGCTTGCTCGGAGAGGGCACCATCAGGATATGCCCGGCACGTATCAGGTTGTTATGCAATCCATTACGGCGTTTCAACTGGTCAATGGTGGTGTGGTAGCGATCCGCAATGACGCCGAGGCTTTCGCCGGAACGGATGCGATGTCCGACCCATTGCACCTCGATTTTTTTCTTCATATTGTCGAGTTTGCTCAGGAACGCGTCTTTGTTCTCGAGCGGCAATAACAAGGTAACCGAGTTGTCGGGCGGGGTTGCCCAGCGGTTATAGCCTGGATTCAGCAGATACATCTGTTTGAGGCTGATACCGATCATGTTCGCGGCTACGGCAAGATCGATCTGGCCATCCAACTTCACATGGGCCAGGTAGGGCGCATTGGCGACGGGCGGTAAGGTGATGCCGTATTTGTCGGCATTCTGAACGATATCGCGCACGGCCAGAAGCCTTGGCACGTAGGCTCGCGTCTGCGCGGGCAGGTTCAGGTGCCAGAAATCGGTGGGGCGATGATGGCGCCGGTTATGCGCAATGGCGTATTCAATGGTGCCTGCGCCCGAGTTATAGGCTGCCAGTGCCAGTAACCAACTGTTGAACTGCTTATGCAGTTGTTTCAGGTAGTCAAGTGCGGCATTGGTTGAGCTGACTACATCCCTTCGCCCGTCGTACCACCAATTCTGGTGCAGTCCATAGAGGCGACCGGTGGAGGGAATGAATTGCCAGAGGCCTGCGGCGCGTCCGTTGGAATAGGCGAAGGGATCGTAAGCGGATTCGACGATCGGCAACAAAGCCAGGTCCAGCGGCATATTGCGCTTCTTCAGCTGCTGCACGATGTAATAGAGATAGGGTTGCGCACGTGTTGCGGTGCGAAGCATGTAGCCGGGATGTCTGCGGTACCAGTTGAGTTGCACCTGAACGCGGTGTTCGTTGCCGTCCGGGAGGGTGAATCCACGGCGCATGCAAACCCAGAGGCTTTCCGGCGGGATGGGTGGCTGAATGATCGGCTGGAAAGTGACTACCGGTGAGGTGTCGGTTGCTTCCGGCGGCGCGGGTTCCGCCGCGGCGACGCTACCGGCCGCTGTGGCAGTAACCGGAGCCGTAGTCGATGTCGCCGCTGCCATAGCCATGGTGTTTGCATCGGGAGTCTTGCCCGACCACGCGGCGCAACCGCCGAGCATGGCGAGAGCGACAAGGCTTACAACGGTAATTACTCCCCGGGATCGGTGTGTCTTCATCCTGCTACCTGATCTCATCCAATTAAAATTCGTCTTTCCAATGCCGTAACTCAGCCAGTACGGCAACACCCGTTTTGAGCTCCCTGCCGGTGCGTGCCTCGGCTGCAGCTCTGACTGCCGGATCTTCCGTACGCAGGAAAACGTTGATTTCCCGTTCCTTCGCTACGGAAGAAGGCAGCGTCGGTTTCACATTCTCCCTTATTTTCAAGGCGTTTGCCAAGGCTTTCTCGATTTTTTCATCCTGCGGCAAAACCGAGCGGGCAAATTTGAGGTTGGCGACCGTGTATTCATGGGCGGGATAGACCCGCGTTTCGCCCGGTAACGCGGCGAATTTGGACAGAGATTGGTGTAATTGTCCGGCATCTCCTTCGAATAGGCGGCCACAACCCGCCGAAAAGAGCGTATCTCCGCAAAATAGGAGTCCAGGAGCGTAGTACGCGATGTGATCGAGGGTGTGGCCCGGCACTTCAAAAACCTCGAATTCCGGGAAACCGGGCGCAGGCACAATCCGGTCGCCGTCCGCGACTGAGCGGTCGATTCCGCGTATGTGGCTGCCGGCCGGCCCCACGACCGGGACCTGGTAGCGTTGTTTGAGTTCCGGCATGCCGCCGATATGGTCGCCATGATGATGAGTGATCAGGATGGCGGCGAGCTGCAACCCCTCGTCCTGGAGCCAGCCTGTAACCGGGGCAGCCACACCCGGATCCACCACCACGGCTTGTCCGCCGGCCTGCATGGCCCAGATGTAGTTGTCCCGCAGAGCGGGTATGGGAGTTACTGTCATCATGATTGCAATGCTAACCGCAAGTTAGCTATTTTCTCCAGGGCCTGGCGCTGATGGCAAGGGTGTGCCCCGGTTTCTGTTATGCCTAATTCGGCGTCCGAATTCACCGCTGTGCGGGCTAAAATGCATGTCATGTGACGTGCTCAGGCAACCGGAATGTGGGCTTTCAAAGCTGTCAACGACCCGCAGGCAAAGGAGCTCGAAGCGAAAGCCGTGCGTGACTGGCTTTCCGGGCGGGCAGGCTGCACGGCGGTACAGGTTGGCGGTTGTGGCTACCCATGTATTCCGGAGGGGCGATTTCTGGAGACCTACTGTCTGGATACGCATGGGCAGGGCGTCGATGTGTGTTCCGAACTGGCCGCGTTGCCGCTGATGAGCGAGAAGGTAGACTTGTTGGTCATGATGCATTCGATGGATCGCCATGGCGAGCGCAATGACTGGATGTCTGAAGCCGTACGAGTCCTGCGGCCGGAGGGCTTGTTGATCGTGATAGGCCGTTATCTCTGGCCCAGTGAATGGTTGCCGCCGGGCAAGGCGCCGCTCGGTGCCTGGGCATTGCGCGGGCTGGTTTTGCGCCATGGTCTGCAGTGGGAAGGCATACAACGCTTGCAGCCGGTAAGTGGCGTCTATGTCGCATCGGCCAGGCGGCGTATGTTCGGTATGCGTCCGTTGACTCCGCGTTGGCGGCGCGAGCGCACAGCAAACCGTTCTTTGGAGGTGCCGGGTGCCGGACGTGCAGGTTGAGATCTATACCGACGGGGCCTGTCTGGGCAACCCGGGGCCGGGGGGCTGGGCCGCGATACTGGAGTCTGGCAAGCGCCGGCGGGAGCTGAGCGGCGCTGAGGCGGCGACCACGAATAATCGCATGGAGCTTTCTGCCGCCATAGAGGGACTGAAGGCTTTGCGCAAAAGCTGTGACGTGGTGCTCTTCACCGATTCACGCTATGTCATGCAGGGCATGACCGAGTGGCTGCCAGGGTGGCGAAGAAAAGGTTGGCGTACGGCGTCCGGAAAGCCCGTGGAAAACCGTGACCTGTGGGAACAACTGGTGGCGGCGGCAGAGCCGCACCGGGTTGATTGGAAATGGGTGCGTGGGCACAACGGCGTACCCGGTAATGAACGCGCCGACCAGTTGGCACGTGCCGCGGCTGAAAAGATTGCAGGCCGAACGAAGGCGGGTTGATATGAGGCAGGTTGTACTCGATACGGAAACCACGGGTCTGAACGCGGATGCGGGCCACCGCATCATCGAAGTCGGTTGCGTGGAGCTGGACGAGCGGGTCTACACGGGGCGTACCCTGCATCGCTACATCAATCCCGAGCGCGAGATCGAGGCCGGAGCCCAGGATGTGCACGGCATTTCCAACGAGCAGCTCGCCGATGCGCCGCTTTTCGCCGACATTGCCGAAGAGCTGAAGGAATTCATTGCCGATGCGGAACTGATCATTCACAACGCGCCGTTCGATATCGGCTTTCTCGATGCCGAGTATCGGCTCCTGGATCCTGAGCACGGGTCCGTAGCCGAGTGGGGCAAGGTGCTAGACACACTGGTGCTCGCGCGGGAGCGCTATCCCGGGCAGGCAAACAGCCTGGATGCTTTGTGCCGCCGCTTGGAGGTCGACAACAGCGGCCGCGAGCATCATGGCGCCTTGTTGGATGCCCAATTGCTTGCCGAGGTCTATCTTTCGATGACCGGCGGGCAGGTATCGCTGGGGCTGCAATCCCATGCTTCAAGTGCCCGCAAAGCAGGGGCCGCAAGCTTTGCGCCCAGAACCGGCGTGTTGCCCTCGGTCAGCGTCAGCGAGCAGGAGCGCGAGGCGCACGAGGCGCGGCTGGCTTCCATCCGGGAGAAGGCCGGCCAATGCCTCTGGGATAGAATCACCGACGTTTGACCCTGGAATCAGATCGCGGGAATTGCCGAACCGCAGCTTCCCGCCCAGTAAATCCATAAGGAGTCCCCATGCATAACGTTTCGGAGTTGCGAGCTGAGCACATATTGCTGGCCGCAGGCATCATCCTCGCCGTCGGATCGGTATTGGGCTATGTCGCCCGCCTTTTGCGAGTTCCCGACATTGTGCTTTTCCTACTTGCCGGTATTGCTTTGGGGCCCGAACTGCTGGGCTGGCTGAATATCCCGGCTACTTCGACCTTGTCCTGGGCCATCATCATCTTTACGGCCAGTTATATCCTCTTCGATGGGGGCGCAACACTGCACCTGAAGGTATTGAGCAAGGTCTGGATTTCACTGCTTCTCATTGTCACGATCGGCGTATTGTTGACGGCTTTCATCACCGGCTTTGCCGCGCACTGGATTATCGGCATCCCGGTTACCATCGGTTTGCTGCTGGGTGCCGCTTTGTGTGCCACCGATCCGGCGACCCTGGTGCCCGTGTTCAAGCAGGTCCATGTCCGTGACAAGGTGGCGCAGTTCGTGGTCAGCGAATCGGCCTTGAACGATCCGATGGGCGCAATCCTGACTTTCGTGATGCTGGCGCTCGTGGTCGGCGGCGGTGCAGGGGTCGATCACCTCAATGTCGGCAAGGATTTGATCGATCTGTTGGTCGAGGCCGGCATCGGTATCGGCATCGGACTGGTACTGGGCTACCTCGGCTCCCTGTTCGTCGCCCACGAGCGTTACGGATTCCTGATGGAATATCTGCCGCTGGTGACCTTGATTGCGGTAATCGGCGGCTACCTGGGTGCCAAGGGATTGCATGCCAGCGGGTTCATGGCCGCCTTTATCGCGGGTCTCGTGATGGGCAACATGGGTTACTTCGGCTTGAGCATGCAACCGGGCGACGAAAGCCGGTTTGAGGATTTCGTGGGTACGACCTCATTGATTTCCCGGATGTTTATATTCATTTTATTGGGCTCCCAGGTAAAGCTGCACTTGATTGCCGAGTACTGGTGGGAAGGTTTGCTGGTCGTCGCGGTATTGATGTTCATTGCCCGGCCTTTGACGGTGTTGATCAGTACGCTTCCGGACCGGCGCTCCCGCTGGAATTGGAAGGAGCTGACCTTTATTGCCTGGACACGTGAAACGGGCGTGATCCCGGGTGCCATGGCGAGCATCCTGGTCGGCGCTCATGCCCCGCATGCCGATGTACTGGCCGCGGTGATCTTCATGGCGATTCTGATCACGATCATTCTCCAGGCGACAACCGCCAAATGGGTGGCCGGACGCCTTGGATTGCTGGTGGACGACAAGCATCCACACACCGCGCATGAATAGGTCAGAGGTTCCTTAAATGCTGAGGGCACTGGGGCGGAGTTTTCTGGGTAACACCCCCGCGGCATACAAGCTGGCGTTGCTGTCCGCCCTGGTGCTCAACCCGGTGCTCTACCTGCTGGTCGGCCCGTTCTGGGCCGGCTGGGCTTTGGTTGCGGAATTCCTCGGTGTCCTGGCAATGTCACTCGCCTGCTATCCGCTGGCGCCGGGTGGTTTGCTCGCGATCGAGGCCGTGCTCATGGGGCTGGCCAGTCCGGTCGGGGTCTACCACGAGGTCAGTTCCAACTTCCCGGTGCTGTTGCTGTTGATGTTCATGGTGGCAGGCATCTATTTCCTGCGGGATCTGATCGAACGTGGTTTCCTGGCGCTGGTGCTGGGGGTGCGCAGCCGGGTTTTGCTGGCCTTGTCGTTTCTTCTGGCCGGTGCCGTGCTATCGGCGTTTCTAGATGCATTGACGGTCATGGCGGTGGTCATCACCGTTGCGCTCAATCTGCACAACACCCTCAAAGCCCGGCTTGCGGAGCTGAGTCTCGAGGAGCGCGAACAATTCGAGCGCTGGCTTGGCGGCCTGGTCATGCAGGCGGCGATCGGCACTGCGTTGGGTGGCGTGACCACCCTGGTTGGTGAACCGCAGAATCTGTTGATTGCAAAATCCGGTGGTTGGCATTTCATCGAATTTTTTCTGCGCATGGCGCCGGTGACGATGCCGGCATTGGTGGTCGGGGTGCTTTGTTGCCTGCTGGTCGAACGCATGGGCTGGTTCGGTTATGGGGTGGCGCTGTCCGATCACGCTCGTGTCGAACTGGAAATACAGCGTCGTTCGACACCGCGTATCGATGATAGAACTCGCGTGAAGCTGCTGGCACAGGCCGCGGTAGCCATTCTGCTCGTTCTGGGCCTGGCCTTTCATGTGGCCGAGATCGGTTTGATTGGTCTCGGGGTCATTGTTGTGGCGGGTGCCTTCACGGGTGCCCGTAGCGAACATGATTACGCACCGGCTTTTCTCGAGGCGCTGCCGTTTGCCGCTTTGCTAGTGGTGTTCTTCGCGATCGTTGCGGTGATCGAAACGCAGCATCTATTCACCCCGATAGCCGGTGCCGTGCTGTCGATAAAGGGGGGACTTTTAGCGCCCACCTTTTATCTGGTGAACGGCGGCCTGTCCGCCATCAGTGACAATGTCTTCGTCGCCAGCGTGTTTTTGCATCAGGCGGAGAACGCGGTCGCCAGTGGGCATGTGTCCCGCGCCGTTTTCCAGCAGTTGGTGGTGGCCATCAACGCCGGTACCAATATTCCCAGCATCGCAACGCCCAACGGTCAGGCGGCCTTTCTCTTCCTCCTGGCTTCGCCCCTGGCACCGCTCTTGCGGCTTTCCTATGGGCGCATGATGTGGATGGCGTTACCATATACGGTATTGCTGGTCGCCACCGGTTTAGTCGGCGTCTGGTTTCTTATCTGAGATCGAGGTTCAAGCAGGAGTTGAGCATGAAAGCAGGTATTGCCGCCTTGGGCGTGCTGGTAGCGAGTCTGGGCCTGGCTTCCGTGGCACACGCCGCAAACGCCATGCCTGTCAATCCCGCCGGTGTCGGCGATTACTCCTACATCCAGGTTCAGCGGATGCAGATGGGTAATTCCAGCTATTTCGGCGATTCCGCGAAAGGCAACGGCTTCAAAGCGTCCTACCAGTTCGGACAGAATGCCTACGTCTTCGGCGATTACGGACGCTTGGGTTTCGACAAGGGCGGCTATTTGTACCATTCCGGCGTGGGCATCGGCTACGCGCAGACGCAGGGCAAGGTTTCGGCTTATCTGCAAGGCGGCTATTTCCGCGACATGGTGGGCAACAGCCGCAGTTACTACTGGGAGTTTGCTTACGGCTTACGGGGTGCGATCAACTCCTGGTTCGGCCTCGAGGGGCAGCTCTACACGGAGCTTCATCCCGAATTCGCGAGTGTGCCCTGGGGCGTCAAGTTCGGCGCCAATGTTGCCTTTGGCCCCTTATCCTTTCGCGTTATGGCGAACCATAACAAGGATGTGAACGGCGTGACGGCCGCATTGCGCTTTGCGTTCTGATTGTTGCCTTCGCTGTTGAACTAAAGGACGAGTTAGTGAAAATCAGTATTTTCGGTTCTGGCTATGTGGGCCTTGTTACCGGTGCCTGCCTCGCCAATGTGGGCAATCATGTGGTGTCCGCCGATGTCGACGAACAAAAGGTCGCCCGGCTCAATGCCGGCGAGGTGCCCATTTTCGAGCCCGGGCTGGACGACATCATCGAGCGCAACCGCACGGATGGTCGTCTGGTCTTCACCACGGATGCGGCCAGGGCCATCGAACACGGCGAGGTAATTTTCATCGCCGTCGGCACGCCGCCGGACGAGGATGGGTCGGCGGACCTCAGGCATGTGCTTTCCGTGGCGCGTACCATCGGTGAACATCTCGAGCACCCCGCCGTCGTGGTGAACAAGTCGACGGTCCCCGTGGGAACCGCAGACAAGGTTCGCTCGGTCATTGCCGGCCAGCTCGAAAAGCGCGGCAAACACATCGACTTCGACGTGGTGTCGAATCCGGAATTCCTCAAGGAAGGGGCGGCCATCGACGATTTCAATCGCCCGGATCGCATCATTATCGGCACCGAGAACGAGGAATCCGTCGCGTTGATGCGGGCGCTCTACGCGCCGTTCAACCGCAACCATGACCGCCTGCTGGAACTGGATACCCGCTCGGCCGAGTTGGCGAAATATGCCGCCAATTCGCTGCTGGCGACCAAGATCAGCTTCATGAACGAGATCGCGGCCGTTGCCGAGCGCGTGGGCGCGGACATCGAATCCGTCCGCCGGGGCATTGGCTCCGACCCGCGCATCGGCTGGCATTTCATCTATGCCGGTGCGGGTTACGGCGGTTCCTGTTTCCCCAAGGATGTTCGAGCTCTGGCAGCGACCGCCAGGGATGCGGGGTTCGAGCCCGAGCTTCTCGGTGCGGTGGAAGCGGTCAACGACCGCCAGAAGCAGGTTCTTTTCGAGAAGATCAGCAAACATTACGGCGGCAATCTCAAGGGCCGCCATTTCGCACTCTGGGGCCTGTCCTTCAAGCCGCAGACCGATGACATGCGCGAAGCGCCCAGCCGGGTGCTGCTGGAATCCCTATGGGAGGCCGGGGCTACCGTGTCGGCTTACGATCCGGCTGCTATGGACGTGACAGAGCAGATCTATGGCTCACGTGCAGACCTTAAATTCGAAAAGCGGCCGGAGGATGTGTTGCAAGGCGCCGATGCTCTCATCGTGGTGACGGAGTGGCGTGTGTTCCGTAGTCCCGATTTTTCCGAAATCCGCGAAAAGCTCTCGGCCCCCGTGATTTTTGATGGGCGCAATATCTACGATCCGGACTATCTAGAGCGGCTCGGCTTCACCTATTACGGCATCGGTCGGGGAGAATCCACCCAGCAACCTGCACCTTGAGGCCGAGGCGAGACCCGTAAACCGGCCAGAGTAATCTTCCGGCCTTACCGGGCTGCACCTGGCAATTCTCGCAACGGCGCGACGGCGCAACGAAAAACATGGGGAACGCATAGATCTGGCTGTGGGGGCGATTTTAGCCGCGATAGCCAAAAGCGTTTCCAGGTCTGATTGCAGCTCAAGCCGGTCCTACCAAAGAGGTCGTTCCCGGGGAGGGCAATCGCGGCGGGGACCGCCGCTCCCATAACGGACATTTCATCAACCGTGGCGTCGTCGTGCCGTTGCGAGAGTTTTCCAAAGCGGAGGATGCTTGCTAATGGGTGCGAAACCATCCCGTAATAGCAAGCCGCGGCGAGGTTGCGTAAGGTGCGACGCAGCTTACGCTATGTAAAACTGGAACCTCGAACAGGGATAGGTGGTTGTAGCGGGGCAGCCAGCTTTCGATGACATTGTCGTCTTCATCCAGGAACTGCAGCTGCCCGCCCCAATCGGCTTGCCAGTTGCGGGTGAGATTGAAAACATAGGCAGCTCGGCGAAAATCTGTGGGCGTTTTCTGCCCGTAGTCGGTGTGACGCTTCAGATAATGTCCGGGCAGATATCGTGTAGCCTGTGCGTCAGCCTTCATGATGTCATTGTGACCGGTTACCCGGCGAGCGAACTCGATTACGGGTGGGCTGTTCAGGAATTCGAAGAAGCGATGCAGAAACAGGTGTGGATCGCGTCCCTCCTTCCAGGCGGTTACAACCTGATAGGTGTTGAAAAGAAACTGATAACCTTGCCGCGCGGTGTTCTGAACCTCCGTCATCAATGTCCGCCATGATTCGGGTGTCATTGCGCGCAATTCTTCGGCATCAAGCGCATGCCCTGTGCCGTTTTTCATATAAGCAAGCTCCCACGGCACTTCGTTACGCAGGCAGTTTTCCAGTTTGGTGGCTGTATCGGGTGCGAGGATGCCTGGGATCTGCAGGCGTCTATTGATGGCAAAGTCGGAAGCGATCTGATCGATATCGAGTTCGGGATTGAGCATGAGAGGCGCACCTGTTGTTAGATCAAGGTTTCCAGGGGACGAAGACAAGATCATAGCGAATTTTGATCTTGTCCTTGACGCGCAAGGCGCCGAGCATAACGGAATAGGGCGTAATTCCAAACTCGGTTTGCTTGATCGAAAAGCCGCCCGTGACTGTCCATGCCTGTGCCGGATGGGCAAGAGTCGTGTTCAGGCTTAATGTCTTTTGTTGGCCATGCAGCTGAATGATCGCCTTGATAGGTTCGGAGCCGGCGCGCGTTTGTGCAATGCTTAGCTTCAAGCTCACCCAGGGGTAGCGGTCGGCGTCCAGCACGCTTTTGCCCAACATGTGGTTGCGCGTCCCTTTTATGTCGGCAGCGCTGGGCTTTTCGTCGATGCCGAAACGCAGCATGGCCTTGGGACGGTCTACCTCAAGAGACGCGACTGGAAATCTCACATCCGCATGGGTGGCGTCACCTGAAACCACTGTTGCAAATCCCAGCAGGTGGCCGACCTTGATGACATGACGATGTCCGAACGAAGCGAGCGGTCCCGCTTTGTCGACCAGGATCCAGACTTTGGATTTGGCGTTGTCCAGCCGGTAGACCGACTTTCCGGCCCGAGCTTGCGCGGCATAGGGGGCCGTCAATGGGGGAGGTGCCGATACGGTCTTCGACCGTCCGGCAGGCGGCTTCGAGGCACAGGCGCCGAGCAGGCCCAACCCTGCAATCAAGCCGGCATTGAGCAGTGCGAGTCCGGCGGCCCGGTTACGGTTGGCCCGCATGGTCCTTTGTCAGGGTGATCGAAAACTTCACTTCGACCTTGAGCGCAATCGTTTTTCCGCTGCTCCATTGGCCGCTTCCGATGCCGAAATCATTCCGCTGCAACGTGAAGTGTCCCTTGAGGATTATGTGGCCGTCTTGCTGTGCCATCGTAAGAGGGAAATTCAACGTTTGCTCGTGGCCTTTCAAGTGCAGCTTGCCTTTGACCTCAAGGTCACCGTTTTTTGGGGCGATTTGGCCGGTGTAGCGTGCTTGAGGATGTTTGTTGATATCAAACCATTCGGCGCCCTGCAAGGCCTGGGTGATGTCAGGGCTTTGCGAGGTGACGCTGTTCGTATCGAGCGTCATGGACAAGTCGGCACCCACTGGTTTGGACGGGTCCAGTCCGCCGGCCTTGATCGTGAATTTCCCGAATCTGCCTTTTACCGGATTCCCTTGCCAGTTGGCGACCCAGGCAATCGAACTGGAGCCGTCAATCGAATGCCAGTTGCTTCCGCTTGCAAGAGCAGGAGACGCAAGCAGGAAAAGTAACGCAGGCAGTAAGCGTATATAGGTCATGCATCCTCTCTCTCATTCGATACGAAAGGCAGCATGCGCCGCAAAATGGAATTGTGCAACAGGAAATGATGCCGCAGGGCGGCGCCGATATGCCCGAGCAGCACGGCCGCAAGCACCCAGAAGAGAACGAGATGGAACGACTCGAAAATATGTTCGAGCTGAGTGGAGACCGGGGAAATCGCGGGCAGCGGCAGGACCCAGAAAATCTTGAACGGGATGCCGGAAGCCGAGTTGATCAACCAGCCGCTGACCGGCATCAGAATGATCAGCAGATAGAGGAACGCATGGGTAGCATGGGCCATGATCGGTTCCCAGCGCGGCAGGCCTGCCGGCAAGGGCGGGGCGGGGTTGCCGGCCCGCCAACCCAATCTCACCAGCACCAGGGCCAGCACCAGCATGCCCAATGACTTGTGCCAGTAGAACAGAGTCAGCTTCCCCGGTGACAGAGGCGTCAATTCGGCGATCCAACCCAGCGCCATCAGCGCGAAAATCAGGCCGGCCACGCTCCAGTGCAGCAACTGGGCCATGTGTCCCCATCGGTTATGGGTATTGCGCCACGGCATGAGTTCCCTTGCGGTAAAGCTCCAGCATAGCGCATGCATCCCCGCGATCGGTACAATAGCCTTATCTGGAGGACTGGAATCGGTAAATGCCGCGTTTTACACTGTTTTTTGCTGCTCTGCTCGCGAGTTCGAGCGCCTTGGCTGCCGTCCCGGTGCCTGCTGCACCGCCCGTGGACGCAGCCTCTTATGTTCTGATGGACTTTCAGACCGGCCGTATTCTGGCCGCTAAAAACGATACAACCCCACGCGCACCGGCCAGCACGACCAAGCTGATGACCGCCTATGTGGTATTCCAGGACCTTGCCTCGGGGCAGCTCACTCTGGATACCAAACTGGGCGTGAGCAAAAAAGCCTGGAAACAGATCGGTTCGCGCATGTTCCTCAAGCCGGGCAGCCGGGTTAGCGTCAAGGAACTGTTACAGGGCATGTTGATTCCCTCGGGCAACGATGCCGCCATGACGCTGGCGGAAGGTGTTGCCGGCACAGAGGCCGGTTTCGTCAATATGATGAATGCCGATGCCAAGGCGCTTGGGCTGACCGATACCCATTATTACGATCCGACGGGCCTGGATAACCGGGACCGGACTTCGGCCCGTGACCTGGCGAAACTGTCGCGCGCGATTATTCGTGAATTTCCGCAGTACTACCATTACTTCTCCGAAAAAGAGTTCACCTGGAACAAGATCCATCAATACAACTGGAACAAGTTGTTGTGGCTTAACCCCAGTTCCGATGGGTTGAAGACGGGCTATACGGAGCATGCCGGCTACTGTCTTGCCGCTTCGGCGAAACAGGGCGACCAGCGTATGATCGCGGTGGTCATGGGGGTCTCACAGGTTTCCAAGAAGAGCAGTGCCGATATGGCCAACTACCGTCACCTGGCGCAGGTGTCGGAATCCCTGCTCGATTACGGTTTCCGTTTCTTCGTGACTCATAAGCTTTATGCCGGCGGCAAAGTCCTTGGCAAGGTGCGGGTGTGGAAAGGCGCACAAAAATATGTGTCCGTGGGGCCGGCGGAACCCTTCTACGTTACTGCGGCTCGTGGCCATTTCAGCGAGCTGAAGATCAATACCCAGATCAAGAGCAAGGCTCCGGCGCCGATCAAGGCCGGACAGGCTCTGGGCAAGGTGACCGTGACCAATCCCGAAGGAAAGCTGATTGCCGAAACCCCGGTGGTTGCCCAGGCAAAAGTCGCCGAAGGCGGTTTCTGGGCAAAGCTGCGCGATACGATCCTCGGCTGGTTTTAAAGCCCCGCTTACGGAATTGCTTATGCTTCGCCTTCGGGCGATGATTCCTTTAACTCCTTCTCCCCTGTAGGGGAGAAGGTTGGGATGAGGGGTGCATCGCGTAGCGGTGCTGCCTGCATCCGCCTCACGCTAATTTTCGTACCTGCGCACGGAGTGGATGAATTTCCGGTAGACCGTGTGGTCGATCGGCTGCTGATGCCCGTGGGCTACATGACTCCTTCCGGTCGACTGTTCGGCATGCAGTTTTTGCTACAGGGCCAGCTGGTGGCTTTTCAGCGTGTGCGGCAAATGGGCAAGCTTGTCGAGCGTGGCCTCGTCCAATTCGCCTTCGACATCGGTCAAGACGTAACCCACCGATTCCAGCGTGGCGAGGTGCTGTGCCGTGACGTTCAGGTTGCATTCCGCGAGAACGCTGTTGATGGCGGCCAGCATGCCGGGCACGTTTTCATGCAAATGCGCCAGCCGATTCTCGCCGGTACCGTGTGCGGGCGCGAGTTCCGGGAGGTTCACGCTGCCGGTCGATATGCCCTGACCTGAGTAAGCGACCAGACGCCCGCTGACGTATTCGGCGATATCGAGCTGGGCTTCCTCGGTGCTGCCGCCAATGTGAGGTGTCAGGATCACGTTCTTTTTTCCGGTCATGACACTGGAAAAGGGAGCATCTTTCGCGGCCGGTTCTTCGGGATAGACGTCGAGTGCGGCACCCAGTAGCCGGCCGTCATCCAGGGCCTGGGCCAGGGCGTCGATATCCACGACATGTCCACGGCTCAGGTTCAATAGAATGCTGCCCTCTTTCATATGCGAAAGAGCGCGTGCATCGATCATGTTTCGGTTATCAGGCCGGCCGTCGACGTGCAGGCTGATGACATCGCAGCGTTTCAGCAGGGCCTCCAGCGAGCTCATGGAAATGGCATTGCCGAGGGCGAGCTTGTGTTCCCGATCGTAATAGTAAACCTGCATTCCCAGCGCCTCGGCCAGCACCGAAAGTTGCATGCCGATCTTGCCGTAACCGATGATACCCAGGGACTTTCCTCGTACCTCGTGGCTTTGGGAGGCGGACTTGAGCCAACGGCCATCATGCAGGGCACGCATCTTGTCCGGCAGATTGCGCAGAAGCAAGGTGATTTCCGCCAGTGCCAGCTCGGCGACCGAGCGGGTATTGCTGAAGGGGGCGTTGAAAACGCCTACCCCATGCCGGGTGCAGGCCGGCAGGTCGATTTGATTGGTGCCGATGCAAAAGGCCCCGATAGCCCCGAGGTCGGGGGCCCGCTCGAGCAATTCGGGGGTGATATGGGTCTTGGAGCGAATGCCGATGATTTCGACCTCCGGCATGCGCTCGATCAATTCGCCAGGGGCAGGGCTGTAAGACAACAGCTCAACCTCGTATCCCGCGGCTTCCAGCTCGTTGCGCGCTACCGGGTGGATGCCTTCCAGCAACAAGGCCTTTTTCACTGCTCGATCTCCCTATTCCTTATAAACTCGACAACGGCGTCGAAGCTCGCGGCCTGATGTGAGGCCCGAGACGAAACTTCCAGACGATTGACGGTTTCAGTGTACGCAAAAAACACGTCACACACACCGGCAAGTTGCAGTTCCAGATCGCTGATGCCGTCTCCAACCGCAATAGCCGTGCCTTCGAGGCCCAGATCGCGCACGGCCACCACCTTGCCGCCATCCTGCGCCAGGGGGCACTCAGGGTCGAAACCGAGGGCCCCGTCCGGCATAGTGACAAACCGGTTGGCGAGCACATGCTCCGGGGCGATGCCATAGTCTTGTACGACGGACTCGATGTATTCATGAAAACCCGCACTGATGATGTAAATTCGCTCGGCGTGTTCGCGGATGAAATCTTCGTGGCGCTGGAAAGACGGCGATACCCGGCTCTTGAGGGCACTCACCAGTTCCGGCACTTGTTCGAACCGCAGTTCGAGAAGCGCTAAACGCTGTGCCAGCGCTTCAGGGAAAGAGAGGTGTCCCGCCATGGCACGGCGAGTGAGGTCCCGTACTTTTTCAATCCTGTCTGCACGTTCCTCGGCACCGAATCCGGAGCGCAGGGAAATCCCGGCCAGCAATTCCAGCGATTCCACCGTAACGAAAGTGCTGTCGAAGTCGATCAGGAGCCAGGGGATAGAGAGCACGCGAGGTCTGCCACTGCAAAAAGCCATGCTACAACAAGCCGCGGAATGTTATTTCAGCGCCTCGTATGACTCGGCAGAAAACGTTAGATCACTCGGGGCCTGCCAGGCTTTCCAGCGTGACGCCTCTGGATTCAGGCCCCAAAGATATCCAGGGCATCATGGCCGCTATGCCTATCAAGTAAAACGAGGCAGCAACTAGCAGGGCATCGCCGGCCGAATAACGTCCCGCAATGAATACCAGCAGTGGAGGTGAGAGTCCCGCGGCAATACGGCCAATGGCAACGGAAGCACCGATCCCGCTGGCCCGGCTTCTGGTTGGGAAGATTTCGGAGAAGAGTGGGTAGGCCGCTACCCAGCTGCCGGTCGTTGCAGCGCTGGCCAACACAAAAATCAGGAGAGTGAGCATGGAACCCAGACCAAGGGTAAAAGACATCAGGCCTATGATCAGCGCCGAGGCTATATAGAACCCGGTTACCGTGACTTTGCGTCCCCTGCATTCGATTAACCAGGCTGCAACGAGGGCGCCGATCAGCGCGCCGACACTGCCCACGATGTAGAACACCGGGGTGCCCGCGAAAGACAGGTTCAGTGCAGGGATGACGGCGAGAGGTATCAGTGCAAACAGGCCGTAATAGCCACCTGCCTCGGAGAAATCGAGCGCCGCGCCCAGGGCAAGCCGGGCAGGATAATTTCTGCATACGACCCCCAGTTCGCTGAACCAGCGCCTTACTCCATGGTAAACACGTGCCTCCCGGATCCATGAGGTTGCTGCCGGTTGGCCGGCAATTTGTGCGTAAGCCATCTCGGCCTCCCGGTGATGTCCTTGCGCCAGGAGCCAACGGGGCGACTCAGGCAAAACCCGCCGTATCCAGAGTACGAACAAGGCAATAAATCCGCCGACTCCGAATGCGAATCGCCATGCCATCTCCGGGGGGATGATGACGAGTAAGCCCAGGGTCAGTGCTCCGCCGAAAAGGGCCCCAAGCGGCCAGAAAGACATGACTAATGCGGCGGCGCGTCCTCGCCAGCGTGATGGCATCAATTCGGCTATGGCGGCATTAACGGCGGAATATTCGGCGCCTACTCCGACAGCAGCGACGACGCGCAGAACGAGGAACATCGAGAAATTTACCGAGAAAGCTGCCGCAAAGGTGGCGGTCGAATAAAGGAGCAGCGTCAGCATGAACAGACGTCGGCGACCATAGCGATCCGCTGCCCAGCCGAACAACAATGCGCCAACAAGTATTCCCGCCAGCCATAGTGAGATCGCCAGCGTGCTTTGCAGGGTGCTTAGTGACCATATGTGGCGCAGTATTGGAAGTACATTCCCGATTAACGTGACTTCGAACGCATCGAGCATCCAGCCTAGGCCCAGCGCGAGCAATATTGTGGTGTGTATGGGGCGCCAGCCGCCGGCATCCATCGGGTGAAGGGTAGAGGAGGAGTCGGTGCTTGTGTCTGTGTTCATGTGTCAGTGCTCGCTGAGCGAAAATCACGCAAAGCCTCGCACGGCGCGTAGCCGACGTTGCCGTTAAGCCGTGTCAAGTAGGAGGAGTGCGCGGTTGAACCTTCAGGCCAGGTACCCAGGAATCGTTTCATCCAGCGTGGCTGATCGTATTCCAGTTTTACCGCATCGCATCGCACCGTCCCGGTTGTAAAGCCGAACAGTGCAGACGGGGGCGGGGTATCTGTTCTTGAAATCCGGGTCGCCAGGCCGCAAACCATGCCGTCAAAGTTGGGCATGCCTGCCGCGCCGTTATTGGCGAGGATACGTTCGCTGCTGCCGGTCATCAGGCGGCAATAAGCCGGCAGGCAGGTATGTGAGCATGCGATTACGTCGGCGTCACTGGCTTTGAAGTCTTCCTGCAATGAAACCAAGTCTGTGATGGCCGTAGTCATGCCTAAGCGCTCGCGCAATGGGGAATCGGCGGGCGGCAGGTGCTCGGCGGCAAAACGCCAACCGGAAATGTTTCGGGTATCGCCGTGAACTATCAGAACACGCGCAGTGCCGACCTGCGCGGCCAGAAGTCGCGGAAGCCGTTCGAGAGATGTCCTGCCCACCGGCCCGACCGTACCTTGCAATCGCTGCATGATGGCATTCGAGCGATGAACGACTCTGTCGGACACATGGGGTGGATAGGCGCATCCGCATCCTGCGCCGGTGTTTCGATCAGCCAGCTCCAATTCCACGTTTCCTGCCAGAGTGATCCATTGCTGCGTCCGCTCATGCACCGTCATGAACCAGTCGACGTCTGCATCGAACCAATGGAAATCTCCATTGAAAACGATTGAGACCTTCTGCCCGTCCCTGATGTCATTCCGTGCCAGCGCTTCAAGAGTATCGAGCGCTTCCAGGTTCCCGTACAGACCGCCGGCAACATAAAGCGTATCGACCTCCAGGATCGCGGGAGCTTGCAACGCGCTAGCGGGATAGGCATAGCAAGCCGGACACACACGGCCTGGTGAGGAGTTTGGTGCTTCTGTGTGCATGGATCCACCGTATGGGTTAGCTATATAACAGTCGCATAAGGACTTGAATCCTTACATGCCCTGAGTGTTTAGCCAGGTGTCCAATATGCGATTTACAACAAGTTCATTGGTTCCAGCAGCAACAATGATAGCTCGGGGTGCAACGCGTCGGACAACGATGCCTTTTCCAGCAAATCAAGAGCGCTCGAATAGCCTTATGCCAGCTGGGCTGAATTAACCCAGGCGATATTCCGGATAATTTGCATTAATGGCTGCGTCTGAGCGCGTGGCTCGGTGCAACCCGGGTCAAGCCGCGGGTGGCGACGAGGCCGACCAGGCCGATACCCAGGGTGCCGGCCAGTGCGCCCGCCAGCAGCAGCCAGGCATCGAATCGGACATCGAGATCCAGCACCCAGCGGCCGAGGGCATAACCGGTACCGGCCGCAATCAGGCCGGCCGTGCTGCCGGCCACCGCGCCCAAGGTGATGAATTCCGTCGCGAGTGCACCTAGCAATTGCCGACGGCGCGCGCCCAATACGCGCAGCAGGGCAATTTCCCGCAAACGTTCGTCGCGCACTGCCTGCAATGCCGCGAGCAGCACGAGCGCGGCAGCCAGCAGGGAAAGTGCGAATACGGTGGCGAGCGCGAGCGTTGCATGGCGCAGCAGGTCTTCGACTGCGCCGATGATGACGCCGACGTTGATCACGGTGAGATTGGGGAATTGCCGGAGCAGATCCAGTGCGATTCGATCGCTCTCGCCCAGGTGAATAGCGGTGATCCATGTGGTGGGGTAGCCCGCAAGCGTATCGGGGGGTGTGACCAAGAAGAAATTGGGCTGGAAACTTTGCCATTTGACCGTGCGTAGGCTGGCCACTTTCAGTTTCAGTGTGCGCCCCGCCAGGTTGAATGTCAGCGTGTCGCCCAGTTCGACATGTACGCTTTTCGCCCAATCGTCGTCAACCGATACCAGGTCGCGTCCGGCATCCGCTGGCTGCCACCAGTGCCCGGCTACGAGCGCGTTGCCGTTGGCCAGGTGCGCACGCATGCTGAGTGTTTGTTCACGATCCAGCAGGCGCTGTCCGCGTCCGCCCTCGATGCGCGTCGCCCATTTCGATACAGGGGTTCCATTGATGGCCGTCAGCCGGGCTCTGACCATGGCAAACAGGCTTGGCGTGTGTCCGGTTTTACTGGCCAGGAAGTCGCTGACGGCCTGTTTTTCCTGTGACTGGACGTTGACGATGAAGTGATCGGGCGCGTTGGCGGGCAGATGCGCCCGCCAGGTCGCAAGCAGGTCATGGCGCACACCTGTGAGCAGGAGGATCACGCAAATGACCAGGCCGAAGGCAATCAGCTCGCCGAGGCTGCGGCCGCGGTTGCGGGCGAGGTTGCCGAGGCCGTAGCGCACGGATGACCGCAGGCTGATCGTCGGCGCGCCGAGAAGGCGCAGCAGCGCATATCCGGTGCCGGCAACCAGGGCCGCCAGCCCGATGCCGGCTGCCAATGTCCAGGCGGTCAGTCCGAAACGATGCGTGCCGAATGAAAGCAGGAGGCACAGCAGCGTGACCAGGGCGGCGGCGAAGGGCAGCAGGGTGCTCCGCATGCCGGTCAGACCTTCGCGCAGCAACCGGATGGGACGGGTGCCGGTCAGTCCGAGTATCGGCACCAGCCACAGGCCCGCGGCAAACAAGGAAACCGCAGCGGGTGCATAGAGCAGGGCGACAGGTGAGGCGGGACTCAGGCTGAGTCCGAACCAGTGGCGTGCCAGAGCCGCAAAGAGAAGCGATAAACACCAGCCCAGCACGGTGCCGGCAACACTGGCGGCCACGGCGAGATAAAGCGCTTCCAGGGTATAGAGCTTGCGGATCCATCCCCGCGATGCGCCAAGCGTCTTGAGAATGGCGACGCTGCGTTGCTGGCGCACGCGGTAATAACGGGCGCATTGGATCAGGGCGGCCGCGGCAATCAACAGTGTGGCCAGCACGGCCAGGCGCAGAAAGTCCAGGGTGGTGGTGAGCGGCATCCGCAAGCCCGGATTGATATCGTTGATGTCACGTATTTCCGCGGTTGCCGGCAAACCGGGTTTGATCCGCGCGCGGAAACGCAGGAGACCCTCGGGCGATCCGGACAAGAGCAGTTTATGTTGGATGCGGCTCTGGTTTCCCGCCAGGCCGGTAGCCGGCAGGTCAGCGCGATTCATGATCAGCAAGGGTGCGATGCCGGCCAGGTCGATGCCGGCGCCGGGGGCGCGCAGGATCAGGGCACTGATCCGGAAATGGCTTTGTCCCAGAGACAGCGTGTCGCCGATATGCAGGTCCAGGGCCGCCGCCAGTGTCGGGCTGGTCCAGACGTTACCCGGCTTGGGCACTCCTTTGACGGTGATCGCCGGGCCGCCATCCGTCCTGCGCAATTGAATCGTTCCGCGCAGCGGGTACGGAGTATCTAGCGCCCGCACGCTGGCAAGTTTGAGTTTGTCGCCGGCGACTGCGACCGAGGGAAAACTCGTTTCCCGGGTTAGTGTCAGTCCCGACTGCCGGGCTTGCGTCGCGATGCTCGCGGGCAATGGGTCATGATCCTGGACCACCAGGTCGGCGCCCAGCGCACCGTCCGCGGCGACCACGACCGTGCGCTCGAGTTGAGCCGAGAAAAACGCCAGTCCGCCGGTGACGGTCGCCGCCAGCACCAGGGTGATGAGAGCGAGCCGCAGTTCCCGCCGTAACCCCCGGCGAAACCACAACCACTTTGAGAACGGTAGCTTAGCGCGCACTGATCTTCCCGGATGTGTCACCACAGAGTGCACAGAGAAAACGGAGATTACTCGGGATACCCATTGGCCAACCTGCGAAGCCCACTTTTGAGCAGTTTTACATTGAAGTTGATAAGCAATCCGAGCCGGATCCCTGAAAGTTTGAGATAGGACAGAAGTTGGGCCTCATGAATGGCTGCGAGCGATTGTACTGCCTTGGTTTCAACAATAATCTTTTTCTCAACCAACAGATCAATCCGGT
Organism: uncultured Gammaproteobacteria bacterium; assembly: GCA_964586925.1. Classification (GTDB taxonomy): domain Bacteria; phylum Pseudomonadota; class Gammaproteobacteria; order JAKDMP01; family JAKDMP01; genus JBAUSV01. The sequence goes on from CAZPJI010000003.1 coordinate 26,122, forward strand.
ATCCGCAATCTATACGCACACCTTTGTAAACAACGGGGAAGGCCTTCTGACGTTTTGTCTCGAATTCACGTATCTCCAACTCACGGTGTACCTCTATTGCGGATGCAATGATTTTGTCCGTCAACTGATTCATTTCCATCTCTGCGCTGCTCTGTGGCCTCTGTGGTTGCATCACCCGATATCCAGGCGGCCGTCTTTGAGCACCAGTTGGCGTGAACAGCGTTTGGCCAGGCGTTCGTCATGGGTGGCGAGTACCAGGGTCGTGTGATGTTCCGCATGCAAGCGGAACAGCAATTCGATGATACGTTCGCCATTGAGCGTGTCCAGGTTCCCTGTGGGTTCGTCGGCAAAGAGCAGTTCGGGGCCCGGCGCAAAGGCCCGGGCTATGGCAACTCGTTGTTGTTCGCCGCCGGACAGTGTCGATGGGAAGTGCCGCGCCCGCTTGTTCAGGCCCACGGCTTCGAGGGCTTCACGCGTTCTTTGCGCGGCGTCCTCGACGCCGCCGAGTTCGGCGCCGATTCTGATGTTTTCCTCAGCCGTGAGGCGGGGCAACAGGTTGAAATCCTGGAAAACGAAGCCCACGCGTCCTGCTCGCAGCCCTGCACGGGCGTCTTCATCCAGCTGCGTCAGCGATTGCCCGAACATTTCAACACTGCCTTGTGACGGTTCGTCGAGTCCGGCCAAAAGAGCGAGCAGGGTGGTCTTGCCCGAGCCCGACGGACCGATGATCGCGACCGTCTCGCCTTGTGCAATGGTCAAATCGATGCCGTCGAGGATGGGCAAGGGCCCCTCGGGGCTGCTAACCTCTTTCCTCAAGGCACTACAGGAGAGCAGGCAATTGTTGCGCTCGATTTCGGCAGGGTTCGCGGTGCTCGCCATGGCAGGCGTTCTCCTTTCAAATGCGGCACTGGGCATTTCGAAGAGTCCGGTGCCGGTTCTGTTGGTCGTGGGCGACAGTCTCAGTGCAGCTTACAAGATACCAATGGACAAGGGTTGGGTGCACCTGCTCGATCAGCGGTTGGTGAAGCAGGGTTACCGATACCGGGTAATCAATGCGAGTATCCCCGGCGATACCACTTCGGGTGGACTGGCACGTTTGCCGGATGACCTGAAACGCAATTGCCCCGCCATCGTCATCATAGCCCTGGGCGGTAACGATGGCCTGCAGGGCTTGCCCCTGGAACAGATGCAGGCCAACCTGACTCGGATGGTCAAGCTCGCGCGTGAATCAGGTGCAAAGGTGTTGCTGGTTGGGGTGCGTATGCCGCCCAATTACGGTCCCGTCTACACCCAGCGCTTCGCAGCGGTGTTCAAGCAGGTGGCCCAAAAAACGGGGGTGCCCTTGGTGCCGGAGATCCTGGCCGGCGTTGCAACGCATCCCCAGTTGATGCAGTCGGGTGGCTTGCATCCCAAGGCCGCGGGCGAGCCGCGGGTGCTGGACAATGTCTGGAAGGGGCTGCAACCCTTACTTGAAAAGCCCGAAGAGCACAGCGCATCCTCCCAAATTCAGGTGAGAGGAGCCGAGTAGACGAGCGTGTTTTACTCCTTTCCCCTGAGGGGAGAAGGCCGGGATGAGGGGCTGTGCCGCATGGCGGCAAATAAATTCTTCACCCTCACCCCAACCCTCTCCCTGCAAGGGAGAGGGGATTTTTATAGGCGAGAGTTAGCTCGCGATTATTGTTCGACTCCCCCCTCCTGCGCTGCGTAAGCATAGGAGAGGGTTGCCGAATATCAGTAGAGCTTCCTCAATAGCTTTCGTTGCCTTCCCGGTCCGCTCTTTCCACGTCAGCCGGGCCGACTTTGCCGCGCATCACGCGGAACGCCCAGCTCGTGTAGAAGAAGATCAGCGGCACGAACACCAGGGCGCAGCCGACCATCCAGCTCAACGTATCCATCGAGGAGCTTGCGTTCCACACTGTCAGGCTTTGATTGACGTTGGCATAGGACGGGGCGATCATCGGGAACATGGCGGCCCCGGTAGTGCCGAGGGTGGCGATCCAGGCGAGGGCGCCCGACCACCACGCCGCTATAGGCTGGTTGCGGCGGGAGAACCAGAGTCCGCCGATCAGTCCCACATAGAGCAGGATCGGCACGATGAACAGCACCGGGTAGGCGAAGTAGTTATGCAGCCACGCGCCGTGTGCCATGACCGCCGTGCTCGCGAGCGGGTTGGCGGGCATGCCGGGATTGGTTCCCGCACCCGGGGCATAGCCGTTCAATTGGCTGAGCCAGATGCCGCCGACGGTGAAAATGGCAATCGCCGCAATGCCGCTCCACTTCATCTGCCGTTTGGCGCGTTCCAGAATGCCGCCTTCACTGCGCAGCGACACCATGGCGCCGGCCTGGAACAACGAGAGGGCTACGGCCATCAGTCCGCAGATAAGCACCGAGAACGGATTGAACAGGGTGATGAACCCGAACCCGTGCGGATAGAACGATTGCATGATGTCATTGAACTGGAACGGAAAGCCGCGAAACGCGTTGCCTACAGCAGTGCCGAAGACCAGCATGGGCACGAAGCCACTGATGAACAGCGCCCAGTCCCAGCGGTTACGCCACGTGGTCGATTCCAGCTTGCTGCGGTACTCGAAGCCGAGCGGTCGCACGATCATTGCCCACAGCAGCAGCAGCATCACGATGTAGAGGCCAGAGAACAGCGTGGCGTACACCGTCGGGAAGGCCGCGAAGATCGCACCGCCCCCGAGGATGAACCAGACCTGATTGCCGTCCCAGTGCGGTCCGATCATGTTGAGGATGGCGCGGCGTTCGTTGTCGGTGCGGCCCAGGTAGCGCAGCGACGTGCCGATGCCCATGTCCTGGCCGACCATGATCCCGATGCCCATGAGCAGGACGCCGAGCAGCAGCCACCAGATGACTTTCAATACGACATAAGCTTCCATGGCTATACTCCCGATCCGGTTTGCGGATTTTCGCCTTGTTCGCCGTGTTCACCGGCTTGGCGGTCATACAGATAGCCGGCGAAGGCGGCGATCAATATGATCATCGCGGTACCGACGACCCAGGCGAAATACCAGGGTGCCCAGTAACTCAGGATGGCCGCGCCAGCCAGCGCGAGGACGGCCAGCAGAAACCAGCCGATATAACGCAGTATTTCCGAACCAGTCATGCTCTGCCTCCTTCGGGTACCAGCACGGGTGCCGCCTGTGCGTCGTCATCCCCCGACTTGGGCGTCGGGCCCTGAATGATGGCGCGGCGCATCAGGAACACCTCGATCACGATGAAAATCGAGTAGAGGGTGATAAAGCCCGCCAGCGAGAAGATCATGTAGCCGACGCTGTGCGTCGAGGCGGACAGCCAGGTCGGCAGCACACCGTAGACCGTCCACGGCTGCCGGCCCATCTCGGCCGTGAGCCAGCCCAGCTCGACGCTGAGATAGGGCAGGAGCAGGGCCCATACGGACAGGTGCAGGAACCAGCGCCGGCGGAACTCACTGCGCTTGAGCGAGAACATGGTGGCCAGTACGAAAAAGGCCAGCATGGCAAAACCGAAGTACACCATCAGGTGGAATGCCCAGTAGGTAATTCCGACCGGAGGAATGGTGTCCCTGGCGGCCTTGTTGATCTGCGCGGGCGTCGCTTTGGTGACGTCCGGCGCATAGCGTTGCAGCAGGAACGCATAGCCGAGGTCTTTCTCGTGCGAGCGGAAGGTGCTCATGGCCTGAGCGTCGTTCGGCGTCTTCTGCAACTGCTTGAGTGCGAGCAGGGCCGGGATGCCGTTCCTGATCTTGCCTTTGGCTTCCTTTTCCAGCTCCAGGATGCCGGGTACGGCCTTGTTCGTCGAGTGTGTGAGCATCATGCCACCGATCCACGGTATGTCGAGCGACCACAGGTTCTTTTGCTGGCTGCTGTCCGGGATGGCAATCGCCTTGAGTGGTGCCGGGGCCTTTTCCGTTTGCCACATGGCTTCCATGGCGGCGATCTTGGGCGGCTGCACGCCGACATCGGCAAAGCCCAGCGCGTCACCCAGCGTGATCGTCGCAAGCGAGGCGAAGAGCCCGAAGATTGCGGCCATGCGGAAGGAACGGCGAGCCAGCTCCACGTGACGGTTACGCAGCAGGTACCAGGCGCTAACCGCGCAGACGAATACGGCTGCAAGGACGAAGCCGGCGGCCGTCGTGTGCACGAACTTGGCCTGGGCATCAGGGCTGAAGATCAGGTTTCCGAAGTTGGACAGCTGCATCCGCTGGGTAAGCGGGTCGAAGTGGCCGCCCGTCGGGGCTTGCATGAAGCCGTTTGCAATCAAGATCCACAGCGCTGACAGGTTGGAGCCGAGTGCGACCATGTAAGTCACGAACAGGTGCTTGCCCCGTGAGAGGCGTTCCCACCCGAAGGCCATCAGGCCGACGAAGGTCGATTCGAGGAAAAACGCCATCAGGCCCTCGATCGCCAACGGCGCACCGAAGATATCGCCCACGAAGTGAGAATAGAACGACCAGTTCGTGCCGAACTGGAATTCCATCGTCAGGCCGGTTGCGACTCCAAGCACGAAGTTGATGAGGAACAGCTTTCCCCAGAACTTCGTCATGTCCTTGAAGATTTCCCGGCGGGTCACCACATACACGGTCTCCATCGCGGCCAGCATGATCGAGAGACCGAGCGTGAGTGGGACGAACAGGAAGTGATAAAGCGCGGTGGCTGCGAACTGCCACCTCGAAAGATCCACGGCCAACTGACTGGGTTCCACGGATACCGCTCCACAAATATGCCTGCTGGCATTGTAGGGCTTTAATTTAGGTGGTAATTAATCTCAGTCAAGAACTCAGGAAATAATATAGTCCGCCATGCGGCGGTAAAAACCGCCTTCATGGGCCAGGAGTTCGGCATGGCGTCCTTGTTCTATTATGCGACCGCGATCAAGGATGATAATTTCATCCATTTTCTCAAGCCCGGCGATCCGATGCGTGATCAGCAGCAGGCTGCGGCTGCCTCGTCGTTCGGCCAGGGTGTTGATGATGGCACGTTCATTGGCCGCATCGAGTCCTTCGGTGGGTTCGTCCAGAAGCAGGATCGGGGCCGGGCTGAGCCAGGCACGGGCGAGCATCAGGCGCCGGGCCTGACCCGCCGAGAGCATCATGCCTCCGGCGCCGACGAAACTGTCCAGCCCGTGCTCGAGCATTTTTACCTCGGCGGCGAGGCCGACGGTTTCCAGTGCTGCCCACAGGGCTTGGTCGCTGGCGTCGGGGCGGGCGAGACGCAGGTTTTCCCGCAAGGTGGTGCTGAACAGACGGGTGGACTGCGCGGCCCAGGCGAACTGCGAGCGCAGCGCCTCGAACGCGTATTGATCGAGTGGCTTGCCGCCGAGGCGAACCGCTCCTTCATCGGGATCCCGGAACCGCAGCAGCAGTTGGGCCAGCGAGCTTTTGCCCGCCCCGGACGGTCCGACGATGGCAACGGCACCACCGGCAGGCAGTTCGAAACTAACCCCATCCAGCGCCCAGCCGAGTTCAGGTCCATAGCGCAGACGCACGGATTCGACAGCAATATCGCAGGCGCTGACGCTGCCGATGGGATGGCCGGCTTCCCGGACCATCACGGGTTCGTCGGCAATTTCAAACACCCGGCGTGCTGCGGCCAGCGTGTCGCCGAGGGCACGGAAGGCACCGGGCAGTCCTTGCACCGCTTCCAGGCTGGCGAGCACGAAAAACACCAGCAACGGCAAGTAGAGCGGATCCATTTTTCCGCTTGCAGCAGCGGGCGCGACACTCAACCAGGTCAGGCAAATGGCGGCCCCGGTTGCGAGCACGATGCCGCCCATGGCCAGCGCGTCGAGCGCGAGGCCGCGATCCTGTTCGCGGGCCAGGGACCGGTTGCGGCGGGCGCTGGCCTCTCGGCGTGGCACATCGGCGCCGAGCACCTGCAGTTCGGCGAGCCCGGCAAAATCATCCAGAAGCTCGGCCTTGATCTCTCCGGCAAGCGCCGCGGCCTGCTCCGCCGGCCGGCGTGCGAGTCGTTGCACGATGAACGGAAATAGAACGCCGACCACGGTCAGCAAGATGAGGTCGATAAAGGCGACGGGGACCGAAAAGAACAACAGGAAAACGATCATGGAGACCGCTGCTGCAAGTGCGACCAGAGCGGGCGAGAAGACGCGCAGCCAGGCGTTGTCGAGCGTATCCACGTCGGCGACCAGGCGGCTCAGCACATCGCCGCTGCGATAGCGGGCGAGGACGGCGGGCGCCAATGGTTCGATGCGCCGGTAGACCCAGACCCGCAGGCGGCTCAGCAGGCGGAGGGTGGCGTCGTGGTTGACGATGCGCTCGGCGTAGCGCCCGGCGGTGCGCAGGATTGCAAAGCCGCGAATGCCCGCCGCCGGCGTGAAATAGTTGATGGCGGTTGCGGCGAGGCCTGCCGCCGCCATGGCCGCGATGAACCAGCCGGCAAGCCCGAGCAGGGCCACGTTGGCCAGCACGACGATGAAAGCCAGCAGGGCGCCCAGCGCGAACGGCCAGCGTGCTTCGCGCCCGAGTTTGAGAAGCCGGAGCAGCGTCTTCATGCCGGCACCTCCAGGGCCGACGGCAATGAGGCGTCCAGCAGTTGCCGGTAAGGCCCTTCTGTGCCCGCGAGATACTCATGCGTGCCTTCGGCGACGATGCGACCGGCATCCAGCATCACGATGCGGTCCGCTTTGCGGACCGTGTGCAGGCGGTGGGCGACAGTGATCATCGTGCGTCCACGGGCCAGCGTCTCGATGGCCGTGTTCACGGCGGCTTCGCTGGCGAGATCCAGGCTGGCCGTGGGCTCGTCCAGGATGACGAGCGGCGCATCGCGCAGGAACGCGCGGGCCAGGGCGATGCGCTGGATTTCGCCGCCCGAGAGCCCGGCGCCGTTCTCTCCGAGTAGCGTGTCGTAACCGTTCGGCAGCCTGGAAATAAAAGTATCGGCCTGGGCTTTTTCAGCGGCGGCAACGATGGCTGCCCGGCTGGCGGTTTCGCTGCCCAGGGCGATGTTGTCCGCGACACTGCCGGGGAACAGGTGTGCACGCTGTGGCACCCACGCGATATTCCGGCGCCAGTCGGCGGGATCGAGTTCCGCGAGCGGCTCGTCGGCAGCGAGAATCTGGCCGGCGCCCGGACATGCGAATCCGAGGAGCAAGTAGAGCAGGGTGCTCTTGCCGGCCCCGGAAGGGCCGACCAGGGCCACGTGCTGACCGGCCAGGACTTCGAAGCTGACGCCGTGAAGTACACGCTGGCCTTCGGTATAGGCAAAATCCACCTGTTCGAACACCACCGGGAAGGCTTTGTCGGGGTGGAAACTCCGTGTACCGCCCAGCTCGGGGGGCGGTGTCTGGAGAATCTCGGCAATGTCTTCCGCAGCCGCAACGGCGGCCAGGCGGGCGTGGTAGGCATTTCCGAGCTTGCGCAGGGGCAGGTAGAACTCGGGCGCCAGCAGCAGTGCGGCGAGTCCCGCGCTGAAGGCGACTTCGCCCCACAGCAACCTGAAGCCGACCAGCACGGCCACCATCGCAATGCTGACAGTGGCCAGGAATTCCAGGGCAAACGAGGACAGGAATGCGACCCTGAGCACCTTCATAGTGCTGCGGCGGTAATCCTCCGACAGGCGCTCGACCAGTTTGATCTCGCCGCGTGCCGCACCGAAGGCCTTGAGCGTTCCAAGGCCCGAGAGCACTTCGAGGAAATGTGCCGAGAGACGCGTCAGCCGGGCCCACTGGCGCTCGTTGAGCGCGGCCGCCCCCTTGCCCAGCAGCACCATGAACAGCGGAATGAGCGGGGCTGTTCCGGCCAGGATCAGCCCCGAGATCCAGTCGACCGGAAACACGATCACCAGGATCGCGAGCGGGACGATGACCGACAGGCTCGCCTGGGGCAGATACTCCGCGTAGTAATCATGCAGGGCTTCCACCCCGTCCACCACGGTATTGGCGAGTGCGCCGGGTTCGCGGGCCGTGCTCCAGGCCGGGCCGAGTGCGTGGATATGCTCCACCAGCGCTTCGCGGGTCTGGGTCTTGACGGTCAGGCCGGCGCGCCCGGCCGCGCGGTTGCCTGCATGGACGCAGACCGTGCGCAATAGAAATACACCGGCAAGTGCCGCGAAGGGAACGAGCTGTGAAGCCACCGGCATGTGCTTGAAGATCGTGCGGTCGATCAGGTGAGCGAGCAGCATCGCCTGCACGATAAGCAGGCCGCCATTGAGCGAACCGCCCGCGATGGCGGTAACGAGTGGCCGGCGGACATCGTGTGCCGTGTGGTTGAGCCAGTGTTTTGCCTGGGCGGCGCGAGTCTTGTCCCTCATGAGGCCCGGATCTTCAAAGTGAGCGTATTGTCGCCGATTATGCCCGCCATTTGCCGAGAAGGCTTCGACCTGTTGCGTCATTCAGGACTTGATCCGGCGCCGGAGGCCGAAGGCCGGAGACAACATGAGCGTGGCGCATGGCCCGAAGGGCGAGCGGCGCAAGCCGCGAGTAATCCAGTCGTCAAACCCTCCCCTTTGCTCGCGCAGCGAGGAAGGGGGAGCCGGAGGGGGGATTCTTCCAACATATCGCGGCGGGGACCGCCGCTCCTACACCAGGCTCTTCCCTCTTGCTCGCGCAGCGAGGAGGGGGGCTGGAGTGGGATTCTTATAAAGAACTATGTGAACTATTGCTTCCGAAGGAATTCAGCCAACGCAATCGCGTTGTTACGCGTCTCGTTGCGGCTGGAGAAAAGCAAGGTGATCACTTTCTCCGTTTCCATCAATTGCAGCAACGGTTCGAGCACGGACGGATCGGCATCGAGTTCCGCCCGGTAACGCTTGCGAAACTCATCCCACTTGTCCGGATCGTGACCATACCAGCGGCGCAGCTCGTTGCTGGGCGCCAGATCCTTGAACCAGTGATCGGCGGCCGCCTTCTCCTTCGACAGCCCGCGCGGCCACAACCGGTCGACCAGCACCCGGCAACCGTCCTGCGTCTCCGGTGACTCGTAAATTCTTTTTACCTTAATCGCTGCCATGGTCTTGGGAAATCGTGTCTTGTGTGCCGCTAAGCTTGTTTTCCACTGCTGCGCCGTCGCATGGCCAGGGCACTGTGAAGGAGGTACAGAATGGCGACGGCTATGGCCAGCGCACGATGTGTGGTGAGCAGTGCACCGAAAGGCAGTCGTGGGCCACCGTGCAGGGAAGCGGCGAGGAGGGCGCCGATCACGACTGTTGCGGTGACTGCCAGAAGGAATGCCGCTTCGCTCCATTCGGCAATACCGCTGCCTGGGGCAAAAAAGCCGGAGAGTCGGTAACGTCCTGATCGAGTTGCCAGGAGCCAGATCCATTCGTCGGCGGTAAGAATGATGGCAAGTGCGCCCGCGAAAATATGCGTCGAAAGAAGCGCGCGGTTCACGTGTGCCATCAGGGCGAAGCCTGTCACCAGTTGTACCGTGACCGTAAGCACCAGGCCAAGCAGGATCAGAGTCGAAAAAAGCCCGCGTTTGGGTTTTGCTGAGACTTCATTGTTCATGGCCGAAGTTTAAACCAAGTCCGCAGAGCCCGCATTCCGGTTGCCCCGAGGTGAATAAGGGGTCAGAATAAACGTGTGTGTTGAAAGATGCAGGGTGTGAGACGGCATTTACGTGGTGACCCAAGTATGAATGTGACGCAGCATGAACGGCGACGTCGCCATGAAGCTGGTCTGCGGCTGCAGCGTGCGCTCACCATCAGCGTTTTATTTGTTGGCGCACTATGGTGGATCCGGCTGATCGAGAGCATCAGCGGTTGGGATTTCAGCGTGCTCGGCGTCGAGCCGCATGTGCCATTCGGTTTGGTGGGCGTTTTGGTGGCGCCGCTCCTGCATGCCTCGTGGGAGCACCTGCTGGCCAATACGGGGCCCGTCCTGATCCTGAGCGTGGCCTTGCTCTATGGCTACCCGCGTGCCAGCCGCATCACCATCCCGGTGATCTGGCTGGGCTCCGGGCTGGGCGTCTGGTTTACCGGGCCGCCGGCATTCCACCTGGGCGCGAGCGGCCTGGTCATGGGTTTTATCGTATTCCTGATCGTGGCCGGCATGTTGCGCCGCGACCGGACCTCCGCCGCCATCACGTGCGCGGTCGCGTTTCTTTACGGAACGGCATTGGTCGCCATCGTTCCGCAGGGCAATGTGCATATTTCCTACATCACGCATGCCTGGGGCGCCGGGATGGGATTACTGTGTGCGCTAACGTTGTATCGCCTGGATCCTGTTCCGCCACGCAAACGCTACAGCTGGGAAATCGAATTGGATGACGAAGACGATCCGGTCATCGGCGACTTGTGGCGCCATCCGCCACCGGGTCCGTCCATTCCGCCTCCCAGGCAGCGTACTCCCCGATATACGAGACCGCCGAGACAATCCGTAGAAGGAGACTTCGACAAGCCACCCCGCCTGCACTGAAGCGCGCATCAGCGTTATGCGCTATAGTTCAGGCCATGCTCAATAATAAGCATTATTACAACGTCACTATCGGACGAACGCGGGAAGTGCGCGGACCTGACGCTCTCGAGACGGTTGTAGTGTGGGCATTTATCCTGGCTGTTTTGGCGATTCCCATGACCTATGGTTTTCACCAGGCCCGGATGGCCGAAATGACGGAACCGGTTTCTCTTGTGAATGCATCACCGAATTACGATTTGATCATCTACCGTTCGCTCTATGGCAGATGGCCAAGTTCATTGCCCGACGAAATTCTTAAAGAAAATCGAATAGGCGCTTACACCAAGTCATTCAAGCTTGGCGCCCATGGATCAATGACGGCCGAGGTTGTTTTCCTGGATCAGTGGGTACGAACTTATATCAACTGGAGCGACAGCAATAAACCAAGCGGATTTCTCTCTTTTCGACCCGTCATTGCAGGCGCTCGAGGATATGGTTCGGTGCTGTTCTTGTGTGGGAACGCATCTCCTCCGCCAGGTGCGCCCGAGCCGTTGGCCGCGAACAGAACGACGTTGGTTGATAATGATTTGCCGCCGGAATGCCGCAAGGGAAAACAGTGAGAAAACGACGTATCGAGGAAAACAGGGAGTTCGTTGCCCGGCAGTTTGCGAGCTTGAAGGGCGAGGGCTATGACGAACAAACTGCGCGCTCGCGTATCGAACAGGTGCTCGGCGCAGATGCCGTGCGCATGTTGGAGAGCGGGCAGCCGGAAAGCCCGGGGAGGGGCACTGCTACTGCGCGGAAGCTCGCCAAGGCAGCAGATGCGCTGGGCGCCGATAAGGCAAGCGTACAGGCTGGCTTGGTGCAATCGCTGGGCGAGGCGCGCCTGATGGCATTGGATTGGTGGCGTCCGGTCAGGACTTTCCTGCTCTACCTGTTGCTCTTGCTGGCAATCGCGGTCGGCCTGGTGGCTTTCTATCTCCTTGACCTGTTGCCCAAGTTCGTGGCTTTTTCCGAGATGATGCATGTCCAGTCCGGAGGAGCGGCAGAATGGATCATGTCCGGCCATGGGTGGAGATTGATTGGGCCATTGCTGTTGGCTGCTCTGTTGATGTGCCTGCTTTTTGCGGTCATGTGGTCGATACGTTTCCGCATGGCGGGTCTGATGTCTTTACGCGGGACGAGCCGGCTTCCCTGGTTATATGGGAAGAGCGGTTCCAGTTACAGGGACCTGATTCGCCTCGAGTACACGGCGATTCTGAATCAGGCGGGTGTTCCCATGGCCGATGCCGTCATCGAGGGTCCGGACTTGGTTGATTGGCCCGGGCGTGAAAGACAAGGCGAAGTAAGCCCCGATGACTCCTGGGGGCTTGAGCAAGCGGTCGAGTTGGGAACGGCTGCCGATGAACTCGAGTGGCAACGGCGAATCGCATGGTCGCAAGCCCAGACGCGGTTGGAGTTGTCGCGCGATCGATTCATTCTTTTTTCCCGGGTCTTGTTCTATATGCTGATCGGATACCTGGTCATTATGCTTTACATGCCGATTTTCACATTGGCCATGTCAGTCGGGAGGTACCAATGAATTACCGCGACCGTGGTTTTACTCTCATAGAGTTGATGATCGTCATCGCGATCATTGCAATTCTGGCATCCATAGCCATACCGCTTTATCTGAACTACACCTCCCAGGCTGAAACTGCAGAAGCCTTTTCCCTGGCGAGTTACGTCAAACCCAAAGTGGCCAAGTATTTTCATCGCTTCGGCCACTTCCCGTCCGATAATCGAGCTGCCGGTCTGCCGTCAGCCGGTTCGATCATTGGTCATTATGTGGCGGCGGTCAATGTTGACGATGGCGCGATCAATATTCGCTTCAGAAAGGTGGACATTGCCAAGCCGCTGCAAGGGCAGGTGTTAACGATACGTCCTCTGCTCGTCAAGGGTAGCCCAAGCAGTCCAATGGCTTGGCTGTGTGGTAATTCGGCACCCCCGTCAGGGATGGAGGCAGTGGGGAAAAATCATACGACACTTGAACCCGCTACCATCCCCGCCACATGCCGTGCTCCGCGTTGAACAATGTAGGGTGACGAGAATAGGACGTGTTCCCATTATGGATTATGGGCAACGATTCAATCCGGACATATGCCACAACGTCTTATGCCCACACTGGTAACACATGATCAGTCGGATTTTCAGAGACTGAAAGTTGCGCTAACGTTAGCCTTGATCCCTGCATAAGAAATGCCCGTCCCCATGCGGGAGCTGCGGTGAGTTGACTTGTATCCAGGGGACCGTCGGTCAGGGTCGGTGCCGTGATCTTCTGATTTCGGGTGCCGGGCTTTTCCGCAGAAGTGCGATCAACAGGGCCAGTCCGGCCAGGAGCGCGAGCCCCAGCAGTCCGAAGGCGCCGCCCCCGCCGCTGCTTTTCGGTGCCGCTATGGTGAACGTCACGGTGGCTGTGTTGGAATCGAGCGTTCCGTCATTGACCTTGAATGTGAAGCTATCCGTACCGCTGTAGTCGTGGGCGGGTGCATAAGTGAACCGTCCCGAGCTTGCATCGAGATTCACAGAACCATGGGGGGGCTGGGAGACGATCGAGTAGGTCAGCGTCTGGCCATTGTCGGAGTCGCTAGCCTGGAGTTGGCCCGAAAGAGAAGTATTGGCATCCGTGGAGTAGCTCTTATCGCTCGCCACGGGCGCAGTGTCTTTGACGGTGATCGATATGGTGGCCGGGGCCGAGTCCTGGTAGCCATCGTTGATAATAAAAGTGAAGCTATCGCTTCCGGCATAGCCGGTGTCGGGCGTATAGCTGAATTGTCCGTCGGTATTGACCGTCACCGATCCATGGGTGGGCTGGGAGGCGATCGAGTAGGTCAGTGTCTGACCATTGTCGGGGTCGCTGGCCTGGAGTTGGCCCGAAAGAGAAGTATTGGCATCCGTGGAGTAGCTCTTATCGC
>CAZPJI010000003.1:39528-80888 GCA_964586925.1 uncultured Gammaproteobacteria bacterium
GCCTGGAGTTGGCCCGAAAGAGAAGTATTGGCATCCGTGGAGTAGCTCTTATCGCTCGCCACGGGCGCAGTGTCTTTGACGGTGATCGATACGGTGGCCGGGGCGGAGTTCATGTAGCCGTCGTTGACTATGAAGGTGAAGCTATCGCTCCCGGCATAGCCGGTGTCGGGCGTGTAGCTGAATTGCCCGTTGGCATTGACCGCCACCGCCCCATGGGCAGGGGCTTGGGTTTGGGAGAAGGTGAGCGTCTGGCCGGCATCGTTGGCATTGCCTTGCAGCTGGCCCGAGAGTGCCTGGTTGGTCGATGTGGAGAAGTTTGCCCCGACCGCTGCAGGTGGCGTATCAGCCACGGTCACAGAAACGGTAGCGGTATTGGAGCTCAGTCCCCCCGAATCGGTGGCATTGAATGTGAAACTGTCGCTGCCGGCATAGCCGGAAGCCGGCGTGTAAGTGAAGGCGCCAGTTGAGGGGTCAGTGATGGATACCGAGCCGTGAGCCGGGCTGGCGACCACTGCAAAAGTCAGCGTGTCACCGTCGGTATCGGAGGCCGAAAGCGTGCCGCTTGCCGACGTGTCGGTGGTAGTGCTCACGGTTCCGTTAGACGCTGTCGGTGATGTGTTGTTACCGATCGTGACTGATTCGGTGGCCGTGTTGGAGACATCGCCCGAGCTGTCAGTGACATGGAATGTGAAACTGTCGCTGCCCTGGTAGTCGAGTTGGGGATAGTAGCTGAATGCCCCTGTGGAGGGATTCGTGATCGACACCGAGCCGTGCCCCGGATTGGTCACGACTGCGTAGGTCAGGGTGTCGCCGTCACTGTCCGAGGCTGCGAGCGCACCGCTCACCGTGACGTTTGCGGGGGTCGATACTGAGCCATCGGCCGCGTGCGCAAGGATCGTGTGTGACAGATCGCACTCGTTTGTGTCGTTCGACCAGCTGGACTGCTCGGTGAATGTGCCGGTGCCCATGGTCACGTTCGCCGCAGCTCCCTGGCCCGAAGACAGCCAGGCGCATTCGTCGGAGTTTTCATAACCGGAGCTGGCGGTCCAGCCGCCGGCCGGGAAGGTGTCCGACATCATCTCATGCCACTCGTGACCCAGGGTCATGGTCCAGCCGTCGAGCGTACCGGGATTATTCACGAAGCCCACGCCGCAGCCAGCACCCGAATCCATGTTGTAGGGCTGGTTACTGAAGGCAAGATCACCGACGCTCGAGGAAACGCCTACGTCTCCGGTCCAGTCGTGCCATGCACAGTACGATCCTTGGTAATTGTCCGGATTGTCGCCATGCGCAGAAATAATCACATAGTAGGAGTAACGGTTCGATGCTGCCGTGGTGTTGCCGAAGTGTTGTGCTGCATTAACCGCTTCCTGGCCCAGCTGGGTGGCTGTTGCATCGATCGGCGTGGTGGCGCTGGTGTCTTCCCATACCCCCGCGAGGATGCCGCCCAACTGGTAGGGCACATAGGCCGATAGCGGTGTGCTGCTGGGGCAGCTGCTTGCGCCGCTGGAGATTCCCTGGCACCACTGGGTCAGATCGGCGGACCAGGTCTCACCGCCGGTTCCGATGTCCTTGAACATTTCTTGAGCCACCGGCGCCGCGCCGTCAGGATCGCCTGAGAAAGTCGCATCGCCGTTGGAATCAGTGCCTTGGGTGCCCCAGCCGCTGCCCCAGAACACCAAATAGACTTTCACCTGACCGTTCATCACGCCCACGTTGCCTTGGTTGCTGCTGGTGGTGCCGCCGTTGTAGTAAAGCGTATTGGAGTTTGTTGTTGTGTTGGCAGGGTGTGAAGCACGCCACTGTTTCATTTTGGCCAGCGTGCCCAGCGTCGGAATTGCGCCATGGCGGTAGGGATGGCCATAACTGGGTGCGTACGGATTTGCCTGAGCCTGATTTTTGCTGGAAGCAGCGCTTTGGTTCTGCGTTGCGCTCGTTCCCGGTGAAGTTGCCTGTGTTTGGGGGCCAGCCATTTGGATGGATCCAGCCCAAGCGGGGGATACGGCCAGCAGCATGAGTACCGAACAGGCGAGAGAACGCCCGGCAACGAACAAACGGGAAGTGAACGCAGTCATGTTTATATCCTCACAGCAGCATGTAAGCGCGCTGTTGTCTAAAGTGGTTAGACGCCTCACGGCGTGAATGCATTGTGATATCCCCAAGCCTCCGGGCGATCAGAACCAAATGCGGAATCAAACTGGGCGATGAATGCCTGTGCCGGTGAGAGAGGTCCACGAAGAGAATCCCTGTGCCTCACGCGGTTTACGGTTTTTACACCCAGTAACGGTCTCGAGTTTGAAGAACATTCCCCAGCCGGCAATTGCCGGACTTTTAGTTCTATTCAGAGAGGCTTATCCATGTCTGATAGTGGGGAGGAGTATAGGCAGAAAGTTTCCCATTTGTAAAATGGGGAACTTGGGTCCCCGTTACGTGGATGAAAAATCCTCATTGGGTGCAATATCGCGTGTGCCGTTTGTGAGTCAGCTACCTGGAAAGCCACTGATTATGACGGTGGATGGCGATCAGGATGCTGTAACACTGTTTGGAGCATTATTTGATGGGATAGAAGGTGCCCCGCCATACCAGCCCGCCGCGCCGGCGGATTTTGAATGCCGAGTTCCATAGTGTGATGACCATGATGATCGCACCCAGTGGGTAGCCAAGGCCATAGAGCGGAGAAAAATGAAGCTGATGCGAGCCGTAGGCCCCGAGTCCCAGGATCGCGCCGGCGGCCAGGGCAATCAGCGTGAGGGCAGTGCCATGCAGCAGGAACAGGGCGGCAAAGGGCCACAGGAAGAACCCTAATAGTTCCAGGCTGACGAGAACCACCAATGTCAGCCGGTAATCGAGCACGGCGAAACTGCCTTTCTCGAGGCCGTGGATGAATTGGGGCAGGGAACTGTACCACTGTACGGAGAGTGACCGGTCGGCCGCGAGGCATTCCTGCCGGTAGCCCGCTCTTTTCACCAATTTGCCTAGTGCGAGATCATCGTGGGGCGCGGCGGCGATCTTCTCGTGTCCGCCGACTGCCGTATACGCGGCTTTATTTACCAGGTTGAAGGCGCCGATACCGATGTAGGCGCGGCTCCTGGGATTGGAGGCCTGCCATGGCCGCTGTGCCAAGGCAAAGCACAGGGAGAAGACGGGCAGTGCGATTTTCAGGGCGGGCGAGGCCCCGGTCAGACGGGGCAGGGCGCAGAGGTGGTCCGCACCCGTCCGGGCAAGCGCCGTGGCCGCGCGCCGCAGGGTATCGGGCGCAAAGACGATGTCGGCATCGGTAAACAGCAGCCATCTGCCGGTTGCTTGCCGCGCGCCCCGGTAGAGGGCGTGGTTTTTGCCGAGCCAGCCCGGCGGCAGTTCGCTGACATGCAACACCGTCAGTCGCGGATCTTTGAAGCTGTCCAGCAAGCGGCCCGTGCCGTCGTCGGAGCGGTCGTCTATGGCGATGACGTTGAAATTGGGATAGTCGAGCGCAAGCAGCGAACTCAGGGCCGGCGCGAGTGTGTCGACCTCGTTACGCGCGGGCACCACGATGGTGAAGGAAGGCAGGTCCGGCGAGTCCGCAGCCGGCTCGAAGCGATCCAGGCGGCGCAGCTTGAGGTTGCCATGGATCGCCATGATGGCGGCACCCAGCCAGACGAGCAGGACGAACGCGCTCAGCCAGGCCATTTGTTGCTGGTGCCTTTCTCAGGGCTGTGGACGGGCGGAGTCCGGCCCGGTTTCACAGCTGCCGGACGTCGGTGTACTGGCCGCTGTCGATGCGTGCGGGCAGTTGCTCGATCGCATCGCCAATGATCCGCGCCGCTTCTGCAGGTTCGGGCATGGCCGGCGTGTTGCGCGCTTCCTTGAGCCGTTTCACGGCGGGGAAGCGTTTTTCGTCGACCTCTTCATAGATGTGATCCTGCATGGCCGTATGAATCAGTCCCGGTGCGAATGCCGATATATGGGTGTCCGGCAGGTCATAGGCATATAACTGCGCGAGCATGTTCAGCGCTGCTTTCGACAGGGCATAGGCGCCCCAGCCTTTATGTCCCGTGACTCCGGCACCCGATGAGATCAGCACGATCTGACTGGGCGCAGCGTGGGCGGCAAACCAGTCCAGGATCAGCTTGTTGGCCCAGGTGTTCACATCCATGGAGGTGCGTATTTCATCCAGGCTCAACTCCGGCATGGGTTTGAATTCACTGAGGATGCCGGCATTGAGAATGGCCAGGTCAATCCTGCTGTCCCCGATCAATTGATCGAGCACGGCCGGTATCTGATCCAGGTTGCCCAGGTCGGCCTGTTGTTGATGCAGGCGCTCGTGTTCGAATGGGGCGCCACGGCGGCTGAGACCATAAACGGAGTCACCCTGCTGCAGATAATGCTCGGTTAGGCTGAGACCCAACCCACTCGAAATACCGGTAATGAAAACGTTGCGGCCCATGTCCTGCCTCATGTTTCGGGTGGCATAAGCATAACAGTTCAGAGTCTTGACTTTACAGTAGGCTTTAATGTTCAATAGCGTCATGTCTAAAGTCACATCAAGCAAAGTTCATGGGCAAGATGAGCCCGTAAGGATTGGTGTGTTGGCGCGCCAGGCCGACGTGGCGACGGAGACCCTGCGCTACTACGAAAGGCTGGGTCTGATCAGGCCGGTGGGCAGAAGTGCCGGTAATTATCGGCTCTACGGGGGCGAAGCGCGGCATCGGTTGAACTTCATCCGCCGTGCCCAGGCGCTCGGATTTTCGCTGGAGGATATTGCCGAGCTGATGTCGCTGCATCATAAGGCAGGGTCAAAGGCCGCCGAGGCCCGGCGGATTACGCAGCGGCGACTGTTGGAAGTGGAAGACAAGATCGCCGATCTCGAGCGCATGCGCCAGGGGCTTGCCGAGTTACTGGAGCAGTGCGATGGCAAGGGACCGGCTTCGGAATGTCCGATCCTGACGGCACTGGAGGTGTCTTCATGACCGTGAAACCGCGAATCGAGCTGGTCTATTTCCAGGGTTGCCCGCACGTGGAGGCGGCCCGGCTGGCTATCCGGGCAGCGCTGTCGGGAATGGATATGCCCTTGGAGTGGGTCGAATGGGATCGCGAGGACGACGCGACGCCGCCGACATTGAAAAGTCATGGTTCGCCGACCGTGCTGGTGAACGGCTGCGATGTCGTGCCGGCGCAGAACGACGGCAATTGTTGCCGTATATATACGGATCGGGATGGGATGCAGCCTGCACCGTCCGTCGAGAGTATCCGTTCAGCACTGGCTGCAATTGATGTGAATAACGAGGAAGATCAATGTTGACGATTCCGATTTGGCTTACCGTTCTGTCATGGATGTCGTTGGGGCTGGCAGTCGTCGTGGCGGCGTGGTTTGCCGTGGATATCGCGGCGGGCCGACGCCAGCCGATGCGCATCATGAATGTCGTGTGGCCGGTCACCGCGCTCTATTTCGGACCACTTGCACCGATTTTCTATTTCCGGTTCGGTCGCTCGTCCCCGCAGAGTTCGATGGAACATGGGCAGCGGCCGTACTGGCAAAAGGTCTTCATCTCCGCGACCCACTGCGGGGCCGGTTGCACCCTAGGCGACATCATCGCCGACTTCGCAATCATGGGCCTCGGCATTTCGATACTCTCGTCGGCAATCGGGACCTCTTTCATCCTCGACTTCAGTGCGGCTTACGTGCTGGGCATCCTGTTCCAGTATCTGCCGCTGCGCTCGATGGGGGAGTCGAGGCTGACGGCCTTGTGGAAATCGATCAAGGCCGACACGGCTTCTCTAATTGCTTTCGAGATCGGCCTGTTCGGCTGGATGGCGTTGGTGAGACTGGTGTGGTTTCCGGGTCTGGAAGCGGACACGGCATTGTTCTGGTTCATGATGCAGATCGGCATGGTTATCGGGTTTATGACGACGTATCCGGCCAACTGGTGGCTTATCCGGGCCGGTATCAAACACGGGATGTGACAGCATGAAGCATACGAGGTTTTACGAAGAGCCGGCTCCCGTAAAGGATCCGGTGTGTGGCATGTCGGTGAATCCGGGGACGGCAAAGCACCGGACCGAGTACGAGGGCCGTACTTACTTTTTCTGTTGTGCCGGTTGCCGGGAAAAGTTCATCACCGATCCCGAGCGTTACCTGCACCCCCAGGCTGAGGATGCAGCGGCACCGGGGGGCATGTACATCTGCCCCATGCATCCGGAGATTCGGCAACAGGGACCCGGGGATTGTCCCAAGTGCGGCATGGCACTGGAACCCGAGACGCCGATCCGTGCGGTTGAATACACCTGCCCGATGCATCCCGAGGTCGTGCGGGATCACCCGGGAGACTGTCCCCAATGCGGTATGGCCCTGGAGCCGCGCACTGTCACTGCGCATACGGGACCCAATCCGGAACTCCTGGCTTTCAGTCAGCGTTTGGCCGTCACGGTACCGCTGACCGCCATCCTGCTTCTGGTCACCATGGGCGATATGTTGCCCGGACTGCATTTCCATCAATGGCTGGGCAAGACCTATGGCTGGGTCCAGCTGGTGTTGGCTTCGCCGGTCGTGCTCTACGGCGGTTCGATTTTCTTCGTCCGTGGATGGAAGTCGCTGAAGGGCCCCAACTTCAACATGTGGACCCTGATCGGCCTGGGCACCGCAGTGGCCTATCTGTTCAGCGTGTTTACATTGATTGCACCCGGTTTGCTGCCGAAGCAATTCCTGGGTCCTGGAGGCTTGGCGCCGCTCTATTTCGAGAGTGCCGCGGTCATCATCACGCTGGTGCTGGTGGGGCAGTTGCTAGAACAACGGGCGCGGGACAAGACATCGGGTGCGATACGGGCTTTGCTCGATCTTGCTCCGCCACGTGCCCGACGGATAAAAAAAGACGGCAGCGAAGAAGAGGTGGATCTTGCCCGTGTCGTGGTTGGAGACAAGCTGCGCGTGCGTCCCGGCGAGAAAGTTCCGGTCGACGGTACTGTTCTGGAAGGAAACTCGAGCGTCGACGAATCGATGATCACGGGCGAGCCTGTGCCGGTGGAAAAGACGACGGACGATCCAGTTACCGGCGGCACCGTGAACGGAAATGGTGCGCTGATCATGCGGGCAAAGCGCGTGGGCGAAGACACGCTTCTCTCACGCATCGTTGGGCAGGTGGCAGCGGCGCAACGTAGCCGGGCACCCATTCAGGGGCTTGCCGACCGGGTTGCAGGAATTTTCGCTCCGGCAGTCGTTTTGTGTGCGATCCTGGCTTTTATCGTCTGGTCCGTGTTGGGACCGAGCGCCACAGGTTTCGCTTTTGCGCTGATTGCCGCTATCTCGGTGCTGATCATCGCCTGCCCCTGTGCGCTCGGCCTGGCGACACCCATGGCGGTAATGGTCGGTGTCGGCCGCGGTGCCGGTGCGGGGATTCTGGTGCGTGACGCCGAGGCCCTGCAACGGATGGCAAAAGTCGATGTCGTGGTGGTCGACAAGACCGGCACCGTTACCGAAGGCAAACCCACGTTGGCGAGCGTGCACGCGGAGGACGGCCACGACCAGGACGAAGTGCTGAAGTATGCTGCGGCGCTGGAAGCGGCGAGCGAACATCCGCTCGCGGCGGCCGTGTTGAAAGGCGCGGAGGAGAGTGGCATCCGCCCCTCGCAAGTCAGTGATTTTGAAGCGCTGACGGGACGTGGCGTGCAGGGCGTCGTGGATGGACACGTGGTGCGTCTGGGCAATGCCGTGTTGATGCGGGAAGCCGGATTGGATACCGGCGGCCTGGACGGTTATGTGCAACGCGTGAGCGAAGGCGGTGCAACGACGCTTTTCGTCGCCTTGGACAAGGCGGTCATCGGACTCATCGCAGTCAAAGATCCCGTCAAGCCGAGCAGTATCGAGGCCGTGAGGATACTGCACCAGGAGAGTGTTCGAGTCGTCATGGCGACCGGCGACGGCAAGGTGGCCGCGGCGGCGGTGGCGCAGGAGGTCGGGATCAAGGAATTCGAAGCGGAGGTGTTGCCCGAGGGCAAGCTTGAGATCATCAGGCGTTTGCAGAAGGAAGGCCATGTCGTGGCCATGGCCGGCGATGGCGTCAACGACGCGCCGGCGCTGGCGGCTGCCGACGTCGGCATTGCGATGGGTACGGGCACGGATATCGCGATGGAAAGCGCAGGCCTTACCCTGGTCAAGGGCGATCTTCGCGGTGTGGCCCGTGCCCGCAGGCTGTCCCATCGGACTTTGTCGAATATCAAGCAGAACCTTTTCTTTGCGTTTATCTATAACGGTATCGGGATTCCGATCGCCGGCGGCATCCTCTTTCCGTTCACCGGCTGGATGTTGTCGCCGATGATCGCCGCTGCGGCCATGAGCTTGAGCTCGGTTTCGGTGATCACCAATGCCTTGCGGCTGCGGCGCGTCAAGCTGTGAGAGCGGAGATATGATCGCCTGATCATATCTCCATGAGGTTCTTGCGTGCTGTATCCGGCAAACCACTACGGCGTGCGGGCGGGATTTTCCCGCCCTTCACCCGAATGGCCTGACAGGGCCAGGAGGCTAGCATGAACAGCCATCTGACAGGTTATCTACATTTGGTTGCCTTACCGCATTCCTGGTAACGGTTCCGGCCATGGCTGCGCATCCTGTCCAGCGCACGCACTATCTCCAGCAGAGCGGGCAGGCTGGAAAACCACAGGACCATAAGCTGGTGTTTTCCGGTAATCGTATCAGTGTGCCGGTTGTTGCAGTGGCGCCCGGTTCTCCCGACAGAACCTTTGAAATCCACGGCAAGGTCAATCCCACGATGGTTTTGCCAGCACGGGATACGTTCACCGCGCGAACTCGAAGACGAGCATGCAGGTTGCCGGAACGGAGTGGTTCACGCTCAAACCGGGTACTTATTACTACGTGTGTCCCGTTCCGGCGCATGCTCACGGAGGTATGTTCTGGAAATCGTCGTCAAGCAGCCCCGACGGCTGATTTTCCCGGCGCCATAGGGCGAAGTACGGAAAGGCGGGGCAGTGTCCCGCGCCTTTTCAGTTTCCTCGCAGCCCGGGCATGGTCCTCAGCATGGCGGGGTTCATGGTCTCCAGGTAATCGAGGTTGAGCGCTATCATGCGCCGGGCGATAGCGCGATCGGCCACTTCGAATGTGGCCCATTGCCAGGGTCCGGGCCAGAGTTCAGGATCGTGAAGTATCTGCCTGTAATCGGCAAACAGGACTTGTGGTGATAGTTGGCGTGCGATCGTTTGGTAGCGGTCGCCCAGGGTTGGCAGGACGTAACCGATAGGTTGCTTGTGCCGTTTTGCCATGCCCAGCACCCGGGCGTCGTAGGAAATCAGGGTATAGCGTCCGGCAATCGGCACCAGTGTGTCCAGGATCACAGACAGAACCTTGGTTCGTCCTTGTGTGTGCAGGCTTTCCTTCTTGATTTCGACGAACACGTGCATCTGTGGATTCCGGACCATCCAGTCCACGAATTCGTCAAGCTTCGGCACCGGGCAGTCGAAGGCTTTCGTGTCGAACAATCCTGTGTCGGCAAGCCTGGACACATCGCAATGACGGACATCGATGTCTATGCCGTGGGTGCGCTTGGCATTGGCATCATGCAGTATCAGAGGGATGCCGTCCGAGGTGAGTTGCACGTCGAGTTCGACATGCCGGATACCTAGCCGGGCGGCGCCCTCGAACGCCGGCAGCGTGTTTTCCAGGTGGTTCGTGGCGTCGCCGCGGTGCGCCACCAGGGTGGGTTTGGAAGCTTTCATGTGGAAGTCATTATAGAAGCTTCATCGTACGTGTCCGGAATGACGAAGTTGTGACTATTCGTATTTCTAGGCATTGATCAAATCCGGGTTCGCTGCCTTGATGGCTGGGCAGGCTGCTGCCGAGCCTGTCTCTCCCCCTTGCCGCTTCAGCGGGAAGGGGGAGCTGGAGGAAGATCCTTCTACCAGGTTTACTCGTAGCGCAGGGCGTCGATAGGATTCAGGTTTGCCGCCTTGGCGGCCGGCAGGATTCCGAATACCACGCCTGTGCCGCCAGCTACGCCGAAAGCGAGCGCAATGGCCCAGCCGGGCACATGCGCGACGGTCAGGCCCGGGATGAAATGCACGGCCAGCATGCCGAGCAACCAGCCCAATATAGTGCCGATGATGCCGCCGAGCAGGGAGAGCACGACTGCTTCGATGAGGAACTGCAGCAGGATGTCCTTGCGTCGTGCGCCCAGGCTCTTGAGGATGCCGATCTCACGTGTTCTTTCCGTTACCGATACCAGCATGATGTTGGCAATGCCGATGCCGCCGACCAGCAGCGAAATGGCCACGATACCTCCGAGGATGAACGTGATGGTATTGAGTAGTGAAGTGAACTGCTGCGTGAACTCCTTGGCCGTCTGGACCCTGAAATTTCCTGTTGGCAATCCGTGCAGCAAATGGTTGCGGGTAATGACCTGTCTGATGCGGCTCACTGTCTCTTTGGTTTGGTTGATGTTGTTGACCGTTAACTGGATCATCAGGTTGGGGGGCTTTGAGGCGCCCAGGATGCTTCGTGCTGTGGCGTAGGGGATGATGACGATGTTGTCGAAATCGTTGCCCAGGAAATTACCGCGTTTCTTGAGTACGCCTACTACGCGGCACCATTCCCCGCCGGCCTTGATGTATTTGCCGAGCGGGTTGGGCGGCAGGTTCAGGTTTTCGATAACGGTTTCACCCAGCACACAGACCCTTCGGTGTTGCAGATTGTCTGTGGGTACTATAAAACGGCCGAGGCGCGGGAAGGCCTGACGGGCCTTGGCATAGCTGTTGGTCGTACCCAGAATCTGACTGCTGGACGTGGAGCCGTGCCACGTCACGCCGCCGCCGAACTGGGCCACGAACAGCACCGGAGAAATGTTGCTGATACCGGCGACGTCGTTTTTCACCGAATAGAGATCCGATTCGGTAATCCGCGCGACCTGCCCGGCAAGACGCTGGTCAAAGGTTTCATGAGGGTAGATGATGACGCTGTTCGCGCCCAAGCCTTGGAACAGACCGCCTACGTAGAATCCGAAGCCCTGAATGACGGCCACGACGGCGATTGTTGCGGCCACGCCGATGATGATGCCCAGGGTGGTGAGGATGCTGCGCATGGCGTGGGCTCGAATCGAGGCCAGCGCTGCCCGCAGGCTTTCAAACAGGCTGAGCATGAGCGGATTCCTTTGCCTTGTCGGTCAGCGTGTCGCTTTGTACGTTGCCATCGTGCAGGCGAATGATGCGTTGCGTGTGCTGTGCTATATCGGGTTCATGCGTGACGATGACGATGGTGTGTCCGCGAGCGTTGAGTTCATCGAACAGGCGCATGATTTCCGCGCTGGTACGCGAGTCCAGGTTGCCAGTCGGTTCGTCGGCCAGTATGAGAGCCGGCTCGCCAACCAATGCACGGGCCACGGCCACGCGCTGGCGTTGGCCGCCGGAGAGTTGGTTGGGACGATGGTGAAGGCGATCCGCGAGGCCCACATTACTGAGCGCTTCGGTAGCTCGCTTGCGACGTTCGCCGATGCGCATACCGCGGTAGACCAGTGGCTGCATGACATTATGTAAAGCGTCCTGGCGTGCGAGCAGATTGAAGCTCTGGAAGATGAAGCCGATCTCGCGGTTGCGGATCAGTGCCAGCTCATCATCTCCCAGTTGGCTCACATCGGTGCCATTGAGGTAATAGCTGCCGTCGCTCGGGCGATCCAGGCAGCCGATGATGTTCATCAGGGTGGACTTGCCGGATCCGGAAGGTCCGATGATCGCGACGTATTCGCCGCGCTTGACCTCACAGCCGATTCCATGAAGAACGCGCATGGTGGTGTCGCCCATGCGGTAGTCCTTGGTGATGCCCTGTAGTTTGAGAACGGTATCAGTCACGTCTTTATCAGTTGCTCTGCGGGCCTGGCGCCGGTGTGCTGGTCGCGACAGTCATTCCAGAGGCCAACGAGTGCAATACGTCGTAGGGGCCGGTGATGATTTTTTCCCCCGCCTTGAGTCCCGATCTGATGACCTGCCAGGTGTCGCTGGAAATGCCCAGTTTCACATTGACGCGCTTGGCTGTGCCGTTGTCGTCCAGGAAGACATAGGCACCGCTGTCGTTGAATAGCGATTTCGACTGTTTGGCATTCTGGTTTTTGAACAATACGGCAGCGACCGGCACGGCCAAGGCGTTCTTGTCGCTTTGCGAAAAGATTTCCGCGCGGCAGGTCATCCCCGGGCGTACCTCGAGCTTTTGGGGGTGCGAGATGCGAATCTTGATGAGGAAGCCTTGTCCCTGTTGGCCGGGCATCGTCGTCGCCTCCGGTGCCACGAATTTCACCGTTCCCTTGAGCGTTGTGTTGGGGTAGGCGGTTGAGGTGACTTCCGCGGCTTCGCCCACCTTGATATGTGCGATGTCGGCTTCATCCACATTGACTTGGGCGAGGAGGTTGGTGGGATCGCCGATAGTCATCAGGGTGGAGCCGGGGATGTTTGTAGTGCCCGGGATAACCGATTCTCCCACCTTTACATTGAGCGACGTAACGACACCGTTAAGCGGCGAACTGATAACCGTCTTGGCAAGTTGCTCCTGCGCGTAATTGAGCTGTGCCTTGGCCAGGGAAAGTGATTTCTGGGCCGAGGAGACGGCCACCTGTGCCAGGTGGTACTGGTTGGTCAGTGTGTCGTAGCTGTCCGCGTCGACCAGGCCTTGCTTGTAGAGCTTGGTATTGCGGCCCCACTGCAGCTTCAGGTTCTGAAGCTTGAGTTTGGCTTGCTGGATCGAGTCTTCCTGCAATTGAACTCGTGCCTGCTGTTGGGCCACGTCGGCCTCGTAGGTCTTGGGATCGATCCTCAGTACGACCTCGCCCTGTTTGACGTGGTCGCCTTCCTGCACCGGCAAGGATACGATTTGCCCGCTTACCTGTGAGCGCAGTTCCACATGATCCTTGTAGGCGAATTGTCCGGAGGCAAGCACGGAACTCTTTACCGTGCGTTTTTCGACCTTAGCCGTCGTGACGCGTGATTTATTACCGCCGTTGCGCGAGATCGCCAGAACGACTATCAATACCAATAGAGCCGCGATGCCTGCGGCAATAATCCATTTTCGCTTCATGGGAGCCTCAGATCAGGTACATGATCAGGTAAACGACGAGATACGGCGCTACAACGATAGTCAGAGCCTTGCCGGTACCGTGGTTACGCCAGCGCTTCAGCCCATAGGTCATAAGCCCGATCACCCAGAAATTCAAAATCGAGAATTGAGCGACCTTGTATAAATGATCCCCGGGTTTGAAATGGAAAAACAGGGAATTGAGGCTGGTGATATCTGATGGTTGTATCGGCGCGTGATGGGAGATCGCAAGGGCGATAATTCCCGCGATGAACGCAAGCGATGCCGGCAACCAGGTCCAGGCCGTGAAGGAAAACCATTGGCTATAGCCACGATTATCAGAGGAAAAGAGCTTATCGGCGAGGAATAAATACAACGCGTAGAGCAGAGCGAGTATGGCAAGAAAGACTCCGCCGCCGATGGCGCCGATATACAACCAGCCACGGCCCTGATTCATGATGGCGTGACTGAATTGGGCGGCATGCTCAGGATGTAAGCGCGTAAGCATTTGCACCTGCGCCAGATGAAAGGCCTTCAGGTTGACAGCGAAAGCCCACCACAAGGTAAGCGCTACGTTGAGCACTATCAGGATGCCGAGCGGTAGCCACCACATGCCCGGGCGTTCACGTGCATAGTCAAGGGCCTGGGCGGGGGCCACGAAAATATTCATAACCTGCGCGAGCGCCGAAGGCTTGCTGGGCGGGGTAGATTCCGAATTTGCCAAATTCATCTTGGTCATGCTCCCTGTGTATTGGTTGAGTATAACACTATGACTTCGGGTTTGTGAACCCGAATCATGTCTTCGATCAAAGAGTGACAATATTAGTTCTTGTTGTTGCGCGTTTTCTTGAATATCACACCGACCAGTGTGATGGCTATCCAGGTCGCCTGCATGACCGTGGCGGCCAAATTGAAATGATGGGCCAGGGAGACCAGGATCAGGGACGAGCCGAGTATGTTCGCGCCGAGGTAGAGGGGGCCGCTCTCCCGCATG
Source organism: uncultured Gammaproteobacteria bacterium (assembly GCA_964586925.1). Lineage (GTDB taxonomy): Bacteria > Pseudomonadota > Gammaproteobacteria > JAKDMP01 > JAKDMP01 > JBAUSV01. Next base: position 53,559 of record CAZPJI010000003.1, read on the forward strand.
CGTTCCGCAACCAGGAGAAAGTAGGCGCTCAGCACCATCAGCACGCCGGCGACCCCGAGCACGTCGAAAATCACGGCGAGGTTCTCCGGCGCAGGAAGTAACGCACGATCCCGAAGAGGCTGATCGCGAACCATACGGCCTCGATCAGGGTCGCGGACAGGTTGAAGGCGAAGGCCAGCGAAAAGAGGATGCCCGCGGCGCCGAGCAGGTTGAGTATCAGGAAACGCAGATCGGTACGGCCCAGGCGCCCCAACTGCAGTAGAAGATAGGCTGCCAGTACCGCCACAGATCCCGCAAGCCCGATGATGTTGGCAACTACCACCATCATCGGGCTTGGATCAGGGCCTGTCGGGCCAGGATGGGCGGAGCCAGGCCCAGCATTCTTAAGGTGCTGTCTCTGCCGCGGCCTCCACCACGGATTCTTCGCCGCGCGAGCCCAGTGTGCCCACCAGCTTGTCGGTATGGCGTGCCGCGTCCGAACCCTGCGCTGTGGCTACGGCCAGCATCAGGATCACGATGCTGAAGCCGGCAATGATCCACATGCCGGTGAAGAATCCATACAGGCCGGTGCCGCCCATGCTCTTGGTGTTGGGGCCAAAGTAGCTGATGGCCCACATCCCCACGAAGTAGGGCAATAGCCACCAGCCATGCTTGATTTCCATTCGCGGCATGCCCTTGGCGCCCTTGCGCATGAAGATCATGCCGTGCCAGACGAGGTAGCCGATGATGTAGATCGCGACAAAACCCAACAGCCAGGTGACCGTGTCGTAACCCGTCCAGTAGATGATCCAGTTGGCGGCGATGAAGGCCATCGCCGAGACGATGCGCACCGCCCGCAAGCGGAAGGGACGCTCGGCATCGGGCAGTGAGTTGCGCAGGCTAAGCAGGATCACCGGTCCGATGCCATAAGAGAGCACGGTAATCAGCGATACCGCCGTGACCAGTTTCTGCCAGGATGGGAACGGGAAGAAGAAAATCACGCCTACCAAGTAGGTAATGACCAGGCCGAGCCAGGGTACGCCGTGCTTGTTCAGACGCGTGACGTGCTTGGGCGCATTGCCCATCTCGCCGGCGGCCATGATGATGCGCGGGCTGGCCGTCGTGTAGATAAAGGCCGTGCCGACCGGGGAAATGAACGCGTCGATATAAAGCAGCACGGCCCACCAGAAAGCGCCCACGGCCACGGCGATCGCGGCCAGGGGACCGAACATGCCGCTGAAGTGAAGGTGGGTCCAGCCTTCGGCCATGTCGGAGGGCTGCAGGGCGATGATGAATGCCACCTGCAGGCCGACGTAGACGAGGGCGCCGATCACGACAGAACCGATCAGGGCGATCGGGATGTATTTTCCGGGGTTACGGGTTTCACCGGCCAGCGCGATCGCCTGCTGGAAGCCGAGATAGCTGAACACGATACCGGCCGTGGCCACCGCGGTGAATATGCCGGATACGGGGACGCTCGAGACCTGCGCGGTCATGTTGCCCGGATGGAACGAGTAGATCATCAGGATGATGATCGTGGCTACCGGGATGAGCAACTTCCACCAAGTCGCGGCGCTGTTGATGGCGATGACCCAGCGCACGGCGAGGAAGTTCAGCGCCACCACGAAGCCCAGCAGGATGATGGCCGCGACGAAGCCCCAGCCGGTCAGCAGGCCCGTGCCGGGATGCAGCAGTTGCAGGAAGCTGTGCGTATAGCTGTCTGCATAGGTCAGCACCGCGATGACTTCCACCGGCGGGACGGAGGTAAAGGCCAGGAACAGGATCCAGCTCCATACCTTGCCGACGAAATCGCCATGGCTGACGTGCGTCATGTGCACCAATGCCCCCGAGTTGGGGAACATCGTGGAGAGTTCGGCAAACACGAAAGCGAGCAACAGGATCGCGAGAGCGCCCACGATCCAGGAGAATACCGAGAGGGGTCCGGCCTGCAGTGCGGCATGCAATGCGCCGAACAGCCAGCCGGAGCCGATGATGCTGCCGAGGCTGGCATAAAGGAGGCCGATAACGCCTGCGTCGCGACGAAGTTTGGTTGGTCCTGCCATGAAAGAGTCCCTGTCTTTAAAATAGGTTGTCCGGCAAAGCCGGGCTTCGGCACTTTCTTACTTTTCCGGTGGAAAATCAACGGGGCAACTGATTAGTACGCTAACATTCTTTTTAATTCAATTGGTTAGAGGGGTTTCTTTTCAAATGAGTAATCAAAATAAGAACAGGATCGACCACGGCGAAGCCCTGGAGCGCTTTAATTTCCTATGGTTGGAGGCGCGCAAGAGCGAGCCTTGGGAAGCCGATGCGATGACATTGGCCACCGTGTCCGCTGATGGCCAGCCGCGTGCACGCACGGTGTTGCTCAAGCAGGCCGATGCCGAGGGCTTCGTCTTTTACACCAACTACCAAAGCCGCAAGGGCGATGATCTTGCGGCCAATGCCCAGGCCGCGCTCTGCTTTTTCTGGCGGACATTGCGCCGGCAGGTCATGGTCGAAGGCCGGGTCCGTAAACTTACGGGAGCGGAATCAGATGCCTATTTCGCTTCGCGTCATCATTTATCGAAGCTCAGCGCCTGGGCGTCCAAGCAGTCGCAGCCCCTGGATTCCAGGGACACGCTTGAAGCCCGGATCGATGAATTGGAAAAGCAGTACGAGGACACTGATATTCCGCGCCCACCGCATTGGGGTGGCTACGTGCTGGAGCCGAGCATGATCGAGTTCTGGGCACCGGGGGCAGGGCGTCTCAATGATCGCGAACGCTATGTCCGCGATGCCGACGGCGCATGGCATTTCGAACTGCTCTATCCCTGATCGGACACCAAACAGCCCTGTAGGAGCGGCGGTCCCCGCCGCGATACGTCTTTCGAATCCCCCTCCGGCTCCCCCTTCCCGCCTATGGCGGCAAAGGGGAGGGTTATCTCGTTTTACCTCCGCTGTCTCCGCGTCTTTGCGAGAATCTTTCTTTCGCGGCGGGGACCGCCGCTCCCACATTCCACCGTTCCTGTCCACCATTCAGTCCGAGCGATTGCGGGTAAGCGTCGTTCGCACTGATAAGCGCCATTTCCGGCCTGTTATCGGAAATGGCGGCCGGCGTTCGTATAATTGGCGGGCGAGTGCGCCGCACGGACGCACGCCATCCGCAGTTGGAGCGAGGGTCGAGCCGTGAGAGAGCAATTCCCGGAACGGCCGTTTGCCTCCCGCCCCTGGGTCAGCCGGTGGGATCTCGTCCTGTTGCCCCTTGTGATCGGCGTGTTTTTCTTTCTCGCCTGGGCGGGCAGCCACACACCCGCCGCCATACACACGGGTGGACCGGCGAGCATCTCGCTCAACCCCGCACTGCTTCCGCTCTATGCCCTCAAATCCACACTGCGGATGCTCGCCGCCATTGCGGTGTCGATCGTTTTCACCCTGGTCGTCGGCAACTGGGCCGCCAAGAGCCGCCGCGCGGAACGGATCCTCATTCCGCTGCTCGACATCGGCCAGTCGGTGCCGATCCTGGGCTTTCTCTCCGTCGCACTCCTGTGGGCGCTGAAGATTTTCCACAATGTCATGCTGGGGGCGGAGCTGGCAGCGATTTTCGGCATCTTTACCTCGCAGGTCTGGAACATGGCCTTCAGCTACTACTATTCGCTGAAGACCCTGCCGAAGGAGCTCTCGCGTGCGGCGACCGTCTTCCAGCTCTCGCGCTGGCAGCGCTTCATCCGCCTGGAATTGCCCCACGCCATGCCGCAACTCGTCTGGAACACCATGATGTCGGTCTCTGGCGGTTGGTTCTTCGTGGTGGCCGCCGAGGCGATCACGGCATCCGGGCACAAAATCCTGCTGCCGGGCATCGGTTCCTACATCGGCGTGGCGATAGCGCATCGCGACCTCGGTGCTATCGGCTGGGCGATCTTCGCCATGTTCATCGTGATCATGCTCTACGACCAGCTCGCGTTCCGTCCCCTGGTGGCCTGGGCCGAGAAGTTCAAGATGCATCCCACCGAGGGCGACGAGCCGACCTCCTGGATGCTCGACTTGTTGCGTCGCAGTGCTTTTGTCGGCGCGGTAACCGATCTTGTGCGCCAGTTGCTCCTGCGATTCCGCCGCAGCCGTATGCCACGCATACTGCGTCCGCCGCGCGAGCGGGCCCGCATCGTGCGCGTCAAGCCGCGTATCACCGAGACCACCTGGAACATCGGCCTCGGCGTGGTTTCGGTGGTGACGGTCTTCTTCCTCGCCCGCTACATCATGCGCGGGGCCGGGGTCGCTGAAGTCGGGCACGTATTCCTGATCGGGTTCTATACCCTGGTGCGGGTCATCGTGCTGGTTTTCCTGGCGAGCGTCGTCTGGGTGCCCATCGGCATCCAGATCGGACTGCGCCCGAAGCTGACCCGTCTGGCCCAGCCGATAGTGCTGTTCCTTTCGGCATTCCCGGCGAACCTGTTGTTCCCGCTCTTTGCCTTCGCGATCCTCGCCTGGCACCTGAATCCGCAGATCTGGCTAAGCCCGTTGATGATTCTGGGCGCGATGTGGTACATCCTGTTCAACGTGATTGCCGGCGCCCAGCAGATCCCCGGAGACCTGCGCGAGGTGGCCGACAGCATCGGCCTCAAGGGCTGGCGGCGCTGGCGTCGGTTGTACCTGCCTGCCGTCCTGCCAGCCTATGTCACCGGCGGCCTGACTGCGGCGGGGGCAGCCTGGAACGCGAGCATCGTGGCCGAGATCGTCAGCTGGGGCGGGCACACCATCCAGGCGAGCGGGCTCGGTTCCTACATCGCCGTGCAGACCGCCGACAACAACCTGCCTAAGCTGGTACTTGGCATCGCGGTAATGATCATCTATGTTCTACTCATGAATCGCGTGTTGTGGGTGCGCTTGTACCGCCTCGCCGCAGAGCGGTTCACGGAGGCCTGAAATCATGTCAGCACTGATCGAGTTGCGTAAAGTCCGCAAGCAGTTCACCGGCCCCGAGCGTCAGCCTATCGTGGTGCTCGACGGGGTGAACTTCGCCTTGCGCGAAAACGAGATCGTCGCCTTGCTGGGCAAGTCCGGTTCCGGCAAGTCCACGCTGCTGCGCATCATCGCGGGCCTCACGCCGCCGACGTCGGGCGAGGTGCTCTACAGGGACAAGCCCATCCGCGGCACCGAGCCGGGCATCAGCATGGTGTTCCAGAGCTTTGCCCTGTTCCCATGGCTCGATGTGTTCGAGAACGTGCGCCTCGGGCCGGAAGCGCAGGCGCTTGACCCCGCCGAACAACGCCGCCGTACGCTGGAAGCTATTGACCTGATCGGTCTCGATGGCTTCGAGTCCGCCTATCCGAAGGAGCTTTCGGGCGGCATGCGCCAGCGTGTCGGCTTCGCGCGAGCCCTGGTGGTCGAACCGGACGTGCTCCTGATGGACGAGCCGTTTTCGGCACTGGACGTGCCCACCTCCGAGACGCTGCGCGACGACTTGCTCGACCTGTGGCGCGAACGCAAGATTCCCACACGTTCCATCCTCATGGTCTCGCACAGCATCGAGGAAGCGCTGCTGCTCGCCGACCGTCTGCTCATCCTCGACGGCGATCCGGCCTCGATCAAGGCGGAGCTACCTGTGCGTCTCGAGCACCCGCGTGACCGCAACTCCGAGACCTTCCGTGCCCTGGTCGACCGTGTCTACGCCATCATGACGCGCCCGGCCGCGCCGGTCGTCGGCCCGTTGGCCACCATGGGCATTGGCCGCCGCCTGCCGAGCGCCAACGTACAGCAGATGCTCGGCGTGCTCGACGAGGTCAGCGAACAATCCACCAGCGGCAAGCTGGAACTGGCCGCCTTGGGTGATGAGCTGGAAATGGAAGTGGATGAAATTTTTCCCCTGCTCGAGGCGCTCGAACTGCTCGGATTTGCTACCACCGAAGGGGGGGTGCTGCACCTGACCGATTCCGGCGAAGCCTTCCTCGAGGCCGACATTCTGGAGCGCAAGGTTATCTTTGGACGCTCGTTGGTCGAACGCGTGCCGCTCGCCCGTCACATTACCGCGGCCATCGAGGCCGAGGAAGATCATCGCGTCTCCGAGGAACGCTTCTTGACCGAACTCAACGAGTTCTTCACCGACGAGGAGGCCGAGCGCGTACTCGAAGTTGTCGTGGCCTGGGGCCGCTATGCCGAAATCTTCGCCTACGATTACGACAGTGGCGAATTCAGCCTGGAAAACCCCACCGCCGAAGAGGCGACAGACTGACTTTTCGCCCCTGCCTGTCGTCACCACCCTGAAAGATTGCCAGATTGTTCGAAGAATCGGGAATCCGGTCAAACAAGGCCTCTTGCCCGGCGGGCGGGGTATTACAGGACTGGGCCTTGAACTTCGCCACGACGACACCACGGGTATCCCAAGTGTGCGCGCACAAGCATTTTGTGTATTTAGATGTGGCTAAAACAAGGCGTTATGTAATGCATGAACAAAGTGACAATTTTGTCAGTTTTAACAGTGGCTTATAAGCATTTTCTAATAACCTTCCATTCCCCGTTTCGATCTGCTAAAAAGTTAAACCAGAAAAGCCGATAAGAGCTTGGGGTTGCTATTCGCATGAATGCGGACATACAAAAGCAAGGTTCTATAAATGGAATTTGGAAGGGAGCAAGGATGCTCAAGGGGAGTAAGCCGCCAGGGAGGGCAGCTTCGGGTTTGTTTTTGTCCGCAACCAATTCAAACAGCGATGAACCGGGTCTCGAGACTGGGGTTTCAACTAAGTCGCTGGGGATTGAATTCCAACGTGCAAAGCCAATGCTGATTCAAACGATGTCGTATGCATCTTTCTTCGCGTACACGTATTGATGCGGTATGTGCTATGGCTACGTCACTTGGAAGATGCTTATTCGCCTTGCCCACATTGGTGGTTACGTTAATCGTGAACGGCATGCTGATTTGCTAGACTATCGCCGTTCCACGGGGCTGATTCGACAATGGAAAAACTTTGGCAGGATTTCGGACTCTTCTTCCTGGGCCTTCTGGTGATGGTCCTGGGCATCGTTTTCCCGATTTATCTGTTTCACAGCGAGGGTGCCGATTCGATCTTCGGCAATGTCGTCTATGTGATTGCCGGGGTTCTGCTGTTCCTTGCGGGCTTCGGGATTACTTTCTACCGGGTGTGGATGCGAACACTCGCTGCCAACCAGTCGTAATGGCATTGAATAATGAGTCATCTCCGCTGAGGCGGAGATGGGATCTTTTTGACTGGATTCCCGCTTTTTCAGGAATGACAGCAACCAATAAGAATCTAAATATCAACGTATTATGGAGTCAAATGCGCCAGGGTTTGTTGTCGCGCAGGATTTCCCGTGCCGCATTGTGGCCCGGCAGGCCGGTGACACCGCCGCCCGGATGGGTGCCCGAACCGCACATATAGAGTCCCTTCAGCGGGCCGCGGTAGTTGCCGTGGCCGAGGACGGGCCGGGCGGGACCGAGCTGGTCCAGCGAGAGGGCGCCATGGAAGATGTCGCCACCGATAAGACCGAAGCGGCGCTCCAGGTCCAGAGGAGTCAGTACCAGTTTGCCGAGGATGCTGGCCTTGAAGTTGGGCGCATGATGATTGACGACATTGAGCGCCGCTTCGGCCGCGGCGTCACGCTCCTCGTCCCAGCTCTTGCCCGCGGGCAGTTCGGGCGCGAAGTGCTGGCAGAAAAGGCTGGCGACGTGCTTGCCCTCGGGCGCGAGGCTGTCGTCCAGTGTGCTGGGGATGAGCATTTCCACGATGGGTTCTTTCGAGAAACCATGAGCACGGGCGTCGAGGTAGGCGCGGTCCATGTAATCCAGGGAAGGGGCCATGATGATGCCGCCGCCGAGGTGCGGGCCCTGACCCGGCAGGGCGGTGAAGTTCGGTAATTCCGATAGGGCGACATTCATACGCAACGTACCGGAGCCGGACTTGTAGCCGGCGATGCGGCGGTTGAAGTCCTCGTCCAAGTGGCTCGGGTCGATGAGCTTGCCGTACAGCAGGCGCGGGTGGACGTTGGAGACGATGCGTTTCGCGCCGAGTCTGTCGCCGTTTTCCAGCACCACGCCGGTGGCGCGGCCGTTTTTCACCGTGACTTCGGCTACGCCCGCTTGGAGGCGGATTTCCACGCCTAGACTCCTGGCTTCAGCGGCCATCGCCTGGGTAATGGCACCCATGCCGCCGATGGCGTGTCCCCAGGCGCCTTTCTTGCCGTTGACCTCACCAAAGACATGGTGCAGGAGCACATATGCGGAACCGGGCGTGTAAGGGCTTGCATAGTTGCCAACCACGGCATCGAAGCCAAATACGGCGCGCGCGGGCTCGGCTTCGAACCAGTCGTCGAGGAACTCGGCCGCGCTGCGGGTGAACAGGGCGAGGAGGTCGCGCTGGGTCGTTTGCGGAAGGTTCCACAGGCGGCGTCCCTGGCGGGCAGCCTGGAACAGGGCCGGAAGGCCGCGGCCGACCGCTGGCGGGGTGGCGAGTGCGAGTTCACGCAGTGCCTGGGCTGCGTTGTCGAGCATGGCTTCGTAGGCGGGCAGGCGCTCGGCATCGTGTTTGGAGAAGCGGGCAAATTCCTTCTGCGTCGATGCCGTGTCAGGGCCGACCTTGAGGTAGTCGCCGTCGGGCAGGGGCAGGAAGTTGGAGACGGGGCGCTCGACGATCTTCAGGCCGTGCTCGTGCAGGTGCAGGTCACGGATGACCTTGGGGTTGAGCAGGCTGACCGTATAGCTCGCGGTGGAGTTGCGGAACCCGGGATGGAATTCCTCGGTGACAGCGGCGCCACCGATGACGGCGCGACGTTCCAGCACAAGTGTTTTCAGGCCGCCGCGCGCGAGGTAGCAGGCGCAGACCAGTCCATTGTGGCCGCCGCCAATGATGATGGCATCATAGTTGTTGCGCATTACCTGAGTACGGCGACAGCGAGAATGTATAATGTGCTGCCCCAGCCAAGGCCCCACATGAGCGTCCGCAATGGCGGGATGCCACCGATGTAGGCGGGAACGTAAAGAATCCGTGCCGCCACGAACACGGCGCTGGCTACTGCAGTGCCGATCCCGGTATGCCCGGTATAGACCAGGATCAGTATGGCGGCGGCAAAGGCCGGGAAGTTTTCTTTGAGATTGGCGTGTGCACGTTCAGCACGAGCCGCAGCGCCCGTGAGCAGCGGCTTCTTTTCGAGCTCACGGTTGGATGCCAGCCATGGCATTCCGCCATAGGCCCGCATTTTGTAGAAAGAGCCAGGTAGAAAGGCGAACAGCGCTATTAGCGTAGCCGCCGCGAGCATATAGAGTTCAAAGGGCATCTGCCGTTATTCCGGTCGCTAGTTGAGTGCACAGTGTAGCGGGTCTGTTTAGACACCGACTACTTTGAGGTGATCGCGCAATAAGTCAGTAAAAAAATGCGGCGGCTCCATTCATGGAGCCGCCGCAGATGTTAGAGGAATGAATTTTAGAAGCCGATCTGGTAGTCGATACTGAAAAGATCGGCGTTCAGGGACCATTGACCGACGACCCGGCTGCCGCTCGGGCCGGTGTTGTCCATCGGGAGGTGGCTGCCGATAAACAGGTGTGCCCAACCGAAATTAATGCTGCTGTTGGATGACAGGTTCAGCGTGGCGCCGGCTGATAGCCAGCGTCGGTTGCCATCCGGGAGGCGTGGTTCGCGGTAGTTGATCGTTCCGCGGGCCTCTACCGAGTGGGTCTGTACCGGCGATTCGTCGTAGGCAAGGCCGCCATGCAGCGTCCAGGTTTGGTTCAAGCGCCAGTCCGCACCGATGCCTACGAACCAGGTGTTTTTGTAGTCGAAGACTTGCACGCTGGTTGGTTGATTGGGATTGTCGTACTTGAGTGTCAGATTGTTGAAGGTGTTCCAACGAACATAACGTACGGTGCCGGATAGTGTCCAGGCCGGTCCCACTGTTTGACTGGCCGACAGATCGAGGGTGTCGGGCAGGTTGAGTTTGGCTTTGACGCCGGTATTCTTGAAGGCGCCGGTGGCTGTGAAAAGGGCTGGGGCATTCTTGAATTCCGCATTTCCGCTCAGGTTGAAGAACAGGCGGCTGCGATAGGTGAAGCCAATCGTGGTGCCGCGGTGCTGCCAGGATACGCCGGCATTCCAGCCATAGCCCCAGTCACTGCCCGCGACCTGGAAGAAGCCGTCGTGCGACTGAGGGTAATAGCCCAGGCCGTTACAGGTCGCCGGGCCTAGTTGGGCATAGCACACAGCGCCGTAGTCAATCTGATTGCTGAGCTTGGCTTCGGCCTTGGCGATGTCCAGGCCGAAGCCAACGGAGAAGCCATCGGTGACTTTGTAGGCAACTGACGGGTTGAGGTTGTTAACGGCAATCGAGGTGTACTGGGCCTGATAGCGCAGTACTGAACTGCCGTCATAGGTGGTGGTCAGGCCGAAAGGCGTCTCCACGGCGAAACCGAAGATGGTACGGTTGGTCAGGGGCATGGCCATCGAGAGGATGGGGGTCTGGCCTGCGCCGAGTTTGTTGTGTTCGCCCATATTGCCGCCGTTGCCGCCCGTGAGGGGCTGTCCGGCCGCGTCGGTCGCGCTGAATTTGGAGAATTCGCCACGAGTCTTGTAGTCGGTAGCGCCGACGAGGAACTGGATTTTTTTGATATGAGTAAGCAACGCCGGGTTGTAATAGACGGCAGACGCATCCTTGTTGGCGCTGGCATCGCCTGCATTGGACCGGGCCAGGCTTTTTGCGCTGGCTTCATTCAGTTGGAAACTGCCGGCGTGTGCCGCGGCCGACAGGCCCAGGGCCGTTCCGGCTGCAAGCAGAATCATCCACGAATGGCTGTGACGCATGATTTAGTCCCTCGTAGCTTTGTGGTTGCCATGCCCGTTGGCGGGCGCTGTCGTCACTAATTTGTAGCACGGATCAGGTAATGATGCCAGTCATTCGTTTGATTGCAGGCATGACCAGGCCATTCTCAAGGCTCCGGGGTCTGCTCTCAGAGGGCTTCGTTGGCATGATCGGCGAGCCGTGAGCGTTCGACCCGCTGCAGGGTGATATGCCCGGAATGCGGCCACTCCTTGAAACGATCCACGACATAGGTGAGCCCTGAGGTGGTCTCGGACAGGTAGGGTGTGTCGATCTGTGCGATGTTGCCGAGCGCCACCACTTTGGTGCCCGGGCCGGCGCGCGTGATCAGCGCCTTAAGCTGCTTCGCGGTGAGATTTTGCGCCTCGTCAAGGATGATGTAGCGGTTCAGGAAGGTTCGCCCCCGCATGAAGTTCAGTGAGCGGATCTTGATGCGCCGGGCGAGCAGGTCCTGGGTGGCGTCGCGCCCCCAGCTGCCGCTTTCCTCGGAAGGGGCGGCGAGCACTTCCAGGTTGTCCATGAGCGCGCCCATCCAGGGGGTCATTTTTTCTTCCTCGGTGCCGGGCAGGAAGCCGATGTCCTCGCCCAGCGGCACGGTAACGCGGGTCATGATGATCTCGCGGTAACGTTTATCGTCCAGCGTTTGCGCGAGGCCTGCGGCCAGGGCGAGCAGCGTCTTGCCGGTGCCGGCAGGCCCCAGCAGGGTGACGAAATCGATTTCCGGATCCATGAGCAGATTCAGTGCCAGGCTCTGCTCCTGATTGCGCGCCACTACGCCCCAGACTGAGTGGTGTTCGCGCCGATAGTCCCAGGCGAGTTCCGCGGTGACGTTCTCGTCGGAGACTTCGCGCACCCAGAGCTCCATGTTCTCCTCGGTGTTGGTGAGGAACTGATTCGGCCATACGGGAATGTCCGGGCGGGGCGTGCGGTACCAGGTGCGCCCGGCATCATGCCAGGATTCTATGCGGGCGTCGCTTTGGCTGAAAAACCCCTCGGGCAGGGGGTCGATACCGCGATAGAGCAGGTCCGGGTCGTCGAGAACCTTGTCGTTGTAGTAGTCCTCGGCTTTGAGACCGACGACCGCCGCCTTGATGCGCAGATTGATGTCCTTGGACACCAGGGTGACGCGGCCGGGGTAGCGCTCGGCGAGGGCCAGGGTGGTGGTGAGGATCGTGTTGTCGGGCGTGTCCTCGGTGATGAAGTTGTGTCCGCCCGGCTTAAGCGGTTCGGTTTGCAGGAACAGCCGGCCTCGCGCGCCATTTCCATTGCCGACAGGAGCCAGCTCGATTCCGGCCTCGATGTCGGACCGGGTGCAGCCGGCGATCAGCTCGTCGAGGAAACGGCTGACCTGGCGCACGTTGCGCGCGGCTTCGGATAGGCCTTTCTTGTTCGCATCGAGTTCCTCGATGACGGTCATGGGCAGGAACACATGGTGCTCGGCGAAGCGGAACAGGGCCGCCGGGTCGTGCATCAGTACGTTGGTATCGAGCACCAGAAGACGGGTTTCTTCCGCGCCCGTGCCGCTCTCGAGATTGATCACTTCGGGAACCTCTGATCTATCCATACGCGGATCGCGTTTGAGTCCCAAAGCCCCGGATGCAAGGCGCGCGGCGCAGCGCCGTAGCAGGGACTACGGTCAAGCCGATGCAACGCAGCAGCCGGGTCTTTGGGGCTAAACCCCAAGGGGACGGGTCTTTGCGCGCGCCTGGACGGCGTCATTCGTCGTTCATTTGCAATGAGCAAACTTCACTCCTCATTCCTTGCCAGTCGCGCGCAAAGACTCCGGCGCGACCGTGTATGGATAGATCAGAGGTTCCTGACCCTTTCCAGTACTTCGGCCGCGTGGCCCTTGGGTTTGACTTTGCGCCATTCCTGTCTTACGACTCCTTTCTCGTCAATCAGAAATGTGCTGCGTTCGATGCCGCGCACTTTCTTGCCGTACATGTTCTTGTCCTTGATGATGTCGAACAGGTTACAGAAGGTTTCGTCGGGGTCAGAAATCAGGGCGAACGGGAAATTCTGCTTTTCGCAAAATTTTTCGTGCGATTTCAGGCTGTCGCGCGAGATGCCGAAAATCTCGGTATTCGCCTTCTTGAATTTATTGTGCAGGTCCCTGAATTCCTGCCCTTCGAGGGTGCAGCCGGGCGTGTTGTCGCGGGGGTAGAAATACAGGACTGTGTTGTGGCCGGTGAGGTCCTTGTCCGTCAGCATCCCGGCTGTGGTCTCCACGGAAAAGCGTGGAACCGGCGAGCCGATTTCAGCATGTGCCATGGGCATCTCCTGAGTTCTGGGTTTGATCCGTTGATGACAGCTTAACCCTTATAAGTGAGCGTTCGTTTACAGCATACTGCGGCAAGCGCTTAGCCGCTGTAGCAGATTTATCCTTTGATGGGTTCGAGTATGGCATCGAGGTTCATGCTATCGCAAAAATCCATGAATTCATCACGTACCGTTGCGATGTGCATGTCATGAGCCAGACCGATGTTCATCTGAACTGCAAACAGCATGGCGCCGGTATGCGCCGCCGGATAGCTGCGGGCCGAGAGTTCCATGATCGTGACATCGCGGCTGGTGAAGAATTTGATCAGAGACGAGAGGATACCGGGCTTGTCGGCGCTGGAGAGATCAACCGCATAGGGTAGGCGGTCGCCGGGCGGCGTAATTGGCTGCACGCGCTGCGTGAGCATTTTCAGCTTAAGTTTTTCCGCCACCTTGGGTGCCGCCTGTTCCAGGCGGACGATAGCGTCCCAACTGCCGTCCGCGAGCAACACGATTGCGGTGCTGTTACCCACGGGGGTCTCCCGGGCTTCAACGATGTTGCAACCGACGCTGACGGCCTGGTCTGTTAACCGGCGCAGTACTTGTGCGCCTTCCGGCGCCATGGCGAGCAGCGATAGTTGCTGGTTGGGCCGCGCAAGCGATTTTGGTGGTTCTGCCGTTTTGGTCATAGCCTGATACATTCCCCCATGAGGGCATCATACACGCAGATATATGCGGGTATCAGACCTTTCCCGCCCCCGATCCGTTCGCCTGTTCAGAGGCTGAATGGACGGTACTTGATACGGTGCGGCTGGTCAGCCGCTTCGCCCAGGCGGCGGTGCCGGTCGGCCTCGTAGTCGGCGTAGTTGCCTTCGAACCATTCGACGTGGCTATCGCCCTCGAAGGCGAGGATGTGGGTGGCGATACGGTCCAGGAACCAGCGATCATGCGAAGTCACCAGTATGCAGCCGGGGAAGGCAAGCAGCGCCTCTTCCAGCGCGCGCAGGGTTTCCACGTCGAGGTCGTTGGTGGGCTCGTCGAGCAGCAGCACGTTGCCACCGCTCTTCAGAAGGCGCGCCAGATGCACGCGGTTACGTTCGCCGCCGGACAGTTCACCGACCCGCTTCTGCTGGTCCTGACCCTTGAAGTTGAAGCGCCCGACGTAGGCGCGCGAAGGCGTCTCGTAATTACCGACCTTGAGGATGTCCTGCCCGTCGGAGATCACCTGCCACACCGTTTTGTCGGCGGGCAGAGCATCGCGCAGCTGGTCCACGTAGGCCAGTTCCACCGTGTCGCCGATGCGCAGGTTCCCGCTGGTGGGCTCGTCCTGCCCGGCGATGAGGCGGAACAGCGAGGTCTTGCCCGCGCCGTTGGGACCGATGACGCCGACGATGGCGCCCGGCGGCACCTTGAAGCCCAGGTGCTCGAAGAGCAGCTTGTCGCCGTGGGCCTTGGCAAGATCCTCGGCCTCGATCACCAGGTCGCCGAGGCGCGGACCCGGCGGGATGTAAATTTCCTGGGTCTCGTTGCGCTTCTGGAACTCCTTGGAGGCCAGCTCCTCGTACTGCTTGAGGCGCGCGCGGCTCTTGGCGTGGCGGCCGGCCTGGTTTTGTCGCACCCACTCCAGCTCCGCCTTCATGGCCTTGCGGTGGGCGGCCTCGGCCTTGGCTTCCTGCTCCAGGCGCTGCTCCTTCTGCTCCAGCCAGGAAGAGTAGTTGCCTTCCCAGGGAATGCCCTCGCCGCGGTCGAGCTCGAGAATCCAGCCGGCGACGTTGTCGAGGAAGTAGCGGTCGTGCGTGACGGCCACCACGGTGCCCTTGAATTCACCCAGGAAACGCTCCAACCAGGCGACCGACTCGGCGTCGAGATGGTTGGTGGGCTCGTCCAGAAGCAGCATGTCGGGCGCGGAGAGCAGGAGTTTGCACAGCGCCACTCGCCGGCGCTCGCCGCCCGAGAGCTTGCTCACGTCGGCGTCCCACGGCGGCAGGCGCAGGGCCTCGGCGGCGACTTCCAGCTTGTGTTCGAGGTTGTGGGCGTCGGCGGCCTGAATCAGATTTTCCAGTTGCGCCTGCTCGGCGGCCAGCGCCTCGAAGTCGGCGTCGGGCTCGGCGTAGGCGGCATAGACGGCCTCCAGGCGACTCTGCGCCTCGGCGATCTCGCCCAGTCCTTCCTCGACGTTGCCGCGCACGTTCTTGCTTTCGTCCAGCTCGGGTTCCTGCGGCAAGTAGCCGATGCGGATGCCGGACTGCGGGCGCGCCTCGCCCTCGATCTCGGTATCGAGCCCGGCCATGATGCGCAGCAGGGTGGATTTGCCCGCGCCGTTGAGGCCGAGCACGCCGATCTTGGCGCCCGGGAAGAAGGACAGGGAGATGTTCTTGAGGATGTGACGGCCGGGGGGGACGACTTTCCCGACCCGGTTCATCGTGTAAACGTATTGCGCCATAGAGTTAAGAGTCCGAAGTGTTGTAAGCGGCAGAACGGCACATTATAAAAAACTTGCCCGGAATCCGGCCAATCGTCATCCCGGACTCGATCGGGGATCCACCGGGTTCATGTATCCCGGGCTGGCCCAGGATGCCTTGTTTGACTGGGTCCCGGCCTGCGCCGGGACGACGGGCACCCGTCGGCGCCATTGCGGCCCTCGGATCGGTATTCTGATCTTTCCCGTTACCGCCTCACGCAATGACTCTTTCGCTTCCTGCACCGGGCGTGGTCGCCGGGCGCTTGGGTTGGCCTCCACACTCGGCTAAAATCCGCCTATCACGCAAGGAGTCGCCCCAGTGTTTGCCGCCGATATGAAGATTGCCGGGTATGACGAGGAGCTGGCCGCCGCCATCGCGGCCGAGCGCCAGCGCCAGGAGGATCACGTCGAGCTGATCGCCTCGGAGAACTATGCCAGCCCGCGGGTCATGGAGGCCCAGGGCTCGGTCCTGACCAACAAATACGCCGAAGGCTATCCGGGCAAGCGCTACTACGGCGGTTGCGAATACGTGGATGTCGCCGAGCGGCTCGCGATCGAGCGCCTCAAGCAGCTCTATGACTGTGACTATGCCAACGTGCAGCCGCATTCGGGCTCGCAGGCCAACCAGGCGGTGTACTTCGCGTTGTTGAAACCGGGCGACAGGATCCTGGGTATGAGCCTGGCGCACGGCGGACACCTGACGCACGGTGCCAAGCCCAACCTCTCCGGCAAGCTTTTCGATGCCGTGCAGTACGGCGTGAACGACGAGGGCCTGGTTGATTACGACGAGGTCGAGCGGCTCACTGTCGAGCACAAGCCGCAAATGATCGTTGCCGGGTTTTCGGCTTATTCACAGGTCATGGACTGGGCACGGTTCCGGGCGATTGCCGACAAGGTCGGTGCTTGGCTCATGGTGGATATGGCTCATGTCTCGGGCCTCATAGCCGCTGGTGTTTATCCGAGCCCGCTTCCGCATGCCCATGTGGTGACTTCGACCACGCACAAGACGCTGCGCGGCCCGCGCGGGGGCATCATCGTCGCCAAGGACCCGAGCGAGGAATTGGTGAAAAAGCTGCAGTCGATCGTGTTCCCAGGCATCCAGGGCGGACCGCTGATGCACGTGATCGCCGCCAAGGCGGTGGCGTTCAAGGAGGCGCTGGAGCCGGACTTCAAGGCCTATCAGCAGCAAGTGGTCCAGAATGCGAAAGCGATGGCGAAGACCTTCATCGAGCGTGACTACAAGATCGTCTCCGGCGGCACCGAGAATCACCTGTTTCTGGTCGACCTCATCGGCCGTGGCGTGACCGGCAAGGACGCCGAGGCGGCGCTGGGGCGCGCCCACATTACGGTCAACAAGAACGCCGTGCCGAACGACCCGCAAAAGCCGTTCGTGACCTCGGGTCTGCGCCTGGGCACGCCGGCGGTGACCACGCGCGGTTATACCGAGGCCGATTGCACCGAGCTGGCGAGCTGGATTTGCGACGTGCTCGATGCCCATGAGGACGAGGGAGTGATTGCGGCCGTTCGCGAGAAGGTGACCGAGCAATGTCGCCGCTATCCGGTCTATGGATAAGCAGGTTCCCTAATGCACTGTCCGTTCTGCGGCCACGACCAGACCAAGGTGGTGGATTCACGTCTCGCCAACGAGGGGCGGCAGATCCGCAGACGACGTGAATGCCTGGCTTGCGAGGTGCGTTTCAGTACGCTGGAAACTGCCGAGTTCGCATTGCCGCGCGTGGTCAAACGCGATGGTACGCGTATGCCCTTCGACGAGGAGAAAGTGCGCGCCGGTTTGCTGAAGGCTCTTGAAAAGCGGCCGGTTGCTACCGAAGAAATTGACTCGGTCGTGGCTGACATTGTCCAGCGCCTGCGCCTGTCCGGCGAGCGCGAGATCTCCTCCGACAAAATCGGCGCCTGGGTCATGGAGGCGCTCTCGCGGCTCGATCAGGTGGCCTATGTGCGTTTCGCTTCCGTCTACCACAGCTTCCAGGACGTGGAGGCTTTTCGCCGCCAGATCGAACAGCTCGAATATGAGCGCAATCGACTGAACGAGAACCAGTTGCCGCTTTTGAAAGAAACGCGGCGCAAGAAGAAGTGAGCGGCACGGAACAGGAAGACGTCCGCTATATGCGCCGTGCTTTGCGCCTGGCGGTGAAAGGGTTGCGCGGCTGCCCTCCTAACCCCGCAGTAGGATGCCTCATCGTTAAAGAGGGCCGCGTCATCGGCGAGGGATTCCATGCTCGTGCCGGAGAACCCCATGCAGAAGTCATGGCCTTGCGCGAGGCGGGCGCCGAGGCACGCGGTGCGACGGCCTATGTGACGCTGGAACCCTGCAGTCATCACGGACGCACACCTCCTTGTGCACCGGCATTGGTCGAAGCGGGCGTCGAGCGGGTAGTGGCGGCGGTACGGGATCCCAATCCGTGTGTCGCGGGCAGGGGGCTGGCGATTTTGCGAGGCGCCGGCATTACGGTGGATGAATCGGTGTGCGAACCTCAGGCACGCCGCATCAACCGCGGGTTCTTCAGCCGTTTCGAGCGGGGCAGGCCATGGGTGACGTTGAAACTGGCGGCGAGCCTGGATGGATGCAGCGCCCTTGCCGACGGCACCAGCCAGTGGATCACGGGCGCCGTGTCGCGGGCCGCGGTGCATCGCGGCCGCGCACGAGCGGGGGCCGTCCTGACGGGCGTGGGTACCGTGCTGGCCGATGATCCTTTATTGAACGCGCGGCTGTACGGGCAACGGCGTCAGCCGTTGCGGATCGTGCTCGATTCAAAATTGTCGTTGTCGCCGCAGGCCAGGTTGTTCACGTGCGATGGCGGGGACGTGCATGTGTTTTGCGGAGCGGGCGTCGAGAATACGCGCCGCGAGGCACTGCTGGCGGCAGGGGCAACCATCCATGAAGTCGCAGCGGGGGATGATGGGCGACCGCGCCTGGAAAGTGTGTTGACCACGCTTACCGAACTCGAGGTGAACGAGGTCTATGCGGAGTGTGGACCGGGATTGGCAGGAGCCTTGATCGACGCGGGTTTGGTGGATGAATTGGAGTTGTATCAGGGGCCGCATCTGTTCGGGCCTGATGCCCGGTCATTTGCTGTGCTGAATCGCAGAACGCGAATTCCGGAGCCGCCGACGTGGCGGGTCGTGCGTGCGCAGCGTTGTGGACGCGATGCGCGCATTCGAATACAAATGGAGAAGGAATGAGATGTTTACCGGGATTGTTCAAGGCACAGGATGCATTAAATCGCGCGAGATGCGGGGCGGAGATCAGCGGCTGGAGATCGATTGCACGAGCGTACTGGATTCGTCCGCGCTGGAGTCGGGCGCCAGTATTGCGGTCAACGGGGTGTGTCTTACCGTGGTCGATCCCGCTGGCGCCTGTTTTCACGCCGACGTGTCGGCGGAAACCTTGTCGTTGACCACCGTCGGAGACCTGGAGCCGGGTTCCCCGGTGAACCTCGAGCCGGCCCTCGCCATGGGCGATACCCTGGGCGGACACCTGATGAGCGGGCACGTGGACGGCATCGGGAAATTGGTATCCATGCGCCAGGACGCGCGGGCCCGGCGCATGCGCTTCGCCGCACCGAAATCGCTGGCCCCGCTCATCGCAGCCAAGGGTTCGATTGCCGTGGACGGCATCAGCCTGACTGTGAACGCCGTAGACGGTGACGAATTCGAAGTCGCCATCATCCCGGCCACCATGGAGCGCACCGTCATGAGCGACTATGCAGTGGGCACGCGCGTCAATCTCGAGGTGGACATGATTGCGCGGTATCTCGCCCGATTATTGGAGGCCAGGGGGCAGGGCACATGAGCAGATTGACCGGCCGTTGCCATTGCGGTGCCGTAAGGTACACCGTTGCGGGCGAAGTAAAACGGATCGTCAACTGTCACTGCAACATGTGCCGGAGCATGAACGGTACTGCTTTCTCATCCTATGTGATCGTGAACCGCGGCGAGCTTGTTATCGAGCAGGGGCAGGAGTTGCTTAAGCAATACGCGGTAACCGCTACCGGCCTCAAGCACTACTGTGCAGATTGCAGGTCACCCCTGTTCAATACCAATATCGCGAAATACGGCGAGCATGCCATGCTTTACTTGGGCACACTCACGGATTCAGGAAAACTGCCTGAGCCCATCAATATCTTTCATGAGAATCGCCTGGCTTGGACTGATTCGGTTGGGAGATTGATCAGTTTTGGGGGCTTGCCCCAGCGTTGAGTGTCTGTGCAAATTCCGGCTACAGTGCCAAAGATTCAAATCGATAAAAAGGATGTGAGGGAGTGACCGGGAAGTTTGTTTTTCTGTATGTAATTTTTATCGCATTTTCGGTGACTGAGGCCAGTGGCGCAGTCGCCGGTGATGCCGACTCGAATCGGCAAGCAGCGCTTGTGCAGCAGTTCCGGAGCGCCGTAAACGAACAGCAGCTGCTGCTTCAGGCTCGTGAGACGCTGGCTAGGCAGCAGGTCTTGCGGGAAAGGCTTCGTAAGGAGTTTGCGGCCAATAAGTCGGCGCTGGAGCGGCTCAATAAAAGAGTCTATTCGGGGGAATACATATTGGGAGAATTTACCGGCATAGGGATCGAGACCGCACGAATTTTTATAAGAAACGTAAAGCATTCGATTATTTATGCTCAGAAACCACATGTTTTAAAGATCGCGAAAAAAATAGCGAGTACTTCTCAATTTCCCTATTCAGACGAGTTAAAAGAGTTTGCCCGGGAAATGTTGCGAGTCATGTCATTACAAGGGGAAGTGGCTCGGTACAAGGCCACTGTGGTCATGAGGCGTGGGCAGGAGAAAAATACGCCGGTTGTGAGAATTGGATCTTTTAATGTGATCGAGAATGGTGTGTATCTTCAGTATCTTTCAGGCTATGACGCTCTGGTTGTGTCTCCATCTCAACCCGGCATCAAATATCAGTCCAGAGCAAGGCGTCTTTTCAGTGCTAAACAGGGGCTGACAGGGTTTGGTATAGGCCCTACTCGAGGTGAATTAACCGGCAACTAGGCCGGTGTAGCCGATCGTGACTGGTTTGATGAGGGGGGTTACAAAGCCCAGCCGTTTAGACAGTGCGCGTTTAATTCCAATTGGTTGGTGATTTTGACTTCGCGCCGAAATGTGTCGATCCAACCCTTTTCTACGAAAGAGCCTAGACAGCGGCTGACCGTTTCGGGAGCCAGATGCAAGTAGTTTCCGATATCCTGTCGCGTCATGGGTAATATGTAGTGACGCGGAGAAAAGCCCTGGCGGGCGAGCCGCTCGCCCCAGCACAGAAGAAAAGTCGCTATCCTTTCTTCGGCGGTCTGGATCGCTGACAGGGACTCCGACATCACCAGTTCCCTGCTCATCAAACGCAGGAGTTGCCGTTGCAGAAGGGGGATGTTCCGGCATGCCGCGCTCAGTTCGTTGAACGGCAGGCGACAGATCATGGAAGTATTCAAAACCTCTGCCGAGCATCTTTCATGCTCGGCATGTATCGAATTCAATCCAAGCATCTCACCCGGCACGTAAAAGCCCAGTACCTGCTCTTCTCCGGACTCGGTTGTCAGGTAGGTTTTTACGTAACCTGAGCGTACTGCATAGAGCGCGTTAAAAGGGTCGCCCTGGCGAAAAAGATAATCCCCCTTGTGTAGAGGACCGATCGTTTCGATGATCAGCTCGAGTGCTTTCCGGGATTCTTGATCCAGATCCATGGGAAGGCAGATGTCTTTCAACGAGCATACGCTGCAGGCCGTGTGGCGGGCCCTGAAAGTAACAACGTTTGATAGTCCCGTAACCATATCGCTCCGGCTTACTCTCTCTCGTCCATGAGTGATATATGGCGCGTCCCGTGCAGGTCTCAATATAAGTAATATGACACCCCAAAAATACTGTCTGGATATATGACCTGGGTCAACTTTTGGACCCTATTTTTACCCGAAATTTACAGAATTTGACCCGTTTCCCGTCATCAGATGCCTTTTTAATATGTATGGGCGATCCGCTTGATTGATCTCAAGCCGGGAACTCGCCGTCCTCGCTACGATAGCCCCGAATTCGAACTCGGGAGTCGGGATGGCGCCATTACTGGAATCCGGGCTGCAAGCGCCAAGAATCATCGCATGGAGATGCAGTGGTTGCGGCAGGCTTGAGGCACCTCAGCCTTGTATTGGCGTCTGTTCGGATCGCAAGATTGAATTGGTCGATGCCGGTGATCACGAGAGGGTGCTTGCTCAGGTAGAAAAACTTCAGGTCGAATATGACCGGCTCGCCCAGTTTATTCGTATGGTGGCCAGCAACAAGCCCCATGAGGGTTGTTGGGAAAAATCGTATCGGCACTTGCAGGTGCTGTCCAAGGAGATGCTGGACTCATGTGCCCGGTAATAGCCGGGTCGTAGAAATCACAAAACATCTCACATGGAGATTCAGCGTTGCTGGTTTTGTTTTTCTGCAAGCAGAGCGATAAATTCTTCAGGCGGTAAGGCCGGTGCAATAAGATAGCCTTGGAAACGCGGGCAGCCGTGCTTACGCAGAAATTCAAGCTGGGCTTCTGTTTCAACGCCTTCGGCAACTACTGGAATGTCGAGTTTTTCACCCAAGGCAATCATCATTGACAAGAGGTTTTCTCTTTTCTTGTTACCCGGTATTTCCTGGATAAAAAATCGGTCGAGCTTTATTCCGTTGACGTTGAAGTGCGTCAGGTAGGCAAGCGATGAATAACCGGTGCCGAAGTCGTCAATCACTATTCGCACTCCGTTTTCTTGCAGTGTGCTCAACGTTTCCGCACTTTCTTCCGGATGATGCATGAGCTGGCTTTCAGTGATTTCTATATTGAACAGGCTTGGTTCCAAGCCCGTTTCCCGGATGATTGCCAGTATCCTCTGAGCAAGATGTGAATCGGGGAACTCGCGAGCGGATAAGTTGAGCGAGGCTCTCAATTCCTTGTATCCGGATGCTTTCAGGTTTTTCAGGTGCTGGCATGTCTGGCGCAGCATCAATTCCGAGATGGGTTGGATCATGCCGGCTTGTTCCGCTACGGCTATGAATTCATAAGGGCTGACGAAAGTCCCGTCTGCACGTTGCCATCGGGCCAGGGATTCCATGCCGACGATACGGTGTGTATTC
This sequence comes from uncultured Gammaproteobacteria bacterium, assembly GCA_964586925.1. GTDB lineage: Bacteria > Pseudomonadota > Gammaproteobacteria > JAKDMP01 > JAKDMP01 > JBAUSV01. Next base: position 76,161 of record CAZPJI010000003.1, read on the forward strand.
GTTTCGACGATGGGTTGAAAGTAAGCCTTGAATTCACCCTTCTCTAGGCCTTCGCGCATCGGAGCAACCAATTCGATAAATCTACGGCTTTTGGCTTCTGCGCCCTTCCAGTAAAAGGCGTAGCCGTTACCACCGTCCAGCTTGACGCGACGTGCAGCAATGTCTGCATTTTTCAACAGTTCCTGGGGATCCTTGCCGTCTCTGGGGTATGTGCTTACGCCAATGCTTGCGCTCATGCTGATCGAATGCTCATTCACCCGGAAAGGGGTGCTAAGCGTAGACCTGATTTTTTCGATCAGCTGCTCCAGGCCTTTGGTGCCTCTCTGATTGGTTATCAATAACGCAAAGCTGTCGCCAAAATGTCGCGATAGTATGAATTTTTCCTCCAGTGCATCATTGAGCTTTTCAGAAACGCGTTTAAGTATTGCATCTCCATTGTCATGGCCCAATGTTTCATTGAAGGAGGTAAAACTGTCGAGCTCGATCAGCAGCAAGTAAGGGGATGATTCTTGCGACTCCGGATGGTTGAGGATAACCCGCGCCTTTTGGATGAATAGATCCCGGTTGGGAAGGCCGGTAACCGGGTCGTACAGAGACAATTGATGTATCTTGCGTTCGAATTCGCGAAGCCTGGACACATCGGATAGGGCCGCTACGTAACGCTGTTGTTTCACCCCCGCTATATCGACAACGGTAATAGAACCATACAGCGGATAGACTTCTCCATCTTTCCTGCGGGTATAAAATTGTCCTGTCCATCTTCCGGACTTCTTTAGTTCGTACTCTATGGCCGTCAACGCATCCGGCATTGATTCTTCAAGATAGGCGCGCATGGGGGCATAGCTGCCTATAAGTTGCTGGAGCGAATAACCGGTAACCTGTTCCGTTGCCGGGTTGGCCCATAATATCCGCCATTCCTCGTCCAATACGGATATTACTAGAGGCGCAGCCGAGGCAGCGGCTTCAAGCAGCTGATGCTCGTATTCCCTGCGAACCTGGATGGATATATCGCGTGCGATAACGATGCTACGCTGCTCATCGTTATCGGTATGAAAGATCGTGCTGGAAATTTCCATCCGTATCAACCGGCCGTCCTTGCGCCGCATCCATTGTTCTCCCCGCGCATAGCCGTATTCTTCCCGGTCTTTGACCCAGGATAAAAATTCCGGGTCTTGCTCGTCTACCAGCAGTTTTCGGCCGTCAGCGATTATTTCTTCGCTGGTATAACCGAACATATCGCATGCTGCGGGATTAGCGTAGAGAATTGCGCCTTGGGTGTCAGTGACGAAGACTGCGTCCAGGCTATAGAGGGCAAACTGACTGCCGAATTGAGCAACAGTTTCCGAGGGGCTTCGCGAATCCAGCATCACGCCCTCCGAGACACATTATTCTTTTGACATACTACATTAGATTAGACCGCTAATTGGCATAAATCGATTATATTTCGCTTCATCTAAGCAAGGATTATGGATTGATGAGGCTGGGGTCGTGCGGTATCCCAGCCCTTTTGTTTTAGTGAATTTTCCAAGGCAGCCATACCGCGATCCGGTTCTCCATGGACTAGGAACGTTTTGCGGGGCTTGCCGCAGGCATCGAGCCAGTCGAGTAGTTCCGTGTGATCGGCGTGGGCCGAGAATCCGTTGATGGTCCATTTCTTGGCCGCGACTTTGATCTCTTCACCAAAGAGACGGACATGGTCGGCACCGTCGATGATGATCCGCGCGAGCGTGCCGTTGGCGGCATAGCCGACGAATGCCACGCCGCATTCCTTGCGCCAGAGGTTGTACTTGAGGTGATGCTTTACGCGGCCGCCCGTGCACATTCCGGAGCCCGCGAGGATGATGGCGCCACCTTCGACCTTGTTGATGGCCTGGGATTCCGCGACCGTGCGCGACATTCTCAGGTTCGGAAAAGAGAAGGGTTCATGGCCTTTCAGTTCTTCGATGAAGTCCGTGCGCAGACAGCCGGGATGGCGGCGGAAGATTTCGGTCGCGGTGATCGCCATTGGCGAGTCCAGGAACACCGGCATGCGATTGGGAATCTTGCCCTCGTCCATGCCCACTCGCAGGTAGTAGAGGATTTCCTGCGCGCGCTCCAATGCGAAAGTCGGGATCACGAGATTGCCCCCGCCGCCGACGGTTTCGTTGACGGCTTCGTACAGCTCCTTGACGGATTCGTCCAGCGGGCGGTGGTCGCGGTCGCCGTACGTGCATTCGGTCACGATGTATTCGGAGCCCTTGGGCGGGGCCCAGTCGTTGAGCAGGGGCCGGCCCAGGTTGCCCAGGTCGCCCGAGAACAGGATGCTGCGCTTTTCCCCGTTGTGCGGGTAGCGGATCGAGATGCTGGCCGAGCCCAGGATGTGTCCCGCGTCGTGATAAGTCACCTCGATACCGGGCAGCAATTCCAGGGGTTGGTCATACTCGACCGTGCGCGTGAAGGCGCCAATGGCATCCATGGCTTCGGTCACCGTATACAAAGGTTCGATCTCCTTGCGCCCCGCCCGCCGTGCCTTGCGATTGTGGCGTTCCGCGTCTTCTTCGGCGATGTGGGCCGAATCGAGCAAGACGAGGCGTGCCAGGTCGCGGGTGGCCGAGGTGCACAGGATTTCTCCCGCATAGCCCTGTTTGACCAGCAACGGCAGGCGGCCGCAGTGATCGAGGTGGGCGTGCGTCAGCAGCGCGATGTCGATCGTCGAGGGATCGAAACCGAGGTCCTCGTGGTTTTCCTCCTCGTTCTCGTGGCGGCCCTGGAACATGCCGCAGTCGACCAGGATGCGGTATCCGGCCACTTCCAGGAGGTGGCAGGATCCGGTGACCTGGAGGGCGGCGCCGTGGGATGTCAGTGTGCGTTGCGAAGCATTCATTGCTGGGGTTCCTTCTGTGGATCGGTCCATGTCCAGTTTTTTATCTCTGGCATGTCTTCGAGATAGTCGCGGATGTAGATCGTGTGTGCCTCGAGCTGCTTGCGGCAGAAGTCGCGCAGGGGCTCGCCAGCGTATTCCATGCCCGGGATGTAGTCGAGCGCGTCCATGGCGAGGTGAAAACGGCTGAGCCGGTTGAGCACGACCATGTCGAACGGGGTTGTGGTGGTGCCTTCCTCGATGTAGCCGCGGACATGGAAACGCGCCGGATTCGGGCGCCCGTGCACGAGGTCGTGAACGATGCGCGGATAGCCGTGATAAGCGAAGATTACGGGGGCATCCTGGGTGAACAGCGCGTCGAAGCTGCCCGGGTCGAGCCCGTGCGGGTGGTAGGCGGGCGGGGAGAGCGTCATCAGGTCCACTACGTTGACCAGGCGCACCTTGATCTTCGGCAGGTGCTTCTGCAGGATCCACGCCGCGGCCACGGCCTCCACGGTGGGGACGTCGCCCGCGCAGGCGATGACGACGTCCGGCTTGTCCTTGCCGGCGTTGCCCGCCCAGTCCCAGGTCGAGACGCCGCGCGCGCAATGTTCCCGGGCAGAGTCGATGTCCAGCCATTGCAATTCCGGCTGCTTCCCGGCGACGACCACGTTAATGTAGTTGCGGCTGCGCAGGCAATGGTCCATCACCGAGAGCAAGCAATTCGCGTCGGGCGGCAGATAGATGCGCGTGACCTGGCTCTTCTTGTTGATGACCGCGTCGATGAAGCCGGGGCCCTGGTGGCTGTAGCCGTTATGGTCCTGGCGCCAGGCGTGCGAGGTCAAGAGGTAGTTGAGCGACGCGGTCTTGTGGCGCCACGGGATCTCCAGCGTCGTCTTCAGCCACTTGGCGTGCTGGTTCATCATCGAGTCGACGATGGTCACGAAGGCCTCATAGCAGGGGAAGAGGCCGTGCCGGCCCGTCAGCAGGTAGCCTTCCAGCCAGCCCTCGCACAGATGCTCCGAAAGCACTTCCATAACGCGGCCGTTGGGGCCGATGGCTTCGTCGCTTGCTTCGATGGGCAGCATCGAGCATCGCTGCGTGACATCGAACACCGCGCCCAGTCGGTTGGAATTGGTTTCGTCCGGGCAGAAGAGGCGAAAGTTGGCTTCCTTTTGGTTGCGCTGGAAGGTGTCGCGCAAGAAGTCGCCGAGCGTGCGTGTGCCTTCGGCGCGGAGGCTGCCGGGCGCGTCGAACTTGAGCGCGTAATCTCCGAACGGCGGCAGGTCAAGTTCCACGAGCCGCGTGCCGCCGTTGGCATGCGGGTTGGCCCCCATGCGTTTTTCCTCTTTCGGGATCAGGGCGTCGAATGCGGGGTCGGGTCGGCCCTTGTCGTCGAACAGGCGCTCCGGCTTGTAACTGCGCATCCAGGACTCGAGCTGGGCGCGTTGCCCGTCGTCGTCGCGCGCCCGCGGCAGGGGCACCTGGTGTGAGCGGAACGTGCCTTCCACCGGCTTGCCGTCGACTTCCTTCGGGCCGGTCCAGCCCTTGGGCGTCTTGAGCACGATCAGCGGCCATGGCAGCGGCGTGAGGTCGCCGTCTTCGCGTGCGCGGCGTTGGATTTCGCGGATGCGCGCGTACGCGGTATCCATGGCCTGGAGCATTTGACGGTGCACGTCCATGGGGTCGTCGCCCTCGACCCAGAGCACGTCGTACTCGTGGGAGCCGAGAAAGCGCTTGGTGTCTTCTTCACTGGTGCGCCCCAGCACCGTGGGCCCGGAAATCTTGTAGCCGTTCAGGTGCAGGATGGGCAGCACGGCGCCGTCGCGCGCGGGGTTCAGGAAATCGACCGATTTCCAGCTGCCTTCCAGGGGGCCGGTTTCGGCTTC
>CAZPJI010000003.1:80988-126668 GCA_964586925.1 uncultured Gammaproteobacteria bacterium
GCGCCCGTGTCGCAGATCAGCCGGTTCAGGTGGATGTAGATGAGATTGAGGCCCGGTGAGGTGCCCCAGTGACCCAGCAGGCGGGGCTTGATGTCCTCATGGCTGAGATCGAGTTCGAGCAGGGGGTTGTCGCACAGGAAAATCTGTCCCGCGGCGATGTAGTTCGCGGCTTGCCAGTAGCGGTCGATCAGTTCCAGGCGTTCGGTTTCGTTCATGGCGTTGCCTCCTCGCGTTTGAGCAGCCGTGCCGTGTGGGTTGCAATGACCCGTTCTTCATCCGTTGCGATCACTTGGATCCGGGTGCGTGAACCTGATCCGCTGATATCGGCGGCGTCTGAATTGTTGGCTTTCATGTCGATCACCAGTCCGAGGCCTTCCAGTCCTTCGACGATGGCAGCACGGACCGGTGCCGCGTTTTCACCAATGCCGCCGGTAAATACCAGTGTGTCGATGCCGCCGAGCACGGCGATCATTGCGCCCAGGTGCTTGCGGGCGATGTAACCGAAAAGCGCTACGGCCCGGCCGGCGGTGTCATCATCATGGGCCCGTTCCAGCAATACTTCCATGGACGCTTCACCGCCGGAGACGCCATACAGGCCCGATTGCTTGTCCACCAGTCTTTCCAGGGCATCCGGGTCGAGCCGTTCGCGTCGCAGGATGGCAACGAGCACGCCGGGATCGAGATCGCCCGTCCGGGTGCCCATCATGAGTCCGCCCGTAGGCGTGTAGCCCATCGTCGTGTCGAGGGGGCGGCCGTGGTGTATTGCGGCCATGCTTGAACCTTGGCCGAGGTGTGCTATCACGGTCCGTCCGCAATCGTCCGGTAGCTGGCTTGTGATGTATTCGTAGGACAGGCCGTGATAGCCGATGCGATGGATACCCGCCTGGTCGAAGCGGTCCGGCAGGGGCAGACGGCGTGCCAGCGGCGGCAGGCCGGAGAAGAAATGGTTGTCGAAGCAGACCGTTTGCACGGCTTGCGGGAAACGTTTTCCCGCGGCGTCGATGGCATCGAGTTCCGGGGGGAGGTGCAAGGGCGCGAGCGCGCGCAGACGTTCGAGTCCACGGCGAAGATCCGGAGTCACTATTGCCGGTTCGCTCCGGCCGGGAGGGCTGCGCACGATGCGGTGGCCGATGGCTTCGGGTTGGGGCAGGCGGTAGGCCTTCAGGGCCTCGAAGAGGGCGCTCACGGCCTGGTCATGATTTTCCAGAGTAATGCGTTCCGCTTTCCGCCCGGAAGAGCTGGTGATGGTGCACTCGATGGATCCGCTAGTCTCGCCGATGCCGCTCGCCATAAAGGTGGCGAGCCGCACCGAATTCGAAGTGGAATTCGTGCGAAACAGAGCGGCCTTGACCGAAGACGAGCCGGCATTCAGGCACAGGATGACAGGGCCTTGCGGGTCAGCGGCGTACATTGATTGCCTCTCTCATCAGTTCGGACCCTGCAAGGGTTCCTGGGTCATTTCCAGGAATTGCCGGTGCCCGCGCCGTGAGAAATCGATGTGGCGGTAAACGGCCATCTTGGCCCAGTCCTCGATCGGGATCCACGCCAGCGCGTAGGCCCAGACGATACCCGCCTGCGCCCAGGTGATCGGCGCCAGCAGGCCGAAGGGGTGGACGACCAGCAATGTAGCCAGGATCTCGCCGGTGAACAGTGCCCCGATCAGCCAGGGGGATGGCCAGGGCCGGCGGAAGAAGTGCCGCCGCGAACGCACGACGAACAGGGTCATGTGGCCTGCCACGACCAGCTTGAGGAAGATCAGGCTCTGGATCTGCGGAATACCCATGTGCAAACCGTCGCGGGCGATCACCAGGAGGCCGAAGGTTTCGACGACCCCGACCAGTCCCAGCACGGTCGCGACCGTCAGCACGCGCGGCATGTTCCAGCGCACCGGCTTGGGATCGAGCCAAGTATTGTCGATCGAAATGGTCATGATCGGCAAGTCGTTGAAGAAGGCGAGCAGGATGATCATGATCGCGGTGATGGGATAGAAGTTGAACGCCACCATTGCCGCCACCACGAAAATCATGATGCGGATCGTTTCCACGATGCGGTAGATCGCGTAGGAGTTCATGCGTTCGAAGATGCGGCGCGCCTGCTCGACCGCGTTGACGATCACCGACAGGCCCGGCGCGGTCAGGACGAGGCTGGCCGCCGCACGCGCCGCATCGGTCGCCCCGGACACGGCGATGCCCGCGTCGGCCTGCTTGAGGGCCGGGGCGTCGTTTACCCCGTCGCCCGTCATGCCCACGAGGTGCCCGCGCGATTGCAGCGCCTTGACAATGCGGAACTTGTGTTCCGGGAACACTTGGGCGAAGCCGTCCGCCTGCTCGACGCGGTCGGCGAATTCCTCGGTCGCCGAATCCTGGCCGAAATTCTCGTCGGCGGCGATCAGGTTGGCGCCCAGTCCGAGCTCCCCGGCGATCTGTTTGCCGATGGCCAGGTTGTCGCCCGTGACCATCTTGACCGTGATGCCGTGCTCCCTGGCGTGTTCCAGGGTTTCCCTGGAATCCTCGCGCGGCGGGTCGAACAAGGGCAGCAGTCCGAGGAATTGCCAATGGTCTTTTTCCTGTCGCGCGACACCCAGCGTGCGGAATCCCTTGCCGGCGAATTCGTTCACGGCCTGATCCGTGGCTTCGCGTTCTTCGTTCTTCAACCCAGCCAGGTCCATGATCACCTGCGGTGCGCCCTTGGTCACGGTGAACGCCTGGCCGTCGGGGCCTTCCACCTCGGCGTCGGCGCGCTTGCGCACGGGATCGAATGGCTTGAATCGTTTTTGTTGGTATTGCTCCAGCGCCGCTTTATCGTCAAGCCCGTCGACGATGGCGCGGTCGATGGCGTCGCTGGTATCGGGTTCACAGGTCAGCGCGGCCATCAACACGACCTGGGCCGGCTCGATGTTCGCAGCGGGCGCGGGCTCGCCCAGCTTGAGCTTGTTCTGGGTCAGGGTGCCGGTCTTGTCCGAGCACAGTACGTCGATGCCGGCGAGTTCCTCGATGGAGGCCAGCCGCGAGACGATGGCCTTCATGCGCGAGAGCGCCAGCGCGCCCACGGCCATGGTGACGGAAAGCACGGCCGGCATGGCGACGGGAATCGAGGCTACCGTCAGGATCAGCGCGAACTGGATCAGTTCGAGCGGAGGTTCGCCGCGGAACAGCTCGATAATAATGAGTATCGCGACCAACCCGAGGCTGAGGAAGATCAGGTAATCGCCGATGTGCAGCACGGCTTTCTGGAAGTGCGATACGCCGCCGGCTTTTTCCACCAGTGCAGCCGTCTTGCCGAAGGCGGTACGCCCACCGGTGGCCGTGACCGTGCCGGTCATCTCGCCTTGCTTGGCGGTGGATCCCGAATAGGCCGTGTCGCCGCTCTGTTTGTCGACTGGCAGCGATTCGCCGGTCAGGGCGGACTGGTCGACCGAGAGATAGTCGCCTTCCTGCAACTCGATGTCGGCGGGGATGACGTCGCCGAGCCGCACCCGCACCAGGTCGCCCGGGACGAGCTCGCGGGCCGGGATCTCCTGCCATCGCCCGTCGCGGCATACCCGCGCCTTCAGGGCCAATTGGCTCTTGAGGGCTTCGAGTGCGTTTTGTGCCTTGCGTTCCTGCCAGAAGCCGATGACCGCGTTGAACAGCAGCAGGGCGCAGATGACGATGAGATCCGTCCAGTGACGGACGACGGCCGAGAGCACGGCGGCCACTTCGATCATCCAGGGAATCGGCCCCCAGAAGAACTTGAGGAAGCGCAGCCACAGGGCGGTCTTCTCCTCGGGTAAGGCGTTGGGCCCCGTCTCCGCCAGTTTCCTGGCGGCTTCCTGTGCGGAGAGGCCTCCGGTATTCATCGCCGGAGACACATCCGTCGCTGCGTGCGCGTTCGCAGGGTCAGAGGCATGAGTATCCATGGTAAGGCCTATTCAAGGAATTAAAGGAAGGCATATGCGAACGATCCCAAAGCGAGTGCCACCAGCACCACCACGGCCGGTGCGACGGCACGGTTGCGTGCGGTACCCGCGGCATACAGGCTTTTCAGTAGGTTGTTGCTGCCTGAAGCGACGATCACAGCCGTGACGACCAGGGGCGCTGAAACCGCGTAGTGCCCACTGAACAGCGAAAGGATGAAAGGGTCGATGTCGGTAAAGCCCACGACCAGGGAGAGGCTTTTCAGACCGTTCACGCCATAGTGATCGAGCACCAGCGCGGTCAGGCTGGCGAAGAGCACGAACAGCGCGGCAAAGATAAGCGCCGCTCGCAGTTCCAGCGGGTGATGGGGGGGCGGGGCCGGCTCGCCTTGCTCCTGGCGGGCGAATAGCAGCCAGATGCCCCAGGCGGCCAAGGCCGATACGGCTGCACCCGCACCGAAGACCGGTGCCAGGGCCAGGGACAGCTGGGGAGCGAGGATCACGGCAAGGACAAAGAGGCGCACGTACATCATGGCCGTGGCCAGCACGAGTGCCGAGGAGATCGTGCCGGTGTGGGTCGTCCCCCGGGCCCGCGCGCCGATGACGAAGGTCGCCGCGGTACTCGAATACAACCCACCGAGGATGCCCGTCAACAGCAGCCCGCGTTTCTTGAAGAAATAGGTCTGTGCCAGGTAACTGAGATAGGAAATGGCCGAAACCGCCACTACGGCGATCCAGGTTTGGCGGTAGCCGACCGGGATGAAGGGTGCGATTTGCCGGGCCGGCAGCAGCGGCAGGATGATGCCGGCCATGATGACGAATTTGAGTACGGTCGTGACTTCACCTTCCGGCAGCCAGTCCTCGAAACGGCGGATGCGGGGCTTGCCGGTCAGCAACAGCAGTGCCAGCGTCACCACCAGGATCGGGAACCAGAAGGGGGTGTGCAGCGTGAGCGGCCCGATCAAATAGGTCAGCAAGGCGATGAGCTGGACGAGCAGTCCGCCTTCTCCGCTGCTCAGCCGTTCGCGGTAATAGAAGGTGAGCCAGATGGCGAGCGCGGCGAAACCGAACAGGTAGGGCAGGGGCCCGCTTCCTACCAGCTCCAGCAGGAAGCCGATACCCCCGATGAGGGTCAGCGTGCGCGCCGTGCCGAATCCCAGGCCGTGCCCTTCCGTGCGCAGGTAACGGTGGAGTTCCAGGCCGAGCAGGAACGAGAGGCCGAGCGTGATTGCGAACGGCACCAGAATTTCTACGCCGAAATTGGCTGTCGAGAATGTATGGGTGAAAAAGTCCTGCATTTCTTTGACGCCGCGGTCGATCCATGAGCGCTTGACCCATCATCGATTCCACCCCGGGAGCTGTCAAGGGAAACTCCCCCGGCCCATGACTGATATCAATCGGGCTCAGGTGGCACCGGAATTGCCATCCATGGGACAATATTCAGGATTATAACTATGCCGAGGCGTGAGACGTGGAAGCCAAGCCGGCTGAATTACCCCTGAAAACCGATCCGATTCCCGACTTGGTCGCTGATATTGCGGCCGGGCGCATGGTCGTGGTCATGGATGACGAGGGGCGCGAAAACGAAGGCGACCTGGTCATGGCCGCGGCGACTGCGACGGCCGAGCAAGTGGCTTTTTTCGTGCGCCATACCAGCGGCATCATCTGTCTGCCCACCACGCGCGAGCACCTGGAAAAGCTGCATTTGCCCCAGATGGTGCCGGACAACACGGATTTGCATAAAACGGCGTTTACCATTTCAGTGGACTACCGGCACGGCACCACCACAGGCATCTCGGCGCATGATCGGGCCGCCACGATCCGGGCGCTGGCCGATTCCGAATCCAGGCCCGGCGATTTCACGCGCCCCGGCCATATCTTCCCCTTGCGTTATGCCGAGGGCGGCGTGCTCTGCCGCGCGGGACATACCGAAGCCTCGGTGGATCTCGTGCGCATGGCCGGGCTGGGCGAGAGCGCGGTGATCAGCGAGATCGTCAACGAAGACGGCAGCATGAAGCGCGGCGCGGAGCTTTTACGCTTTGCCCGCGAGCATGGCCTGAAAGTCGGCACGATTGCCGATCTCATCCGTTACCGCCTGCGCACGGAAAAGAGTGTCGAGCGGTTGATCGAGCGAACCGTGCCGACATCCTATGGCGAATTCCGGCTGGTCGCTTACGAAGACCATGTGCATGCCGCGGTACATCTCGCGTTGGTGCGGGGTGAGATCGATCCCGAGCGCGAAACCCGCGTGCGCGTGCAGTTACAAAGCACGCTGGGCGATGTGCTGGGCATCCAGTGGCCGGCCCTGGGTTGGCCGCTTGCCGCGGGAATGGGACGCATCGCCAACGAAGGTGGAGTGTTGGTACTGTTGCGCCAGCCCGAAGACCCGGCCGCGCTCATCAGCCAGATCGAGCAGGCCGGTGTGGGTTCGGCGTCGAGCATAGCCGCCGGTGAAGAGGAGGCCCAGGCCTTGCGCACCTACGGCATCGGCGCTCAGATCCTCACCGATTTGGGTGTCCGCCGGATGCGCGTTTATTCGGCGCCTCGCAAAATGCGGGCGATTTCCGGTTTCGGCCTCGAGATCACCGGTTATATCGACGAATGATTTCGCCGGGTTCCGCGGGTCTCATTGCTATAATTCCGCTTCAAACTCCAAGTTACAGATATGTCTGAGCACTCCGGCGCCTACCTGATCCTTACCGCCCAATTCAATTCATTGGTCACCGAACGGCTGGCCGCCGGTGCGCGCGACGCCCTGCAGCGCGCGGGTGTTCCCGGCAAACACATCGAGGACGGCCACGTCGCAGGCGCATGGGAGTTGCCTCCGGTCGCGGCTGCGGCTGCGCGAAGCGGGCGTTACGCTGCGATCATTGCGTGCGGCGCAGTGATCCGTGGCGAGACGCCGCATTTCGATCATGTCGCACGGACCGCGGTCGATGGCCTGGCCAAGGTCCAGTTCGATACGCTGGTGCCGGTCGGATTGGCGCTGCTGACGACCGACACGCTCGAGCAGGCGCTCAATCGCGCTGGAGGCAAAGCCGGCAACAAGGGTGGCGAAGCGGCTCTCGCAGCACTCGAATCTGTCGAGGCGCTTCAGACTTACCGGGACCGGAACTGATCGGTTACGGCGGATTCATTTATGACTACTCCCCCTAAAAGCGCTGCGGCCACTCGCGGCCGTCGCGGCGCTCGCCGGCTGGCGGTGCAGGCGATTTATCAGTGGCTGATGGCCGGTGGCGACGTCCCCGTGATCGTCTCCGAATTCATCCGGGAGCGGGCCGCGGCGGGATTGGACCAGGATTATTTTCGCGAGCTGGTCACAACGTGCCTGAATGACCGCGATTCCCTCGAGGCCTTGCTTCAGCCCGAACTGAATTGCCCGCCGGAACAACTCGATCCGGTGGAGCACGCGATTCTGCTGGTCGGTGTGACGGAAATGCGGGATCGGCGGGAATTGTCCGTATCGATCATCATCAACGAGGCGGTGGAACTGGCCAAGGCGTTCGGCGCCGATAACGGTCATCGTTTCGTGAACGGTGTACTGGACAAACTGGCCGCCGGCATCCGGCCCGAGGTGCGTGCCCGGCTTCGGGACTAGCAGCGTGGATGAGTTCGCAGTTATCGAACGCTTTTTCCGGGGACGCGGAGCGGCGCGTTCGGATGTGCATGTCGGCGTGGGCGACGATGCCGCCATCGTGTCACCGGCGCCGGGCCGGGAGCTGGTACTGACCACGGATACTCTGGTTGCCGGGCGGCACTTTCCTGCCGAGGGCTTCCCGGCCCATGCCCTCGGGCATCGGGCATTGGCGGTCAACTTGAGTGACATGGCGGCGATGGGTGCGGCCCCGGCCTGGGCCCTGATGTCATTGACTCTCCCCGAAGCGGACGAGACGTGGCTGGAAGCGTTCGCGGACGGATTCAGTTCTCTGGCCGAACGCCTGGATGTGGCCCTGGTCGGCGGAAATCTTGCGGTCGGTTCGCTCACCGTTTGCGTGACCCTGGCCGGGCAAGGTGAACGCGGACATTTGTTGAAGCGTTCGGGCGCCCGCGAAGGCGATGCGCTCTATGTGACCGGGCGGCTTGGAGGTGGAACAGCGGGCCTGAGGGCTTTGCGCGCAGGGGCTCCCATCGATCACCCGCAAGTACGAACCTATGCGCGTCCCGAACCGCGTGTTGAAGCGGGCAGGATCCTGGCCCGGCATGCACATGCGGCTATCGATGTCTCCGATGGTTTGTTGGGGGATCTGGCCAAGTTGCTCGCGGCATCCGGTGGCCTAGGTGCGGATTTGAGCAGTGTAGCCATGCCGCTGGCATCGGGCGCCAAGCTGGAAGATGCTCTGGGGCCGAGCGACGATTACGAACTGCTGGTCAGCTTGCCGGAGGCAGAAGGAGAACAGGTGGCCACGCAGCTCGGTTGCGAATGGCACCGCATCGGCTGCATCACCGCAGGGCCGGGCATCCGTCTGGATGGCGAAGCGGTCATGGCCGAATCCCGGGGGTATCGCCACTTCTCATGAAACTGAAGCGCTCGCACACGACCGGCGCCCGGGCCCTGGGCAGGGATCCCGAGGCCTGGCTCGCATTCGGCCTCGGCACGGGTTTGGTGCCTTATGCCCCAGGGACGTGGGGGGCCGTGCTCGGCTTGCCCCTGGCCTGGGGGCTGCACCTGGGTGGTCCGATTGTCTACGTTGTTGCCACGCTGGCGATCGTATTTGCCGGCATCCGTCTGTGTGGCCATACGGCACGCCGGCTGGGCGTCCATGATCATCCCGGCATCAACTTTGACGAGGTAGCGGGCCAGTTGGTGGCCTGTGCCGTGGCTCCTTTGAATTGGCGTTGGTTTCTGTTGGCGTTTCTTCTCTTCCGCTTTTTCGATATCCTCAAACCGGGGCCGATTCGCTGGCTTGATAAGCATTTAGGGGGCGGATTGGGTATTATGACTGACGACGTTGCCGCCGGTGCGGCGGCGGGCCTACTTGTATGGCTTTTGAGGTTCGCTATAAAGTAGGTGAGCAGTGGATGCAAATAGGCTGAATTTACAGCAACTACTGTGTCTAATATAGTGGGTCACTGACATAGGGAGAGCCCGCGTCAGACTCGCTTTGACACGGGGCGTCAGGCATATGATAGAAACAGCAAGACAAAGGGGATTGGAGCGGATCGACCGCTATGTGATTACCCGCGAACTAGGTCGCGGGAGCACGAGTGTTGTCTATCTGGCGCACGACGTCGAACGGGGTTCCGATGTGGCCGTCAAGCTCTATCACCCTGATCATGTGCGTCCCGAGCGTGCCCAAACCCGCCGCAAGCTCTTCGTGAACGAAGCGCGTCTGGCGGGCGAACTGAATCATCCCAATCTGGTATCGGTGCTGGATGCGGGCACTTCGGGTGAAGACGCCTACATCGTTACCGAATACTTGCGAGGAGCCACGCCCTTAAGTGCTTATACGCGGCTGATCGACCTGCTGCCGCAACAGCAGGTCGCGGAACTGCTTTTTGCCTGTGCCAAGGCGCTCGATTATGCGCACCGCAGGGGAGTCATTCATCGTGATATCAAGCCCAGCAATATCCTGTTGATGCCGGATGGCACCCCGAAGATCATTGACTTCGGCGTGGCCGTGCACTCAATGACCGGCACCCAGACGGTGACCGGTCTGGTTGGGTCACCAAGCTATATGGCGCCCGAGCAGGTGAAGAATGGCACCGCTACGGCTTTGTCCGATATCTATTCGTTGGGTGTGGTGGGTTACGAGCTGTTGACCAGCAAACGGCCTTTCTACGGCGAGAATCTCTCCCATCTCGTACACCAGATCATCTATGCGACACCACCGCCATTGCTGAAGTTGCGGGCGAGCGTGCCACGCGCCCTGGCTAATCTCGTCGAGCGGGCCATGGAAAAAGATCCCGAGAAGCGTTTCCCCAATGCGTTGGCGATGGCCGCGGTGCTGGCGCGGGTTGTATCCGAGTTCGAACAGGATGCCGGTCGTCTCGAATTACAGGACCGCTTTGACATAGTCCGTCATTTGCCGTTTTTTAAGGATTTCAGCTATGCCGCGGTATGGGAAGCGGTCAGTCATAGCGGTTGGCACAATTACGAAGAAGACGAGGAAGTACTGGCTGCAGATACTCATGCACGTGCGTTTTATGTCGTAGTGTCAGGCGAACTCGCGCTTGAGCGCGATGGTCGGCAGATCGACGTTTTGCGGCGTGGGGAAACCCTCGGAGCATTATCCCTGCTTGCGGGACGTGCCGTGCGCAGCCGGGCCGTTGCGCTGTCGCCCTTGCTGGTGATGCGCATCGATGCCGCCCAACTGGAAGCCATGTCCGCCGAGTGTCAGCTGGCCTTCCAGAAAGTATTCAACAAGGATTTGCTGCGTCAGCTGGCGGCTGCCTGCCGCGAACGCGACTCTAAATAGAGATTTTCTCGCAAAGGCGCAGAGGGCAGAATAAGATGCCAGGATTTTCTCATCCTGGGGCAAGTTCTCTTTCTGTAACGAACTGAAACGTCCTTGTTTCTGTAAGTTGACCGCTTGTGCGAAGCGTATTTCCCTAGCCGATTATCGAAAGATAAAAGATGTTGTACTGGTGATTTCTCTGCGCCTTTGTGTCTCTGCGAGAGTTTATAAAGGAATGCCTCTTCGGCTGGATTCTTATTCGCTGTGTTCGATGACGGCGTAGGCGGAATGGTTGTGGATGGATTCGAAGTTTTCCACTTCCACCCGGAAAGCGTCGATGTCCGGATGTTCTTTAAGGCGCAGAGCGACGTCACGCACCATGTCCTCAACGAACTTTGGATTGTCGTAGGCCTGTTCGGTGACGTGCTTCTCGTCTTCACGCTTGAGCAGACCGTAGAGCGGGGCGGAGGCTTCCGCCTCGACCAGTTCGATCAGCGCACCGATGCCGATGGTTTCCGTTCCATCGACCACGACCCGTACGTGCGAACGTTGGTTGTGCGCGCCATAAGCGGAAATTTCCTTCGAGCACGGGCACAGGCTGGTAACGGGGATCGTGACATCGGTCGTGATGCGGGCCTTGCCGCCCGCGAGCCGTGCATGCAACCGCACGCGGTAGTCCATGGGACTGCCTACGCCGGTAATGGGGGCTTTCTTGTGCACGAAGAACGGGAAATCGAATGCGATTTCGCTGATGCGGGCCTCCAGGCGCGCCGCCATGTCGGCCAACAGCTGCGGCAAGGCAGGGGCGGATAGTGGCTTCTGCTGTTCCGAAAGTAAGGCCACAAAGCGAGACATATGGGTGCCGCGCCGTTCTGGGGGCAATTCCACACTGCATGACACTTCGGAGACCGTGTGCTGGATTTCACCGGCGTCCTCGACGAGGATCGGCAGTTTCAGACGGCGTATGCCGACGGCGTCGATGGCCATGTGCCGGCCATCACGCTGGCCCTGTACGTCTTCGATCTCGTTGGTACGGCTGGTGGGCAGGGTTTCCCATTCCATATCAGGAGGCCCTCGCTTGTTGGGCTTTTCCGGCGGCTTTCAGCCAGTCGCGTATTCGTTGCTCGATGCCTTCGGCATCCAGGCCCAGGCTGGCAAGCACTTCCTCGCGGCTGCCGTGATCGCAGAATTCATCGGGCAAACCGATGTTGAGCACCGGGCATTCGATGCCCATCTCGGCCATGGCTTCGAGCACGCCGCTGCCGGCGCCGCCGGCGACGACATTGTCCTCGATCGTGATCAGGCAAGAATGCTTTTCCGCTATCTCGCGTATGACACCCAGGTCGAGCGGTTTTACGAAACGCATGTTAACCAGAGTCGCATCGAGCGATTCCGCGACTTCGGCTGCCGTCGGCACCAGGGCGCCGAAGGCAAGCAGGGCAATTGATTTGCCGCGGCGGCGTACCTCGGCCTTGCCGATCGGCAGGGCCTTCAGTTCCTTGTCGGGCTCGATGCCCGGACCGCTGCCGCGGGGGTAGCGAACGGCGCTCGGCTGGTCAAGCCGGAAACCGGTGGTCAGCATTTGCCGGCACTCGTTTTCGTCGGCCGGAGCCATGACCACCATATTGGGCACGCAGCGTAGATAGGAAAAGTCCAGGGCACCCTGATGGGTGGCGCCATCGCCACCGACGATGCCGGCGCGGTCGATGGCGAACAGGACCGGCAGTTCCTGAATGGCTACGTCATGGATCAATTGGTCGTAGCCGCGTTGCAGGAATGTCGAATAAATGGCCACGACGGGTTTGATGCCCTCGATGGCGAGGCCCGCCGCCAAGGTGACCGCATGCTGCTCGGCAATGCCGACGTCCGCGTAGCGGTCGGGATATTGGCGCTGGAATTCAACGAGTCCGGAGCCTTCACGCATGGCCGGCGTGATCGCATACAGCTGTTTGTCCTCCGCGGCCATATCGCACAGCCACTGGCCGAATATCTTGGAGTAGGTCGGCTTGCTGGATTTCTTGGCTAATTCACCCGACACCGGATCGAACTTGCCGGGACCGTGCCAGGTGATGGGATCGGCCTCTGCCGGTCCATAACCCTTACCTTTGCGCGTGACGATATGCAGGAATTGCGGTCCCGACAGGTTGCGCATGTTGCGCAGCGTGCGTACCAGCGCCGGCAGGTCATGGCCGTCGATGGGCCCGACGTAGTTCCAGCCGAGTTCCTCGAAAAGCGTGCCGGGCGTGACCATGCCCTTGACCATGGACTCGGATCGGCGCGCCAGTTCCCAAGCCGCCGGCATGTGCGAGAGCACGCGCTTGCCGCCCTCGCGCACCGTCGTGTAGAGCTTGCCGGAGAGCAGGCCGCTCAGGTAATTGACCATGGCCCCGACGTTTTCCGAGATCGACATCGCATTGTCGTTGAGGATGACGAGCATGTCGGGCCGTGCATCGCCGCCGTGGTTGAGGGCTTCGAAGGCCATTCCCGCGGTCATCGCGCCGTCACCGACCACTGCGGCGACCTTGCGTGGATCATGCTGGTAGCGCAATCCCAGCGCCATGCCCAATGCGGCTCCGATGGCTGTCCCCGCGTGACCGACGCCCAGCGTGTCGTATTCGCTTTCCTGGCGTCGGGGGAAGGGAGCCAGCCCTCCAAACTTGCGGATGGTATGCAACTGGTCGCGTCGGCCGGTGAGGACTTTGTGCGGGTAAGCCTGGTGGCCGACGTCCCAGACGATACGGTCTTCCGGGGTTTGGTACACATAGTGCAGGGCGACCGTCAGTTCCACGGTGCCCAGCCCGGCGGCGAAATGGCCGCCGATACCGCTGACGGTTTCGACGAGGTAGGCGCGTAGCTCGTCGGCGACGGTCTTCAGTTGGCCTTCGTCTAGCTCGCGGAGGTCGGCGGGCGAATCGATACGGGACAGCAGGGGATAACGCTCGGTGTCGAGCATCGGCAGACCCCGGGTGGAACTGACATCTATTATCGCGTCCGCGTCAAGCTGATTCAAGCGCGTGATTGAAAAAAACAGCTCAACAGCGTGCGAAAGCCCTGAAAAGGGGGCTTTTGCATGGCAGTGCTGTTACAATATGCAGTTCGGGCTTGACCTGAATCGAATTCAACCGCGTGTTAATCCAAACGGACGGAACTCGTACCTACGTGTCCATCTGGCAGTACTACTCGGCGCCCACTCCGGCCCGCACGGAGTTCTGCCCCCACCCCTGCCTGAGTCCATGAAAAGCATACCGGAAAGAAATGCCTCCACGCCGCTTTATGGCGGCAGCGCCTCCTTCGTCGAAGACCTTTACGAGGATTGGCTCGAAGATCCTTCCGCGGTACCCGAGGAATGGCGTCAATACTTTGAACGTACGGGTGAACGCAGCGATGAGCCGCGCAGCCCGGTAGAACAGGCGCTGGCGGCACGCGGCACGACGCGGCGGGCCGCTGCGGTGGTTGCCGGCCGCGGGGCACTGGACGGTGCCGCGCAACGGCTGCTCGACACGTGGCGGCTGCTGGGCCATCGTCTCGCACACACCGATCCCCTGGACCTGTCGGAAATTCCGAGGATTCGCGAACTGGAGCCAGCCAGCTTCGGGCTGAGCGAGTCCGACATGAGCGAAACGGTGGAGACCGACTGGGGCGGTGCCCATGACAGGCGCAAGTTGGGCGATCTCTATGCCTTGATGCAGCAAGTCTACAGTGGCACGTTCGCGTCCGAATTCGCCTACGTCTCCGAGCCCGAGGAACGCCGCTGGCTCGCGCAACGCATAGAGCGCGGTAACGGCGAATTTGCATTGAACGACGAAGCGCGCCGCTTTGTATTGGCGGAATTGACGGCAGCCGAAGGCCTGGAGCGTTACCTGCACCGGCGTTTCGTGGGGCAGAAGCGTTTCTCGCTGGAAGGCGGCGATACGCTGATTCCCCTTCTGAACGATTTGATCCGTGGGGCCGGAAAGGATGGGGTTAAGGAGATCATTATCGGCATGGCGCACCGCGGGCGCCTGAACGTGCTGGTGAACATCCTCGGGAAATCGCCGGGAGATTTGTTCTCGGAATTCGAAGGCAAGCACGCCGAGGGCTCCGGTTCGGGCGATGTCAAATACCATCTCGGCTATTCTTCCGACGTGCAGACCGATGGCGGCCCGGTACATCTGGTGCTGGCCTTCAACCCTTCGCATCTGGAAGCGGTCGATCCGGTGGTCGAAGGATCCGTGCGAGCCCGCCAGGATCGCGGCGGAGACCATCGTGGCCAATATGTATTGCCGGTGCTGATCCACGGCGATGCCTCGCTCTCCGGGCAGGGCGTCGTGATGGAAACCCTGCAGATGTCGCAGACGAACGGCTTCGGCACCGGTGGTACCGTGCATATTGCGCTCAACAACCAGATCGGGTTCACCATCAGCGATCCGCACGATGCGCGCTCCAGCCGTTATTGCACCGACGTGGCCAAGATGCTGGAAGCGCCGGTATTCCATGTGAACGGTGACGATCCGGAAGCGGCGCTCAAGGCGATTCGCCTGGCGTTTGCGTACCGCCAGCGTTTCGGCAAGGATGCGTTTGTGGATCTCGTTTGCTATCGCCGCCAGGGACACAACGAGGCCGACGAGCCAGCCGTGACGCAACCGCTGATGTACGATGTTATTCGCAGCCATGCGACGCCGCGTGCGCTCTACGCCGAGCGCTTGAGCCAAAGCGGGGTGATCGACGAACAGCAGGCGCAATCACTACTCGACGGTTACAACAACGGGCTCGACGAAGGTCGCGTGCTGGAACAGGCGACGCTGCCCCAAGTGAAAGGAGAGTTCACACGCACGGACTGGCGTCCTTTCAAGGGCAAGAGTTGGGACCAGGACGCAAGCACAGGCGTGCCGGTTGAGCAGCTGAAAGAATTGGGTGAAAGCCTTTGCCGGTTGCCGGAGGGCTTCGAGCCGCACAATCGCGCCGAGCGCGTGGTCAGTGAGCGCAAGAAGATGATCGCCGGCGAGATTCCGCTCGACTGGGGCTGCGCCGAAAACCTTTGCTACGCAAGTCTTGTCGAGAGTGGTCATGCCGTGCGCCTGACCGGACAGGATTGCGTGCGCGGTACCTTTTTCCACCGCCATGCGGCCTACCATGACAAAAACACGAATGAGCGCTGGTCGCCCTTGCAGCACATCAGCGACGATCAGGCCGATTTCATGGTCTATGACTCATTCCTTTCGGAAGAGGCTGTGGTTGGCTTCGAGTATGGCTATGCGACCGCCAGCCCGAACGACCTGGTGTTGTGGGAGGCCCAGTACGGCGATTTTGCCAACGGCGCCCAGGTTATGGTCGACCAGTTCATCAGCTCGGGCGAGGCCAAGTGGAATCGCCTTTGCGGTTTGACCCTGCTGCTGCCGCACGGTTATGAAGGCGCAGGCCCCGAGCATTCGTCGGCACGCCTGGAACGTTACCTGCAGCTCTGCGCGGGCAACAACATGCAGGTGTGCGTGCCGACCTCGGCGGCGCAGATTTTCCACCTGCTACGTCGGCAGGTCGTGCGTGAATTCCGTGCGCCGCTGATCGTGATGTCGCCCAAGAGCCTGCTGCGCCACAAGCTCGCGAGTTCGTCCATGGAAGAGTTGGCCACCGGCCAGTTCCAGCTTTTGATACCCGAGAGCGAGAAATTGGCGGCCGGCAAAGTCAGACGCGTCGTCTTCTGCAGCGGCAAACTGTATTACCAGCTTGTCGAGCGGCGTGCGAAAGAAGGCATCGACGATATTGCCATTGTGCGTATCGAGCAACTCTATCCTTTCCCCCGCGAGCAATACGCCGCCGTGCTGGATCAATACAAGCAGGCGAAGGAAATCGTCTGGAGCCAGGAAGAGCCCGAAAACCAGGGTGCCTGGTACCAGATACGCCACCGTTTGCAGGAATCGCTGAATCATCGCCAGACGCTGGTTTACGCCGGGCGCGAAGCCTCCGCGGCGCCGGCGACTGGCTACGCCAGGAAGCATCAAGTCGAGGAGCAGGCATTGATCGAGAATGCCCTGGGCCTCGGCGATCGGAATCAAACCCAGAGCAAGGTCAAAAAACTGGAGTCGAAATGAGCACCGAAATCAAGGTCCCGCAGTTGCCCGAATCCGTAACCGAGGCAACGTTGGTCAGTTGGCACAAGAAACCGGGTGACGCCGTCCAGCGCGACGAAAACCTGGTGGATATCGAAACCGACAAGGTGGTGCTCGAAGTGCCCGCTCCGGTTTCGGGCGTGCTCAAGGAAGTCAAGGTCGAGGACGGTGCCACCGTCGGCGCCGACGATGTGATTGCCTTGATCGAGGAAGGCGAGGCCCCGGCCAAGAAAGCCGAACCCGAGGCGCCCAAGGAAGAAAAAGCGGAAGAGGCGCCCAAGGCTGAAGCTTCGAGCAAGCACGAGCCGGCGAAAACCACGGGCGCGGGCAAGCCGCTGTCGCCCTCGGTTCGCCGTTTGGTCGAGGAGCACAACCTGGATCCGGGCGTGATTCCGGCCTCGGGCCGCGACGGCCGCCTGACCAAGGCCGACGTGCTCAGTTTCATGGAAAAAGGCCCGTCTGCCCCGGCGCAGGCGAACAAGGCACCGGCACCCGCGCTGCGCGGTGCCCGCGAGGAGCGCCGCGTGCAGATGTCGCGCATGCGCGCGCGCATCGCCGAGCGCATGATCGAATCGCAGAGCACGACCGCCATGCTGACCTCGTTCAACGAAGTCGACCTGGGTGCGGTCATGGAGATTCGCAAGCGCTACAAGGCGGACTTCGAGAAACGCCACGAGGTGCGCCTCGGCTTCATGTCCTTCTTCGTAAAGGCCGCAGTGAAGGCATTGCAGAAGCACCCGGTCGTCAACGCCTCGGTCGAGGACAATGACATCGTCTATCACGACTACTGGGACATCGGCGTGGCGGTCTCCACCGACCGCGGCTTGGTCGTTCCCGTGCTGCGCGACTGCGACCAGTTGTCCTTCGCCGAAGTCGAAGGGCAGATCGCCGGTTACGCGAAGAAGGCGCGCGACGGCAAGATCGCCATCGAGGACATCACCGGCGGTACCTTCACCGTGACCAACGGCGGTGTGTTCGGTTCGCTGTTGTCCACGCCGATCATCAACCCGCCGCAGAGCGCGATCCTCGGCATGCACAAGATCCAGGAGCGTCCCATGGTGGTCGACGGCGAGATCCAGGTGCGCCCGATGATGTACATCGCGCTGACCTACGACCATCGCATCATCGACGGCAAGGACGCGGTGTTGTTCCTGGTGGCCATTAAGGAAGCGCTGGAGGACCCGGCCCGCCTGCTGATCGATCTTTGATAGATGCAACCACGGAGATCACAGAGATCGCAGAGAAGAATGCACGGGCCATGATTTGAAAGGTGTTGCGATCCATTTGGCGTGGCCGTGAAACCGATTTTCAGGTGAATGGGCTTTGCGGAAGGTTATCGGTTTTCCTCTATGCTCTCTGTGTGCTCTGCGGTAAATCCGAATCCTGAAACAGACGAACTGATTTTGATTGGAGAAAATTCATGAGCGATTCATATGACGTCATCGTCATCGGCGGCGGACCGGGCGGTTACATTGCCGCGATCCGTGCGGCACAGAACGGCCTGAAGACCGGCTGCATCGACAAGTGGGTGAACCATGATGGTTCGACCGCCTTCGGCGGCACCTGCCTCAATGCGGGCTGCATTCCCTCCAAGGCGATGCTCGAATCCTCGGAATGGTACGAGCGCTCCGGGCACGAGTTCGGCGACATGGGCATCAAGATCAGCAAGGTCGAACTGGACCTCGCGACGATGCAAAAGCGCCGCGCCGCGATCGTCAAGCAGTTCACCGGAGGTGTCGCACAGCTTCTCAAGGCCAACGGCGTGACCGCCTACGAAGGTGCCGCGACCCTGGAGAAGGGCAACAAGGTCACCGTTGAGGGCCACGACGGCAAGAAGCAAACGCTTTCCGCCAAGAACATCATTCTCGCCGCTGGTTCGGTACCGGTCGAGCTCAAACCGTTGCCGTTCGACGGCAAAGACATCGTCGATTCCTGGGATGCGCTGGAATTCGACAGCGTGCCGAAGCGTCTGGGCGTGATCGGCGCCGGCGTCATCGGCCTGGAAATGGGCAGCGTCTGGCGCCGCCTGGGCAGCGAGGTCACCATCCTCGAAGCGCTGGACGAGTTCCTGCCGATGGCCGATGCGCAGGTGGCGAAGGAAGCGCAGAAGCAGTTCAAGCGCCAGGGCCTCGATATCCGTATGGGCACCAAGGTCACCGGCGCCAAGAAAGGCAAGAGCGGCATCACGCTCACTTACGAGACCGCCAAGGGCAAGGAAACGCTCGAAGTGGACAAGGTACTGGTTGCTGTCGGCCGGCGTCCCTACGCCGAAGGGTTGCTTGGCAAGGACACGGGCGTGAAGCTCGATCAGCGCGGCTTCGTCGAGGTTGACGAGGAGTGCTTCACTGGCGTCGAGGGTGTCTATGCCATAGGCGATCTCGTTCGCGGACCGATGCTTGCGCACAAGGCGAGCGAAGAGGGTGTGATGGTCGCCGACTTGATCGCGGGCAAGGTGGCCGAGGTCAACTATGAGGCCGTGCCGTCAATCATTTATACCGCTCCTGAAGTCGCCTGGGTGGGCAAGAGCGAGCAGGCGCTCAAAAAAGAGGGTGTGCCGATCAAGACGGGCAGTTTCCCGTTCGCGGCCAACGGACGGGCCAAGGCGCTCAACATGGCCGTAGGCATGGTCAAGATGATCGCCCACAAGAACACCGACGAGATTCTCGGCGTGCACATCGTCGGACCCTTCGCTTCCGAGCTGATCGCCGAAGCCGTGCTGGCGATGGAATACCGGGCCAGTGCCGAGGACATCCAGCGAACCATCCACGCCCACCCGACCTTGTCGGAAGCCCTGCACGAGGCTTCGCTCAGCGTGGACAACCGCGCCCTCAACACGGTGAATCGCCGTTAAGGGACTCGCAGGTTTCACGCCTGCCTGCAAGGAGACGCGGGGCATCGTTGCTGTGAACCGTCGGTGGATAGGTTACGTAATGCTTGCGGTATCAGCCGTTATGGCGTTGGGTGCCGCAGCGCCGCCTGCTTTCGGAGCTGGCGGCCCCCTGGGCATCGACCACCGTTGGCATTACGATGACTCGGGCATCTGGGGCAAGGCGCATCAGAACCAGATCCTGTTCGGCACTGGTCTGGCGATCGCGGCCACCGCACTGTGGGAAGGCAACAACAACCGCCTTGGCCACACCATGTGGCAATCGGGCGATGCCATTGCACTCTCGCTGGCGGCTGACTTTACCTTGTCCAATGTGTTCCAGCGTGAAAGGCCGGAAGATACGAACAATCCCAATCGCTGGTTTCAGGGATTCGGTAACACCAGTTTTCCGAGTGGTCATGCGATGCTCTCTGCGGCCGCGGTGACACCGATTGTGCTCGAATACCACAATGACCATCCCTGGGTGTGGGCTCTGGAAGCAATCCCGTTGTACGAGGGCATCGCCCGCGTGAAAACGCGCATGCACTGGCAGACGGACGTCCTCGCGGGCTGGGCCATCGGTTCTGCGCTCGGCTGGTACGCGCATTCGCGCAAGATACCCATCTGGATCACGATTTTGCCGAAAGGGTTTGCTGTCGGCCTCTACACCCGCTTCTGACCAACGACACGCTGGAGCTACTGCGCTCGGCATCGTACCTCGTCATTCCGGACGCGAAGCGATCCGGAATCCAGTGAATCTTAGGTATCAGCAACTTGCTGAAAGATCAGGACAGAACTTTATTCTCAATCCGCAGGATCCCGCCGCCCGTCGATAGGAGTCACGAGCGATGAGAAGGGTAACGCGAATAATTCCCTTGCTGCTGTTTCTTGCGCCCGCGGTCGCACAACAAAAATCAGACGTGAGCGACGGCGCTGACATGTCTAAGGATGATGTTTATGAAACGTTGGATTCTATGGGTTTTAAGCTTTACTTGTTGATTTGCGATTGAATTTGATTCGGGATTTGCATGATCGACTGATTCAGATAATGGTGTCCGGGATCCGCTATATCCCTATATCCAAAAAACCATGATTTGAGCGGGTCAGATTTCCATGCAAATCAACAGTTCTTCATTCATTTCGTGCTCATCATCGATGCCATTATTAGTGTTAACAGATCCTAGAATAATATGAGGCAGATCGCAGTTTACGAATTATGGGTCTTTACCGAATTTCCTCTGAAAATGTATAGATTTGCCTAATTTTGCCTGCTATATTTGAGATGTGAATACATGTTTCACGGCCATATTCAGCATTGTGCTGAAGACGGTCTAGCCCCAAAGGAGGGAAGGTCATGACAGATGAGGCTACGAAACCGTTAATTGGAAAGTTTGAAATTCCTCTTCCAAAGGATATATCCGAAGAGGAATTCAATGCCAAGATTACAGGTACAGGGCCCAAATCCACAAAGACAGGAGGGTTTGGGGGTTCTCCATCGGATACTGCTGCTGATGTTGATGCTGATTTTTAGAACTCTTTAATTAAGAAATCAGTTGGGAGAATCAGATAAATTTGGAACCACTCCCACTTATTGTTGCTGGTTATAAGGACCCTCATGTAGAGGCTGTCCTGGCACATTTTAAGAAATCTGGAGTGGTTCCTATTATTGTCAATAGAGCATCACTACCACAACAAAATCTAACTATTTGTGATGACGAGGTATGCATTGGAGATTACAGAATTAATGCCATAACATCCATATGGTATCGGAGATCATTGCCACTCATTTTCCCGGAGGATATGGAAGAAAAATGGGCTCAGTGGGGAGAGCAGGAGTTCAGCAGCGCTTTTCTTGCCGCTCTTTATCAGTGTGATGCATTGTGGGTTAATGATCCGTTCCAGAATAGATACGCATCGCTAAAGCCATTACAGCTAAAAATGGCGTCTTCTGCCGGGTTTTGCGTGCCGGAATATATAGTTACGTCGTCCCCGGATGAGGCAAGATCATTTGCGGAAACTCAAGGGCTTGAAGAAACCGTGATTAAACCTCTGGGAAGACCTATTGTTGGGAATTATCGTATCGGGCCATCAGTTATATTTACGAACACATGTTCGACTATTGGAGAAAATGATTGGGAAAGCATAAGATTCTCGCCTTCCATTCTTCAAAGGCGTATTCATAGAAAATCCGAAGTGAGGGTTACCATTGTGGGGGATGATGTGTTTGCGGCTGAGATTGATGTTTCTTTTATTGATAACATCGTTGATTATCGCACGGAAGATCCATATAAATTGCCTCACCATGTAATTTATCTTTCCCAGGATTTCAGATCAAAATGTCATGATTTGATGAAATTTTTCGGTCTTCATTTTGCAGCTTTTGATTTTCTAAAAGGCGAGGACGACGTTTTGTATTTCACGGAAATCAATCCCAATGGCCAATGGCTATGGATTGAAGAATTAACCGGACTTCAGATATCCTCGTCCATAGCCTCTCTACTGGTGCGTAAATAATAGGGGACGACCAACAGGAGGCAGACCGCTGGTTTTGGATATTGGTTTTCAAGCCGAGCGGTCAGGCTTCATGAATGTCCACTATTGAGAAGATTCTTGAATGGCAGAAGTTGGCCGGGAAAGAGCGACCGATGTGGGTCCGAAGCGAACCGTCTGGGCATCCAATTGATCCAGGAGCAGTGGGGTAAACCCTGCTAATTATTCAGGTGCGAAGTTTATTCCAGAGTTTCAGGACCCAGTTTTCATGTCCGGGTTCGGGCGGTGCCGGTCCGAGTAGCACGGCGATCCAGCGGGTCTGCGGACTGGTTTCGAGGCCGATGCGGATGATCATGGTCAGCGGTACCGATAACAGCATGCCGACCGGTCCCAGGACCCAGCCCCACAAAATCAATGAGACGAACACGATGAGGGTGGACAGGCCCAGCCGTTCGCCCATGAGCACCGGTTCGATGATGTTGCCGGTCACGAAATGAATCACGAACAGTACCGAGCTTGTGTACCAGAACAATGGCCAGCCACCCTGGAGGAGGGCGAGCAGGATCGGCGGGATGGCCGACAGGAAGGCGCCGATGTTGGGCACGAAATTGAGCAGGAAGGCCAGCAGGCCCCAGAGCAGGGGATAATTCACGCCGAGGCCCCAGAGCACGAGTGCGACCAGGGTGCCCAGGCCAATGCTCAGCACGGTCTTGAGGAACACGTAACGCTGCATGCTGTCGACGAAAGACGTGAAGACGCTCACCGAGCGGTGGTCGCTGCTGGCCTCGGGCATCAACTTCAGCTTGCCGGGGAGCACGCTGGCTTCGAACAGCAGGAAAAGCACCGTCAGTACGATCAGGAAACCATCGCCCAGCACGCGTCCCAGGCTGCGGAAAAACTGGGTCACGAAAGCGAAGGCGCGGTCGGGATTCAGGTGCTGCGTCACGCTGGTACCGGAGATGTCCCAGCCAAGCCGGTGGGCCAGGGCCAACGAGCCTTTGAGCAGTCCCTGGAGCCGCCCCTGGTAATTGGGCAGGTCGTTGACGAAGTTGCTGATCGAGTTTCCGATGATGAAACCGACGCCGATGAAGCCCGCCACGATCAGGACCACCAGAACGGCTACTGCCAGCACTGTCGGGATATGTCGCCGCTGCATCCAGGTAAGTGGTGGAAGGCAGAGTATGGCGATCGACAGCGCCAGCAGGAAGGGGACGATCAGGTCCGCAGCCGAGCGGATGGCGGCGATGATGATGATGATGGCTGCGAACGCCATCAGTCCCCCGATCGTGCGTTGCCGCGCAGTCTGCTGTTGTTCCATTCTCTGGTCCGGCCGGCTTCGTCTGCGCCGATGTTACACGACTGGCCGGCTCCTGTCCGCTTTTTCGCCCTGCGAACCTACCACGGCGCGCGCCAGGCCGAGGCCGGCAAATGCCGTGCAATTTCACCTTCGGTGACCAGTGTTTTAAGCGCTTCGATGTCCTTGTCGTGGCGCCGGTCGGCGTCGTAAGCAGGAACTTTCTGGCGGATCAGGCCGTGTACCGGTTGCAGCGCTGCCGTGGTTTTCAGTGGTTTCTGCCGATCGAGCGCGACGGCGGCGGCGGCGAGTTCGATGGCGAGCATGGTGGCCACGTTGTCGGCGATGCGCAGGAGTTTCAGTCCCGCCCAGGGCGCCATGCTCACGTGATCTTCCTGCCCGGCCGAGGTCGGCACGGTGTCGACGCTCGCCGGGTGGGCGAGCGTCTTGTTTTCCGAGGCCAGGGCGGCGGCGCTGACATGAGCGAGCATGAAGCCCGATTCCAGTCCCGGTTGCGGGGCGAGGAACAGGGGCAGCGCCGGATTGACGCCGCGCATGAAGGTGTCGACCCGGCGTTCGGACAGGCTGCCGAGGTCGGCGAGCGCAATGGCCATGAAGTCGGCCACCATCCCGACCGGGGCGGCGTGGAAGTTGCCGCCCGAGATCACGGCGTCGGAAAATACCAGGGGATTGTCCGTTGCCGCATTGGCTTCACGTTCCAGGATGGTTGCGGCGTGCGCCAGCGTGTCCCATACTGCGCCCAGCACCTGGGGTTGGCAGCGCGTGGAGTAGGGATCCTGTACGCGTCCGCAATTGCGGTGCGAATCCCAGATGGTGCTTTCCGTGAGCAGGGTGCGGAAAGCCTCGGCTACCACGGCCTGGCCCTGCTGGTTGCGGGCCGCATGGATGCGCTTGTCGAAAGGCGCGTGCGAGCCCGCCAGGGCTTCCACCGAGAATGCGCCGCTCACGACAGCACTGCGCAGCAGGCGCTCGCCGATAAACAGGCCTTCGAGGGCCAGTGCTGCGGAAACCTGGGTGCCGTTGAGTAGCGCCAGCCCGTCCTTGGGGCCGAGTTCGAGCGGCGCCATGCCCGCCGCGTCCATGACGGCCTTGCCTTCCAGCAGCGTGCCGTCCTGCCAGGCCTCGCCTTCACCGATCAGGGCCAGCGCGAGATGGGCCAGCGGAGACAGGTCGCCGCTCGCGCCCACGGAACCGCGTTCTGGGATGACGGGCACCACGTCGTGCTCCAGCAGAGCCAGGAGTGCGTCCACCAGGACAGCGCGCACGCCCGAGGTGCCGCTTGCGAGCGAATTGGCCTTGAGCAGCATGATGCGGCGCACGACGGCGGCGGGCAGCGGCGTGCCCACGCCGGCGGCGTGGCTGCGCACGAGGTTGTACTGGAGCGCGGCAAGATCCTCGTCGGCGATGCGTTTGCTGGCCAGGGCGCCGAAGCCGGTGTTGATGCCGTAGACGGCATCGCCGCCGGCAAGCACGTCTTTCACGCGTGCAACGGATTGGTCCATGGCTTCGCGCGCGGTGGCTGCCAGGCTTGGAGAGGTGAGTGCCTGTGCATCGGCCATCAGGTCAAGCGTCAGGGAGCGGCCATCCAGTTCAAGACTCATTCAGTATTCCTTCGTAGTAAACGTGGCGGGGGCGTATGCCTCCCAGCTGGTAAGTGAAAAACTCGGGCCCTGCTGCGTCCCATATCGTGAAATCGGCTTTTGCACCTGGATTCAGCGTGCCGATGTTATCCCGGCCAAGGGCCTTTGCGGCATGGCAGGTCAGTCCGGCGACGGCTTCGTCGGCGTGCAGGCCGAACAGGGTCGAGGCGAGATGCAGAATCGCCAGCGGGCTGGCGACGGGTGAAGTGCCGGGATTGAGGTCCGTGGCGAGCGCCATGGGCACACCTGCTTCACGCAAGGCGGATACCGGCGGTGTCTGCGTTTCCCGCAGGCAGTAGTAAGCGCCGGGCAGCAACACGGCGACGGTGCCGTTCGCCACCATCGCGGCAATGTCCTCTGCCCGGGTGTATTCCAGGTGGTCGCAGGAGCGGACGCCGGACTCGGCTGCGGCCCGCGTGCCACCGAGGTTGCTCAATTGGTCGGTGTGCGCGCGGCAGGCCAGTCCGAGTTCGCGGGCACGCTCGAAGACCGCCAGCATGTCTGCGACGCTGAAGGCCATGTGCTCGCAGAACACGTCCACGCACTCGGCCAGTGATTCTTCCGCGACTGCGGGCAGGGTTTCCTCGATGACCTGGCGCACGTATTTTCCGGCGCTCTCGCCCTCGGGCAGAGCATGCAGGGCGAGGAAGGTGGCTGTGATGCGTACGCCACCTGTTTCACCGAGGCGGCGTATGGCGCGTAGCTGCTTGAGTTCGTTGGCCGGGCTCAGGCCGTAGCCGCTCTTGATCTCGACGGTGGTCGCGCCTTCGCGCATGAGCGCCTGCAGGCGCGGCAGGCTCTGTTCGACGAGTTCCTGTTCGTTGGCGCCGTCCACGGCACGCACGGTGGCTCGGATGCCGCCCCCGCGCGCCGCGATCTCGGCATAGCTCGTGCCGGCCAGCCGTGCGGCATGTTCGTCCATGCGGTTGCCCGCATAGCAGAGGTGAGTGTGGCAATCGACGAAGCCGGGCAGGATCATGGCGCCGTTCGCGTCCAGGTGCTTGTGGGCCGGTGCATCGGCACCCACGCCCAGTTCGCTGACTTGCCCGTCCGTAATCGCGATACTCGCCACCGGCGCGGGTTTTCCCGCCTGGAAGTCGGGGTAAACGCGTGCATTGTGGACGATCAGATCGTACACGTCGGCCAACCGTGAAAGAATAGAAAGAGCGCATAAGGATACAACCTACTGATGAGTCGCCTCCAGTTCCGTTACTTACTGACGCCCGGTGGCTGGGCCCGAGACCAGGCCGTCGTGATCGACGGCGAGGGCCGGATAGAGGCGATCGAGGACGCCGCGGGTCCCTGGGACGGCACGCTTGCCGTGCCCGGAGTGCCCAATGCGCACAGTCATGTTTTCCAGCGCGCACTGGCGGGGCGGGGCGAGTCACGGCATGGCGAGGATTCTTTCTGGAGCTGGCGCGAGGCCATGTATGCGCTTGCGGCACGTATCGATACTGAGGATTTGTACGTGATTGCGCGCCAAGCCTATGGAGAAATGCTGGCGAGCGGGTTCACGTCTGTCGCCGAGTTCCATTATCTCCACCACGCGGTGGACGGCGCCCGCGGGCCGGAACAGGCCGAGGCTATCGTAACTGCGGCGCGGGACAGCGGCATTCGTTTGCGATTGTTGCCGGTGCTCTATCAGAAAGGCGGCTTCGGGCGCCCAGCTGGCGCGGCGCAGGCCCGTTTCGTGCATGAGCGCAAGGAAGACTTCCTGCGCTTGCTCGATCAACTTAAGGGCCATGCGCCGGGCCTCGCTTTTCATTCGCTGAGAGCTGTGGCGCCGGATACCCTTGCGGAAACCTTGGCCGACGTTCGTTCTCTACTGGGAGGTGATATCCCGGTGCATATCCACATTGCCGAACAGCAGCGCGAAGTCGAGGATTGCATGGAGGCAACCGGACATAGCCCGATAGATGCGTTACTGGATGTGGTGGATGTCGACGAGCATTGGTCCCTGATCCATGCCACCCACCCGCGGGGCTATGAGCTTAGGGCCGTGCGCGATCGTGGCGCCACCATCGTCGTTTGCCCGCTGACCGAGGCGTATCTCGGCGACGGACTGTTCCCGGGCCGGGATTACCTGGCCGGCGGCGGTAACGTGGCCGTGGGTTCGGATTCGAACGCGCGCATCGACGCCGTCGAGGAATTGCGCTGGCTGGAATACGGGCAGCGTCTGAACGATCAGGCTCGTGCGCGCCTGGCCGATCCCTCGGGGCTTGCCGTTCCCTTGTGGCAAAGAGCCGGCGCCGGTGGTGCCCACGCGCTTGGATTGCCCATAGGTAAAGCAGCCCCGGGAGCGATGGCCGATTTCGTGGTGCTCGAACCGGGCAAGCCGGCTTTGCTGGGCAACGAACCGGAGCAGTGGCTGGACGCACTGGTGGTGGCCGGCAGTGGGGCTGACATTGCCGGGGTCTATGTCGGGGGGCGGCGTTGGGTGGAGAATGGCCGCTGGCCGCAGGATTCCGAGTTTGCCGACCGTTATGATGCGGTGGTTAAAAAGATACTGGAGTCGTGATGGAGCCTTTTGTCATTCAGGAACCCGAGGGCCCCGCATTGCCCGTCGTGGCCAGCATTCCCCATGCCGGGATCGGGTTGCCGCCGGGGTATGCCGAACGCTTGGCGAACGACAAGATGCGCACCCTGCCGATGACCGACTGGCATCTCCCGCGGCTGTTCGATTTTCTGCCCGCGCTCGGTGTGACTGTGATCGCGGCCAACGTCAGCCGCTTTGTCATCGACCTCAACCGGCCGCCCGATGGCGTGGCCCTGTATCCCGGGCGCTTCGAGACCGGGCTGGTGCCGCTCGAGAGTTTCGATGGCGAACCGATATTTGCTGATCCGCCCACCGAAGAAGACATCGCTGCGGCACGGCGCGACATTTACGATCCCTATCATGCTGCCCGCTGGGAGTTGCTGGAGCGCCGCACGGAAGCGGATCGGGTCATCCAGCTCGATCTGCACAGTGTCACCCCCGCGGCCAATCGCATCAGTGGCCCGCTTGAGCAGGACATCATGCTGGGCGACCGCGAGGGCTCAAGCTGCGAGGCCTGGCTGATGGATATTGCGGATCAGGCCTACACCGAGGGGGGCTTCAGCGTCACGCGCAACGATCCCTACAAAGGGGGGTGGATTACCGCCAGTTGTGCGGACGAGCCCGGGGTGCAGGCGTTGCAGATCGAAATGAGCTGGGCGGTTTACATGGACCTGAATCTGGCGCCGGCAGAGGCTGCCGATGCGCCGCCGTTTGCCGAGGCGGGGGAACGGCTCAGGCGGGTTTTCTCCGCGCTGCTGCCGCATGCAGTGCGGACTCTGCGCGAAGCATGAACCGCGCCAGTACATAACCGCAGATCCAGCCGGCAATCACGTCACTGAGGAAGTGATAGGACGAGAGGAGCAGAGCCAGGGCCAAAACAAGGAGCAGGCCGGTTGCAAGGTGGCGCAGGCGAGGGTAGCAGGCAGTCACCAGCATCAGGGTCAGGGTCATGACCAGCATGTGGCCGGAAGGAAACGCCGAATAAGGGCCAAAGCCGTGCAGCCAATGGCAGAAGTCGCAGGAATGGTATGTGCTCAGGAACATTCGAGTCTCGGTGCGCCCGAAAAGCCATTTGCTGACTACTTTTATGCCGAATGACAGCGGCAATCCCAGTGCCAGTAGCGGAGAGAGCCGCCCGAGGCGAGTCTCGTTCCGGCCTGTGGCCCGGGTCCAGATCCAGAGCAGCACCATGAAGCCGGAAAGTCCCGCGACGAACAGGGCCAGAAGATCGGGGATCGATTCGGGCACAATGCCGCCTGGCGGCAGCCAACGGGCAATCAATCGGGCAAGAGGCCGATCCGCCCACAAGACACAGATCAGCGTGAGCAGTGCGGCAACCGTGAGCCGTATCAGGTCCGAGCGCAGACTCGGGGCGCCGGTGTCGGCCCTATGCGAAAATAACGACTTTATGACATTCATCTGCCTGCGCGCCACTGCATGAGCCACCAGAAATTCAACCTGATCCTGAGCGCCCGCGAATATATCACTCCAAGAGTCATGAAGTTCACGATGACGCGTGAGGACGGGAACAAATTCGAGTATACCCCGGGTCAATTCATCACTCTCCATCTGCCGTGGCAGGACATGGTGTTGCGCCGCAGCTACTCGATTGCCACGCCGGCGCGGCAAACCGGGGAGTCCGGCGAAATCGAGATCGGGGTTACCGAGGTCGACGGCGGCCGTGCCACCAACGTGCTGTTCAATCTGCGCCCCGGTGCCCGTGTCGAGGCAACCGGACCGTTCGGGCGTTTCGTGCTGCGTGATGACCCGCCGGTACGTTATGTCCTGGTGGCGACAGGTACGGGCGTATCGCCTTACCGTTCTATGCTGCCTGCCTTGTCCGCAAGGCTTGCCGAAGCCGGGTATTCGGCACGATTGCTCCTGGGAGTGCGCTCACGCGAAGAACTGTTGTTCGGTGCCGATTTCGAGCGTTTTGCGGAACAGCATCCCGGTTTCCGATTCACGCCCTCGTTCAGCCGTGACCCGGACGGCGGTGCGCATAGCGGATATGTCCAGCAGCAATTGGTGCAGATGGCGCTCGATCCCGACAAAGATATTGTCTACCTTTGCGGCAATCCCGATATGATCGACGAGTCAGTGGCACACTTGAAGTCGCTCGGGTTCAATAATCCACATGTCCGCCGGGAAAAATATGTCTCCTCCAATTGAATCCGGAACAGGCTCCGCGCGCACGGTCTTTTTCGTATCCGACGGCACCGGGGTTACGGTAGAGACACTGGGCCACAGCTTGCTGTCCCAATTTGAATCACTTGCATTCCGCTACGTGATCATTCCTTTCGTAACCACCGATGAACGTGCCCATGATGCGCGCGACCGCATTAATCAAGAAGCTAAGCGCAGTGGTATTACACCGGTGGTGTTCTCCAGTCTGGTTGATGAGAAGATTCGCGATGTCGTGATGTCATCCAAAGCCCTGACGCTGGATTTCTTTTCCGCGTTTCTGAACCCTTTGGAACAGGCCTTGGGCGAAGCGTCCAGCCATGCGCAGGGACGTGCCCATGGCATGGGCAGCAAGAATGGTTATCTGCATCGGATAGATGCCATCAATTTCAGTCTGGCTACCGATGATGGCTTGCAGTTCGATCGCTACCGCGAGGCGGAGGTAATCCTGATTGGCTTGTCACGGGTGGGCAAGACACCGACATCGCTTTACCTGGCTCTGCAATACGGCATCTTTGCCGCCAATTACCCATTGGCCGACGAGGAGCTTGAGACGGACACACTGCCTGCCGTGTTGCAGCCCTGGAAAGACCGGTTATACGGGCTCACGATCGATCCCGCGCAATTGGCCCGCATCCGTAACGAGCGTCGTCCCGGGACGGCTTATGCCGAGCCAACCGCCATTCGCCGGGAAGTGCGTCGGGCGCAAGAGCTCATGGCAGCCAACGACATACCACTGATTGACACTACGTCCATTTCGGTCGAGGAAATTGCCGCCAGTATTCTCTACCAGAAAGGGTTGAGTCCATCACTGCCCTGAGGGCGTGCCATCATGCTATGGTGTGGGCATGGTGAGTTACTCCTCAACATTGCCGAAAGACCTGCTCGTACCGCGTACGTTCACGCAGTTGATGGGTATCTACGAGCGTAACTATGAGCGCCTGATGCGACTGCTTGGGGATCCCTCAGAGCTGGAACCCAGTCAGTCTCTGGAGTTGCCGGGATTGCCGCCGCTTTCGATCGAAGTCAAGGCGCGTTCGCGCTATACGCTGGAGCTGGTCCTCGGTCACCGTTTCGATGATCAGCGGTTGCCCGATCTGCTGGTCCGTCTCTACCATGATGCACGACTGGTCGAAGCGGTTGCGGCCGATGCCCGCCGTTTCCCTTCCCGGCCGCTTGCGCGATTGCCGGGGCATTGGCAGGCCAATATGCTGCTTTACAAGTGGCTGGAGTACTGCGAGGCGGGTAGCGTATCACCGCCCCCCTGCACCGCAACGGCGTAAGTTTTCCAATTGGGTAGGAAAAATCTTACCGAAATATCATGTACTTAGTGCATTTTTTGTATTACATTAGTCTTTGCTGGAGGACGTCATAAAAGGGCTGGTTCGAAAAGGATTTGTTTAGAAAATTCTTGTAAGACATTGCTTTTTTATGGTATTTAGTACTTTAAATATGGGCATGTGAGAGGTTGCCCGCGGAGGATGGGCATGTTAACGAGAATATGGGAACGGCTGCCCTTCAGCGAAGGGACAGCTAGGCGCGCGTATCTGGATTCAGCTCCGTTATCTTACGAGCTTGAGGATCCGGTGAAATCCACTAATGCTGTGCGCAAGGAAAACCGGCCGCAGCAAGCCAAGATTGAACAACCGGTATCGACGGATGTAGCCATTGCCCGCATCCGGGCAGAACGCGATGAATATGCACAGAGGCTCCAGAGACTTGAAGCCATGCTTGCGGATCCTGAGAGGGGGCAGAACGCCATTCTCTATTTTCGTCTGCGCGGGATCTGGGATTTGTGCAACAATGACTTAATGGCCTTGTCACGCCAGTTTCGTGACAAGTATGTCTCTGCCGATGGCCAGTCGAACGAAACAGAGGCAACCCGGACTGAGACGGCAATCGATACGCATACAGCTCGGTATCGGGCAGCTCAAGCCCGTGTCACTGTGGCTCAGCAGCAGATCAAGAAACTGGAATTTGATCTCTACAAGCGCGAGAAGCCATTCAAGGTTGGGGAGAAGCAGTTTTTAACCCATGCCTTGACGAAAGCGCGCAAGGAGCGGGATGCGGCCACGCAGCAGTTCAAAATTCTGCAAAGACAGGAATCCTCTCCCGTGTCTGTTTCGACGCCGGCGCCGAGACCGGCACCTGCACCGAGCAACGGCAAAATGTTGACCGTGCAGACCAAACGTGCCATCAATATCACATTGATCGCATTGGCGCAGCATTTTTATCTGGCTTACCGCGAAGAGCAGATTGCTGACATGGCGTTACGCGCCTCACAGAAATCGGTCGATGAGGTTAATTTCGGTCTGGCTAGTGAATGCCTGGCGCTCGGCAATAAAATTCGTGAGCTTGTAGCCCAGATCAAGAACGAATCGAACCGACATGAAACCGTACGCAAACGGGTCGAGTACCTCAAGGACAAATTGCGCTATGCGAGCGATAGCGATGCGATCCCCGAAAAGCACTCACTGAACTCCATCCCGACACGGGTAGCCACCAAGGAAGGCCTGTTTTCCAATCTGGGCGATGAATTACCGGTCAATGTTCTTGCACTCAATTATTGGGATATCAACCGGGCATTGCTCAAGTAATCTCCAGCAAGGCCGGCGCATCCGCATCAGGGCGCCGGCCCTGAACCGCTTTGCGGTATCGCAGGACGCAATCTGACGGTGTGCAGGTGCTGCAGTCCGTTGCCGACAATAAGCTGCTGCAGCTGGTGTATGTAAGTTTCCCCGAGTTGTGAATAGCTGCCCAGGGTGCGTGCCAGGCTCACACTATCGAAATGGCCATCTGATTGCTGGTTGGCGCGCAGTTCGCGGAATTCGACATAGGCATGCCCCACGTTCAGATTGTGGACATAATCCCTGACCGATGCCAGCAGATCGGGATAAGCCCGTACCCGGTCCGTTTGCGGTGTTGA
The DNA here is from genome assembly GCA_964586925.1 of uncultured Gammaproteobacteria bacterium. Taxonomy (GTDB): domain Bacteria; phylum Pseudomonadota; class Gammaproteobacteria; order JAKDMP01; family JAKDMP01; genus JBAUSV01. The sequence continues at coordinate 113,319 of CAZPJI010000003.1, forward strand.
AGAGCCGCTTGCCGGTATGCCGGTTTCCGGATTCCAGGTATGCATGCCAAACAGGTTGTTCGCTTTGAGGGTGAATTGCGAACTGCCCCAACCACTTTCCTTGGCGGCCTGAGCCAGGATAAGACTGACCGGGACGGCATTGCAGCGCCGCATTAATAACTTGGTGGCTTCTTTGAGTGGCGCATCTGCACCGACTTCATAACGGGCTGCGAGCAACCGCAGGCGCGCAGGCCAATGTCCTGTATGCCTGGTTTCATCGAGCAGGCCGAGAATCTCTTTTCTTTCTTGCAGCACATGGTTATTGATCGTGATTGCCAGGGGTAGTAATGCTCGCAGAAAGGTTTTTGTTTTTATGTTTGGCTGTAGTGACGCCATGCCTGGAGGAAAGTGCACGAGTTCGAGTGCGGGCGCGCTCTTCTGCGGAGGCCAACTGTAGGTATAGCCGTCGAGTACCGCTGAAAGCCCTTGGGCGGTGCCGACTTCGAAGGGCACCAAGCCGGGTTGGAGACGCGTAGTTGCCTGTTCGCATTGCATCGTCCAGGTCACCCATCCTGCCAATAGGGCGGGAGCCACTAGCGAGACCAGGGGGATGAGGTCTGAGCGCTGCAGGATGAATGGATTCATGTAGAGGCTCCGAAGTGGGCTTCACGGACGCCATTGGTGCTTGCTATGGTGGCAAGCACCTGAGGCATGCGTTCTGGATCCAGGCGCGAGAGATACAAGCGCAGGCGTGTTTCCTCATTGGTTCGGCGACTGTCCACGCCGCGCAATCCCAGGCCCTGGGCACTCAGGCGCGCGACGATGTCTTCGACGAGATCGGCCCGCGTCCGGGCAATCACCGACAGAACGGTCTCGCCACTGCCCCAGCGTGCATCCAGCACCTGACCGGGCACGCGCTCCGCATTGCGTTGGAAACTCGGACATTGGCGATCGTGAACGCGGATGCCATGTCCACGCGTGATGAACGCCGCTATTGGAGTGCCGGGTTCAGGCGTGCAGCAGCGGGCGAGTTCGATGGCCAGCTCCGGCATTCCGCTCACCACGGGGCGGGTGGCGGGCGCTGCGCGTGCTGGATGCTTCCTGGGTGCCGGCTTGGCTATCGGCAGCGCCGGCTTGGCCGGATGCTCGGGGTTGGATGGGGTGGGGGCCTGGTCATGGGCTCGGAACCAGGCTCGCACCTTCTGGCGTGCGCGCCGGGTGGCCAGGTAACCGTGTTCCCGGCGCAGCCAGTCGCGGCTCGGCGTGGCCTGAGTGTGGGTCAGTACCTGCGCGGTGTCGCCGGTCTGCAGTTGATGGGTCAGCGGCACCATGCGCCCATTCACCCGGGCGCCGGTGGTGCGATGCCCGAGGCCGGTGTGAACGGCGTAGGCAAAATCGAGTACCGTTGCGCCCAGGGGCAGATCAATGACCCGTCCGTGAGGCGTCAGCACATACACGCGTTCGCTGGCGAGTTCGGTGGTGACCTGGCCCACGAAATCTTCTTCGCCGCCTTCGTCCTCGTGGTTGCCGGCCAGGATCTGGCGCAGCCAGGCGATACGCTCGTCCAGTTGGCTGTCGGCTTGTCCGCCTTCCTTGTAGCGCCAGTGGGCGGCAACGCCGAGTTCGGCTTCGCGGTGCATATCGGAGGTGCGGATCTGCACTTCCAGCGCTCGTCCTTCGTCATCCAGTATGGCCGTGTGCAGTGATCGGTAAAAATTGCCCTTGGGGGCCGCTATGTAATCGTCGAATTCCTCGGCGACATGCCGCCAGCGGCCGTGTACCGCCCCCAGGGCGGCATAGCAGGTCGGCACATCGGACACGATGATGCGCAGCGCCATAAGGTCGTAAAGGTCGCTCAGATCGGTGTCTTTGCGCTGCATCTTTCGCCAGATGCTGTAGATGTGCTTGGGCCGGCCGCTGATCTCCGCCTCGATGCCGGCAGCAGACAATGTTCTGCGGAGTTCCGAGCGCGCCTGTTCCAGCCGCACCTCGCGTTCGCTGCGCCGTTCGGCGAGGCCGCGGGCAATTTCTTTGTAGCGCTCGGGGTAGGCCAGGTGAAATGCTGCGTCCTCCAGAGGCCACTTCAGTTGCCAGATGCCGAGCCGGTTGGCCAATGGCGCGTACAGATTGAAGATGTCGTGGGCCAGCTGTTGCTTTTCGCCAGCGTCGCCGTGTTTGAGCGCCTCCGCCCGTGCCAGTTGTTGGGCAAGCACCAAGGGCACGATCCGGATGTCGCGAATCAGGCTCATGAACAGGCGGCGCAGATTTTCCGCCTGGGCCGGATCGCTTGCGGTCATGGCTTCGGGGGCCGTCAGCCGCGGATCGGGCATGCGGGCCGCCTGCTGGGCGAGTTCGAAGTACTCGCCGAGTATGGAGCGGCTGCGTTTTTCTCCGAGTTGGCCCGCCGCCAGCAAGGGCACGGCCGCGGCCGCGGCGGTCCATTCCGGCGGGAGTTCCAGCGGGGCCAGCGCCGCGGCGGCGTTTCGAGCGAAGTCCTGCAACGCGGGCGCGGCGCCGCTGGCGCTGTCGATCAGCTGCTGTACCTTTTGAGACACCTGCTCGTCGTACATTTTTCGCGGACCCGGTGGGCAAGAATGAGAACCATGCCAGTATGATATAGGCTACTCGCACGTTCTCAGAGGTTGGACAATGAAGCGTATCCGGTGGTTTTTTACGGCGTTACTGGTTCTCGGCCCTGCTGTAGCTCTCGCGCAGGGCAGCGGCCTGGATGTCAATATCAGCAATCACGCGGTATATGGGGCCTACGACACGGAGCTCACCTTGTCGGGGCTCGATCTTTCTTTCGAGGGCCTGCATAACAAGGATCGGGGCGATTTCGTCGGTGCCGGTCTGGGCTTGCGGGCCGATGCCAACCCCGGTGGGTCGCCGGTTTACGCGCTGATCGGCGTCAAGGCGCTGTGGATCAATCCCTCGTACAGCAATGTGACGTCCGGCACGGCGCTGGCGCTGGGAGGCGGTGTAGAGTTCGCCTTGCCCCAGTACAATCGGATCATGTTCGGCGGGTACATCTACTGGGCGCCGAGCGTGACCAGCTTCGGCAACTCCGAGCGTTTTCTCGAAGAATCAGTACGTGCGGGTTATCGCGTGTTGCCCAACGGTACGGTTTATCTCGGATATCGCCATGTGACCGCGCGCTTCAATAATACCGGTGATCTTTTGATCGACAATGGTCTTCACATCGGCTTTTCATTGCGTTTCTGAGGTTCCAGATGGCAGGACATAGTAAGTGGGCAAACATCCAGCATCGCAAGAATGCGCAGGATGCCAAGCGCGGAAAGATATTTACCCGCCTCATTCGTGAAATAACCACGGCCGTCAGGGTTGCCGGTCCCGACCCGGCTTCCAACCCCCGTTTGCGCCTGGCGCTGGACAAGGCCAACGCGGCCAACGTGCCGAAAGACAACATCGAGCGGGCGATCAAACGGGCCTCGGGCGACGCCGAGGGCCAGGTGATGGAAGAGGTGACTTACGAGGGCTACGGTACCTCCGGTGTCGCGGTCCTGGTCGAATGCATTACCGACAACCGTAATCGCACTGTAGCGGAAGTGCGCCATGCTTTCAGCAAGCATGGCGGCAACCTCGGAGCCGATGGGTCGGTGGCTTATTTGTTCAATCGCGTCGGCCAGATCGGTCTTGCGGCCGGCAATGACGAAGAACGCGTGATTGAGGTAGCGCTCGAGTCCGGTGCAGAGGACGTAGTGCGCGACGATGATGGCGCCTTTGAGGTCATTACCGATCCCAATGATTTCGAGACCGTACGTGATGCCTTGCGGGAAGCCGGGTTCGAGCTGCTGGAGCCGCAGGTCACTATGCGCCCGGCGACGACGGTGGACCTCGAGGCGGAAGACGCGGAAAAAGTACTCAAGCTTCTGGATGCCCTGGAGGACCTCGACGACACCCAGCAGGTCTACGTCAACGCGAATTTCCCGGAAGAGGCACTTGCCGAACGCTGAGCGTACGGCGGGTAATCCAGGGTGGCCATCATCATTCTCGGTATCGACCCTGGCTCGAACGTGACCGGTTATGGAGTGATCGCAATGGAGGGACGCCGTCTCGAGGCAGTGGAACAAGGCACGATTCGAGCCCCCCGCGGCGACTGGGGGCCGCGGCTGCGAGCCATTTTCAATGGCATGGCTGCCGTGAGCAAACGCTGTCATCCCGACGTGGTAGCTGCCGAGCGGCCCTTCGTGCATCGCAATCCTGCGACGGCCATCGCGCTGGGCCAGGCCCGTGGCGCCGCTCTGGCGGCCGCACTCGGCAACAACGAATCCAGCCTGGCCGAGTACACGCCGCGCGCCGTCAAACTCGCCGTGGTCGGCTCCGGCAAGGCGGACAAGACCCAGGTTGCGCACATGGTGCGCCACCTGCTGCGTATCACAGGCCCGCTCGCGGAAGATGCGAGTGATGCGCTGGCAGTGGCCATTTGCCACGCCCACACCGGTGCGTTGAGTGCGCGCCTCGCGGAGCGCGCATGATCGGTTCTCTGCGCGGACGTATCGTATTGCGCCGTCCGCCCCGGCTGGTGATTGAAGTCGGCGGCGTCGGCTACGAACTGGAAGCGCCGCTATCCACCTTCACGGACCTGCCTGCATCGGGCGAGGCTACGGTTTTTACGCATTTGCAGGTCCGTGAGGACGCGCTGAATCTGTACGCATTCGCCAGCGAGCGCGAGCGGGAACTGTTCCGGGCGCTGATCCGCACCAGCGGCGTGGGCGCCAAGTTGGCGCTGGCGATTCTGTCCGGCCTGAGCGTCGAGGAATTTACGCAGGCGGTTAATATGCGCGACGTCTCTACCCTCAAGCGCCTGCCCGGCATCGGCCAGAAGACCGCCGAACGGCTGTTGGTGGAAATGGCGGACCGGCTCGACGGTTTTGGCGCCGGGGCACAAGCCGGCAGCGTCGTTGGAGAAGCCGAGGCAGCCCTGGTGGCGCTGGGCTACAAGCCCAAGGAAATCACGGCCATGCTGTCCGATCTGGCGAGTGCCGGACGCAGCAGCGAGGAGCTGGTGCGCGAGGCCCTCAAGAAATCGCTGGGTAAACGTGCATGAACGAGCGTTTGATCGATGCCGGCACGAAGGACGAGGAAGCACGCGACGAGCCGCGGCTGCGCCCGCAGCGGCTGGCCGACTATATCGGCCAGGACAAGGTGCGCGAACAGATGGAGATTTTTATCCATGCCGCCCGCAACCGTGGCGAGGCGCTGGATCATTGTCTGTTCTTCGGTCCACCAGGGCTGGGCAAGACCACGCTCGCGCACATCGTGGCGCATGAGATGGGTGCCACCCTGCATCAGACTTCCGGTCCCGTGCTGGAGCGGGCCGGCGACTTGGCGGCGCTGCTCACCAACCTCGAAGAAGGCGATGTGTTGTTCGTGGACGAGATCCACCGGCTCAGTCCCATCGTCGAGGAAGCCCTGTACCCGGCGCTCGAGGATTTCGCCCTGGACATCATGATCGGGGAGGGTCCTGCAGCCCGTTCGATCAAGCTCGACATCGCCCCCTTCACGCTGGTCGGCGCGACCACGCGCGCGGGGCTGTTGACATCACCGCTACGCGACCGCTTCGGCATCGTGGCGCGACTCGATTTCTACGACACCGCTGCGCTGGAGCATATCGTGACTCGCTCGGCGGGTATTCTCGATGTCCGCATCGACGCCGGCGGCTCTCGCGAGATGGCCGCTAGGGCACGCGGCACGCCGCGAATCGCCAATCGCCTGTTGCGCCGGGTGCGTGATTATGCGGAGGTGCGCGCCGATGGCCTGGTGAATGCCAATGTGGCGCGTGATGCGCTGGATTTCCTGGAAGTAGACCGCAAGGGCTTCGACGCGCTCGATCGGCGTCTGCTGTCTGCGATCGTGCGTCATTTCGACGGCGGCCCGGTTGGAGTCGACAGCCTCGCGGCGGCGATCGGCGAGGAACGCGGCACCATCGAGGACGTCATCGAACCGTTCCTCATCCAGCAGGGGTTCTTGAAGCGCACTCCGCGTGGACGCGTGGCCACAGCCAGGGCATGGCAGCATATCGGACTCGCCCCGCCGGCCGGCGGCACCGATCTGTTCGAGGAGCAGAGCGATGACGAGCTTTGACGTCCCCGTTTTCCATTGGCCGATCCGCGTCTATTACGAGGACACCGACGCCGGCGGGGTGGTGTATCACGCCCAGTACGTAAAGTATCTGGAGCGTGCACGTACCGAATGGCTGCGTGCCGCAGGCGTGGAGCAGGACGAGTTGCTGTCCGACTACGGCATTGTCTTTGCGGTCACGCACATCGATATCCGCTACAAACGGGCCGCACGATTCAACGAGGCCCTGAGCGTGAGCGTAGCGCCGCGCCAGACCGGGCGCGCACGCATCGCCTTTGAGCAGTCGATTGTGCGTGCCGACAATCCCGATGAACCCCTGGCCATCGCCACGGTCGAAGTAGCATGTGTTGAACAGGCCCGTTTTCGTGCCTGTGCCGTGCCCGATTTCCTGATTGCAAAGCTGAGCCTATGACAACAGATTTTTCGATTTACCAAATGGTTGCCCACGCCAGCATCGTGGTCCAGATCGTGCTCGCGATCCTGCTGCTGGCCTCGATCGTGTCCTGGGCGATGATCTTCCGCAAGACCGGCGCGTTGCGCCGGGCCGAGGAGGCCGCCCGCCAATTCGAGGCCGAGTTCTGGTCGGGCGGCGATCTTTCCGAGCTGTACCGGCGTTTGGAAGTGAAGAAGGAGGGCGGTGCCTTCGCAACCGTTTTCCGGGTGGGGTTCAAGGAATTTGCCCGCCTCGTGCGTTCCGGCCGTTCCGGTGAGACTGCACTGGACAGCGCGCGCCGGGCGATGACGGCCAGTCGAGGCCGTGAGCTGGACGAGCTGGAAAGCAACATGAATTTCCTCGCCACGGTGGGCTCCACCGCACCATACGTCGGGCTATTCGGCACGGTCTGGGGCATCATGGCTGCCTTTCAGGGGCTCGGCAACGCCCAGCAGGCTACCCTGGCGATGGTTGCGCCCGGCATTTCCGAGGCGCTGATTGCTACCGCCATGGGCCTGTTCGCTGCGATCCCGGCCACGATTGCCTATAACCGTTTCGCGCACCAGGTGGATCGCCTCGAGGGCCGTATCGAGACGTTTACCGAGGAATTCACCAACATCCTGCAGCACCACCAGCCGGAGGGTCGTGCCAAAGATGCCTAGATCCCGCCGCCGGCGTCTGATGTCCCAGATCAACGTCGTGCCTTATATCGACGTAAGCCTCGTATTGCTGATCATCTTCATGATCACGGCGCCGCTGCTGACGCGCGGGGTGAAGGTCGAGTTGCCGCATGCCAACGCCAAGCCGTTATCCCAGAAAGATATGGAGCAGCATCAACCTTTGGTGTTGTCGGTCGACAAATCGGGCCGGCTGTATATGAACGTGGGCCAGCACCCGGACAAGCCGGTCAGCCCGGGCAGGGTGGTGGCCATGGCGATGATCGTCCTAAAGCGCTCGCCGAAGACGCCCGTGTTGGTTCGTGGCGACAGCGGCGCCAGTTATGGAGAGGTCGTGCGGGGCATGACTCTGTTGCAATCAGCTGGGGCAACGAAGATCGGGTTGATTACGAAGAATCCCGACAAACCGCTTGTCATCAACAAGGGGAAGCCGTGATCGGGGCCGCCTGGCAATGGATTCGTTCTCAACCTCTGTCCGTGGGGTTGTCGGTGCTTTTGCACGTCGTCATCGGTGCATTGCTGATCATGGGCACGTCGCTGCACGGCGCCAACCCTCACGATATGCCGGGCCGGGGCAACGAGCACCAGCCGATCCAGGCAGTGGTGGTGAATTCAACCGATTACGAGGCCGCGGAAGACAGCATCAAGAAGGCCCAGCAGGACAAGGAGGCCCACGCCAGCAAATTGAAGGCGGAGGCCGAGCAAGCCCAAAAAGCCCGCGAGAAGGCAGAGCGGGAACTGACCCAGTTGAAGAAACAGCGCCAGTCCACGGCATCCGATGTGGCCAACCAGCAGAAACAACTCAAGGACCAGTCGCAGCAATTGCAGCAATTGAAGGATCAGGCCTTGAAGATGGCGCAGGAACGCAAGGCCTACCAGGACAAGATCGCCAAGCTGAAGGCACAGGCCGAGCAGGCGCAAAAGGCCCAGGCCGCGGAAAAGGCTCGGCTGGAGAAAGCCAAGAAGGAGGCCGAGGCTGCGCGCAAGGCCCAGGTCCAGGCGCAGATGCAGGCCGAGCAGGAAGCAGCCATCAAGAAAGCGCGCGGCAATTGGGTGGCGGCTATTATTCACAAAGTCAGTTCCAACTGGATTCGTCCACCGGATACTCCCCAAGGCCTCGATTGCAATGTCCACATCACCTTGTTACCCAGTGGTGATGTAGTGGCGGCAAAAATGGGTCAGTGCAATGGCAGTTCGGTGGTAGTCCAATCGATCATTACAGCCGTGAACAAGGCCTCTCCCTTGCCCACCCCGGAGGATCCCCAGGCGTTTTCTCGCCAGATCACTTTTGAATTCGTTCCAGGCCAGTAACCGAGGTTCCCCATGCGCAAGCTTGTACTGTTTCCTTTAGCCGCCGTATTTGCCATAGCCGCTGCCGCAACGGCACGTGCGGATCTGGTGATCAAGATCACGCAGGGCGTGAATCAACCGACGCCGGTGGCCGTGGTGCCGTTTGCCTGGAATGGATCCCAGCCCGCGCCGGTCGATGTTGCCAACGTGGTTGCCAGCGATCTGCTGCGGAGCGGCTTGTTCGCGCCCTTGCCCAGGGGCAAGATGTTGGCGCAGCCCAATGCCGACAGCAAAATCAATTTCGCCAACTGGAAGGCAGTCAGCGTTAACGATCTCGTGGTCGGTTCGATCGACGTAACCGGCGATACTGCACAAATCAGGTTCCGGCTGTTCAATGTCTATACCGGGCAGCAACTCGTGGGCTACTCGTTGCCCGCCAAGGTCAACGACCTGCGCTTTGCGGCGCACCAGGTTGCCGACATGATTTATCAGAAATTGACGGGCCGCCCTGGTGCGTTCGCGACCCGTATCGCCTATATCCGCCACGATGGCACCGGTAAGGGCTCGACGTGGGATTTGGTGATTGCCGATTCCGACGGGGCCAATACGCAAGCACTGGTCAAGTCTTCGGGTCTGTTGATGTCGCCGGATTTTTCGCCCAGTGGGGACAGAATTGCCTACGTGCAATTCGAAAACGATCAGAGCCATATCTATATCCAGAACGTGGATACGGGCCAACGCAAGATCGCGCTGAAGCATGCGGGTGTGAACGGTGCACCGGCGTTTTCTCCCGATGGAAAAACCTTGGCCGTGGTTCTGTCGACGCGTCCCGGCGATCCGGATATCTATCTTCTGGACCTGGCAACGGGGCAGTTGCAGCAACTGACACATAGCCCGGCGATCGATACCGAACCGGCCTGGACCCCGGATGGCAAAAACATCATCTTCACCTCCGACCGAGGCGGCTCTCCGCAACTGTACGAAATGCCGATAACGGGCGGCAAAGCCCAGCGTATTACCTGGGATGGCAGCTACAATGCACGCGCCTCGGTATCCCCGGATGGCAAGAGCGTCGCCCTGGTGCATCGTGAGAACGGCTCCCTCAAGATCGCCTTACTGGATTTGGCGACCGGGAACATGACCATGCTGACCAACGGCCCGACAGACGTTTCGCCCAGCTTTTCGCCCAATGGCGCGATGATCCTCTATAGCACGGGTTCCGGCAACCAGCGCCGCCTCGCAACGGTGTCGGTCGACGGTCAGGTGCACGAGGAACTGACGGGAGCTGCAGGGGCACTGTCGCAGCCTGTTTGGGGTAATATCCCTTGAGTTGAGGCGCGTCGCCGCCGCATGCCCGCATGAAACCTTTCGGCGCTTGGTCGTGTCCAAGTCACATGAAATCTTTAATTTGTGCCTATGGCCCTGTAATATGACCGGGAGGCACGCTCGCAGCGAGGAGTACGCAATGAAGCGAATAATGTTGTTGGTAGCGGTGGCTGGTGGCTTGGCGCTCGCGGGCTGTCAGAGCTTTCCCACACAGAAGAATTCGGCCGGAGGCAACCAGGGCGCGGCTTCTTCGGCATCCACGACCGGTGCGATGGCTGCCGGAACCGCAGCCGGAACGTCCTTGAGCGGTGCCAGTGCTACGAGTTCTACTCCGGCGGCGGGACCGGGCAGTTCGTACGACTCGCGTACCGTGTATTTTGCGTTCAACAAGTCCGTCGTCCAGTCGCAATACTTTCCCGTGCTCAAGGCCCAGGCCGCTTATCTCAACGCCCACCCGAAAGCCGAGATTCTTCTGGCGGGCTATACGGACGACCGGGGGACGTGGGAGTACAACATCGGTCTGGGTTCGCGTCGCGCTGCCGCCGTCAGTCAGTTCCTGATGCTGCAAGGCGTGGACCAAAGCCAGATCAAGACGATCAGTTACGGTGAAGCCAATCCGGCTGATCCGCAGGACAACGAAGCGGCCTGGGCCAAGAATCGCCGGGTCGTGATCACATTCCAATCGGGGGGGCAATGATGAAATTGCATACAGGCTTGGCATGCGCCGCACTGGCCGGGACAACGCTCCTGGCGGGGTGCGCGACCAGCGTATCGCCCAAGGATCCGATTAACCAGAAAGTCGACCATTTGCAGCAGCAGGTCGGCCAAATGCAGAAAACGCTCTCGGGCCAGGGTCTTATGAGTATTGCTTCCAATCAGCAGCAGTTGCAGCAGGAAGTGGCGGATCTGCAGGGCCAGTTACAGGAACTGCAGCACCAGATCCAGCAGGCCCAGGCACGCCAGCAGAGTGTCGACAAATCCTTTGATCAGCGTATCGCTGCAATCGAGCAACAAAGTTCTGCCGCGGCGGGCAGTGGACAACAGGTTTCGTCTCCGGCGGCGAATAACTCATCGGGCTCGGCTTCCGGCGGTACTGCTGCACAGTCCGAATATCAAGTTTACAAAGCCGCTTTCAATGAGGTGCGTGATAGCCATTACTCCGAAGCGGTCGCCGATTTCAAGGCATTCATAAAAAAATACCCGAACAGCCGTTATGTCTCCAATGCCCTCTATTGGATGGGGGCTTCGCATTACGTGAACGGCGAGTACCAGCAGGCGATAGATAACTTCAAGCAGATGGTGGTCAAGTACCCGAAGTCTGCCAGGGCCTCCGACGCTTATCTCAAGATGGCTTATTCGCAAGGTAAGCTCAAGGACTACAAGGCGGAGCGTCAGTCATTACAGACGCTGATCAAGAACTATCCCGGATCGACCGCGGCTGACATCGCTAACCAGCGGCTCAAGAACATGGCCGCACAAGGGAATTGACGCAGCCGCCTACAGGCATGTATTGATTGGAGGCAAGTATTTGTGACGGCTGCGCAGGCACCCATGCAGCCGCGTGACGATCTGCCCCGATCGGAACGGCTGCGCATCACCGAGATATTCCTGTCCATTCAGGGCGAGTCGGCCAGCGTGGGCTGGCCGACCGTTTTCGTACGCCTGACCGGTTGCCCGTTGCGTTGCCGTTGGTGCGACACGGCCTATGCCTTCCACGGCGGACAGTGGTGGAGCTTCGACCAGATCGTTGAACAGGTCAGGCATCACGGTGTACCCCATGTCTGTGTAACCGGCGGCGAACCGTTGGCACAGCCGAATTGCCGTGGATTGCTTGCCCGCCTGGGGGAAGAAGGTTTCAATGTTTCTCTTGAGACCAGCGGATCGCTTGACATAGAAGGCCTTGATCCACGCGTTACCGTGGTAATGGACGTCAAGGTGCCGGGTTCCGGCGAAGAGTCCCGCAACCGCCTGGAAAACCTTGCGCACCTGCGCCCACGGGATCAGGCCAAGTTCGTGCTCGCCGACCGCGCCGACTACGACTGGGCCCGCTCATTCATCGAAGAGCACGACCTCCCCGCACGCACTGAAGTGCTGTTCTCGCCCGTAGCGAATGAACTGGCGCCTCGCGAACTGGCCGACTGGATCGTCGCCGATCGCCTGCCCGTGCGTTTCCAAATCCAATTGCACAAGAGCTTGTGGGGCGATGTCGCTGGACGCTAGCGCCGTCGTACTGGTGTCGGGTGGCCTCGACTCGGCCACGGTGCTGGCTATGGCCCGCGCCGAGGGTTGGAGCTGCCATGCGCTGTCGTTCGATTACGGCCAGCGCCATAAGGCCGAGCTGGAAGCGGCGCGCCGTGTGGCGCAAGCGGGCGGCGCGGCTACCCATCGGGTCGTCAGCCTGGGGTTGGGCGAGATCGGCGGCTCCGCGCTGACCGATGCCGCTATCGACGTACCGGAAGCGGGCGGCGAGGGCATCCCCGTCACCTATGTGCCAGCGCGCAACACGGTATTCCTGGCCGTGGCACTGGGACTGGCCGAGGTTACCGGTTCCACCGACATCTTCATTGGCGTCAACGCCGTGGACTATTCGGGGTATCCGGATTGCCGCCCGGCCTTCATCATGGCTTTTGAGCAACTGGCGAACCTCGCGACCAAGGCGGGCGTGGAGGGCGCGAACTTCCGCGTCCATGCGCCGCTGATCGAATTGAGCAAGGCCGACATCATCCGCCGCGGCACCGAACTGGGCGTGGATTACTCGCTTACCGTGACTTGCTATCAGGCCGACGAGGAGGGCCGCGCCTGCGGCCACTGCGACGCCTGCAAATTGCGCAGGGATGGCTTCCGCTCGGCCGGCCTGTCCGACGTCACCCGCTATATTCCGGGCTGATCCATCTATTTTTTGCCGCAGCTTACGCATGCGGTTAAACTATGCGCGCTTTTTGGCGCGAATTACGGAGATAACGGCATGGCCCGAGCACAAGCACGACACATCCTGGTAGCTGACGAGAGCCAGTGCGAGGCCCTCAAGAAAGAAATCGAGGGCGGCGCGGACTTCGCGGAAATGGCGAAGCAGCACTCGACCTGCCCGTCATCCGCCCGCGGCGGCGACCTGGGCGAATTCGGCCCCGGCCAGATGGTTCGTGAATTCGACGAAGTCGTGTTCAGCGCGCCGGTCGGCGAAGTACAGGGCCCGGTCAAGACGCAGTTCGGTTACCACCTGGTCGAAGTGACCAGCCGTACCGACTGACAGTCCGGTTCCGGCAGATAGAGTGTCGATCCCGCTCCGGCGGGAATCCATTAAAATTCCAAAATTGACACCACGCTTCAGTGTGGGCGGTTAGCTCAGTCGGTAGAGCAGTGGCCTTTTAAGCCATTGGTCCAGGGTTCGAGTCCCTGACCGCCCACCATTTTCCGGCCTTGTTCCCCTTTCCTTTACCCGGTTCACCGGAACGTATTCGCTCCGATAAGTTCTTTATTCTGGTAATCAACCGGTTTTTCTTTCTGTGCGAGCCAGGGTGGCTTGGGGTAGAGATCAAGTACCCG
>CAZPJI010000004.1:0-76479 GCA_964586925.1 uncultured Gammaproteobacteria bacterium
TTGACTTTGTCGAATCGTCCCCGCATGCTGAGTCCAGCTCTTAGCGCCGAGTGGAGGCATGAATCTAACGCAACAGGTTTTGCGCACGGATGCCGCGGGCTTGCCCCTGGAGTGGATCGGGTACCAGGACGCCGTACGTCTGTACAGCCTGGAGCAGGTAGCCTATACCCTGGGACAGGTCCTATTCGACTTGCATGGTGGCATCAATGCCGCAACCGGCCGACGCAGTCATCTCGAGATTCACTCGATCGTGGCGACCTACGGCAAAAGCGTCGCGGCCCGGCGTCTCAGCGAAGGCTACATCCCACCCGTGTCCAATGCAGCCCTGTTCAAGCGCGACGCCTACCTGTGCCTCTACTGCGGAGAACGATTCCATTCGCACGACCTGTCGCGGGATCACATCCACCCCACCAGCCAGGGAGGCAACGATGAATGGCGCAATCTAGCGACCGCCTGCCGCCGCTGCAATAATCACAAGGCTGGACGCACGCCCGAGGAAGCCGGGATGCAACTCATCGCCATCCCCTTTACACCCAGTTACGCCGAATACATCTATTTAAAGGGCCGCCGCATACTGGCCGACCAGATGGAATTCCTGCGCGCACATTTCCCCCGCACCAGCCCCCTGCTTTCGAGACTCGATCCGCGGCCCGCCTGAAACAAACGATTAAAACGTTGTAAACGACTGTTTGCTCGCCTCGTCCAAGGCGGTTATATTGATCGCATGGATACTCGTGAACGCATCCTCGATATCGCCGAACAACTCTTTGCCGAACAAGGGCTTGGGCAAACGTCACTGCGCGCCATTACTGCCGCCGCGGGCGTCAACCTGGCCGCTGTGCACTACCACTTCGGCTCCAAGGAGGCGCTGGAATGCGCTATTTTCGAACGCCGCCTGAAGCCGATGAATGAAGACCGCCTGCGCCGCCTGGATACCCTCGAAGCGAATAATTCAGGCCCCGTCCCGCTCACCGACCTCGTTTACGCCTTTATCGCCCCCCCTCTGGAACTGTCCCGCGACCAGATGCACGGCGGCGAGTATTTCATTCGCCTGCTCGGACGTACCTACGCCGAACCGACCGAATCGCTCCAAGACTATGTGCGCGATTTGTACGAACAGGTCTCCAACCGCTTCCAGGCCGCATTCCATAAAACGCTCCCCGACTTGGACGCCAAGGAACTCTACTGGCGCCTGCATTTCATGGTCGGCACGCTGGCTTTTTGCATGAGCGGCCCTTACACCATGCGTCTGATCGCCAGCTCGCATCTCGCTGACGAGCCCACGCCGATACTGATAGAGCGGCTGACGAAATTTCTCGTTGGGGGACTCAGCCCCGCCACGGCACTCTCGCAAGCCACAGCCTGAGCCGAGTATGCAAACGAGCAGCGACGGCCTTTACCTGGGACTGATCTCCGGTACCAGCCTGGACGGCGTGGATGCAGCTCTCATAGAGAGAGCCGGACCGCGGGTGCGTCTCGTGCGGGCCACAACAACGCCATACCCTTCCATACTTCGGGAGAAGGTCCAGGCACTGGCCAGTGGCCGCGGCGACATCATCTCACTGTACCGCTGCGATATCGAGGTCGGAAACTTTTTCGCGGGAGCCGCTAACGACCTGCTCTCTGTGGCGGCCATTTCAGCGGAAAAAGTACGTGCCATCGGCAGTCATGGGCAAACGGTCTGGCATCAACCCCAGGATCATTTCAGCGTACAAATCGGGGATGGTGCCCGAATCGCTCAGCAGACCGGTGTCGTTACTGTTTGCGACTTCAGGCGCGCCGATCTCGCCGTGAAGGGCGAAGGGGCACCTTTGGCACCCGCTTTCCACCAGGCAGTGTTCGCACAATTATCGCCCGTAGCCGTGCTCAACCTCGGCGGCATTGCCAACCTCACCCTGTTACGTCCCGGACAACCGCCGATTGCTTTCGACGTCGGACCGGCCAACACCTTGCTCGACGCGCTGGCCCGCGAAACCACCGGCGAGGGTTGCGACCGGGGCGGCGCTCTCGCAGCCCAAGGCACCGTAGATCAAGTGTTGCTGGAGATGCTATTGGCCGATCCCTGGTTTGATCTTCCTCCGCCCAAAAGCACCGGGCCGGAATACTTCCATCTGGACTGGGTCCGCCGGCACCGCCGTGCAAGCGAATTATCGCCGCCCGAATTGGCCGCCACGTTAACGGCGTTGACCGCCACCAGCGTAGCCTCCGCATTGGAACGCCATGGCGACAAAGCCCGGACACTTCTCTTGTGCGGGGGCGGCGTGCACAATCCTCAGCTCGTCACGCAACTGCGTGAGGCCATGCCCGGCATAGACATCGAGGACACCTCGACTCGGGGGGTGGACCCAGATTTCGTGGAAGCGATGTGCTTTGCCTGGCTGGCGGGAGAAACCCTGGCCGGGCGCCCGGGCAATCTGCCGAGCGTTACCGGAGCGCAAAGGCCTGTTGTGCTGGGTGCCATACATCACCCCTAGTACGGTCCACGGGCTTTTAGGTAAACAACTGCGTAGAATCACCCCCCGCCGAAGGCGTTCACCAGCGCTTCCTGCTGGTAGAGCGCATAGACCTGCGCTGCACCGGGTTGGGCCAATTCGAGCAAGCAAGCGGTGCCCTTGTCCATCACCACGCGCGCCCCGCTCAGCCAAGCTATAAGGCCCGACAGATCGGGTTCGTGACCGATCAGGGCAACCGGCCGGCCATCCCCTTCCCCCAACATTCGCGTCAAGGCCATGCGATCGAACCCCGGCGCCAGAAAGGATGTGGCCTCCGGCGGGGGCAAAGAAAGGGCGAAAGCCAGCAATCCGGCGGTTTCACGTGCACGGAGATAGGGGCTGGTATAAATCCGGCCGATCTCGGGCAACAGTTGTGCCAATACCGCGCAAGCCTGTTCCGTCCGCTTGCGACCTGCCGGGGTCAGGCGCCGCTCGGCGTCACCTGCGTGGCCAAAACCCAGCGCTTCGGCCGGGCCATGGCGCATGACCAGAATGCGGGTACCGGGCCCGGCCGTCATGCGAGCCCCTTATGATCGTGCAGCTGATCAGGCAGCGAAGGAGGAACCGCAACCACAGGTCGTGGTGGCATTCGGATTGCGGATGATGAAACGTTCGCCCTGCAAGTCTTCCGCGTAATCGATTTCCGCCGATTCCAGGTAGGGCATGCTCAACGCGTCGACCAGCAGGGTTACGCCTTCCTGTTCGAGACGATAATCATCTTCATTGACCTCGGTTTCAAAACCGAAACCATACTGAAAACCCGAACAGCCACCGCCCGTTATGTATACGCGCAGCTTCAGTTCAGGATTGCCTTCTTCGGTAATCAACTGCCGGATGCGTGCACCGGCCGCACTGGTCAGCTTGAGCAGATTTTCTTCCATCGCGACATTTTCACTCATAGTTCAAACCTATCACTGCTTGGCGTCCGCTGCAATCCCCGTCACGGTCTTGTCTTCCGTTTCCGGTTTGGCCGCGCCACCCGTCTGCTGGTGCTCCAGGGCCAGGCGTTCCTTGGCCGGCCGGTGGATGAGCTTGCCGTTGACCTCGGCGCCAGCCGCCATTTCCAGCACGTTGTAGTAGACGTTGCCGTCGATGTGAGCCCGCGTGCCGAGCACCAGACGATTATCGGCGTATATGTCGCCTTCGACAATGCCGTTGACGATAACGGTGCCGACATGTATCTCTCCCGACACACGGCCCTGCTCACTGATATCGAGCCGCGCCTGATCATCCGTCGCCTCGACATTGCCTTCAACACGCCCTTCCAAATGCAGTCCTCCGGCAAAACGCACGTCGCCGACAACCGCCGTACCCGTACCGATCAGCGTAGTAATTTGCGTGCCTCGCATTTGCGACTTTTTCATGTCTCAACGACCTCCTGGAATTTCTACCTTCAACTGCTGAACGTGGGCCAATTGAAACTGGCCCGGGTGGTGCCCTTGCCCTTTACGTCAACGCTCACATCTATCTCGTGCGGCGTGAAGTCGTGAGGCAACCGCAGGGCGCCGGACAGGTTCGTGAAATAGCGTAACGTAAATTTCAGAGGATCGGGGGTGTTGGGGGATACGGACGCCAGCGAAAGGCGGACCGTCTTGCCGTTGCGCTCACCACTCACGGTCACCGTGCAGCTGCCGTGCAAGGGGGGCTTGGTTTTGTCATCCGCCCTTATCAGCACAATCTGGAAACGGAATGCCCTGCTGGATCCGTCAGGCAGCACCTGCAGACCGGCGATGCGCACCGCGGCATCGGCCGATGGCGGGGCAACGATACCGCGATAGAATGCCAGTTGCCGCTGCAGGTCGTTCAGCTGGCCCTGTTGTTTTATCAAACTCTTTTTGACCTCGGTGGCGCTTTGGTTGGCGAGTTTTATGGAATGTTCCAAAAATGACACCCGAAGGCGTAAACGGGCGTTTTCGCTGGACTCTTTTTCCAGCGCTTTTCCGGCCTGGGCCAGTTGGGCCGCAGCCTTGAAATGCAGATAACCGCCGCGGCGTTCTCCGTACCAGTACGTAACCACCAGCGCCATCAGCAATACCAGTACACCCATGGCAAGGTAGAAACGGCGCAAGCCCGGACGGTGATGACGGACAATAAGAGATTTTTTCAATTGCGCCCCAAGTGTCTGCCAAAAAAGCCATTTTACCTGCCTCGTGAGACCTGTCCGCATGGAAACGGTTCCGGCACCTCGCGGCAGTGCTTTTATAATGCTCCGGCACCTATTGGAGCCAAGCCATGCGTTGGGTACTCGCGTTTCATATTATTTTCATGGTGACCTGGTTTGCCGGCCTGTTTTACCTGCCGCGCCTGTTCATATACCACACGGCCGCAACCGACAGCGCCTCGCTCGAACGCTTTACCATCATGGAACGGCGTCTCTACTACATCATGACCATCGGCGCCGTGGCCACCATCGCCTTCGGCATCTGGCTCGTCGCGGCCTGGTTCTGGCCGATGCCGGCCTGGCTGGTCGTGAAACTGATACTGGTCGCAGGACTCTTGGGCTACCACTTCTACTGCAAGCGCCTGATCACGCGGATGGCCCGCGGGGAACGCCCCCATTCAGACCGCTTTCTGCGCTATTTCAACGAGATCCCCGGCCTGTTCCTGATCGCGATCGTGATCCTCGCCGTGATCCAGCCTTTTTGACCCGGTATGGACTGCGGGGCGCCCGCCAACGCCGTTCGCCATCGTTGTTGTGCGTACGGTCCCGTGCCGGCTGGCGGCGGGGCGGGCCATCGGGAAAGGCCAGTTGAGCCAACTCGGTCAAAGCCAGCTCGTAAACCCGGCGCTTGAAGAAGATAATGTCTGATAACGGATGCCACCACGAGACCCAGCGCCAATGATCAAACTCGGGGTGATCCACTGCATCGAGGCGTATGGCCGATTCTTCGGCCCTGAGACGGAGCAGAAACCAAACCTGTTTCTGGCCGATACACCGGGGCGTTGCCCGCTGGCGCTGGTAGCGGTGCGGCAGGCGATAACGCAACCAGCCCTCGGTGCGCCCGACAAGCTGGACATCGTCCATGCCCAGGCCCACTTCCTCATGCAATTCACGGTAAAGCGCCTCTTCCGCGGTTTCGCCGAGGTCAATCCCCCCCTGCGGGAACTGCCAGCCACGATTACGGGTGCAACGTGCCCACAGCACGTCGCCGTTTTCGCGGGCCACGATAATGCCCACGTTGGCCCGGAACCCGTCGGCATCGATGGTTTCGATAATTCTTTCCATGGCGCGCATGACTCGCGCTTTCATTACCCGGCAGTATATGGCATAAGTGCCGGCCCGTTCCCGGGAGCCGGCCTGTAATGGCTGCGGAGCTTGCCTACAGCGTCCATCGCCCCATCAGGCGCGGGGCTGCGCTGGTGCTGATTCTTGCAATCGGTGCTGCCGCCGCGCTGCTCATGTCCCTGTTCGTAGGCAGCGTATACGTGACCCCAGGGGCGGTGCTGGCTGCGCTCACCGGGCACGGCAACGCACTCGACCACACGCTTGTGCTGGACTTGCGCCTCCCCCGGGCCCTGGCTGCGTTCTCAACCGGTGCGCTCTTGGGGCTGGCCGGAGCTTTGATGCAGGTGCTGCTGCGTAATCCGCTGGCAGACCCGTACGTGCTCGGGGTTTCCGGCGGTGCGGCCACGGGCGCCTTGATCGCGCTGCTCGCGGGCCTCGGCACCACGGCGGCCACGGGCACGGCGTTCGCCGGAGCGCTCGTCAGCACGCTGATCGTCTTCGTGTTGGCGCATGGCCGCGGCAGCTGGGCGCCCACGCGCCTGTTGCTCACCGGTATCGTCATGGCCGCCGGCTGGGGGGCGGTCGTCAGTCTGCTGCTGGCGCTCAGTCCGGATGCCACGTTACGCAGCATGCTGTTCTGGATGATGGGAGACTTGGCCTATCGCTCAGCCTGGCATTTGCCGCTGGTGGTGATGATGGCGGCATTGCTGATCGCAATGCCTTTTGCGCGCACCTTGAACGTCCTCGCGCGTGGAGAGTTACCCGCCCGCGCCCTCGGCGTGCCGGTCCAGGCCGTCAACATCGGCATTTACCTCCTGGCATCGTTGATTACGGCGGTCGCAGTCGTGGAGGCCGGCACTATCGGTTTCGTCGGCCTTATCGTGCCGCACATGATCCGCCTCACCGGCGGCGCCGATCATCGTCTGGTATTGCCGGGCGCCGCGCTCGGCGGCGGCCTGCTTTTAACGGTCGCGGACATGGTCGCCCGCTCCGTGGCCGCACCACGCGCACTGCCGGTTGGCGTGATTACCGCAGCAATCGGTGTCCCCTTGTTTCTTTACTTGCTGTTACGCACGCGCACACTGAAATGAACGCGTTGCTCACATCCCGTGGCTTGCAGGTTTGCCGGGGCGAACGCCAATTGGTGTCGGATTTCGACTTCGATCTGAATGCCGGTGAACTGGTGGCTGTCGTGGGCCCCAATGGTGCCGGCAAGTCGAGCTTGCTTACGGCCCTGGCCGGGCTGTTGCCCGCGGGCGGGGATATCTTTCTCCGGGGCAGAGCGCTGGGTAAACTGTCGCGCCGCCAAATCGCACGGCACCTCGCTTTCCTTGCCCAGGACAATGAAGATCCTTACCCCGCGACGGTCATCGAAACCGCACTGATCGGACGACATCCGCATATCGACTTCTGGCGCTGGGAATCAACGGCCGATCGCCGGCGGGCACTCAAGGCACTGCGCGCCGTAGGACTCGCCGAAGCCGCGAACCGCCAGGTGGCGACTCTGTCGGGCGGCGAACGCCGTCGGCTGGCTATCGCCACACTGCTCAGCCAGGCGCCGCGGGCCTACCTCCTCGATGAACCGCTGGAAGCACTGGATCTGGCGTTCCAGGTCAAACTCCTGAGACTCATGCGGCATCTGGCGGCATTGGGCGGCGTCGGGGTGATGTTCAGTCTGCACGACCTGTCTTTGGCCGCACGCCATGCCGACCGCGTGATCCTGCTGGATGGATGCGGGGGAACGGCACTTGGAAAGCCCGAAGCCGTACTGAAACCCGGCGATCTCGGCAATATTTACGGCTGTGCTATCCGGCGCGTCGAAATCGAGGGTCTGCCTTTTTACGTGGCACGCTGAATACTCTCGCTTCTGCCAAAAGAAAGGCGGACCCGTGGGCCCGCCTTTCATGACCTGCCGCCGGCGGCTTATCAGGAACGCTTGCGTAAAGCCAACAAGCCGGCCAATGCCATTAGCCCGGCGAGCGTACCGAAGCCGAGCGCGCCACCACCGCCGCCACCCGATGAGGGCGGCGCCGTAACTGTGACGGTTGCGGTGTCATCAGTACTTTGCAGCGAATCACCACAAGTGAACGTCACCGTATAAGTACCTGCATTCATGTACTTAACGGCGGGTGGAGTCAACTGAGCGGAATCCGCAACACCTGAACCGGTGCCGAAGCTCCATTTGTAATTCAGCGTATGGGTCCCCGCATAGTTACAGCTCGCCTTGAACTGGATACTCTTGCCTGTCTGAACGTTGATCGGAGAACCCGTCGGCGATGTGATGGCCGCCGTGATCGGCGAATCTAGCGAAGCAGCGGCGGCCGCGGCATCGATCAGACCCGCACCGGCTTCATCCGCCGTCGGGGAACCATTAATAGCACTCATGCTGGCACTATCCATGATGATCTGCTTCCACTGTGCAGCGGTGTTGGTGCTGCTGGGCAAGGCGCTGCGCAACAGGGCAAGCACGGAAGCAACATTCGGCGATGCCGCGGAAGTGCCGTAGAAATAAGCTCCCCCGCCGGTTCTCGGAGACCCGAAACCACCCGCTCCGCTGACGGTAACTCCGTCCACGCCGGTAATGTCCGGCTTCGCTACCGACGTCGTCCCGTTCAGCCAGTCTCCGCTGATGTAAGGCCCGTTCTGGCTGAAAGTTTCCAAATTAACGCTCGCGCCCGTCGTACTCAGATGCGCGGCGGCCGCTGAAATCAACTCGGGCATTGCCGACTGGCCGTACATGCCGCCGCTGGACTTCACCGAGAAGGAGCCTGCGCCATCCAGCAAGCCCGTCAGCTTGACCAACAGATTCGACGTCTGGTTGCAGACGTAGCACATGACCACCAACTTAAGCGTTTGCGGCCCGCCTGTCGTGTCCGTGTACTGAACGAATTCAGCAGGCGGATTCCAGGTGACTGAACTGGGGCTGTAGTTGATATCCGATTTCTGATCGTAGGTACTGGCGTCGAGAATATTGTTGTTGCTGTCGAGCAGGTAAAGATCCAAGTCGTCATACGGTCCATTGAGCGGATCATTCCAAGTCAATAGAAATGCGGTCGAATAATTCGCCGGCACTTTGCCGATATATACCGTCTCGTATGCGCTGCCACCAATATCCATCGCAGACTGGTAGGTACGTGGCGTCGTCACACCGCCCGGCTCGACCGAGCTCGCCGAGGGCGCAGGTGTCAATGAAATGGGCACGGTCGCGCTGCTGGGCGCGTAGGTCGCCTGGTAATAGTCCTGACGATCATTGCCCACGGCCGTGACCAGTGAAATATTCGGGTTGTTCTGGGCGAAATTCTTGATTGCGGCGGCAAATGTCGTCGTAATCGGGTTGTTGTTGAAAAATGTATTCGGAAAACCCAGATCGTCGGAGATGATATCGGCCCCCCAGGCGGCAAAGTCCTGGTAGCAAGTCACGAAATCAACCGACGTATTTGGCCCGCAGAAACCCAGCGAGGCCTGCGGCGCCATCGCATGGACTTCCTCGAGCATGGCCGTGCCCTCATCGCCACTGCCCGGAAAGCTCGAGTCGACCCATACGGTGCCGGGCAAATAGCCGGCTGTTTGGGAACTGGAAATGCAGTCGGCACCGTCGGAGATGATGCCAACCTTGACGCCACTGCCCTTGGTACCCGCGGTATGCAAGTTCGAGACGTTTTCGGCGGTAATTCCTTCGTGGTCGATTGCAAGCCCCGACTGAACAGACGTGCAGCTATCCGCACGCGGTTGGATGCCTCCCAACCCACGCATGACCGCATAGTCAGGCAAACCGATACGGGTTACACCGGTCATGTTCGCAAGCTGCTGCAGGCGCGAAATCGGCACCCAAGCCTGCACCACGCCGAGTGCCGCCCGGATATGGGTTGCACCCAGCATGACTAGTGACGAATCCCCAGGCCGCTGGCCGGGCTTGTAATGGATATAGACCTGTACTTCGCCACTGCTGTTTACATGCGGGTCAAAAATAGTGGTGCCGGCCAGATCACGTTTCTGATTGGCCATGCGCGTGACGATCTGTGGAGAGCGGGCATATTCTGCGGACAATTTAGCCAGTCTGGGCGACAGGCCGCCCGCGTAGGCACTGTTTACCATGACCGCGGTTCCAAGAATGGCTGCGGCGCCAACCGATAGTTTGCTGATTTTCATTGACTCCCTCTAGGTGATTCCTGTTTGGCTTACTTGGGAAAACCATAGGCCGGCGGTGTAATCCGCACGACATCCGGTAATTTCGAGATGCGTTTCAATGCACTGGGGGTGGCCCAGACCTGATAGACCTTCATCGTTGCCACACCGCGCTCGATCGTCGCACCCGTTCCTGCCAAACGGGATTCGGTTGCTGCGTCGACATGGTTGACATAGATATAGACTTGGATCTGCTTCTTCGCATTGATATGGATACGCGAGTTGGACAGCGCCTTTGCAGCACTCCCGTCAGGCGCAGCCTGCACTTGCTTGACCATGGCTGCCAGCCCCGGGGTGAGCTTCGCCCAGCCTTGGGACACAGCCGGACTTGCTGCAGTCGATGTGGTGGGTTGTTCGGATATGGCCGGTTGTTCGACGGTGCTAGCCGCCGCTACCGTGCGCGGAGGCGGAGGCGTCGCCTTTGACGGTTGCCTAGCGGACGAGCCGTCATGACAGCCTGCCAGCGCCAAAGTTAACAAAATGCCCAGCCCTAGGCTAATGTGTTTATGCACTATTTGCCACCGGTGAAACAGCGGCACAAAATATCAGAATTCTGCTGAAACAACAAAGAAGCAAGAATTTTTGCCGTCGTACCTGCACCCCGGTTATGCGATCTGACTACGCAAGCCGCGGCGTGAGAGGCTAAAATGCTCGCCGTTTCTCACGAGCAGACTAAATATGGACCTGAATCAGATCGGTGCTGGCGCCAACCCGCCGGAAGAGCTCAACGCCATCATCGAAATTCCCGCCCACACGGCTCCCGTGAAATACGAACTGGACAAGAAAACCGGTTTGCTGGCCGTGGATCGTTTCCTGAGCACTTCGATGGTATACCCGGCCAATTACGGTCTTATTCCCTGCACACTTTGCGGCGACGGCGATCCACTCGATGTATTGGTCGTCACGCCGCTGCCGCTGGTTCATGGCTGCATGATCGAGGTACGTCCCGTCGACCTGATGATGATGACCGACGAGAAGGGCGAGGACGCCAAACTGATCGCGGTTCCGGTCTCCGGCGTTTATGCCGGCTTCAGCAAAGCCCAGTCGGTAGAAGACTTGCCGG
This sequence comes from uncultured Gammaproteobacteria bacterium, assembly GCA_964586925.1. Classification (GTDB taxonomy): domain Bacteria; phylum Pseudomonadota; class Gammaproteobacteria; order JAKDMP01; family JAKDMP01; genus JBAUSV01. The sequence goes on from CAZPJI010000004.1 coordinate 10,967, forward strand.
GCGGCCTGAAAGGCCAGGTCGAGCACTTCTTCTCCCAGTACAAGGCCTTTGAGCCCGGCAAGTGGGTCGAGATCGACGGTTGGGGCGGTCGTGAGAAAGCGCTCGCCGAGGTGCGTAAAAGCATTGAGCTTTACCAGAAGCAGGCCGGCTGAAGCAGGCGAAGTCGCGGTTCAAGGCACTCCGAGTTCGGCCAGCGCCGAACGGACTTCCGCGGGAGCGATCCCGCGCAGGCAGTTGAAGTGCCCGAGAGGACATTCACGCGCGAAGCACGGGCTGCAATCCAGCGCGCGGTAAAGAATGCGCACACGATCCGCCGCGGGCGGCGTGTAGCGGGGAGATGACGATCCGTACAAGGCCACGATGGGACGGCCCACTGCTGCCGCCACGTGCATCAATCCGGAATCGTTGCAGACCACCGCTGCCCCCGCGGCCAGGACATCGACGGCCTCGTCGAGCGTAGTGGCCCCGGCCAGGTTGGCGGTGCCGGGCGCGGCGACCGCGATCGATTCCCCCAGCGACCGCTCGCGGGCACTGCCCACCACCCACACGGCATGCCCGGCGGTTCGCAGCCCGGCCGCCAATTCGGCGTAATGCTCGATCGGCCAGCGCTTGGCCGGACCATACTCCGCGCCCGGGCACAAGATGATCGGTGCAGCCCCGGGCTCCAGCCCCAGCCGCCGGAGCACCTTCTCGCGGGTGGCGGGATCACTCTGCAGTTCTGGACTCGGCAACACGCCGGGCAGGGGACTGCCCGGAGGATACGCCAGGGCCGCATAACGCTCCACCAGCCGCTCATGGGCCGGATTCAAGCGGTGCATGCGATTGATCAGGCCGTAGCGCCACTCGCCCCGATAGCCGATGCGCCGGGGGATCCGCGCCAGCCAGGGCACCAGCGCCGCCTTGGCCGAGCGCGGCAGGATGTAGGCATGGGAATAGTCGCGCAGGCGCAATTGCCGCGCGAGCCGGCGGCGTGCGCCGATGGCCAGCTCGCCATGACCGGCAGGCAACTCGATCACGTCTGCAACCTCGCGCATGCGGGCGGCCACCGGCAGCGCCCATGCCGGTGCCAATACATCGATGGGCACGGCGGGCGACTGCTGCTTCAGCAGCTTGAACAGGGTATCGGCCATGACCAAATCGCCCACCCAACTGGGTGCGGCAACCAGTACCCGCGTCGGGTTCATGCGCTGGTTTCGAGCCAGCCCAGGTAGTCCGCGACGCCTTTTTCCACCGTGCGGAACTCGACATCGCAACCGGTCGCGCGCAGGCGGCTCAGGTCGGCTTCGGTGAAGCTCTGGTAGCGACCTTTCAGATCGTCGGGGAAGGGGATGTAATCGATTTCGCCACGCCTATGATGGGCGATCACGGCCCGCGCCACGTCGTTGAAGCTCTGGCTGCGCCCGGTGCCACAATTGTAGACGCCGTTGTGCCCCGGATGGTCCAGGAACCAGAGGTTAACGGCCACAACGTCATCGACGTAAACGAAATCCCGGCGCTGTTCGCCATCGCCATAGCCGTCGGTGCCGGCGAACAGACGGCAACGGCCTTTCTCGGCAATCTGGTTGTTGAAATGCCAGGCCACGCTGGCCATGCGCCCCTTGTGCTGCTCGCGCGGGCCGTAGACGTTGAAGTAGCGGAAACCGGCCACTGGTGAACGCACCGAAGACAGGCGCCGGCGAACATAGCGGTCGAACAATGTCTTGGAGTAGCCGTAGAGATTGATCGGCGCCTCATTGGCCGGATCCTCGACGAAGCGCTCGCCCGCACCGTAGACCGAGGCCGAGGAGGCATAAATGAACGGAATGCCGCGCGCCGCAGCGAATTCGAACAGAATGCGCGAGTAACGGTAGTTCACATCCATCATGTAGCGCCCGTCCCATTCCGTAGTATCCGAACAGGCACCCTGGTGGAAAATCGCCTCGATGCGGCCGTTGAGTTCGCCTTTCTCGACGCGCGCCAGGAAACGCTCGTAATGCTCGTAGTCGCCGATCTGCGCGGTGGCGATGTTGACGAATTTGGTGCCATCGGCCAGGTCGTCGACGACGAGGATGTCATCCACGCCACGAGCGTTGAGCGCATGCACCAGATTGGAGCCGATGAAACCGGCGCCGCCCGTGACGACGATCACTCCGCGCGCGCTCCCGCCTCGTCCTCGCCTTCGAGCGTGAACCAGGTGCTGCAATACGGGCACTCGGCCTCGTCACCGGGTTTTTCCAGCGGAATGTAGACCTGGGGATGAGAATTCCACAGGCTCATCTCCGGCAACGGGCAATGAACCGGCAGGTCGGCAGCCGCTACCCGCACGCGACGGGTATCGTTGGGCTCCTTGTTGCGTTTGGGGTCGGGTCCCTTATACATGACAGACTATCTCGCGATTGCTGGTGCCAATTATAACGATCACGACAATACAGCGGCGAACGTTTCGGCCCAGCAGCCCTCAATGTATCCCCGGGCGCGTGCCTCGGCATCCCTGTCCGGCTCCAGACCGAGCACCCGCCGGTTGGCCGCGGCGCGAAGGCCGGCAAGGGCCTCGGCCAATGGCTGGGCAGCCGAAACATGACCCTGCTCCGCGAGAGCACGCATCTGTCGTTCGAGATCCGTATGGCGAACAACGGACTCATCATGCGGCGCCACCGACAGTAACCAGTAGGCCGCGATGAATTCGCCGTCGATCAGCGCCGCGGAGTTGGCTGTGCGCCTGGGTCCGACTCCGGCGACCCGTTTGCGCATCGCCACGATTTCCCCGGCCAGCTGTGGTGCCGGGATTTCACGCGTCAGCAAGCGCAGCCGTTCGGCTTGGAAACGCCGCGCAAGGCGCGCGCTTCCGGCAACGGGCCGGGCCCGGAGCAAAGCCTGGCGCTCCCATAACCACGCGCTCTCCGACTGGTAGCGCTGCCAGGCATCGAAACGTGACAAGAGCAGCCCGGCTGCACCCTCAGGCCGCAAGCGTGTATCGACGGCGTAGAGCGGCCCTGCCAGGGTCGGCTGACTCAGCAGCGAAAGAGCCCGTTGCGTAAGACGCGCGAGATAGATTTCCGTCGCCAGCCCCTCCCGCGAGCTGATGTCGCCCGAGGTATACACGAACACCAGGTCGAGATCGGAAGCGAAGCCCAGTTCCCGGCTGCCGAGCTTCCCGTAACCGATGGCCAGCAATTCGCCTTCCAAGTCGCCGTGGCGCTCGCGCATCCGCATAGCGGCCAATGCGAGCGCCGCCCTCACGCTGCGCTCGGCGAGTTGCGTCAGCGCCTGTTCGCTTTGCTTCGGCTGCCATGCGCCCTCGATCACGGCGGCCGCGACTTTCAACCTTTGCAGTTCATTAAACTCGCGCAATTGCTCCGCCGCCTCTTCCCCGGACAGCGTCAACCGCGCCAGAGCCTGCAGCTGCCGGGCAACCGTGGCCGGCGGTGCCGGGTCGCTGACACGCTCATCAAGCAATTCGTCTAGCGCCGCCGGCGTGGCCGCCAGGCGTTCGGCAATCCATGGACTGGATCCGATCAGGCCGACGAGGCGGCTGCGTGCCTCGACCCGCTCGACCAGCAGGGCGAGATAGGCGCTGCGCCTCACCAGCGCCGTGAGCAACCCCAACAACCGATGCAGCGCGCCACTGGGATCGGCCTGCGCGGCCGCGGCACTGATCAGCTCGGGCGCCAGTCGATCCAGGGCCCGGCGTCCGCGGGGTCCCATCAATCGCACGGGCCTCGAATTCTGGAAATTGAGCAGGACTTCCAGCGCCGGGCCCAGGCCCAGCTCGGCAGCCGCTTGTGGCGCGTTTTCGCCTCGCCATAACCGCTCGGCGGCGCCCCGCATCGGCCCACCGCGTGGCGGCGCGCCGAGTATGTCGTTGAAGACCGCTCGCACCTGTTGTTGATGTTGCGCCAAGCTGCTCTCCAGCTCCGCTGCATCGGCAAGACCCAGGCTGGCCGCCAACAACGCACGGCGTTCGGGCTCCTCCGGCAGAACATGCACCGGCGCCAACGCGGCCATTTGCAGGCGGTTCTCGACACGCCGCAGGAAATAGTAGGCCGACAACAGGGCACGGGCACTGGCCGGTTCGAGGTGGCCCAGACGTTTCGCAGCAGCCAACGCACTGCGCAGACCGCTACCCGCCAGCGCGGGCTCACGGCCGCCGCGCACGAGCTGGAAAGCCTGCACGATGAATTCGATTTCGCGAATCCCGCCCGGCCCCTGCTTGATGTCGCCCGCCCGACTGCCCGCTTCGACCTCGATCTGGCGCTTCATCTCGCGAAGGGCCTCGATCGCGTTGTAATCAAGGTAGCGGCGGTAAATGAACGGCCGCAGTTGGTGCAGAAATCCGTGTCCCGCCGCATATCGCCCGGCTATGACACGGGCCTTGAGCCAGGCATAGCGTTCCCAGTCGCGGCCATGATTCTGGAAGTATGACTCCATGGCCTCGAGCCCCATGGCCAGCGGCCCCGATTGACCGAAGGGGCGCAGCCTCAGATCGATCCGGAAGCCGCCCTCGAGCCGTTCCAGCAGACGCCGTGAGGCACGCAAGGCCAGGCGCTCTTCACGTTCGCCCGTGCCCGCATAGGCAAACACCAGATCCAGATCGGAGTAGAAGTTGAGTTCCCGGCCGCCCAGTTTGCCGAGACCGAACACGATCAGGTTGCCGGCATCCGGCACCTCGGCGAGGGTCCGTTTAACAGTGGACTGCGCAAGGCTGCTCAGCGCCAGCAGACTTTCGCGCACGGTTTGCAGGCCGGCCAGTTCGCGCAGGGCAATCAATGCCAGCCCGTCATGCACACCGAAATCGCCGCTCGCAAAGGATCCGAGAAGGGGCAAACGAGCCGTTTCAATCAAGGCTTCCGCCTGACCTGGCCCGAGAATGAGCAGCCGTCGATAAAGAAAATCACTCCATCCCAGCGCCCCTGCCAATGCGCCCGGCGAACCCAACTCGCAAGACGTCAGTCCGCTCTCGGCCAGTCGCGCCCGGCCGCGCTCCAGCAAGCTCTCCCGCGCGTTCACGCGCAGCGCCCCGCAGACAAAGCCCGGTACAATCGGAACATCGACCCGGAGTGATTCCAATGCTGCTGACCTTGTCCGACGTTCTTCAACCCGACGTGTTGTCCGGCTTGTATGATGCGCTTGCCGGCGCCCAGTGGGAAGACGGCAGGAACACCGCGGGTGCAGGCTCCCGCGACCGCAAGAACAATGCACAGGTGAGTCCATCCGATCCCAACCTGCCGCAATGGCGGGCGCTGGTTACGCAAGCTTTGTGGAGTCATCCCATGATGCAGTTCCTGGTTTTGCCCAAGCGCATCATGGCGCCGGTCTTCAACCGTTACGACACGGGGATGTACTACCAGGATCATGTCGATTTTCCGCTCCTGGAAGGCGATCCGCGGATGCGGGCCGACCTGTCCCTGACCCTGTTCCTGTCGCCGCCCGAAAGTTACCAGGGCGGGGAACTGGTGATCGGCCTGCCGGACGGGGAACAACGCATCAAGCTTCCTGCAGGCCAGGCGATCGTCTACCCGGCCTCGACGCTGCACCGCGTGGAAACGGTTCGTTCGGGATCGCGAATCGCCGCCGTCACCACCATTCAGAGCCATGTGCGCGGGCAAACCGAGCGCGATCTGATCGCCGACATGGTCCGGCTCTGGCGCCTCGTGGAAGACATGGCTCCGCAAGGCGAAGAGGTACGCCTTGCGGCCAAGATCCATCACAATCTGCTGCGCCTCTGGGCCGACTGATTTCAAATTCATGAGGGAGACAGCACGGTGATGACCGGGTCATGATCCGAGGCACGATAAGGCGCCGCCGGGCCATGGCAAACGGGACCCCCGGCATAACCGAATCCACGCGCTTCATCGGCATCGATATGCCAGATGGCGGCGCCCCGCTCGTACTTCGCCAGCGCCGGGGAAAGGAAGACATAATCCAACCGCCCTGAACCGTAACTGCCGTTTTCCGTATATTCGGCGTCGCGGGCTTGCAACATCGGTTCCTCCTGCCAGCCATCTTGCAGCAATTCGCGGATAGCGGCCTCGTACGGATAGGCATTGAAGTCCCCGATGAGTGCCACGGCCGAAGTTGCAATGCCCGTCGGCCGCTGCCCGATCCAACGCGCGAGATACGGTATGGCACGTGCACGTGCCCGCGCACAATGCCCCCCCCCATCCGAATTATCCAGATCCTTGCCGCAGCGGCTGCGCTTGGAGCGCAGATGCACCACGACGACGGTAAACGGCTTGCCGCCGGCGCGCGCACGGAAACTGGCGGCCAGAGCGGGACGCGTGAGCCCCTTGCGTACCGCACTGTCATCGTCCGGGGGATCCAGCATGGCAACGTGACCCACACGAGCCAGACGGCTCGCATCATAAATCAGAGCCGGCGCAATAAGGTCCGTCCCGAGCCGTCGGGTTGGAGGGTGAACAAACCGATAGGCCGCCTTCGGCAGCGACCGGTTGAGCGCATCGACCAAGGTGCCAAGAGCGCCTTTCGGCCCATACCCGTTGTTCTCGATCTCCTCCAGACCCGCAACCGTCGGCCGCATGGTTTGCAGCGCTGCGACCAGCTTGTCCGTCTGACACAGCCACTGCGAATGCGTACGCGCGCCGCGCTCGGTCGGAAAGGGCGATCCCGACGTTGCGCGATTGAAATAATTTTCGACATTGAAGGTCACCAGGCGCAGACCCTGCGGAAGTCCCAGCGACGCCCAGTCCGGTCGCGGGTTGGTCTTGCGCATCCGTCCGATGTGCGTCACTTCCAGCAAATAACGTCCGTAAGCGTGATAGGCCATGCCGGCGACGGATTCGAATACATCACCGACACGCAGCGGGTGCAAGGCATTGAAAACCAGCTTGCCCAACTGCAGAGTTTGCGGTTGAGCCTTGCTGTTGCCGTGCAGCCAGATCTCCCGCCCGGCCGCAACCCGTATCAATTGACGTATGGCCGGGCCTGGAGTAGTCAACGCGGTGGGCGCATAGTGCTGTCCGCCTGCGTGCAGGCGCACTTCGCCGTAGCGAAGGAAATCGTCGAGATCGTCCACCGTGAGCGGCTGCCGGAGCTGAATGCGCATGCCGAGCCTGGCTTCCCATTGCCGTGCCGACTGCGGCAAAGACACGGTGATCGCCGGCGGCAATGCGAGCCGCCCACAATGTTCCATGCCTCGCGGGTACGCCAATTCCGGCACACCGTGAAAGGTCTGGTAACGAGCGGTGAATGCGAGCCGCTGCCCGGAGGCAAAATTGTCCAGCGACTGCCGCCCGTCATAGACGAACGCGGCTTCGGTGGTGGCGGGGTCGTCATCCCACCCCGCCCGGGGCGTTTCGAGGAAAAATCCGTGCATACGCGGGAACACTGCAGTCACCACGCCTGTCACCCTGACCGTGTGGCCGGATCTTGCCGTTGCCAATGCATGCAATGGGGTGGCCCGCGCCCCACAATCGCCCCAGGCGAACCGGGCCCAACCCAGCACCGCCAACAGGATCGCCAAGCCGGCGCACACATGACGCCTTTTATCAAAACCAGCCCGCGGTCTAACCACCTGAGTGCGGCGTCCCCTTTGTCTCACCCGGTCCGGCCCGTACCGGTGCGGGACCCACGATGAGGCTCTGTGGCGTGCGCTGCAATGTATCGACCAGGGTCTGAAGTCGTGCGCTCAGGGTCCGGAGGCGCGCGAGCAGTGCATCGAACCCCGGGAGCATGGTCTGGCTCGCCTGCGTTGCCAGTGCACCGGCGGCACTGGCGGCGCGGCCCACCGCCTGTATCGGTTGGCGGGCTTCTGAAACCAGCGTCTTGGCCTGTACCAACACTTTGCGCGCGTCACCGAGCGTGTCGTCCAATTGCGTGATCAACCCGGGCATTTTTTTCAAACTCGGGCGGACCGCTTTTTCGAGCTGCACCAGCTGGGCGCTCGCCTCGTCGATCTGTGCCAGGGTCGCGGAGATGTGTTCGCGGTTCTGTTTACCGAGCAGTTCATGGACTGATTTGAGCGTGTCCTTGAGACTGCTCATGATCGCGCTTGCGTTATGCATCAGACCCGACATGGCCCCGGACTTGAGTGGCAGGTGCGCCGGCGACGCGATACTGGTCTGAATATTATTCGGTCCGGATCCCAAGGTCAGCTCCACGGTTTTAGTGCCGATCAGCCCGGGTGACGCTACGGTAGCGTAGCTGCCCTCGGGCAGCGGAAAATTCGTGTCTACAGCGACAAGTACCGTGATGTGGCGGCGATTCCGGGGATCCAGTCCCACCTTGCGCACCCCACCCACCCGGACGCCGTGATAGCTGACCGGTGAGCCGGGACCCAGACCGGCCACGCTGCCTTGCGCATCCAGTACGTAAGGGACGCGGCTGACTCCCGGCGCCATCATCCACCAGGCGACGAGTCCGGCGCCGACACCGAACACCGCGAGAAAAATGATCGCGATCAGTGCGTGTGCCCTTTCTTCCATACCGCAATCTCCTTGCCGTCCTAGTGTACCCCGCCGTGATTCCTGGCACTTTCAGAGCCCCCCACAAGCGCCAGATCAAGGCGCAGCGCGCAGGGAATGGCCGGCGCCCTTGCCAAGCGCTGCAACGCAGAGCTGGCGCTTGTGGGGGACTCCCTTCGGGCGAGTCGCTGCAGCCCGGCTGCCGCGTTGCGCACGCTTGAAAGGGAATAACCCTTCCTGCGCGCACGCGCCTTGCATCCAACCTGCAGCGGCTCGCTGAAAGTGCCAGGAATCACGGCGGGGTACACTGGCGCTCCGGCGTTACGAGCGGCCCGCGTTTCTCAACGCGGCTCCGCGCGGCCCGGCGAGCAACCGGCGTATGGTCTCATGCATCTCCGCCTGATGCGGATCGGCTAATTCCTCGAGCGAACCCTCAAGCAGGATGCGTCCCTCCGCCAACACGACAGCCCTGTTGGCCAGGGCCGCCACGGAATCCAGATCATGGCTGACCATAACGATGGTCAGCCCCAGCTCACGATGCAGATCGGCCAACAAAGCATCGAGCTCGTGAGCGGTCACGGGATCCAGTCCCGATCCCGGCTCGTCGAGGAACAGCAGCTCGGCTTCCACGGCCAGAGCTCGCGCCAGGGCCACACGCTTGACCATGCCCCCCGAAAGTTCGGCAGGACGTTTATTGGCATCCTTCGGCTCAAGTCCGGTGAGCTCCAGCTTGTACATGACAACGTCGTGAATCAATTCCTCGTCGATGTGCTCCCCCATGGTGCGCAATTCACGCAACGGAAAGGCCACATTGTCGAAAACATTCAGTGCGCTGAACAACGCGCCTTGCTGAAACAGCATGCCCCAACGCTTGCGCAGCAGATGTTGCTCGTGCCAGTTCAGACGCTGCACGTCATAGCCGAAGACTTCCACCGTACCGGCATCCGGCTTGCGCAGACCGATCATTTCGTGCAACAGCGTCGTCTTACCGCCGCCACTCGTGCCGATGATCGCCAGCACGTCACCCCGGCATGCTGTCAAATTGATGCCTTTGTGCACCCAGCTTCCACCCAGGCGCGTGCGTAGATCGCGAACGCGCACGATGACCTCTTTCTCTGCGTTCATAAGCCGACCCCGCTGAACAGGAAGCCGAACGCGACTTCGATGATGAGCACCAGGGCGAAGCCGACCACCACGGCGCGAGTGGTATGGGCGGAAATGCTCTGGGTGTCACGCGGCGCGGTAAGCCCGTAATAGGCGCTGGTGATGCCAATGATGAATCCGAACAACGCGCCCTTGCCGACGCCGATGAAATAGTTTTCTATAGGCACGGAATCGGGGAACCACGCCAACCACATTTGCCATGTCACACCCAGCTGGGTGTTGGACAGGTACACTCCCCCGAGCACACCCCAGAAATCGATCCAGACCACCAGCAGGGGCATCACAATCGTCATGGCGAGCACACGCGGCATTACGATGCGCAACGTGGGCGAAACACCCAGGGCGCGCAACGCGTCGAGTTCTTCGGTCAGACGCATTCCGCCTATGCTCGCCGTCGTCGCGCTGCCCATGCGGCCGACCAATACGAGACCGGCGATGAAGGGCCCCAGTTCACGGGTGAATGCAAGCCCCACGGCTCCGATGATTTGTTCATTGAGCCCGAACTGGACCAGCTGAGCGGAGATTTCGTACGTGAGCATCATCCCGACCAGGAGGCCGAGGAAAGCCAGCAGGATCAGCGACTGCGCACCTGCGCGATAAATCGTCGCAGACAATTCCCGTAGCGGGAAGAGCCGTGGATTTTCCACGCAGTGCCAAAGGTCGACGAAGAACTGGCCACCCAGCAAGCTGCTGCCTCCGGCCTGCTGCATGAAACCGTGTATCGCACGGCCCATCGCGGGCAGGAAACGACGCAGGCGCGCGAAACGGCCGGGCACCGGCGGGCGGACCAGGGGATGTTTGCCCAGTCGCTCGAACACGGGGGCGTGCGCATCGCCCCCTGCAAGATTCTGTGGCAAACGCTCACCCCAGCAGTGCCAGAGTGCCAGAGCGCCGAGACTGTCGAGGTGGGACATGTCGGTCAGGTCCCAGTGGTCTGACGACCGACCCGTGACCGAGCGGAGTGTATGGAGAACGTCGTTTTCTTTTTCCAGCAGCGCCTGCAGCCGCCAATCGCCGCTCACACGAATATGCCGCGTTGATCCTGACTCCTCGATGTCTACTTGCGGAGCATCGTCCATCCGGTCCCCGTTTTTGTGCCGGCCTTCGCTGGCAGTATAGAGCCTAAGCTGGAAGTTGCCCGGCGGATCGCATAACCTTGGCCGCTAACCAGAGGCCTCATCATCCCCGCAGTTACACTAGCAACCATGCGCATCGATCCCGCCCGTGCCCCGACGAACTACCTGCTCGCGATAGCGACGGCATTGGTAACGGTCGCGTTCGCCCTCGGAGCCTGGAATCACGGCCCCATTCCCTCGATGGAAACGCGATTTGCCGTAGCGGTGCAACAGATGCTTGCGCATCATCAATGGCTGATCCCGCAAAAAAACGGCCTGCCTTATATCGAATACCCACCGTTTTACTACTGGATGGCCCTGGTGCTCGCGAAAGCGGGCCTGCCGGTGTTGCCCGCCATTCGTTTGCCCAACCTGCTCGCCCTGTGGATTTGGCTGGGGGCGCTGTTTGCGCTGTCGCGCCACCTGCTGCCGCAGTTGCCGCGCTGGTTGCTGCCGGTCCTGGCATTGGCGGCACCGGCCGCGCTATACAATTTCTTCGTCGCCCAGACCGATGGCTGGCTGTGCGTCGGAGTGGCTTTGGGGCTGCTCGGCTATCTGCGCCACGAGGACGATAAATTCCCCTGGCTGCTATGGGGCGGCGCGGCATTGGCGGTCTTCGCCAAAGGCCCCGTGGGCTTGGTTCTGATCGGGCTGGCGATCGCGGGAGATCTTTTGCTCGCCGTAGCAAGCGGCGCTTCCCGCTGGCAGGAGCTGCCGCGGCGTGTCTGGCGGCTGGCGCCGTTGCGCGGACTGGTGCTGTCCCTGGCCCCGCTGGCGGCCTGGTATGTGGCCTGCGGCTTCGTGGCCGGTTGGGATTTCGTACGCGCAGCGCTCGTCTACGATAATTTCACCCGCTTCGTGGCGGGCGCCGGTGGCCACGCCAATCCCTGGTGGATGTATGCCCAAAGCTTCTGGACGGATTATCTGCCCTGGTCGCTGGCCGCACCCTTCGGATTGGTGCTCGCAGCACGCCGCTTGCGGGAACCGGGCTTGCGCCTGGCCTTGGCCTGGACAGCGACGACAATCATCTTCTTTTCCATCTCCGCTTCCAAACAAAGCAAATACATTCTTCCCGCTGCCCCGGCGTTTGCCGCCCTGGCGCTCTATGCGCTGGCGGCGTTAACGAGCCGCCGTCCGGCGTGGCTGTCGCGCGGCGTGGCCGCATGGAGCGGTTTTATCCTGTTGCTCTTTACGGTATTGGTCGGGGCCTGGCTGCCGCAGCTCGGTCCGCGCATCGATGACGATGCCGCCTGGGCCCGCCTGCGCGGCGTGGTTCAAACCACGCCCGACAGCAAAATATACATGTACCGCTGGCCCCGTTCGCTCATTCTCTGGCAACTGCAACTGGGTGCGCCCATGCCCTGGTTCCGCGATGCCCGGGATTTGTATACGGCCGTTCATGACGGCCATCTGAAAGCCGGAGACTATCTCCTCGTATACCGCGATTCGCTGCGCAAGCATGCCGGGCCCTTTGCACTGGAGCCCGCACCCAGGCCGCCGTATTTCCGTCATGTGATGACAGTGAAATCCAAGGGCGGAATCGAGGTGTTCCGGGTCATGGCGGATGCGGCTTCGGCCCCTGTGCCACAAACCCCGGTAGCCCCGCCGCCACCCTGGTGGGCTCAATTCGACACGGACTGATCGACAGTGTCATCCGCGGCCAACGAACTCGATACCTGGCTCAATGGACTAGTCCATGACCGTGAAGTCTTTCCTCACCAACTGGACACCATTAATCGGCAACTATTACTCGTTCGCCTTACCGGGGAACAGGTCAGGGAAGCTGCCTTCCTCGACCAGCGTATTCTCGGCGGCCGGGAATCAGGGGCCTGGGTACCCCTGGATCGGGTTCTCGGTCTCACCGGTCCGGAGAACCATCCACGCGGTCTGATCCTGCATTGCGGGCATGTCGGCTCTACCTTGATTTCACGCCTGTTGGGCGAATTGCCCCGGGTTTGGTCGCTGCGTGAGCCGCTCCTGCTGCAGGCACTTGCGGCGGAAGCGCGGGTATCGGGCACCCCATTGGCACGCTTGCGCACCAGCGAATTTCATGCCTTGCTGGCCCTGTCCCAGAGGCTGTTGGCCAAGGCACCGCCGGATCACCCGGATGTCGTCATCAAACACACCAGCCTGACCGCCAACCTGGCGCCCTGGCTGCTCGGCCTGCCCCAGCCTCCGGCCATCGTTTGCCTGTGGATCCCGTTGGCAGATTATCTCGCCACCATGCTGCGTGAACCCTCACTGCGCGCCAGCGTGCGCGTTGCCGCCGGTGAATGGATCAAAGACCTTGTTCCGACCCTGGGTGGTTCCGCCCCGGTGCTGGGTGAATGCAACGATGCGGAATTGACTGCATTGAATTGGTGCGCCGCCCAGTTTGCCTTCGCGCAAGCCCGTGCGCTTGCGCCTGATCGGTCGATCAGCCTGGATTTTTCTGATTTCCTCCGGGAGCCCGAACGGCGCCTCGGGTCATTGGCGCATCATTTCGGCATCGAACACACCGAACGCGATCTCGGGCATGCGCTTTGCAGCCCCTGGATGCGCCGTTATGCCAAAGATCCTCGTTACCCGTTCGATTCCGCCGAGCGTGCCCGTGAACTCGCGGCGGCCAAGTCCAGGCTGGCCGATGAAATTGATACAGGCAGGCAATTCGCGCGGAGGCTGTGGCAACGCCTGCCCATGGCCAATGCTTTTACTGAGCCCGGCTAACGGGTAGACAGGATCAGTCGCGCGCACCCAAGCGGCGGGCACGCTCGGATCTCTCCGCCGCGTCACGGCGCTGTAGATGCAGATTGTAGCTGGCCAAGGCTTCCGGCCATCCGGCCATTTCGCGGGCTACCAGTTCGGTGAGCATCTGAATATGCCCCGTATTGGCATTGAGAGCCGGTACGTAGACGAAACGCTTGCCACCAGCCTCCAAAAAAACATCCCGGTAGCGCTGGGCAATTTCCTCCAGCGTCTCCAGGCAATCCGCGGCAAACCCGGGACAAACGACGGTAACGCTTTCGATCCCCGCCTCGGCCCAACCCCGAAGCATAGCCTCGGTATCGGGCTGCAACCAGGTCGCGCGCCCGAAGCGGGACTGGAACGCCAAAGCCCACTCGCTGCGCGCAATACCCAGCCGCGTGGCAATCAGGCGTGCCGTACCCTGGCATTGGCAGTAATAGGGATCTCCCGCCTCCAATGTTGCGCGTGGCATGCCATGGAAAGACAGGAGTAACCGTTCGTTGCGGCCTTCCGTCTCCCAGCTGCGCTCGATGCTGGCTGCTATGGCATCGGTGTAGCGGGGATAATCGTGGTAGTGGTTGAGAAAACGCACGGATGGCACCCAGCGCAGGCGGGCCAGTGCGGCGCCCACGGCATCGCTTGCGGCACCGGTGGTGGCACCGGAGTACTGCGGGTAGAGCGGGAGCACCAGTAATCTTTCCACGCCGGCCTGCATGAGGACACCCAAGGACCGTTCCACGCTGGGCTCGCCATAGCGCATGGCCAGGGCGACCGACACGGGGCCGTCCAGCCGCGTTGCCAGCGCGTCACGCAAGCCCTGCTCCAGCATCCGCGAATGCACCATCAGGGGCGACCCTTCCTCGGTCCATACCGAGCGATAGGCCTGCAGCGTCTTGCGCGGGCGCACACGGAGAATGACACCATGGAGCAACAGCCGCCGTAGTACTGTTGGTAATTCGATGACGCGCGGGTCCGCGAGAAACTCGGCCAGGTACCGCCGCACGGCCCCGACTGTCAGGGCTTGCGGCGTGCCCAGGTTTACCAGCAGGACGCCGGCACGGCCCATTTCTTCATGGCGATAGTCACTACGTCCCCAATAGCGACTCTTCATCGCGCGTCCTGAATCCCTCTTACAGGCTGTAGTAGAGATCGAACTCGACCGGGTGCGTGGTCATGCGCACGCGTTGCACGTCCTGGCGCTTGAGTCCGATGTAGGCCTTGAGCGCATCTTCGCTGAAAACGCCTCCAGCGGTAAGGAAAGCGTGGTCGTTCTCGAGCGCATCGAGCGCGCCTTCCAGCGAATAGGCCACTTCGGGGATGTCGGCCGACACCTCCGGCGGCAGGTCGTAGAGATCCTTGTCCATGGCCTCGCCGGGATGCAGGCGGTTGAGGATGCCATCCAGGCCGGCCATCAACAATCCGCTGAAAGCGAAATAGGGGTTGGCCATGCTGTCGGGGAAACGCACCTCGATGCGGCGACCCTTCGCACTGGGTGCGAACGGAACACGGATCGAGGCGGAACGGTTGCGTGCCGAATAAGCGAGTTTGACCGGAGCCTCGAAACCGGGCACGAGACGTTTGTAGCTATTGGTGGCGGGATTGGTGAGCGCATTCAGGGCAGGGGCATGCTTGATGATGCCGCCGATGAAAAACAGCGCCGTTTCCGAAAGCCCGCCATAGCCATCGCCGGCGAACAGGTTTTGCCCACCCTTGGCCAGCGACATGTGCACATGCATGCCGTTGCCGTTGTCGCCGGTGAGCGGCTTGGGCATGAACGTGGCCGTCTTGCCGTAACGCTGGGCGACGTTCATCACCACGTACTTGAGGATCTGCACTTCGTCGGCCTTGCGCACCAAGGTATTGAGCCGCACACCGATCTCGCACTGGCCTGCCGTGGCGACTTCATGGTGGTGGACTTCGCTTTCCAGTCCCATTTCTCCGAGAACCCGGCACATTTCGGAGCGGATGTCCTGCAACGAATCGACCGGGGGCACCGGGAAGTAACCACCCTTCAGGCCCGGGCGGTGACCGAAGTTACCGTCCGGGTAGACGCGTCCGGAATTCCAGTTGGCCTCCATGGAATCGACTTCGTAGAAGGCGCTGCCGACCGCGCTGCCCCAGCGCACATTGTCGAAGATGAAAAACTCGTTTTCGGGTCCGAAAAAGGCGATATCGGCGATGCCCGTCTGCTGCAGGTAGGTCTCGGCGCGGCGCGCGATCGAGCGCGGGTCGCGCTCATAGCCGGACAGGGTAGTGGGCTCGACCACATCACAGCGCAAGACCAGCGTCGGATGGTCCATGAAGGGATCCATTACGGCGCTGGCGACGTCCGGCATCAACACCATGTCGGATTCGTTGATCTGCTTCCAGCCGGCGATCGAAGACCCGTCGAAAGCCTTGCCTTCCTCGAAGAAATCCGCATCCACACTGGTCGGTGTTACCGTCACGTGCTGCTCTTTGCCCCGTGTGTCGGTAAAACGCAGATCCACAAAATGTATCTCGCCCGCGGCGATCCGCTTGAGAATGTCATCGGCACTCATGAAAACGGCTCCAGAAATAATCAAGAATGAGGCAACCCCCAGTGTAGTGTTTCGCGATTCCTGGTGCTTTCAGAGCCCTCCACAAGCGCCAGATCAAGGCGCAGCGCGCAGGGAATGGCTGTCGCCCTTGCCAAGCGCTGCAACGCAAAGCTGGCGCTTGTTAGGGGGCTCCCTTCGGGCGAGTCGCTGAAAGCACCAGGAATCGCGAAACACTACACTAACCCTGCCGCGAACGATAACACGCTTGCGGCGGCCACCCCTTTATACTAATCGCCTTTGACCGCCGGCGACCTTGTTTCAAGGATTTTTACGCCCCATGACTAACCATCCGCCAAAAACTTTCCAGGAGTTGGTCCTGCGATTGCGCCAATACTGGGCCGAACAGGGTGCCGCGTTGCTGGAACCCTACGATATGCCGATGGGTGCCGCGACCTTCCACCCCGCGACCTTTCTGCGCGCGCTCGGGCCACGTCCCTGGCACGCCGCTTTCGTCCAGCCCTGCCGCCGGCCGACAGACGGACGCTACGGGGAAAATCCCAACCGCGGGCAACAATATTTCCAGTTCCAGGTGCTGTTGAAGCCGGTGCCCGACGATTTCCAACAGCTTTACCTGGGCTCCCTGGTGGCGCTGGGCTTGGACCTCGGAGTCCAGGACGTGCGTTTCGTCGAGGACGATTGGGCCTCTCCCACGCTGGGCGCCTGGGGGCTGGGCTGGGAAGTCTGGCTGAACGGCATGGAAATCAGCCAGTTCACTTATTTTCAGCAGGTCGGCGGCATCGAATGCCGGCCGGTCACCGGCGAAATCACTTACGGCCTCGAGCGCATCGCGATGTACTTGCAGAACGTAGACAGTATGTACGACCTTATATGGCAGGAAACCCCCGCCGGCACCTTACGCTATGGCGATCTGTACCTCGACAACGAACGGGAGCAATCGCACTACAACTTCGAACTGGCCGACACTACCCAGCTCAACGCGCAATTCGCTGCTGCTGAGCGCGAGCACACAAGGCTCCTCGAAGCCAGCCAAATACTTCCTGCCTATGAAAGGACCCTGGAGGCCTCGCATGCCTTCAACCTGCTCGATGCACGCCGCGCCCTATCCGTGACCGAACGGCAAAACCACATCCTGAGGGTCAGGCGCATGGCCACCGCCGTAGCCAAAGCGTGGCACGCCGCTGAAGCCGGGAAGGAGTCGCCGGTCTCATGAGCCGTTCCCAATCCACTGACCTGTTGTTGGAAATCGGCACCGAAGAATTGCCTGCCGCCGCCCAGGAGCCGATGGCGCGCGCCCTTGCCGAAGGGCTGGACAGGCTGCTCAAGGGGCATGCTTTGGCTGCGGAATCGATACGTCCCCTGTGGGGCCCGCGGCGCCTGGCGATTATAGCCACCGGCGTGCCCGGCATCGAGCCAGACCGGCAGGAAGAGCGCCGCGGACCCAGCCTCAAAGTCGCGTTTGATCCGGCGGGTAATCCGACAAAGGCGGCCGAGGGTTTTGCACGCTCCATCGGGGTGGCCGTTGCGGATCTGCAAAAGCTTGAGAATGACAAGGGAGAGGCTTGGTTGGTGCACCGTGAAGTGCGCAAGGGCCTGCCGACCGCCGACATTCTGGCCGCGGAGTTGCCGGAACTCCTGCATACACTGCCCCAACCGCGGCGGATGCGCTGGAACGGATCCGATACGGGCTTTCTGCGTCCCGTGCGCTGGCTTTGCGTGCGCCTGGGTAAAACGGTCGTGCCGATCAAGGCTTTCGAGCTCACGGCCACCGGCGAGAGCGCGGGTCATCGCGTACATCATCCGAAGCCGGTGCCCATCGCAACACCCGGCAAGTACATCGATACGCTGGCTGCTGCGCATGTGCTCGCAGACCCGGCGGTACGCCGCGAGCACATCATGACCGAGGTCCGAAAGCTGGCGGAATCTCTCGATGCCGAGCCGTCACCACCCAGTGACTCGCTTTACGAAGAACTCACCGGACTGGCCGAGTGGCCGGTCGCGCTCGCAGCACGCTTCGACCCGGGCTTCCTCGAGCTGCCCGAAGCGGTCGTGATCACCACATTGGCCCATCACCAACGATTCATCCCCTTGCGCGACCGTGAAGGCCGCCTGCTACCCGATTTCATCGCCATCGCCAATATTGAAAGCAAGGACCCCGAACAGGTCAGCAATGGCCTGGCACGCGTCGTACGTCCCCGCCTGGAGGACGCCCGTTTCTACTACCGCCGCGACCGCCTGCAGCCGATTACAGCTTATGTCGGCGAACTGGAGGATTTGCAGTTCGGCCCCAAACTCGGCACGATGGCGGATAAGTCACTACGTTTAGCGACACTTTGCGAGCATATTTGCCAACTTCCACATTGGCCGGATGGCGACTCCGCTGCGGCGCGGCGCGCTGGCGAATTGGCCAAGTGCGACCTCGTCACCGGCATGGTCTTCGAGTTCCCCGAGCTCCAGGGCGTCATGGGTGGACTGTATGCGGCAGACAGCGAACCGGAGACTGTTGCCCAAGCGATTTCCGAGCAGTATCTCCCGGCCGGTGCGGAGGACCGGCTACCTGGTACGAACCTCGGTGCCGCCCTGGCACTCGCGGATCGGCTCGATACCTTGGTGGGCGGGTTCGCCGCGGGCCTTGCCCCGAGCGGGACCAAGGATCCGTTCGGACTGCGCCGCGCGGCATTTGGCGCCCTGCGCATCCTCAGCGAGCGCGCACCGCAACTTGACCTCGAACCCGTATTGCAGTTTGCCGCCCGCTTGTACCCGCCTGTGCTCGAGGCCGAAAACGCGATTCCAGACACCACCGCTTTCCTGCGCGACCGTTTGCGCAGCCTCATCCTGGACCAGGGCGAGCGCCCGGATATAGCCCAAGCCGTGCTCGCCGTGGCACCGCTTGCCCCAGGCCTCATCCTCGCCCGCTCCCGCGCACTGCGCATCTTCGGTGAAGGTCCCCATGCTGCCTCACTGGCTGCGGCTAACAAACGCATCGCGAACCTGCTACGCCAGGCTTCTGACGAAGACCTGAACTCCGGGGCCAGCGCCGTCACCAACACGGAAGACGCCGAGGGAGCACTGTCTCAGGCGCTGGGGCAACGCTTACCAATATTGGACGCCGCCCTCCAGGCGCAGGATTACGCCCGCGGATTGGAAGCTCTGGCTGAATTGCGCGAACCGGTCGACCGCTTCTTCGATGAGGTCCTTGTTATGGACCCCGATCCGCAGGTTCGGGCTCGGCGACTCAACCTTCTCGCACGCCTGCGTAATGCCTTTCTGCGCATTGCCGATATCGGCGAGCTTCAGGCCCCGGGAAACAGTTCGATATGAGTGTGATCGTGCTTGACCGTGACGGCGTCATCAACGTCGATCGCGATGACTACGTAAAGAACCCGGCGGAGCTTGAATTCATCCCGGGCAGTCTAGAGGCGATGGCGCGTTTAAGTCGCGCCGGTCACGAACTGGTCATTGCAACCAACCAATCCGGGGTGGGGCGAGGCCTCTACAGCATGGCGTCCGTCGACGCCATCCATCGCCATCTCATTCGCGAAGCGGCCCGCAAGGGCGCTCGCATCAGTGGTATTTACGTTTGCCCCCATGCGCCACTGGCCGAATGCGACTGCCGCAAGCCAGCGCCGGGTTTGTTGCAACGGATCGCAAGGGATTTCTCGGTCCCACCGGCAAAGCTGATCATG
Organism: uncultured Gammaproteobacteria bacterium; assembly: GCA_964586925.1. Classification (GTDB taxonomy): domain Bacteria; phylum Pseudomonadota; class Gammaproteobacteria; order JAKDMP01; family JAKDMP01; genus JBAUSV01. Next base: position 30,592 of record CAZPJI010000004.1, read on the forward strand.
ATCGGCGACACCAGCAAGGATCTTGGTGCGGCTGCGGCCGTAGGCGCTAAAGCCATTCTCGTTCGTACCGGCCAGGGAGAGGCCACTTTGGCCAGGCAAGCCACACCACCTGAAGACATACACGCTGACCTCGCCGCAGCAGCTGACGCACTGCTGGCCCACCATCCCGGTGAATGGCTACTGGCTCTGGGTTCACTCGTATACAACGCCGCTTATGTCGCCAGCATCGCTGTATATGGGTTCATCTGTACGGTATTTGCCTTTCTACCGGGCGGAAGGCCGGGGCTTGAGGCTGTTGCGCGCGCATACGCACGCGTGTTCTTTGGGTTACTACGGTCAACGGTGGGTCTGAAAATGCGCATCGAGGGACTGGAAAACGTGCCCGACACGCCGTGCGTGCTTTACCTCAGACATTCCTCCACCTGGGAAACCATGCTGCCTTTCATCCTGGTGCGCAGGCCGGCGTTCGTGCTCAAGCGTGAACTGCTCTGGATCCCCCTGGTGGGCTGGCCCCTTGCCCGGCTGGGCGCCATTGGGATCAATCGCCTCTCAAAACGGCGGGCGGTCGATCAGATCCGCAGTCAAGGTAAACGCCTGATCGCTCGCGGGCATACGATTGCCATATTTCCGGAAGGCCATCGGATGCCGCCGGGATCCACCCGCCGTTATGGTCTCTCTGGCGCCTTGCTTGCCCGTGACTGCCAGGTTCCCATCGTACCTGTCGCACATAATTCCGGAGAATTCTGGCCACGCCGTTCCTTTATCAAACGGCCAGGGACGGTTAGGGTCATCATTGGCCCACCCATTGAGACGGCGAACCGTGGTCCGGAAGCTATCAACCTGGAAGCCAAACGCTCAATCGAACACAATATGCGGCGCATCAGTGTGGCGTATCAGGCCAAGCTTCCACCGCTAGAAGTTTAAACAGTCTCCCGATAGCGGAGGTTAAATATCCAGGTTGGCGACAGTGAGGGCATTTTTTTCGATAAATTCCCGGCGCGGCGCCACTTGGTCGCCCATGAGCGTGGTGAACACTTCGTCGGCAACAGCGGCATCCTCGATCCTGACTTGCACCAGCCGGCGCGTAGCCGGATCCATCGTGGTTTCCCACAGCTGCTCCGGATTCATTTCACCCAAGCCTTTGTAGCGCTGGACCGAAACGCCTCGTTGTGCTTCCGAGAGTAACCATTTAACGGCCTCGGCAAAGCGCTTGACGGGCTCGCTGCGCTCACCCCGTCGAATTTCGGCACCCTGGCCCAACATACCGTCCAGACGCTGAATATGGCGCGCCAACCCCTGGTATTCGGGACTTTGAAAAAAGGCACGGAGATAACGGTCTTCGCTTTTTACGCCATTTTTGTAGCGGGTGACCATGATGGTTTGTCCGGTCTCGCCCAGATTGAATTCATACATGGCACCGTCGCCCGCTGTGGCTTTCGTTGCCGCCTGCCACTGCACTATCCATTGCTTCAGGCTTTCCGGTTGCTCCCAGAGCGCATCTTCCAGCACCGGGATGTCCAGCAGTGCTTCGAGCGTTTCGCGCGCATGCCGGCGTGCCAGACGATCAATGGTGCGCGTGATAACCAGATGCTCGCGTGCCAATCCGCCCAGGGTTTCTGTATCCACCGGATTCCCGGAGGCGACTGGACGGAATTCGGCTCCTTCGAGTGCATTTTGCAGTAAATACTGCGATAAGGCGGCTTCGTCCTTGAGGTAGGTTTCCTTTTTGCCGCTCTTGATCTTGTATAGCGGTGGCTGGGCAATATACACGTGCCCGCGTTTCACCAACTCGCCCATCTGGCGGTAGAAGAACGTAAGCAGCAATGTCCGGATATGGGCACCATCCACATCGGCATCAGTCATGATGATCAGGCGGTGATAACGCAGCTTCTCGATGTCGAATTCTTCCTTGCCGATGCCGCAGCCCAGCGCCGTAATCAACGTGCCGACTTCCGCCGAGGACAACATGCGATCGAAGCGGGCGCGTTCGACGTTAAGGATCTTGCCCTTGAGCGGCAAGATCGCCTGCGTGCGCCGGTCGCGTGCCTGTTTGGCGGAACCGCCGGCGGAATCGCCCTCCACCATGAACAGTTCGCTCTGCGCGGGATCCCGCTCCTGGCAATCGGCCAGTTTGCCCGGCAGCCCGGCAATATCCATAGCGCCCTTGCGCCGCGTCATTTCCCGCGCCTTGCGCGCGGCCTCGCGCGCGTGCGCCGCCTCAATGACCTTGCCGATTACTGCCTTGGCCTCCGCAGGATGCTCCAACAGGTATTCCGACAACTTCTCGCTGGTCAAGCTCTCCACCACGGACTTGACCTCGGACGAAACCAATTTGTCCTTGGTTTGGGATGAAAACTTCGGATCGGGTACCTTGACCGATAATACGGCCGTCAAACCTTCGCGCGTATCGTCACCGCTCAGGCTGACCTTGGCACGCTTGGTCAGACCTTCCTGTTCGGCATATTGGTTTACCGTGCGCGTCAGCGCCCCGCGCAAGCCTGACAGATGCGTGCCGCCGTCACGCTGGGGAATATTGTTGGTGAAACAGAACACATTTTCCTGGTAGCTGTCGTTCCATTGCATGGCCAGCTCGACCACGATATCGTCGCGCTCCGCACTGAAATAGAAAATATTCGGATGCAGGGCCGTCCGATTGCGGTTGAGGTGCTTGACGAATGCTTGGATCCCGCCTTCGTAAACAAAGACTTCCTCGCGCTCATCCCGCTCATCGCGCAACAGGATGCGTACGCCGGAATTGAGAAATGCAAGCTCCCGCAAGCGGTGAGCCAGCGTATCGAACTTGAACTCGATATCCGTGAAGACGGTGGGGCTGGGCAGAAACCGGACCGTGGTGCCGGTTTTGTCCGTCGCCCCCTGATCCTGCAGAGGCGTCTGCGGTACCCCCATGTGATAGACCTGTTCGTAGCGACGTCCACCGCGCGCGATAGTCAGCGTCAGTGTGTCGGAGAGCGCGTTGACGACGGATACGCCAACGCCATGCAGACCACCGGACACCTTGTAGGCGTTGTCATCGAATTTGCCGCCGGCATGCAATGTGGTCATGATGACTTCGGCGGCAGAGTGGCCCTCCTCGTGCATATCCACGGGGATTCCCCGCCCGTCATCACTGACGGAAGCACCGCCATCACCGTGCAAGGTCACGACAATCTCGTGGCAATAGCCCGCCAAAGCCTCGTCAATGGCGTTATCCACCACCTCGTAGACCATATGGTGCAACCCGGTGCCGTCATCGGTATCGCCGATGTACATCCCCGGGCGCTTTCTAACCGCATCTAAGCCTTTGAGAACTTTGATATTTTTGGATGTGTACTCAGCGTTTTCGGCCATTTGGAAAGCCCATTTACCGCAATACATTATTATACTATGTTTGTAAGCGTTAACATGCTTCCGCAGAACGGTTTCTAGCTCCTGGAAACCTTATTATGTTCCACGTGAAACCTCGCCACCTCTCCCGGTAGCGCTTGGCTTGCATCCTCGGCCAGCATGGTCACCCAGATTTGCACCGCCGTGTCTCGCCATAGGCCTAGAGCTGCCGATAATGCGGAGCGATCCAGATCCGCCGCCAAATCATCCATCAGGTAAATCGGCCGCCGTTCTGCGTTCATCATGAGCTCAGCTTGGCAGCGATACAAAAACAGGCTGGCCAACTTGGCCTGTCCCCGGGATAACTCGCTTCCAGTCCTTCCACCAACCTCCAGAACCCAGTCATCATGCTGCGGCCCGACCACCGCTCGTCCTTGCTGGATTTCACGATTGCTGCTTTCCATGTAAGCCTCTCGCAGATTGGTGCCACGCCACCCTTGACGAAAATCCAGTTTGGGATTCGTAACCAAGCTGCACTTGACGGAAGCAAACACGGTTTGCAAGGAGGTGATTAATTGAGCTCGAAATCGGCTGACTTGATCCCCATAGCCTGCAGCCGCCTCGGTCCAGGGTTCCAGGGCTTTGGCCGTGGCTCCCATTTTCAACAACGTGTTGCGTTGTCGATGTGCGCGATACCACTGGCGCCAAACCGGGAGAAATCCTGGTTCCACGTGGAACAAAGTCCAATCCATAAAGCGTCGTCTATCCGCCGGGGACGCCTGTAAAAGCCCGACCGAATCCCCGCCCAGATATTCCACTGGTATCGCTTGAGCGATAGCCGTTAAATCGGTAGTTGACCCATTGAGTCGTGATTGGCGCCGTCGATTCTGGATCTCCACGCCGAGGATATGGTTGCGGGTATCGGAGGCCTTCAACAAAGCCAAAGCACTGGAATTGCCGTGTCGAATGACATCCGCCAGACTGGAACTACGGAATGAGCGGCCACGAGCCGCTATATACAGTGCTTCGAGGATACTGGTCTTACCGGAACCGTTCCCCCCCGCCAACACGACCCAATCGGCACCCGGCACTTGTAACCGCAGGTGCTTATGACAGCGGAAGTTTTCGAGATTGATGTCGGTCAGGCGGGTCACGGAAGCCCGAAATAGGCTTGGGGGAAGTAATCGCCCGGCTTACTGTCCTGCGTCATCCTGTTTGCCTGCGTATAGCATGGGTTGCTACAGCCGCATAGGCATAATGACATAGCGGTACCGTTCACTATCAGGCGCGCCCAGAAGTGCGCTGGAATTGGAATCCGTAAACTGGAATTCTACGGTCTCGCTGTCGAGAGCGGCTAAAGCGTCCTGCAGATAAGTCGCGTTGAAAGCGATAACCAGACGCTCACCTTCGTAGTTTGCGGTGACCTGTTCCTCGGCTTCCTCGTTCTCCGGATTGTGCGCAGCCAGCTTGAAGCCCTCGTCTGAGGCTTCCAGCCGAATACCACGGAATTTCTCATTGGCCAGGATCGCTACACGGGTGAGCGCTTCACGCAGGGGGCCGCGGTCCGTCACCAGCTTTTTGTTGCAGCTCTTGGGAATAACGCGATCATAATCAGGGAATTGGCCATCAATAAGTTTGGTCGTCATGACCTGTGTTCCCAGGTCAAAGCGGGCGTGGGTTTGAGTCAGCGTTACTTCAATCTGTTTTCCGGCTTGGCCGAGAAGACGCTCCAATTCCATAACCGCCTTGCGGGGCAGAATAGCCGCCTGCTCCCCCTCTACCTCGGGATTCTGCTCCGCATCGCATAAGGCAAGACGGTGCCCATCAGTAGCGACGGCACGCAACCGTTCTGGAGATAATTCCAGCAGGAGCCCCGTCAGATAGTATCTGACGTCTTGTTGTGCCATTGCGAACGCACTGCGCTTGAGCAAGTCGGACAAGACACTGCTTTCGATACTGAAGCGCAAGCCGCTGTCCAGGTCTCCGACCGTAGGAAATTCATCCACGGGCAACGTGGTCAAGACGAAACGGCTCCGTCCGGAACCAAGCCGCAACCGGCCTTCCTCCTGGCTGAGCTTGATGCTGGCTCCCTCCGGGAGTGCACGGCATATATCCAAAAGTTTACGCGCGGGTACCGTGGAAGCTCCGGTCTTCTTGCCGCCCTGCGACAAACGTGCATTCATTTCCACTTCAAGATCAGTCGTTACCAGGCGGATTGCGTTATCCGCTTCCACTTCGATGCAAACATTACCAAGGATGGGAATTGTTTGCCGACGTTCTACAACACCAATGACGGCTTGCAAGGGTTGAAGGATTTCTTCTCTTAATAATTCAATTTCCATAATTTCATCCTGTCATAGTAATTAGTGCTGTGAATATCGTAAAAACCCTAATTTAAAGTTAAAAAACAACAAGTTATAGATTTTCTTCTATTGTATAAGTTGACCATTTTCGGTTGATGTTTTGTGGATAACTTCAGTCTTTTTTCCGATGCACAGTTTATCCACAAGTCGTCCCGTATTCATACCGAAAGTTGTTTCACCAGATTTTGGTAGTCAGAATCCATTTGCGCATCACTCGCCCTTAGCTCGCGTATTTTGCGGCAGGCATGCAAAACGGTGCTATGGTCCCGGCCGCCGAATGCATTACCGATTTCAGGTAGGCTATGGCGGGTTAATTCCTTGGCGAGAGACATGGCGATTTGCCGTGGCCGGGTAACAGAACGTGAGCGATTCTTGGAGCACAGGTCTGCAGTACGTATGCGGAAATAATTAGCGACCGTGCTCTGGATATTATCGATGGTAACCAGCTTCTGCTGTACGGCCAGGAGATCCCGCAAAGCTTCCCGGGCCAGATCGAGTGAGACCGGCCGCCGGGTAAACCGGGCTGTGGCAAGGACGCGCCTAAGAGCCCCCTCAAGTTCGCGGACGTTGGAGCTGATGCGCTGGGCGAGGAAGAAAGCCACGGATTCCGGCAATTCGATGCCCTGCTGCTGGGCCTTGCTCATGGCGATCGCGACCCGTGTTTCGAGTTCGGGTGGATCGACCGAAGCAATCAGACCCCATCCAAAGCGGGATTTCAGACGTTCTTCCAACCCCGAGATTTCTTTCGGGTAGCGGTCGCTGGTCAACACGATTTGGTGCCGTCCCTCCATCAGCGTGTTGAAGGTGTGGAAGAACTCTTCCTGAGAACGCTCCTTATTGGCGAAGAACTGAATGTCATCTATGAGCAGCACGTCCAGGGAACGGTATTGCTCCTTGAAGCTGTCGATGCGCCCATGCTGCAGAGCCCGGATCATATCGTTGACGAAGCGTTCGGATTGCACGTAGGCGACGCGTCGACGGCCCCCGTCCTGCTCACTCAAATGGTTTGCCAGGCTATGCATAAGGTGCGTTTTGCCCAGACCCACGCCGCCGTAGATGAACAAAGGATTGTATTGTCCGCCCGGTTGCTCGGCTACCAGGAGGGCGGCGGCACGTGCCATCTGGTTGGATGGCCCCTCGATGAAATTAGCAAAACGGTAGGCTGGGTTGATCGGGTTTCCAGGCACCGGTGGCCGATCCCGGACGCTGCGACGCTTGTTGGCGTCCGGCGGCAGGCCTTCTTCTTCACCGGAGCCCAAGCCGAGTTCTACACGTGCGTTGGGATCGGAATCGAATTCTTGTGTCAGAGCCCTGATCTTGTCCAGGAAGCGGGATTCAACTTCCTTGAGGACAAATCGATTGGGAGCCAGCAGCCGCAGTGAGCCGTCGTTTTCTACCGCATGCAATGGCCGCAGCCAGAGGTTCAGATCGCGCTCTTCACACTCCTGTTCCAGGCGGTTAAAACAACGTTGCCATAGGCTTGCGGCCATTGCCTGAAAACTGTCGGGAAAGGCCTCACAGTCTAACTCCCATGCGTCCCCCGATCTACTGCTTCGAACCTTGACATGAGGCCTGTGGACTGGTCTAATGTGCGACCAGCTTTAAAGCATGTGTGAGCGCGTCGCCGCGCCGATCAAGGTCCAACATGAAACGAACCTACCAGCCCAGCAAAATTCATCGCAAACGTACGCATGGATTCCGTGCACGGATGGCTACCAAAGGGGGCCGGCTTGTGCTCAAGTCCCGCCGTGCCAAGGGGCGTGCCCGCCTCAGCGCCTGACGCCAAGTCCGGCTACGGTTTCCCCCGTGCGGCACGCCTGACCCGTCCGTCTGAGTTCACGCGTGTATTCAAACAAGGGCACCGCAGCCACACACGCTACTTTATCCTTGTTGCGACCTCAGGCGGCGTACGGGCCAGATTGGGTCTTGCCGTCGGTCGCAAGGCTTCACCGCGGGCGGTTGCCCGGAACCGGATCAAACGGATAGTTCGTGATGCATTTCGCCGTACACCATTGCCGTCCATGGACTTCGTCGTCGTGGCGCGCAGCGGTTGCGGACGTGTGGACTCAGAAGCGTTGCGCAAGGATCTCCTTGTGGCCCTGGAAGCATTGAAGCAATGAGATCCGTGATCATCGCCTGCATCCGCTTTTACCAAATCGTGTTCAGTCCCTGGCTGGGCAATCATTGCCGCTACTCCCCCACCTGCTCCGCCTACGCCATCGAAGCGGTGCGCAGGCACGGTGTCGTCCGCGGTCTGATCCTGGGCATCGCCCGGATCAGCCGTTGTCATCCTTTCCACGCCGGAGGCCATGATCCGGTGCCGCCGAGAACACATCACTGATGGATACACGTCGACTTTTTCTCTATATTGCATTGGGCTTGATCCTTTTACTGCTCTGGCAGCAGTGGCAAGCGGATCATCCTGTGCCGGTGCAGCATCCGGCTACGCCGGCGGCCAGCAGTACGGCGGCGGCAGGTAATCAGGCGGCGACGCCGGAAGCGACCTCTCCGAACAAGTCGACCCCACAGACACCGGCCGTAGCGTCGGTAAGCAACGGCGCGATCGGTATCGAAGCACCCGCCGGGCCGGAAATCACTGTGCATACGGATGTTCTGGATGTTGCCATAGCATTACAGGGCGGCGAACTGACCCGCGCAACCCTGCTCAAATATCCGCAAAAGCTGCATTCGAAAGAAAAAGTCAGGTTGTTGGCGGCCGGAACCAGCCAGGGGCCGGCCATGATGATCAAGCCGGAACTGCACGGTTCCGCATTGCCCGCAAACCCTGCATTTACAGCATCCGCCAAGGAATACCGTCTTATCCAGGGCCAGGACTCGCTACGCGTGCCACTCACCTGGCATGGAAACGGGATCACCGTGCAGCGGGTGCTGGTATTCAAACGGGGCAGCTACCAGGTACAGGTGCAGACGAAAATCGTTAATGCAAGTGATAAGGCATTGACCCTGGTGCCGGGCGTACGCGTGGTCGGTTCCAATCCCATAACACCCAAACATTTTTGGGATCACTTCCTACCCAAGTACTATGCATATCGCGGACCGGCTTACTACAACGGCAAAGACGGGTATGAAAAGGTCACGATCAAGGACCTCAACGACCAGCCCCTAGATAAACAATTCAGTGGAGGCTGGATTGCTTCGGTGAAGCAATACTTTGTAGCGGCCGCGATTCCGGGGGGGAGGCAGAACGCACGATATTTTGCCCATACCCGGGACGGCAAGTACGCACTGGGCTATAACCTGGCACCTCTGGCAGTCACCGCGGGCGGCCAGGCGAGCACGGATATGCGACTTTTCCTGGGCCCCAAGAAGCAGGGTCTGCTAAAGCAGGTCGCACCCGGTTTGCCGCGTACCGTTGATTACGGCAAGGCCACGATTATTTGTAAGCCGATTTTTGCCGTTCTCTCTTTTATTCATCGTTTTCTCGGCAACTGGGGGTGGTCGATCATTATCCTGGTGCTGTTGATCAAGGCATTGTTCTACTTTCCTCAGCGCATGAGCGCACGCTCAATGGCCAAGATGCGTAAGTTGCAGCCGCGTCTTAAATTGCTGCGCGAGCGCTATAAGGACGATCGGCAGAAATTGTCCCAGGCGACCATGGATCTCTACAAGCAGGAAGGCGCCAATCCGGTGGGTGGTTGCCTGCCCATGCTGATCCAGATTCCGATTTTCATCGGCTTGTTCTACGTGTTGATCTACAGTGTCGAGTTGCGCCAGGCGCCCTGGATGCTGTGGATTCATGATTTGTCACAGCCCGATCCCTATTACGTATTGCCCGTCATCTATGCGGCACTGAGTTTCATTCAGTTCCGCCTGCAGCCGCAGGCCATGGACAATGCGCAGGCCAAGATGATGATGGTCATGCCGTTGCTGTTCGCGTTCTTCTATGCCTTGTTCCCGTCGGGCCTGGTCTTGTATTACACGCTCAGCACCGGCCTCAATATCGCGATCCAGTACCAGGTCAACCATGAACTGGGAATGAAAGGGTTGGGTGTGTTGCCGAAGATCAATTGGCCGGGTGGCAAAAAAGGCGGTTGATAGCAACCACCGCGTCGCGGCGAGACTACTCGCCGCGCCAGCGCCGGAAAATCAGGCTGGTATTGATGCCGCCGAAGGCGAAGTTATTGCTCATCACGTAATCGACTTCGGCCTCGAGAGGCTTGCCGGTGATGTGATTGATCGGCGCGATGTCGTCGCCGGGGGTTTCCAGGTTGCGGGTCGGCGCGAACCAGCCCTCATTCATCATCTGGATGGCAAGCCACGCCTCAAGCGGCCCGCAGGCTCCGATCGGATGCCCGAAATAACCCTTCATGGAACTGACCGGCACCTGGTCTCCTAGAACTTCCAGCGTGGCCTGTGCTTCCGCCACATCGCCGCGGTCTGTGCCCGTGGCATGGGCACTTACGTACCCGATCTGCTCGGGTTTCAGCTCGGCGTTATCGAGGGCGGCACGCATGACCTCAGCCATGGTGACCATATTGGGCCGGGTGATGTGGGTGCCATCGGTATTGCTGGCAAAGCCCGCGATCTCGGCATAGATTCTGGCACCCCGCGCACTGGCATGCTCTAGATCTTCAAGGATGAGGGTAGCTCCGCCCTCGCCGACCACGATTCCGTCCCGGGTGGCATCGAATGGGCGCGGCGAGCGTTCAGGGGTTTCGTTCAAGGTACCGGTGGCACCGATCATATCGAAAACTACGGCACTGACTACCGACAGCTCATCGGCACCGCCGGCCACCATCAGTTCCTGACGTCCGTCCTGAATGGTTTCGTAGGAGTAGCCGATGCCCTGGCTGCCCGAGGTGCATGCGCTGCACGTCGGAATGAGTCGGCCCGTAATCTTGAAGAACACGCCGATGTTGACCGCTCCGGTTTGCGCCATCATCTGCACGTAGCTGTTGGGTGCTGCACCGCGTAGTGTGCCGAGTTCGGCGAAACGTCCCGCGGCGACGATGGGCTTGATGCTTCCTGCCGAGGATCCATAGGCGATGCCGGCGCGGCCGCTGCGCAGGATGGGTTCACCGATCAGTCCGGCGTCCTCGAGCGCGAGCTCGGAAGCCCGCACGGACAGGGTCGATACGCGGCCCATGCCGCGCATGATCTTGCGGTTGTAATGCGACGGCAGTTCGAAAGCCTGTGCAGGGGCGCCCAGGCGGGTGTGGAGTTCCTTGTAGTCGTCCCATTCGCTCATGTACCTCACGCCCGTACGGTTTTCCAGCAGGGCGCTGCGAATAGTGGGCCAATCGTGTCCGAGGGCCGTGAGGCCTCCGCATCCGGTCACGACGACACGGCGCTTCTTCATGCAAGTCCTCCGTTGACTCCGATAACTTGTCGTGTGATGTAAGCGGCGGGCGGTGTGAACAGGAAGGCCACAATCGCGGCGACCTCCTCCGGCGTGCCGGCCCGGCCGGCGGGAATAAGTGGCAGGATGTGCTCCTGGGGCACCTCGGCGCTCATATCGGTCTCTATCAGTCCAGGGGCTACGCAGTTGACGGTAATCCGGCGGCTGGCCAGTTCCACCGCCAGGGCCTTGGTGGCGCCGATGATGCCGGCCTTGGCGGCACTGTAATTGACCTGACCACGGTTGCCAATCTGCCCGGCGACCGAAGACAGGGTGACGATGCGTCCACCCGATCGCAGCCGGACCATCGGCATCACCAGTGGCTGAACAACATTGTAGAAGCCGTCCAGGTTAGTGGTGAGGACGTTGTCCCAGGCATCGCCGTCCATGGCGGCAAAGGTATCGTCGTCGGTGACGCCGGCATTGGCGACGATTCCCCAGAAGGCGCCGTTGTCCTTGATCTCGCCTTCCAGCGCATCCCGGGTTTGTTCGCGGTCGGCCACGTTGAACGCCAGGACGGAAGCCGTTCCGCCCGCGTCGCGGATGCCGGCAGCGGTATCCTGCGCAGCATCGACGCGGCTACGGCAATGAACCACGATCTCGAAGCCTGCGCCACCCAGTGCCAGGGCGATCGCGCGCCCTATCCCGCGGCTAGCGCCTGTCACCAGAACCCGCTGTTGATCCGTCATGCTTCTCCCTGGTTCATATCGCCGCACCACAGCATCAGGCGGGCACTGACATATAGTTTATCGGCGCACAGGATACGACACTCGAATGTGCCCAATTCGCCGTTTTCCAGATCTGCGGCCTCGCAATCGGCCTCGATACGCAGTTCGGTATCCACAGGAAGTCGAGGTTCGGCGATATCGATGCGCTTTACACCGACCAGATAGCCCACAGCCGGCGAGTGGCCCGTGTTGTCCGGAGTTCGGGATAATCCCAGGTACAGGCCCGCGCACTGGGCCATGATCTCGAGGCCGGCCCAGCCCGGTACGCCGAGGCGCTCAGGGTCATACAGCGCGCTGGCTTCGCGAACGGTCCATTGCGCCGCGACTCTCTGCCCGGGGGCAAAGTCGAGAATACGATCCACGCAACAGGCTTCCGGGCCGTGGGGCAGCAAGTCAAGGGGCATGGGCCACGCGGCCGGGCAGCTGTTCACAGGAATTTTTCCAGGCATTTGAGCAAGACATCGGGGGTGGCAAGCTGCATTTCGCCATCGGCGTCCACAGCGCACTGGAGGGTGTAGCCGGTTGTGATGCGGGCCCCGTTCTCCGCGTCCGTGATGAGATAACCGATACGCAAGGCGCATTCCCACTGCTCGATACCCGCCGCCACATGCAGCCGCTGTGCATAACGGGAGGCCTGCACATAGCGGAGTTTGGCCTCGATAATCGGCCAGGTGTAACCCGAGGCTTGCATGTCCGGGTAGTCGTAACCGATCTTACGCATCAGGGCGACCCGCGCCGATTCGAAGTGGCGCAGGTAGTGGCCGTGCCAGGTAATCGCCATGGGATCCAGGTCGGGGAATTCCACCTCGATCTCCACTGACGCCTCGACCAGCCAGTTTTTGCGGGTGCGCGCAGCACGGCTGCCGGCTGTGGACGTGTTCATGGGGCAGGGCTCAAGTGGCATGAATATAGCTCTTCGAGGGTTTGTACGCAGGATACATGAGCAGACTCAGGATAGGTTCCGCGAGCGCCGAGAGCCCCGTGCCAGGCGTATCGGCATCCCGGCCAGCAGGCGCAGGTGGAGCCAGGTCATGCGCAGGTTGTCGCGAAGCATGCGGAAGTTCGACAGTCCGTCGGTCGGGTAGCGGACATCGACCGGCAGGAAGCGCACTGGCGTGCCGGACAGGAACAGGCGCACCATGATTTCGGTGTCGAAGTCCATGCGCCGGCCGACCGGTTGGCTGGTGAAAGCGGCCAGGCTGGCGGCTACTGGATAGACACGATAGCCACACATGGAGTCCTTGAGTTCGCACGACCAGGTCTCGAGCCAGACCAAAAGATGCGTAATCCAGCGTCCGTAGTAACGCACCGCCGGAACGCTGTCATCATAGGCCGGCATTCCCGAGATCAGCGCCCGCTCGTCGGCTTGCGCCAATTCGAGCAGCAGTGGCGCCTGCCGGGGGTCGTGCTGGCCGTCAGCGTCGATTTGCAGGACGTGCGTATAGCCGGCTTCGCCGGCGGCTTCCAGGCCGGTGAGGAAAGCGGCCCCCTTGCCCCGATTCTCGGTATGGCGCAGAACCGTCACCCGAGGGTCGCCAGCGGCCAGCTTGTCGATCGTCTCAGCGGTAACGGCATCGCTTCCATCGTCCACCAGGATCACCGGCAGCGATTGGGCACGGAGCTCGCCGACCAGGTACTGCAAGGAGTCGTGGTGATTGTAGATGGGGATCAGTGCGCAGGGCGTCATAGTCGTTCGTCAGAAGTTGAGGCGGCCACGGCTGAGCAGCGCAGCATCAGCCAGGAATTGCCAGCTCACGCGGTTTTCTTCGCGGTGCAGATCGAGCAGCAGGGCTTTATCGAGCGGCACCGTCTCCAGAAATTTCACCCGGCCGATACTTACGGGATCGTGGCCGAAATCGAAATGCTCCCGGGCGTAGAAAACGGCCCAGGCGATCTGGGCCACGCCCGGCAACACCGGGCGCGACGGGAAATGGCCCCGGAACCAGACCAGGTTGGGCGGAATGGCAAGATGCAGGCGCACGCCGTCGGGTAGCGGCTGGCGGTTCCTCAGTTCGGGGAGCCGGGCCGCGGGAGAGGATGTGCTGCCGGCGTCAGCCCTCATCGATCATGCGGCGGATTTCGCATTCCACGTCCGCAACGGTGCGGACATGGCGAAACTCCTGTGGGGTCACCTTGCGGCCCGTAAGTTCACGCACCACGATCGCAAGGTCTATGGCATCAATGCTGTCGAGATCCAGGTCTTCATAAAGACGCGCTTCCGGGCGGATGTCGGCTGGATCCAGCTCGAATCGTTCCACCAGCAACTTGTGAAATCGCGCCGAAATATCTTCCTGGTTCATAGGTCGCGCTGCCCCCTCGAATGGGGACGGTAATGGCCGGAGGGAAAGTGGTCAGGGCGGCAAAAGTGGTTCATGTGGCTTGGAAGACAGTTGTCGTAAAAAATAATTTTCTAGGCCCCGTGTGGCCCGCCGCGCCATCCGAGATAAATCCTCGGAGGAGCCCCCGGCAAAGTCGGCAATGTCGCAAGGCGCACCAAAGCGTATCACAAGATGTACGCGCCTGTCGGGCATCCGGTACCAGGGATGGCCGTGGGTCAGCGCCGGCGGGTCGCAGTGGACCACAAGCGGCACAATGCGGAGTCCGGCACGCAGGGCTACCTGGGCCGCGCCGCGGCGGAAGCGCAGGGGCGCACCCGGGGTAGAGCGCGTGCCTTCGGGGAAGATCAGGATTGGCTCGCCTCGCGTGCTGGCCGCGCGGCAGGCCTCGATCAGTTTTTGCGGATCGTCGTTGTCGCAGGCGATGTAGCCGCCCAGTCGAGTGAACGGGAAAAACAGCGGGTGATTGAGCAGCGAGGATTTCATGACGCAATTTACGCGCGGAAGATGAGCCATGAGAAAGACGGCGTCGAGATAGCTCGGATGGTTGGCTACCAGCAGGCAACCCGCCAGATCCGGGATGCCGTCGCTGCGCACCTCGATGTCGGCCAAGCCGAAACCTTCGATCATGCGGATCAATAGGCGGAATCCCACACTGGCCAGCCCGCGAATCCGCTGCTCCCGCAAGCGGCGCGGCGTGACCAGCAACAGGATTGGCAATGGGACAAACAGGCCAAACAGGGCCACAATGCCGAAAATGGCGAAGCCCAGGCCGGCGAGCGCACTGTGGCGCAGGCTCTCGATCCGGTTAAAGCCGTGTGTTTCCATCAATGCGCCCAGTAATCGTAGAAATTGAACCAGTTATCGGGCGCATCCCGGGCATAGCGTTCCAGGCAGTCCACGTATTTTTGCGTTAACTGGTGAATGGCCTGTTCACGATCCGCTCGTCTTACCCGTTCGCCGGCGCACAGTTCTTCCAGATAAAGATCGTAACGATTACCACCCCGGTAAATGCCTGCGTAAAACAGGACCGGGCAGCCCAGGACCAGTGCGGCCTGCGTGACGCCGGTGGCGAAACGTGCCGGCTTGCCGAGGAAGGGCAGATCCAGAATGTGGGTATCGGACGGAGCCACGCGGTCGGAAAGTGCGGCTACAAAACTGCCTTTTTCTATCCGGTCGCTGAGCTGCATCAGTACGTCGGGAGATCCCAGGGGAATGCAGCGGCGCGCAAGGTCCGGATCCAACGTGGCAAAAGTCCGGGTAATGCGTGCATTGTGCTCGGGATAGAAAAGGATGTGTATGTCTAGGCCGGCCCGCTGCCGCGCCAGGGCACGCATGGCGAAAAAGCTGCCCATATGGGCACCCAGAAGGATTGCGCCCCGCCCCTGGTTTTGCAGGTCGAGGAGAGGTTCCGGGTTGTGGATGCGAATATCGAGTAGATCGGTACGGCTCGCCAGCAGATAGGTGCGATCCAAGGTAACCGCGGCAAAATTCCAGTAGGTTCGAGCCACATCCCGCCATTTTGGCGGGGCTGGTCGTGCCCGGCTCAGGAATTCCCGGACACTGCGCTGCTCGCTGCGCGTAACCAGCAGGAACCAGGCAACGGCGGGAAAGAGGCACAGGCGGGCCAGACGGCGGCCACCACGCAGCGCCGACAAACGCATGAAGGCGATCCACAGGCCGTTTCCGCGCTCCCGGCGTGTGCTCCAGTCGCCGCTCACGTCGGTTCCGGGGCTGGCGGCACGGCATGGCGGGAGACGATATCCAGCAAGTAGCTGCGTTGTAGCTTGCCGGTCCCGGTGCGCTCCAGGTGGGGGACGCAAATCAGGGGGCGCGGCATAAATATCGGATCGATCAATCGTGCCAGACGGGTTCGTATATCCGCAGGCTGTAGACACGGCGCAACCACCACGGCGGCCAGGCGGGCATCGGCCTCGTCGGGGGCCACGAAGCTGCCCTCTTCCACGCCGTCTATGGACAAGAGGTGGTGATTCAGTTCCGCCAGCGAGGTTCTTTTCCCGGCGAGCTTGATCTGATCGCTGCTGCGGCCGAGCAGGATGAAGTGGCCGCCGGCTTCGATCTGCAAGCGGTCGGACAGTGGCCGGGGGCCGTCCAGATAGGGCGCATGTACCACGCAGCTCCCGTCCGAGGGTTCCAAGCTCACGTCGGCATACAGGGTCCAGGCAGAATCACGGCTCGTGCGCCGGCTGGCCAGCGCACCGGCTTCGCTGCAGCCGTAGATTTCGTGCACAGCAGCGCCCAATCGGCTTTCGGCACGTGCCGCCAGGTCCGGATCCAGGGGGGCGGTGGCGCTTACGATCCCGGCCAGGTCCGGCCAGTCGAGTCCGGCGCGCAGACAGACATCGAGATGCAACGGTGTTGTGATGAGCACCCGGGGCGCCTCCAGTGCTTGCAGAGCCGCGCAGACATCGGCCGGATAAAGGGGGTGTCCGCTATGCACGACACCCGGCCCCAACAGGGTGTAGAGCACGCTGGATTCGAAGCCGTAGGAATGTTGCGCCGGCACCGTAGCGACAATCTGGTGCCCCGTCTTTTCAAGGGCAAATCGGTCCATGGCCCGTAATGTGACGCCATACAGCTCCTTCCAGGTCTTGGCCTGTGCCCGTGGTTCGCCCGTACTTCCCGAGGTAAAAAGAATGGCTGCCCTGTGACTGGACTCGATCAGGGGAGCGTCAGGGCTTTCCGTGGCGGATCCGATCGCATTCTCCAGGCCTTCAACCAGTTCGTCGTTTATTCGATAGGCTTCGTAACGGCGCGCGAGCGATTCGAGCATGCCGGGCGCTTGCCCCGGTGGCAGCAAGGCCGTTTGCCCGCGCATCAGCAGTGCGGCGAATGCCACCATGAAGTTGTAACGGTTCGCGCACATCAGGAGCGCATGGCGGCGATCCGGAAGTGCCCGCGCCAATGCCGCTGCGTGCTTCAAGTAGGCACGGCGGGAGATCAGGCTACCTCTGTGCCAGGCCAGTGGAGCATCGTGTGGTGTGACGCCCAGCAGGGGGAGTAATTCGCGGTTGCTCATGGTCGGAACAAACGCAGAAAGTCGATATGGCGTATACGCGACCAATCGATGGGTTCGGCAGCCTTCAGTTCATTGCGCAGCCAGAATTGGCGGAAGAGCCACTCGCTCAGGAAAAAGCCGATCGGCAGTGCATAGGGAGCCACATTTATCCACCACCACCAGAAAGCCCCCGCGGGAATAAAAGCGACGGCGAACGTGATCAGACTCATCAGCGCCATAAGCACGGCCCAATACCAGGCCACGGCGCGGATGTAGGCACGTTCCCGGGGGCTGCGTTCCGGGCGAATCGTGCAGGCGATAAGCGTGATGATATCGGTTTTCCCGGGCCGTAAGCCGCGCAGGAAAAGCCAGCTGATCAGGGCCTGGACGATGGCGGTCGTCAGGCTCAGCGCCGCGAGCGGGCCCTTGAGGGCGAACATGATGACGACCAGCACCAGATTGCACAAAGCCAACAGGAAGGCGGTCTTATTCCTTTCCAGCAGTCCCTGTGTGGCTCCCAGTACCAGCATCAGGACGAGCATCCAGGCTGCCGGGCGTGCATGCCCCGAGGCGGTGGCAAGGGCAACGAGCACGACATAGGCCAGCAGGAGCAGAACCCATGCCGCACCTAGAAGCTGGTGCAGTCTGTTTTGGGGGAGGCGGCGCTGCGGTTGAGCGTCATCGGGAGACATGCGCGTAGCCGTCAGGCGTTTTCCGCCCGGCGAGCAGCGATATAGGCGGCCAGTGCGCGCAGCGACCGGAAGGCCTCTCGATCCCGTTCGTTATCCGATTTCAGTTGTACGCCGTATTGTTTGGCTATAGCCAGAGACAATTCCAGGGCATCGATGGAGTCCAGACCCAGGCCTTCACGGAACAGGCGCGCCTCGGGGTCGATGTCCTCGGCGGTTACATCTTCCAGTTCCAGTGCGGACACGATCAGTTGCGCCACGTCCAGTTCAAAGTCGGTCATTTGTCCACTCACCCGGGCCCTCGATGCCCTGTTTCTCAGCGAGATTATCCTATATTGTGTGACACGGCTTGAAAAGCTCGTAAATTCGGCGATTTATCGCTAATATGCGCCCGGTTTGCCCGGTCTGTACGAATACAGCGGAGAAAGCGTGATGAGGGATGAACAGGCGCAGGACGCCTTGAGCTGCGATGTGGCCGTTATTGGTGGAGGGCCTGCTGGCGCCGCTACAGCGGCCTTGCTGGCCCGCAAGGGGCGCGATGTCGTTGTGTTCGAGAAGGATCACCATCCCCGATTTCATATCGGCGAATCCCTGATCCCGCAAACCCTGCCGCTGCTGGAAAAGCTCGGCGTTCTGGATCAGGTGGACAAGACGGTCGGGTTGCTCAAGCCGGGTGCGAATTTCTACTCGGACACGCACCCCAACGTTCAGCAAACCTACTACTTCCGCGAGGCCTGGGACAAACAATGGCCCCATGCCTATGAAGTCAGGCGCAGCGAGTTCGACAAAATGCTCTTCGACAATGCCCAGGCATCTGGAGCACGCACCTTTGAGGGCGCACGGGTCGCTTCGGTGGACTTCGAAAGCGATGGCTCCAGCCGTGTCCAAGTGCGTCTCCGGAACGGCGAAGAGCAAAGCTGGACCGCCCGCTACGTAGTGGACGCCAGCGGACGGGACACCATGCTGTCATCGAAGCACAAGCTCAAACGGAAGAACCGCCGCCACAACAGTGCGGCCATTTTTGGCCATTACCGTAACGTCCCGCGCCAGGAAGGCGAGGATGAGGGCAACATTACGGTTTACTGGTTCGAGCATGGCTGGTTCTGGCTCATTCCGCTAAAGGGCGGAATCATGAGCGTCGGGGCAGTGTGTTGGCCCGAATACCTCAAGACCCGCGATTGTTCGCCTGCGGAGTTTCTCGAACGGACCTGGAAGCTGTCACCCTCGCTCGGCAAGCGCATGGCGAATGCAGAACTCGAAGGCGAAGTCCGGGCGACCGGCAACTTCACCTACTTGTCCAAGGCCGCTGCCGGCAAGGGGTATTTGCTGGTCGGTGATGCTTTCGCGTTTCTGGACCCGGTGTTTTCCAGCGGCGTTCACCTGGCCTTGGCGGGGGCCTTCAAGGGTGCCGATACAGTGGATGCCATTCTCGACAATCCAGCCCGGGCACGAAAGCTGACGCGGGAATACGAACGTTACCTGCGCCGTGGCATGAAGGTATTCGCCTGGTTCATATATCGCTTCAATACACGCGCGCTGCACAACCTGTTCATGTCGCCGCGAGACGTGCAACGAATGCCGGAGGCTGTCACCACGATGCTGGCCGGAGACGTGTTTCGCAAGACCCCGATACGCTGGCCGATGTTCCTGTTCCGGCTGGTGTATTACGTCACTGCGCTCGCCAATTACCGCGCCAGTCTCGCATGGTGGTGGCGGAGGAGGCGCAACCTGCATGTGGTTACCAGCGGCTCCACGCCCGCGGATTCCGGCTGATCAAGCCGGGTCAGCCGGTTTGTTGGCAGTGAATTATCAGGTGCGATTCGTCCAGATAGGGTAGCCGGATTTCTGCATCGGCTTGAGCGCACGCGAGTGCCGTGAGCAGCGGCAGGGCGCGGGCAGCCGGATTGCCCGTGCGCAACGCTTCAAGGTGGGGATCTGCGAGTGTCGACTCTTCGCCCCCCCTCTCCAGGCGCAAGGATAAGCCGGTCGACGCACCGTCCGGTTGCCGGCGCAGTAAGAGCGCACAGGCAAATTCGCCCTGGCCCGGGCGGGTCTTGTTGAGCGGCTCGGGCAGTGTCCGGTCATAGGCCACGAGCAGCACCGGTATGCCTTCGGCGGCCATGGTGGCTGCCTCGAGCAGTCCGGCGGAGAATGTGGCGTCGTGAGCCGCCACGGCAGTGTGGGGCGTCATGGCGTGTGCCGCGATGGACCAGTAGCCGGCCGGAGCGTTGTGCACGGAGTTGTGGAACTGGGTCGGCGATACGGCCGGCTCCGGTCTCGTCAGTTCCTCGCAGATCGCATGGATGATGTCACCGTCACCATTGCCGCTCGCAAACACAGTAGCCACTTGCCGGGCGTTTTCCGGGGAGCCGCCAAAGGCTTCTTCGGCGACGGCCAGGGCGAGGCGCATGGTGGTGGACAAGCGCCTTCTTTCATTGGCCGGCAGGCCCTGGGGGCTGAGTCTGGGCAAGGGCTCGGGTCGATAGGCTGCGGTGCCTGCAAGGCACTCCCGGGCCGTGGGCCAACCCACCAGGCCGGGCGCAGCGAAACCGATACCACTCGCCGTCAATCGCGTCATCATGCCGCCCGCCCCACGACAAGGCTTGCATTGCTACCGCCGAAACCGAAAGCATTCACCATGATTCGGGAAACGGACTGTTTGCGGTTTTCCAGCACGATATCGGCATCGATGACCGGATCCACGCGGCGCGTGTTGAGGCTGGCCGGGACAAGGCCGTGTTCCAGTGCCAGAGCGGCGATACCGAAACCCATGATTCCTGCGGCGCCCAGTGTGTGCCCGCACCAGCCTTTGGTCGAACTGCTGGCCTGGCCTGGCCCGAACACTCGGCGCAAGGCGAGATCCTCGGCCTTGTCATTGGCCGGTGTTCCGGTACCGTGAAGATGAACCCAATCGATGTCGGTGGGATTTAGCCCGGCGCGGTCAAGTGCAGCCTGCATGGCCAGGGCCGCGCCGGCGCCTTCGGGATGCGGCGCCGACATGTGATGGGCGTCACCGCTTTCGCCGAATCCCATCAGTATGGGCGATTCTTTACCCTCAGAGGCATCCGGCCATTCCAGCAGCGCAAAGCCGGCGGCTTCCCCGAGATTGATGCCGTCCCGCTCCGCATCCGCCGGGCGGCAGGGCGAGGTGCTGACCAGTTGCAGGGAATGAAAACCATACAGAGTCATCAGGCACAGGCTGTCAACGCCGCCAACCAAGGCGGCTTGGCAAAGGCCGGCCTGCATATAGCGTGCAGCGGTTGCGAAGACTTTGGCGCTTGAGGAGCAGGCGGTCGACACGGCCAGGGCCGGGCCGGACAATCCCAGGGTTTTACGCACGAAAGCCGGCAGGGTAAACATATCCTGACTGTGGCTATAGGAAAACCACTCGGGAAGTTCGCCCGTAGCTTGGCGTTCCCGATAGGCACACTCGGTCAACTCGATGCCACTGGTGCTGGTGCCCAGGAAAACGCCGATATTCCCCGCGCCATAGCGCTCCCGCAGGCGCAGGCATTCGTCCTGGAAGCCATCCTCGTTCAACGCCATATGCGCCAGGCGGTTATTGCGGCAATTCCAGGCCGACAGATTGTCCGGCAAGCGATATTCGTCGAGATCAGCAACGCGCCCGATCCAGGTATCAAGTTTCACGTGAGGGTGATCGCACCGGGTGAGGCCTCCACGATTGTTGCGCAGAGCATCGAGGGTAGCGGCACGGCCACGGCCAAGCGCGCTGGTAATGGTCCAGGCAGAGGCGATCAAGGGGTGCATGGGTGAAAGATTCATGGGTCGCAAGGACTAATTTTAACCAGTACCGCTACTATGACACGACTTTCAGGAGAAAATGCTCAATGAGCGAAGCGGAGAACCCGGCCCGTATTTTGCACGAAGGTGAATTCCTGCGCTTGCTGAGACGCCGGCACTGGGAATACGTCGAGCGCACCAATGCCCATGGCGTCGCCGTCATTGTGGCTGTCACGGATGCCGACGAACTGTTGCTGGTCGAGCAGTATCGCTTGCCGGTTCAGCAGCCGGTCATTGAGTTGCCGGCGGGCCTTGTCGGAGACATCGGTGAGGAAGAGACCCTACTCGAAGCTGCGCAACGCGAGCTTGAAGAAGAAACCGGTTACCGTGCTGCCCGAATGAGCGAACTGGCCTCGGGACCGACCACGGCCGGCTTGAGCAACGAAATAACCACTTTTTGCCGGGCTGATGGTTTGAAGCGCGTGGGACCGGGCGGCGGCGACGACAGCGAAACCATCACGGTGTATCCAGTGCCACTGGCGGGTCTGCGCGATTGGTTGAGTACGCAGTCTTTACGCGCCGCCATTGATCCGAAGCTCTATGCCGGTCTTTGGCTGGCCGGCATAGAGCCCGAGGCAGTCTGAGGGTTTGCGATGCCGTGGAACTCGTTACCGGGGCGGGAATCCGCCACCGCTCAGCTTGGAGCTTTCCTGCCCGGGGACGACAATGGAGGACGCCTGCTCGCGGCGCAATTCACGCAATTCTTCCATGGTCTGCTCAAGCGCTTCGCGCGCGGCTTCGGGGTACCGCTCGAGGGCCTCGGAGAAGGTTTCGGCCTTGATTTCGAAACTCAGCGGCAACGTACCCGCCGGGGTCATCAGGCTTGTGGAGCCCTCCCAGACCGCCGGCCGGCTGGGATCGTCGGAGCCGTCGGCATGGATCGGCAGCAGTTTGCGCAGAGTTCCCATCCGCCGGTCGGTGTAGGTTTCTTCCCGGTAAAGATGTCCGCTGTCCAGGCGGATTTCGGGCATTTCGGTGCTATCGGCCATGTTTTTTCATCGATCGACTGAATTATGGTTCAGGATAACAGCGCCATTGAGCTAAAGTCAGCACTCATGGAGGACAAAATGCCCTCGCACGCACCGCAAAGCGCAGCCGTGTGGGAGCCGGACGCGGCGATTCCCAACACGCTGCGCGTGCCCGCGCGTGCCCGTAGCCTGGTACGCCTGCGGAATGCGGACAACCTGCCGGAAGTCCTGGATGCAGCACAAGCGGCGGGTTTGCCCTTGTTTGTTCTCGGCGCGGGAAGCAATATTTTATTCGTCGGCGATTTTCCGGGCACCGTCTTGCAGTTGGCAACGCGCGGCATCGAGGAAACGGACCAGGGCCGGATCCGCGTCGCGGCCGGGGAGTCCTGGGATGGTTTCGTGCGCTGGTCTCTCGAGGCGGGATACGCAGGTCTGGAAAACCTGATCCTGATTCCGGGTACCGTGGGTGCTGCACCGGTTCAGAATATTGGCGCCTACGGCGTCGAGTTGTCGGAGTTTGTCTCCAGGGTAGAAGCCTGGGACCGGCAGGCATCGCGGCGCGTGACATTGGGGCCGGATGACTGTGCCTTTGCGTACCGTGATTCGGTTTTCAAACGCGACGTCGAGCGTTACATTATTACGCACGTCGAGTTGGTGTTGTCCCGGCGACGCGCCCTGTGTCTGGATTATCAAGGTGTGCAGGAGGCGTTGGAATCCCTGGGCGTGCGCGAGCCCACGGCGTTTGACGTGGCCCGGGCAGTGGAGCGGTTACGTTTGCGCAAGCTGCCCGACCCTCAAATGATCGCCAACGCGGGCAGCTTTTTCAAAAACCCGGTGGTCAGCGAACAGGAGGCGCAACGCTTGCGTTCACAGTATCCCGATCTACCCAATTATCCGCAGCCACCGGACGGCGGCGTAAAGTTGTCGGCCGCCTGGTTGATCGAGCAATGCGGGATGAAGGGCGTGCGCCGGGGCGATGCCGGGTTGTATGCAGGCCATGCCCTGGTATTGGTCAATCATGGGCAGGCGACGGGTCCTGAACTACTGGCCCTGGCCCGGGAGGTGCAGGCGACAGTGACCAAGCGCTTCGGGGTGACTTTGCAGCCGGAACCTCGGATCGTGCCGGCGGTATCCTCCTGATGGAATTGCCGGGCATCATGGACAGTCATCTGATCTGCGCCACTTACCGCGTGCAGGGAACGGCTGCGGAAGCGGCCCGGATCGCGCGGGCCGTTATTTACGAGCAAACCGTGGAATTACCCCCGGCGCAGGTTGCAGGCACTCCTGCCGAGGCGTGCGTTGGACACGTCGAGGCGATTATCCCCGACCCCGAGCAGGGGGGGGCGCAGCGGGTGCACATCGACTTTCCGGTCGACCTTGCCTGCGGCCAACTGGGTCAGTTATTCAACCTGCTGTATGGAAACATCTCCATGTATCGCGGTATCCGGCTGCTCGATGCCAATTTGCCGGCTTCGTTGCTGACCGATTGGCATGGCCCACGCTACGGAAGTGACGGCTTGCGCAGATTGACGGGAGTCCATGGCCGGCCGCTTCTGGCTACGGCCGTGAAACCGCGAGGCCTTCCGCTCGCGGAACTCGCTGCATTGGCGGGAGCCTTTGCGCTGGGCGGCGGGGATGTAGTCAAGGACGATCAAAACCTGGTGCATAGGGATTTCGACGGTTTCCGCGCCCACGTCGATGCCTGCGCTGACGCTGTCGACCAGGCCAATGCGGCCACGGGCCGACGCTGCCTCTACCTCCCGCACCTGTCAGGCCCGGACCCGGAGCTGGAACGCCGCGCAGAGTACATACAGCAACGCGGCCTCGCCGGGGCTCTGCTGTGCCCCCTGGTGCTGGGACTGGATCGTGCCCGCGCACTGGCCGAACGTTACCAATTGCTGTTCATGGCGCATCCTGCCCTGTCCGGTGCTTACACCAATGGCCAGCAGGAAGGTATTTCGCACGCGGTGTTGCTGGGTACTTTATTCCGCATGGCTGGTGCGGATATCTCCGTTTTTCCCTCGCCCGGCGGGCGATTCGATGTGAACTACGATGATTGCAAGAGCATCGCAACGGCATTGCAAGATCCGTTGGGCGGACTGGCCAGTGCTTTGCCCTCACCTGGCGGCGGCTTGCACACGGAGCAGGTCGAGGATTTGGCCCGGTGTTACGGCACGGAAGCGGTGTGGTTGCTGGGCGGTTCGCTCCACGGCGCAGCAGGCGGGATCGAAGCAGGCACGCGGCGTTTGCTGGATGCCATGAAAACGCATTTCGAAGAGCGGCTGGAAGAACCGGAAGCGGCGTGGATGTCAGCCTGTGAATTGCCCGCCAGCGGCGCAAGCGCGGATGTGCGCAAATTATTGCCGGTATCCGATGACTTCAATTGGGCGGCGCGTGAAAATCAGCGCTATAAGACCAGCGGGAATTTGCCTTTCCAGGGAGTGCGTAGAGTCGAGTTGGTCGGCAAACAGGGCGAGCCGTGCAGTTTCGAGTTGCGGTATTTTGAACTGGAGCCCGGCGGCTACACCAGCCTCGAAAAGCATGTGCATACGCATGTATTGATCGGCGCTCGTGGCGAGGGCCTCGTGATCATGGACGAGGAGCGATTGGCGTTGAAGCCTGACGATATCGCCTACGTTGCGCCCCTGCAGGTTCACCAGCTCCGCAACGAATGTGATCAGCCCTTCGGCTTCTACTGCATTGTCGATAAGGACAGGGATCGCCCGATGGCGCCTTGAGGTGAAGCGGCGGCGGACTGATTTTTTATCCCGCGTTTTCTATACTGGGGCCATGAGAAACAAGCGCAAAGCGGTATCGGTCGGCCGGCTCGCCCGGCAATCACGTGTGGCCTTCGTACGCTCCTCACGCCGGCTGTTGGGTACCTACCACCGCCCCGGTACGGCACCGGGGACACTGGAATACAGGGTGGAACCGGGTGAACCGCCACGGCCGCCGGCCCGCCTCACCCTATACCGCTTTGACGCCGAGCGCGTGGAGGAACAGGTCGACGCGACGGTCGACGACTGCAAGCCCTCGGCCAAGCCGGGCGAAGTAACCTGGTTGCAGGTGGAAGGCGCCCCGACCCCCGAGTTGATGGCCGAGCTGGGCCTGGCTTTCGATCTGCACCCCCTGGCCATGGAGGATGTCATGGGTCATGGGCAAAGGAGCAAGTTCGAGGCCTATGAGAGCCAGTATTTCGTGGTACTCAACAAACCCCGCCGGGACGCGGAGGGTGCCTTACATACTTCCCAGTGCAGTTTTTTCCTGGGAGCAAACTACGTCATCTCCTTTGACGAGAGCGACGGCGATACCTTTGCACCGATCAAGGCGCGGCTGCAAACCAAGCGAATGTTTCGCGAGCGCGGCGCCGATTACCTGTTTTACTCACTCCTCGACGTGGTGATCGACGAAGGATTTCCGCTGTTGGAGGATTTCGGCGAACGCATGGATGTGCTGGAAGCAGACGTGCTCGAGGCGCCCACCCGGGAGTTACGCAACCAGATTCATTACATGAAACAGGAACTGGTGGAGCTGCGCCGTGCCTGGTGGCCACAGCGCGACGTAATCAATACCCTGCTGCGTGATGGCGAGCAGATGATCAGCGAAACCACGCGCCTGTACCTGCGTGATACCTATGATCATTGCGCTCGCATCATCGATCTCGTGGAGATGTATCGGGAAATGGCTTCGAGCCTTCTCGACACCTACCTGTCGAGCGTCAGCCAGCGCATGAACGATATCATGAAAGTGCTGACCATCATTGCCACGATATTCATGCCGCTCACCTTCATAGTGGGCGTCTATGGTATGAACTTCGATACCGCGAGCCCCTGGAACATGCCCGAGCTGCATTGGCGCTACGGCTATTTCTATGCGCTGGGCGTCATGCTCGTAATCGCCGTTGCCATGCTGGCGTATTTCCGCCGCAAGCGCTGGCTGTGAACCCGACGCGCGCCAGCCTGGCGCGTGCCTACGAGAGCGCGGTGTATGTCGCGGAACTCCCCGCTGGACGGGTTGAGTTCCGTCTTCACGCCAGACACCGGGGGCGGCCACCGGGCAGTCCCCTGGCCATCATAACGGCGTGGAATCCGGGCGTTGAGCGTCCCTCAGAAACGGCCAACAAGGAGGCCAACCTGCGCTTGGAGAGTGCGCTCAAGGAAGCGCGCTGGCCCTACTATCCTGCCATTGGCCGCAGCGAAGATGGCTCGCACACGGAACCCTCTTACGCGGTATTGGGCATCGATCCCGCCGCGGCCATGGATCTGGCTCGCAACTTCAGGCAAGCCGCCGTTTTTTTCTGGGACGGCAAACAATCGAGACTGCTTTGGTGTGATGAATGACGGCACTTCAGCCGGATCCAGTGCCTTCGTCCGGCCGTAAATGGAATAGCTACTGCTGCAATAACCATGCAAAACAAGGCCACGCTTATGGCCACAATCATCAGCATGCCGCAATATTTCTGAATTTGTGCTGAAGTTCAGAGACAGCCGCAATCGTGTCAAGGTCGCACTATTTCTCTATGCCGTTTAACGAGCGCGCCGCACGCCTCGGCAGGATTGATGGCACGAGATGGAAAAAGATGCTGCCTGCGAGGTAAAACAGAACCATGAGCACAATGATGCCGTGGGGTATGCCTGTAGCGCCCCGGGCTTCCGGAACGAGACTCATGCCTAGCATAAGGATAAGTCCGCAAGCTATGAAGCCCATCACGGCAAGGAATTTCATCCGTGGCGCGTCTGAGAAAGAGGGCCGGTTATGGCCGCTCCCGGGCTAGTTGTGGAGTCTTGCACAAAATCCTCCCTGATTTTGTCAGTACCGGTGCACGCAGGAGCGCCGGCTACTGAGAGTATCGTTCTATCGCCCGGGGATCAAGGCAAAACGGAGGTTCTTGTACAGTTCTTATTGTCTATCCCATCGGAATGAAAAGCAGCAGGGCGATGCCGAGCAGGATGCGGTAGATCGCAAACGGTGTGAAGCGGTGCGTGCGGATATAGCCGAGTAACCATTTCACGGCGATGAAAGCCACAATCAGAGACACTATGAAACCGACGGCAAGCGCGCCCCAATGCGTTTGCGATACATCGTGGTGATGCACGGTCTTGAACAGTTCGTAACCGGTGGCGGCGTACATGGTCGGTATGCCGACCAGGAACGCAAATTCAGTTGCTGCGGAGCGGTCGCTGGTGCCGAACAACATGGCAGCGAAGATGGTCGATGCCGAGCGTGAGGTGCCGGGGAAGATACCGGCCACCATCTGGGCAATGCCGACGAGTATGGCTACGCGCCAAGTGATCCGCGTGCTTGGTGGTCGACGCGCGGCGATCTGCTCGGCAGCAATCATCCACACGCCGCCGATGATCAGGGCCCAGGCTATCGGGCCGATGTTCTTGGGCAGTTTGAAACCGAGTTCTACCGCGACCAGGCCAATAACGGACGTAATCAGGAATGCCACGATGAGCTTGAGGAGATAGTCGCGGGTCTCGGGCTCGCGCCAGCGGGTCAGGAAATCCCACAGGCGGCGGCGGTAAATCAGCGTGATGGCGAGGATGGCGCCGGCCTGGATGCCTACGTTGAATAGGTCGGAGCGGGCGCCTAGCCAGTGTTCTGCGATCAGGAGGTGTCCGGTACTGGAAATGGGGAGAAACTCGGTGATGCCCTCGATGATGCCCAGAAGGACAACGTTGAACAGATCGTGCATGAGCCCCGGCCGCGAACAAAGACAGCAGTGTATACGAAACGTCGTGGCAGGGTGATTTGATGCCGTTCATCAACCAGCAGAGTGGATGTCATCCAGGCCGGCGGATGCCAAGGACTTGTCGCAGCATTGCTACCGGCATGCAAGCGGTCTAGGTTGCAGGTCCGGCAACGCCGGCAATGATGATCTCCCCAAGGGTTTCAGCCAATTTCCGTTACGCGGCTTGCGGGCTTGGGTTCAGGCCATCTGTGACCGAGAGGCGGAAGGTGTTTTTCGCCCTTGCCAGTGTGCGATCTTCTCAGCAGGCAACGGTTCGCTAATGGCGAATCCCTGCAGTGCGTCGCAACCTAGGCGCGGGAGGCGGGCCGCCACTTCCGAATTCTCCACGCCTTCGGCCGTGACATGCAAATCGAGGGCGTGGGCCAGCTGGATAATGGCGTTGAGCAGTACCTCGCCATCTGTACCGCGTGCCATGTCGGCGACGAACATGCGGTCTATCTTGATGCTGCTGACAGGCAACCTGCGTAGATAGGCAAGAGAAGAATATCCGGTGCCAAAATCGTCTATGGATGTTTGTACGCCGAGTTCCGACAGGCGTGTGATCGTATCGTAGGCACGTTCCTGATCCGTCAGCAATGTAGTTTCTGTCATCTCCAGGGTCAATGCGTTTTTCGGCAGCTTGAAGGAGGCCAGCATCCCGGAGACGGTATTGGCGAATTCGGGATCGAGCAGACTGGCCGCGGTGACATTGACCGAGACGCTCAGTTCCTTGCCCGCATCGTGCCAGTCGGCCATGTCGCGCAGCGCCTCCCTCAGGACCCAGCTGGTGAGTTCGCGGATGAATCCACTGCGTTCCGCGAGAGGGATGAACTCGTCGGGCAGAAGCATGCCGTAGCGTTCATGCTGCCAGCGGACCAGCGCCTCTACACTTCTCAGTTTCCCGGTATGTGCATCAACGATGGGTTGGTACTGCAACACCAGTTCCTTGCGTTGGAGGGCTTGGCGCAGTTCACCCAGCAGGATGAGTCGATGCGGGCTGGATTTGTCCTGCTCCGGCGAATACAGGGCATACCCGCTGCGGTCCTTCTTGGCCCAGTACATGGCCACTTCCGCGCGCTGCATCAGTGTGTCCGCATCGCGGCCATGGGCGGGGAAGCAGGTGGCGCCGATGCTGGCGGCCAGCGACAAGCTCAGCCCTTCCAGCGCGTAGGGTGCTTCCAGGGCCTTGCGGATGGCCTTGACGGTGGAGAGGATATCCGCCTCCTTTCTCAGCCGAGGCAGGATCAGTCCGAATTCGTCGCCGCCGAGGCGGGCCACGGTCACCGAATCGCTGACCGCATTACGGATCCGTGTCGCAACGCTTTTTAATACACGGTCGCCGCTATGGTGGCCCAGTGAGTCGTTGATTTCCTTGAAGTGGTCCAGATCCAGGAGGAGTATCGCCACTTCAATCTTTTCAGTGTTGGCCAATTGCAGCGCCTGTTCGAGGCGGTCAACGAAAAGTACTCGATTGGGCAGATCCGTGAGCTGGTCGTGGGTGGACTCGTGCGAGATGCGCTTTTCAAGCGCAACGGTTCGGCTGCGCAGATCGGTGGTTTGATCCATGACCATAGCGCCGGCTTCGTAAGCGATCACAGTGCTGGTGTATTGTCCCCAGAAGCCGAATATGAAAGGTGTTGCATCCAGCAACCAAAGCACGGGGTTGGTAGCCTGGGCGTGGATGATGCTGGCAAGCGTCAGTTCATAGTGGTTGCTGAAATAAGCGCTGAGCAGCGTTGCGACCACAACGGTAATACTGGCAATGATGGTGCCGATGATGGCCTGTTTGGAGACTTTGCTGCGGAGAAGCCGTACATTCTCCTGAAATATTTGTTTTGCGGTCAGCATGGCGGGGTTCCCTAGCGAGATACGAAGCTTTTATGTTGTATCCCCTAAGATTAGTCCTTTTGGGCTGATTATGGCAATTCCGGGAGGAGAGGCCGCAAGGCATCAATACGATATTAGAGGCCGAGTCGACTCATTCCGGCTGGCTCAGCACCCGGGCGCGTGCGGTAATGTCGGCCCCTGCCAGCTTGCCGTTGGCCACCGCAGACACAAAGCGTGCATTCTCACGGGCGTGCAGGGCATGCATGGCGCTGCCAACCTCGTGCACGAGATGGGCAAGCAGTTCCCGCTCGTCGGGTGGAAAATGTTCACCGGGCCGGTTGGCCAGCACGATGGCACCCAGGAGGTCTCCGCGCACGGTCATCGGCAACAGCAGTCCGTCATTGCCCAAGTCGCTGCTGAGATTCTCAAGATCCGTTTCCGAGCGTTCGGAACGCAGAGCGACAAAAGCCCGGTCGTCTATGCTCATTGTCAGGGGATAAGACAGTATGCCGCTGGTGGCGATACGCCGGTAGGCGTCCCGCTCCTGCCAATAGAATGCCGCGGCGGGGGCAGCCGTGTGAGTGCACAGCTCGCGCAGTGTCTGTTCGAGCAGGTGATCGGGGTTTTCTATGTAGGCGCATTGACGCGCGAAGGCGCGGAGTGCGTTTTCGTTCTTGAATTTTTGCCGGAATAAAAAACGTTCGCTGATACTTTCCAGGCGTTTGCGTATGGCTTCCAGCGAGAATCCGATAATCAAGGGAACTGCGAGTTCAAGCGCAAGGCTTTCTTTCTCCGATATGGCAAGCTTCTCAAGAAAGCTCTCCAACAAAATGAAAATACCGACAACGAAGGTCAAGGTGGCGCTGTACACGATCGCCCGATTGATAACGAATGACATGTCGACCACGCGATGCCGCAATACCGAATAGAGCAGTCCTGAAAAT
The DNA here is from genome assembly GCA_964586925.1 of uncultured Gammaproteobacteria bacterium. GTDB lineage: Bacteria > Pseudomonadota > Gammaproteobacteria > JAKDMP01 > JAKDMP01 > JBAUSV01. Next base: position 61,684 of record CAZPJI010000004.1, read on the forward strand.
CCGAAGAAATAGGCCAGGATTTCAACCAGATTGGATAAGGGATAGCCCAGTAGCGGCGCATTGCTTAGCAGGATGCCGAGCACCATGATTACCGCGCTCCAGAACATCCAGCGCAAGCGGGGTTTCCAGTCGGGTTGTGCATTGTGAAAGCCGACCAGAAGCAGCACTGTTGCGATGACATAGGGCAAATCCCAGAGTACGGAGGCGATCTGGGGGATCAGGATTGCCCCGTAGACAAAGGTCAGAACCGATGACACTTCATAGGCGTAGCCGAGCAGCAACGTAGCCAGGAAGACATAAATGAACGTGCGTCGGCTGGTCGAGCCCAACGCGGGCCCTGCTATGGCAAAGGCCATGACGAAAAAGCCGACGCGGGCGACCAGATAGCAAATTTGCGATGCAAAGCCGAGACCAAAACCCAGTTGGTCTGACGCGGGAGCCAGGTTAAAGGCCATGCCGAATTGGAACGCAATGGCCCAGATTGCAATGCCCCATGCTGCCCGGTCCCGGCCGCGCCACAACGTAATCAGGATGATCAGGCATGAGAGAATCGACCAGGCGATACCCAGATAGCTCATGCTTCGCATTGCCGGATCCGTGCCCAGCGGCTGTATGGAAACGCGGATATGACGCAATTGCCCGTCTTTGAGTGTCACGACCAGTGGCAGGGCATGCCCCTGGCGGATGTTGTTCATGTCGATGCTGGCGAGCAAGTCCATACGGGCAGTTGTGCTCTGATGCGCAAAATCGACACGGTCTCCAGCGTGCAATCCTGCGGGCATCGGCAGACTGTGCAGGTGGGCGATGCGAGCGTGATGAGGCGAGATGTTCTCGAGCGCCAAGGGCACACCGGACAATTGCGTAAAGAGCACGCAATTCCACCCCGTAAGAACGACGACGAACAGGCTGATCAGAGCGAGTAACGGATAGTGGCGATTTTGTACGTGCATGCCATATGCCGGTATTCCGGTTGCCGGAAAGCATAACCCAACCACTCTGTCGGGGAGCAGCTGCAGTCGAGCCCGACGTTGGGGGCATTATCCGCAGGGCCCTGGGGAAACCAGGAGCGGGCGCCGTACAACGTGTGGTTTGGGATGTGTTTATCGGTTATTGGACGCTTCGTTCATTACCTTGATGTACTTGTGCTCCACCAAAACTTTGCCAAAGGCATTGGACGTCTTCTCCTCGGCGATTAGAAAGCCATAGGCGGTATACAAGCGCGCAGCTGCTGTCAATTCATGCGTGGTCCACAGGTAGGCCGAGGTATAGCCACAGGCCTGAATAAAAGCGAAAAACTTATCCAGCAGCTGGCGGGCCAGCCCCAGTCTCCGGTAACGTGGGTGAATCAGGAAAAAACGTAGTTGGGCCGAATTGCCTCGATCCAACAGGCCCAGGCAGCCGATGAGGGAACCGGCGTGTTCGCAGAGCCAGAAACGGTTGCGGTGTGGATCATAATGCCTCAGAAACTCGTAGAGTCCAGCAGATACATAAGATTCGAAGGCCATTCCATAGCTGAATTCCTGTTGGTACAGGGGACCATGCAATTGGACGATGCGGGCAATGTCGCGAGCGTGTAAATCCGTACGGATGGCGATATCCTCAAGCTGAACATCCCCTGCTCGTGCGCTCAACTTCGTAGCCCCTCTGTCAGTCAAGCACACCTGCAGTGTACTCTTGTGATGAGTGAGTGTGAAACAAAACATGACAAAAGCAACGGACGAGAGTAGCTTTGACTTCGTCATCGTGGGCGCGGGGTCGGCCGGTTGCCTGCTCGCAGAGCGCCTGTCAACCGATTCGGAGAAGCGAGTCCTGTTGATCGAGGCGGGTCCGGATTCTGCCTCCTGGATGCTTCGAGTTCCGGCAGCGTTGCCGTTGTTGTTGCGTTCGCGGCGCTACAACTGGGGCTTCGAAACAGTGCCCCAGCCGGCACTCGGTAATCGCAGACTGTATTGGCCGCGCGGGCGCGTCGTGGGGGGCAGTTCCTCGATCAATGCGATGTGTGCCGTACGTGGCCCCACCGCCGATATCGATGCCTGGTCGGCCTATGGCGGAAAGGCCTGGAGCTGGGCATCCCTGTCACCGCTCATGGATCGGATTTGCGTCCCTCCGGAGGGGGATGGGCCGAATCGCCTGGCTATATCGCCCTTGCGTTACCGGCACCCCATATCGCAGGCCTTCGTCGAGGCGGCGCGCGAATTCGGCTATCCGGGCTTGCCCGATTTCAATATTGACCGGCCAGACGGGATCGGTTTCTACCCGGTCTTCCAACGTGAAGGGGAGCGTTGGGAAAACGCCCGGGCCTTCGTCGATCCGGCCCGGACGCGCGCCAACCTTCACATCCTGGCTGATGCACAGGTTCTCCGGGTGGAGCTGGACGCGGCGCGTCGTGCGACCGGTGTGCGTGTGCGCAGGCGGGATGGAAGTGTTCAGTCGATCATGGCGCGTCGCGAAGTCATTCTGTCCGCAGGCGCCATCGGCAGTCCGCACTTATTGATGTTGTCCGGAATTGGCCCACAGGAAGAATTGCGGGCCTTCGGCATTGACGTGCGGCACGAGCTTCAAGGTGTCGGCCGGAATCTACAGGATCACCTGGACGTAACGGTGGTCTGCTATGCGAACGGCGGAGGAATCTCAGCCAGTCCCCGTGAGCTGCCGGCGCGCGCCAAAGCAATCTGGGACTACGCATTCCATCGCAGGGGGGCTTTTACCAGCAATCTCGCCGAAGCCGGCGGCTTCATCCGTAGCCACCCCGAGCTGGATCACCCCGACCTGCAACTGCATTTCCTGCCCGCCGTGCAGCAGGATCACGGACGCAAGCTGGTGCGCACCGTCCTGTTTCCCGGCTGTGCTCTGCATGTCTGCGGGCTCTATCCGAAGAGCCGCGGGCGCATCGGCCTCGACTCGGCCGATCCCTTGGTCACGCCGCGCATCGACCCACGTTATCTATCGGACGAGGCTGACCTCGATACGCTCAAGGCCGGTCTGCAAAAGGTTTTCGGGATTCTTCGCCAACCCGCCTTTGATGGCTATCGTTTACGCCCCTTCATTCCGCGCAGCATTCCCGAGGCGGATCACGAGCTGGATGAACTGGTTCGATCCCGCGCCGAGACGATCTACCATCCCGTAGGCACCTGCCGCCTGGGCACCGACGCGGGAGCCGTCGTCGATCCGCAGCTGCGCGTGCACGGCATCGAAAACCTGCGCGTCGTCGATGCTTCGGTCATGCCGACCTTGATCGGCGCCAACACGAACATCGCCACGACGCTCATCGCCGAAAACGCCGCCCGCCTGATTCGCGCGGATTCATAACTCGACACCCCGGATGCCCGAGTGCCGGCTTCCCTGGACACGGCCGGCGGCTAGCGACCCATTCCGATTGTTAGGACGATCCGGATTGGCCTCTGGAACGCTCAAAATAGAATCTGCTGATTTTCATTATCAGGCCACGATTGGCTGGACGGTGAATTGTGGCTTTTCAGCAACATGCGGGTTTCATCAGCGGTTACAGGCCGCCTTGAATGTTCTATATTTAAAACCGTGACAGGCCTTCATAGCCGAGCTAAAGGTTTATTCCTTAATAGCTTCAGGAGGGATCTGAAAATGAATCGACATAAGGGGGTTCTTGTTGCATTGGGAGTGATTGGCGTGCTCTCGCTTTTCCCAGTCTCAATATACGGCGCGCATGCGGGTACGACGAATGCGGCAGTGTCTGTGAGCAGTCAGAAGGGGGTATCGACAGCGGTGCAACGCCGAGCCGAAGCGGCCCGTCATAAGGCGGAAGAAGCCGCCAAGCAAGCGCGTGCGGCAAGTTCCAGTGCCCTGGCCGCTCAGCGGCAAGCCGAAAACGCCGAACAGGAAGCCGCAGTGGCGCTCCAAAGAGCTACCGAGGCGCAAACGCAAGCACGCGCTGCAAGCACTAATGCCCTGCAGGCTCGGCGTAACGCAATAGCCGTAGGCCACGATGTCCGGAATGGCTTAGGCGTCTATGTTTTCCCGCCAGGCTCCCCTGATGCGGGCGATCGCTACGAAGGGGAAGAGCGTAATAACACCTGGGACGGCTACGGTGTCTTCAGCTGGGCCAATGGCGATCGCTACGAAGGCACGTGGACCCAAGGCAAGATGAATGGTTACGGCGCCAAACAGTATTCGGATGGAGACAGTTACGAAGGTGCTTGGAGCCAAGATGAGAAGAATGGTTACGGTGTCTTCAGCTGGGCCAAAGGCGACCGCTATGCAGGCGCTTGGACCCAAGGCGATCTGACTGGTTATGGCTTTAAACGCTATTCGGGTGGAGACACTTATGAAGGCGCATGGAGCCAAAACAAGAGGAATGGCTACGGTATCTTCACCTGGCCGACGGGCGAGCGCTATGCAGGCTACGAGGCCGCGGGGAAAAATGAAGGCTATGGTGTCGAAGTGTACGCGAGTGGCGATCGCTACGCGGGCCACTGGGCCAACGACCATAAGGATGGTTACGGCATCTACACCTGGTCCGATGGAAAGCAGAGCTACGAGGGCGCATGGAGCCAAGCCATGAGGAGTGGCTACGGTATCCAGGTGTATTCGGATGGCAACCGTTACGAGGGCCACTGGGCCAACGACAAAAGGGATGGCTACGGCGTCGAGACAAAAGCCAACGGCACGGTCCAGTCAGGCCTCTGGCGCAATGATGCAAGGGTTACGACCGCATCTGACGGGCACTGATACGAGCAGATACAGCTAGGGATGCGGTTTTATGCCCTGGGGGGGGTGTCCACCACGCGGCGATAGGATTCCGCGATTTGCGCATCGGGCAACTTGCACGACAAGGCCAGTTGCAGAGTGAGCAGCGAGAGAACTATCACAGTGCCCATGCCCTCGTAGATATTCAACAGGCCCGTTCCGCCCATGGATGCCGGGCTCAAGTAACAGATCAGCCACATGCCTGCGAAGTACGGGAGCAACCACCAGGCCGGACGCCACGCGGCAAGGTCGCCGATGCCGTTGCGGCGGACCAGCCGGAAGGCGAGGTAGCAGACGAATGCGCCGGCGATCAACGCGAGCAGAAAACTCAATGCTGCGTAACCCGCCCAGAACATGACGAAGTTCGAGGCGATGAAGGCCAGTGATGCCATGATCCGCGGTGCCGGCAGGCGGAAGGAACGGCGGGCAAGGTCCGGTTGGGCGCGGCGCATCGCGAGCAGCACCACCGGGCCGATGCCGTAGGAGAGCACGGTGGCGGAAGAGGCGTAGGTCACCAGTTTCTGCCATGAGGGGAACGGCAGTAGGAACAGGGTGCCAATCGCGAAGGTGGCGAGCACGCCCGTCCAGGGCACCCCGTGCCGGTTCACGCGGGTGAAGAAGCGCGGCCACAGGCCTTCCTCGCCCATGGCATAGAGGATCCGCGGTGTCGTGGTCACCCACATGTAACCGCACATCGCCGGCGAGACAATGGCATCGGCATAGAGCACCGTCGCCCAGAGCGAGGCGCCTATCACCAGCGCCAGGCCGGCGAATGGACCGGCCACGCCGCCGAAGGACAGGCCGCTCCACCCGGAGGCGGCGAGTTGTCCGGGCGGGACCGCCGTCACGAATGCGTACTGCAGGAGGATGAAGATGGCGGCGCCCGCGACGATGGTACCGAGCACCGCGATCGGCAACGCGCGTGCCGGGTTTTTCGCTTCCCCGGCCAGGTCGATGGGCTGGCGGAAGCCGAACAGCGAGAAGAACACGCCGGCGGTCGACACCGAGGCGAACATCTCGGCCCAGGGATGCGGCGTGTCTGCGGCGACGGCGAGGTTCGAGTCATGGTGGGAGAACACCAGCAGGATCACGATCGTGCCGATCGGCGTACACACTTTGATCCAGGTCGCGATGCTGTTGAACAACAGGACCAGCCTTAAGACCATGAAGTTGAGTGCCGTCATGGCCGCCAGAACCCCGATCGAAACCCAGACGCCGGTCGCAGTAAGTAACAGGGTCTGCGGATCGACCAGCCCGTGGATATAGCTGTCGGCATAAGTCACGACCGCCATGGCCTCCACGGGTGCAATCGAGACATAGGCCAGGAACAGGATCCAGCTCCACACCCGTCCGACCAGCGGGCCGTGGCTGACGAGGCTCATGTGCACGAGCCCGCCGCTTTTCGGAAACATCGGCGCGAGCTCGGCGTAGACCAGGGCCAGCAGCGCGATCACCACCGTGGCCGTGATCCAGGTGCCGATGCTGAGCGGTCCCGCGCTGCGCGCCGCCGCCATCGGGGCGAACAGCCAGCCGGAGCCGATCATGGTCGTTACGCCCGCCAGCAAGAGGCCGGTCACACCGGCCTCCTTGCGTAATTTACCGCGAGCCTTGGGCCGGCTCATGCAAGACAGCGATGGCGGTACAGCCGTTCGTAGTGCGGTCGGCTGGTATCGGCCAGGCGCTGCAACTCGCCGGACAAAGAGATCTCGCGTGGCCGGTACGGCGCAAACCCGGTCGAAGCCCGCACCGAGTCGTACCAGTGCTCCGCCCAGACGCCGTCGCTCTCGCGGGGGCCGGATGGCCAGTGCAGCATGCGTTCGCTGAAGTCCACGCCCACGACCGCACACAGGGTGCGCAGCGATTTGTCCGGGTTTTCGAGCACGTCGCGGGCATCGAATACGGGCGGAGTGGCGCCCGTTTGTTCGGCTACGGTATCGAACAGGCGCGCCTGCATTTCAAAGCCGAGTTCCCAGAGGGCCGGCTCTTCGCGCCGGCGGGCGAACGAAGCCACGACCTCGTCGGGATCCCGGATCAGGAACACATTGGTGAGCCCTTGCAGCCAGCCGAGCCCCATGTCCGGCGTAACGTGCTGGGTCATGTGCTTCTGGTACCACACGGCCTTGCCGTCCGGTACGGGTCCGGTCAGGGTTTGCACCACGCGGCGCCAATCGTTGTCCTGGGAGGCGATCACGGCCTCGCGCATCGCGTGCGGCGCACCGGTGGCCAGCAGGTAATGCGCGTACAGCGGTTCGTCGGTGACCGCAGTGTCTTCCCGGTTCTCCCAGGCGCGCATCATCGCCGTGGATATGTTGCGTGGCCCGGACCACATCGCGATCCGCACGGGTCGGGTCAAATCTTCACTCCGTTTGCGGATTCCCGGACCAGCAGGTTGTGGTAATCCCGCTGCAGGCGCTCGGCCATGGGCCCGCGTGTGCCGTTGCCGAGGATGCGGCCGTCGACCTCGCGTACCGGGACTACGCCGGCGAAGGTGCCGGTGACGAAGGCTTCGTCCGCGCCATAGACATCGGTCAGGCTGAAATCCTTTTCGAACACGGGAATGCCCTGTTCCCGGCACACCCGGATGACGTTCGCGCGCGTAATTCCGCCCAGGCAGTATTTTCCGCTCGAGGTCCAGACCTCGCCGCGGCGGACGATGAAGAAATGTGTGGAATTGCACGTGGCCACGAAACCGTGCGGATCGAGCATCAGGCCTTCGTCGTAGCCGGCCTTTGTTGCCTGAATGCAGGCGAGTATGCAGTTGAGCTTGGAATGGCTGTTGAGTTTCGGGTCCTGCACGTCGGGCGCCCCGCGCCGCACGTGCACGGTGTAGAGGCGGATGCCCTTCTCCGTCGTCTCGGGTAGGGGCGTCTTGTATTCGGGCACGATCGCGATCGTCGGCGGACTGACGATCACGCGCGGGTCCTGGTAGGGCGTGGCCCGGACACCGCGCGTGACCATCAGCCGGATATGCACACCGTCACGCATACCGTTGGCGCGCAGTGTCTCCACGATGCGTTCAGTCAGCTCGTCACGATCGAGTCCGATATCGAAGTCGAGGGCCTTGGCGCCTTCGTACAACCGGTCGAGGTGCTGGTCGAGGAACGGCAGGCCGCCCTCATGCAGGCGCAGGCCTTCCCAGACGCCGTCACCCAGCATGAAGCCGCTGTCGAAGACCGAGACTTTCGCCTCGTCACGCGGAAACAGGGCGCCGTTGATGTTGATCTTGATCTCCGCATTACGCGGATCCTGCTCGTAATCGTGGCTGCCCTTCGCCATATGCGCGCGTCTCCGGGAACGGTCAAGAGCTTGAGATACTAGCACCCACTGCGGCCGGCGCGCGAATACGAAAAAGGCCGCAGTCTAGAGGCGCATGTAGGTGTAGCCCTTGTGCCCATAAACCACCATGTCGGTCAATGCGGACAGCGTGATGGTCACGTCCGGGTCGATCGCACCGTCGGGGATGTTGTTTTCGGCCATGCCCTGGCTGCAAATCAACATTGTCACGCCCGCCTTCTTGAGCGCGTGAACCAGGGCGAGGTTGGGATTATCGCCACCGAATGCCTTGTTGTAGAAAGCGTTGGTACCCGCGGCATAGCCGACTTGTTCGTCCAGCAGCGCCACGATGTGCACATGATCGGAGGGCACTTTGGCGTAAGCCATCAGGTTCACCAGGCGGGCGAGGCGCATCAGGGAATAGAACCTTCCCGCAGGATTGCGGTCGCCCGTGACGACGTCCACGAAGATCTTGTAGTTTTCCTTCGGATTCGGGCGAACGGGAAGGTCGGGTCGCGGATGCACGCCGCCGAAGCCGGGGATGGCCGGGTGGATCCACTGGGGCGTGCTGGCTGCCTTGCCTTTGTCGTTTGCCGAAGCCGCGTGCAACGGTGCGGCGAACATGGCCAGGACCAATAGTGAAACTCCGGCGGTCGCCGCGCGAAGGAAGTGACGCTGTAGTGAATGGGCGCTCGTGCTTCTCATGGTAGAGACTCCTCTGGAATGCGGGAATGGTTCTCGTCGGCCGTGCCGACTCCCGAAAGTGATCACTGTGACTTTTCGTCAGGACGTTCGTAATGCATGGGTCCCAGTGCAAAAGAAATCTTTCTCACCGTTCCCAAAGCATCGGGCTCGAACGTCGCATAGGCTTTGCCGTAAAACCGATAGCGCCAGACGACACGGAAGGTGTTGCCATGGCAAGGTTGGAGGTCTCCCGTGAAGCGCGGATTTCCCAGGCGGAGCACCAGGTGGCCTTCTGCCCGGGAGACCTTGGCCGTTCCGTAAAAATCGTCCTTGTAGGTGCCGGCATAGGCCGACAGTGCCAGCGGCGGGTGTATTCCCGTCTTGCAGGTCGCAGCGAGTTTCTTCTCGGCCTTTTTCGCCTTGTCCATTGCCTTTTTGTTGTAGGTATAGAGGGCCTTGCTGACGTCGCGGCGGGGTAGGCCGAGGTAGGCTTGAAGCACGTCGAAAACGACCCCTTCCGCCGCCCGGCTCTGATCCATGTTCGTGAACGCAACCACGCCCAGATGCTCGGAGGGGACCAGCGCCATTGCCGAGGCCATGCCGTTGATATCGCCGGCATGCCAGACGACTTTGTATTTGCCGTAATCCTGCAGCATGAAACCGAAGCCGTAGGCATAGAAATGGCTGCCCGGGGTTTGCGTGCGCAACCAGCCGCCGATCCAGGTGTGGGGTGGAATCGACATCTCGGGCGTTTCCATCGCCTGGATGGTTATTGGTTCTAGAATCGTTTTTCCATCGTATTTGCCGTCTGCGAGCAGCATCTCCAGCCAATGACTCATGTCGTTGACGCTCGAATTGATCCCACCAACCGGGGCGAAGACATCCATGTTGTTGGCCCAGTAACGTTTGATCACTTCGACCTTGCCATTCACCTTCGCATGCGGCAACGCGGCATTGGATGCAGCGTCGACAGCCTTTTCGGTAGTGTTGGTGCGAGTCATGCCCAGCGGCTTGAAAAAGCGGTCCGTGACGTACCGGTTCCAGCTCTCCCCCGTAATGGCCGGGATGAACCGGCTCGCCGTCAGGTACATGGTGTTGTTGTAGCAGAAGTGCGCGCGGAAGCCGTAATCGGGCTTCTGGTAGCGAAGGCGATGAATCACGTTTGCGACGGTGTCGTCCGACGTGTACCACATCTCCAGCGGATCGCAGTAGCCGCTGCGATGGCTTAGCAGATCTTTCAAAGTGATGTTTTGTGTCACGTAGGGGCTGGCAAGCTTGAAACGCTTGATGTCATCAACGACGGGTGTGTTCCATTTCAGTTTCTTTGCCGTGACGAGCGTGCCGAGTGCCGCCGCGGTAAATTGCTTGCTGACCGAACCGATCGTAAACAGCGTATTCGCATCGACCTTCCCCGGCTTGCCCAATTCGCGCACGCCATAGCCCTTGGCGACCATGACTTTGCCGTTTTTGACTATGGCGACTGCCAGGCCCGGCACTTGCCATTGCTTCATGGCCTTGTGGACGTAGGCGTCGAGGTGTTTCAACTGCGGTGGCGTCGCGGCTGACGCACCCAGCGACGCAAGTGCTTGAAGCGCAATGACTGACGATAAAAAGAAGCGTTTCATCGAGGTTCCTGTGTTCCGGGTTTAATGATCCATATGACGCACAATGCGGCAATTGCGGTCAAGTCTGCGGTTTATGAGCGATTGGAATAGCAATCACTCCTTGCTAGTTATAGCTGGAAAACGTGGATATTGTTTGGCTTTTGTGTCGATAACAGGAAATGCCGGGCGAAGGGCTCAATCGGAAGCCTGCGATTTTGCTTGTTTTGCCGCCACAAACGTAAATCCCGGCATGAGGTCCTTAACCCGTAGGATGCGACGAGGACGTGGCGGCCGGGGTGGCATGATGGTCGAGCAGCGCTCGATAGTGATCAGCCTTGTCGGCGTTACCCGTGGTCCGGTAAAACTCGACGAGACGCCGCAATGCGGCTTGTGTCTGGGGGTGGTCCGGTCCCAGTTTAGTGGTTAGTGCCTGGTAGCCGGCAACCATCAAAGGCTCAGCCTTGCCATATTTCTTCTGGGCGCGCAGGCAATCGCCAAGTACGCTGCGGACACGGCTAATCCGCCAATCGTCACTGGGATAATTTTTCTCGTAGAGGGCAAGTGCTTTGCGATACTGACCCTCGGCTTCCCCGAATTTCCTTTCCGCCGAATAAGTTTCACCCAGAACGAACCGGGCGGCGGCTATGTGGGGAACGTTCTGCGGTTCAAGGCCTGTGTAGATAGCCAGAGCCTTTTGGGTTGCGTCACGAGCAGCAGCGTATTTTTTCTCTGCAAGGAGAATATGCGCGTACCCCATATACATGACGCCTGTGTCCTGTACGGGCTTGTCCCAGATGCGCGAAGCCATCTCGACCGCCTGGCGAGCGTACGACTCCGCCTCTGCCAACTTGCCTTGCAATTGCAATGCCCGTGACAGGTTGTGGATCGTCATCAGCGTTGTATCGTCACCCTGCTTGTATAGTTTTCGCTTGATTTTCAGTGACTCACGCAGAAGTTTTTCGGCTTCTGCGAGCCTGCCTTGCTGACCCACCAGCACCGCCAGGTCGTTGAGGCTTTCCGAAACGTCCGGGTGGATCTCGCCATAAAGCTTTCTGCGCAGCGCGAGTGCCTCGCGATCGTATTTCTCCGCCGCCGCGTAGTCGCCCAGGTGTTTCCGTGCCACCCCGAGACTTTGCAGGATGTAGGCATAGGTACTGGTAGCGGTTTTCCCGAGGCGACGTTCGAGGGTACGTGCCTGCTCCAGATCGGGGATGGCCTGGGCGAACCTGCCCTCGAAGAAAAGCCGGTTACTGATGCCAACCAGGATTTTCGCCCTCTGGGCGGACGAGTCCTCCTTTAGACGGCCGGTGATCTCCAGCGCCTTCGTCTGGAGTGGTTTGGCGGCGGCGTAATCGCCCATCCCGATATATGCGGACGCAAGATCCGACATCGCGGTGACCGTATTCAGGTCATTTTCGCCGTACAGCCGTCTGCGCAATTGCAGCGATTTTTCGATTAATGGCTTGGCTTTTTTGTACAGGCCCAGGTGCGAATACACCGTGCCGAGCTGGTCCAGCATGTCCGCTTCAATGGCCGGCTGCCCGGCCAGTTCCTTCTCGATACGTGTGGCACCGCGATCCAGCAATTCACGGGCTGTGATTGTTTTTCCGCGAGCATTTCCAGGATCGGCGCCGTTGAATAGGCCGGTAAGAAATTTTTCTTCCTGCTGTGCCTTGTTGCGCTCCTGGGTAATCTGGTCTTTTTGCTTCGTCACGCGGATGGCGTAAGTGGTAATCAACACGCCCGAGGCGACTGCCAATGCGATCAGCGCTGCCGTTGCCGCTACGCCAACGCGATGGCGTTTGATGAAGCGCGAGAACCTATAGGTCGCGGTGTCCGGTCGAGCCCGGACCGGTTTGTCGGCGAGGTGACGCCGAATGTCGTCGGCCAGCTGTTCGACGGAGCCGTAGCGCCGTTCCGGTTCCTTGCGCAGCGCCATCATGGTGATCATGTCGAGATCGCCAGCTAATTTGCGTCGCAGGTGGGCAAGAGACGGTTCGATGGCTTTGCTCTCGCTCGTCACTGCGCGGCTCGGCAGCGGCGGTGTCGTCTCGCACACTTTCCGGATGGATTCAGCCTCGCTCAGTTCGGATAGCGCATAGGGCAGTTGCCCGCTCAGCAGTTTGTAGAGCAGGACGCCAAGCGCATAGACGTCGCTCGCCGTGGTGATGTCTTCTCCGCGCAGAAGCTCCGGACTGGCGTAGGCCGGAGTCAGCGGCCGCGAGCCCAGGCGCGTGAGGTTGTCTCCGGATTCCATTTGCGGCCCAACCAGCTTGGCGATACCGAAGTCGAGCAGCTTCAACATGCCGTCGCGAGCCACCAGGATATTGCCGGGTTTCAGATCACGGTGGATGACAAGATTGCGGTGGGCATCGGCTACGGCCTCGCAGACCTCGAGAAACAGCTTCAACCGTGTTTCGATATCCAATCCGTTCTCGTCGCAATAGGCATCTATGGGACGGCCTTCCACGTACTCCATAACGAGATAGGGCACGCCATCGGCGTTCACTCCGCCGTCGAGCAGGCGTGCAATGTTGGGATGTTCCAAACGGGCTAGAATGCGGCGCTCCTGTATGAAGCGTTGGCGCGCTTCCTCGCCCCATAGCGCGATCGGGACCAATTTGATGGCCACGCGTTTCTGGAATTGTTCATCGGCGCGTTCGGCGAGATAGACGGCACCCATGCCGCCGCGTCCCAGCAGATACAGCAGGCGGTAAGCGCCGACCAGTTGGCCAGCCGCATCGTCCGCCAGACTCGATAGGCCGGCACGCCGTGCCAAGTTTGTGAAATAGTCCTCGGCCTGGGTCTCTGCATTAAGCAGACTTTCTATTTCCTGTAATAGTCCGGGATCGCCCGCGCACTGCTCTTGAAGATAGCGTCTGCGCTCTTCGCCGTTCAGGGATGCCGCTTGAGTGAACAGCGACTCGATATGCTGCCAGCGCTCATCCATTTCGCTGCTCCATGCTCTCTGCGTGGGCTAGGCGCCTGCGTCCGACAGTTCCCTGACCAGCCAGGCACTTGCCAACGACCAGTCGCGTTTTACCGTGGCGGGCGAGATGTTCAAGGCTTCCGCCGTTTCGTTCACATTCAGGCCAGCGAAGAAACGGCACTCGACCACGCGGCATTGCCGCTCTCCGAGCGCTTCGAGCTTGTTCAAGGCAGCATCCAGTGCGAGCAGTTCTTCTTCGGCGCCGGTTACCGCATAACGCTCTTCTTCCAGGGGCAGGTCTTCTTGGCGCCCGCCGCGTTTCGCAGCGCATCGCTTTTCGGCATGATTGATGAGAATTTGCCGCATGGCCCGTGCCGCGACAGCAAAGAAATGCCCGCGATCCGACAGGTTCAGGGCGTTGCTGTCGGAAAGCTTCAGATACGCTTCGTGCACCAGCGCCGTCGTGTGCAAGGTCTCCTGGCCGGACCAGCCACGGCGTTGGGAACGGGCCATTTTGTGCAAATGACCGTAGAGCGAAGCAAAGAGTTGGTCCAGCGCGGCTTCGTCTCCCTGCCCCAGAGAATGCAACATGCGCGTTATTTCTTCTTCCCGCCCCATAATCCGTCTTTCGCGAGAGTCGCGATGTTCTCAGGCAGGAATAATTATAGGCATACATGCCGCTGACTTGTATAAGCAAATATTTAATAAATGTAGGCATGATCCCACACACCAGGCCTGTCAGCTTCCGGGGCCACCCGCTAGCGCAGCAGCAGGGGCACCCGGAAAATTGACAGAGGCTTACCGGCCGCGTTGGAAAGACAGCGCGATTGCCAGGGGCTGGCAGTCATAACTGCCACCTCCCACCAGCAATTCGACCGGAATCTGTCGGGTTGCAGCCAGCGTGACCATCTTGAACATCTGCTCGTACCGTTTATTGCCTTCGTCTATGGGTGTTAGGCGAAAGTTGACGACGGAAGCTCCAGCCGCGCACGGAAGCTTGTCGAGCTGCGAGGCCGGCAGTTGCAGCGTGAAGCTGATATCACCCCGGTTGACGTTGATCCGCTTGATCTTCGCTATGCAGTGGCCTGACGAAGTGCAGTAGTAAGACGTAGGTCCCGCGTAGGCTGTGCCAGAGAAGCAGGCTGCCAGAAAGAGAAAGGCTAAAGTCACGGTTTTGGTGCGCATATTCAAAACTCCTCAGTAAAAGCTATTCAAGTTAGTGCTACGTATCAAGATTCAGGTCTTGTTTTACGTTCCGATCGTGCCCAGATTAACGGAACGCGAGCGATCAGCAAGGCGAGCAGTGCGAGGGCAATGACGCCGAAACTGCCACCGCCGCCATCGCCGCTGGCATACCCGTTGAGTGCATCGGTGACGATCCCTGTTCCCGCCGCAGCCCCGAACTGGTATCGAGGGTGCCGTCGGGCTTGAAACGTGCAATCAACATCGATGGATCGCTCGTGCCTCCTCGATGATGACCGCTGGCTGGGATACTTCCTCCATCGATACGCCGCCATACTTTGCCATCCGGCGTAATCAAGTAGGTCCAGTCATCTTTGCCTTTTTGCGGCTTGAAATGACGGA
>CAZPJI010000004.1:76579-103772 GCA_964586925.1 uncultured Gammaproteobacteria bacterium
GCCGGAATCCGGGCGGATTTTTGCATTCCGATCATGCTGAGTTCCTGTTCCCCAGTCGGGCGGAAGAGGCGTTGCAGGAACGGCGAGTGAGTCGCAGAAGCAGAGAAACCTCCAAATCAAAACAGAGTTTTCGAATACGCAAGTCTGCCCTGTCCCTTTTCTTTGTCGACCTGATCAATTATTCGACGGCTTTTCAGTATCTCTCAGTGCCTGGCTAAGGATTTTCCACTCCCCTTGCCGGCGGATCATCTTTACCGTGGCCCATGTGGCCTCGAGTTTTCCGTTCATTCCCGGCGACAATCCGCGAACTTCCAGAATTGCAGTATCCCCGGTTATTTTCTGGCTGAGTATCTTCGCGCCTTCGGGATTGAGAGACATCGCCTTTATGCCTGCCAGGCCCTGTTTGCGTTGCTCTGGTGACAGGGTTTCCAGGTCTTTCATGTTCTGCGCCTTCGGGTTAGGCGAAAACGGGAAAATCTCAGGCAGCGATTGTGCGTTATGGAGCACTTCGATATAACGCAGATAGACTTCGGCGGGTGAAGCGTTCGCCATGCCGTTTGAGACGTATTTGAGCCCGGCTCCGGCGGCCATTCCGGCGCTCACGAGAAAAACCGCGAACGCGAGGCCCGCTCTCCGCATCGATTGTTTAATACCCACAATACATACCTCCGGTAAATGCCATTCAATCCTCTCGCGGTCGACATGATTCGCCGCTTCAAGGATCCGGCTAACTCATAAATCCAAAAAAATGGTGAACTTCTAAAAGATAAATTTTTCATCCCTAAGCGCTCCGTGACGTGTTTTGTAAATGGGAGGTCCACCTCGGCTGGCATCCGACGCCGCCAGCCGAGGCCTTTCTCCAGTCATAAACGACATAAAGGTCGATCCCGTTGCTTACGCAGGCAAACTGCTCGCATTCAGGATTTTGCCCATTGCCGCTTCAATCCGGCGAGAAGGGTGCAGCCCATGAGCAACAGCAGGCCGAGATTGCCGAACGTGCCACCGCCACCGGAACTGCCGGAGCTGCCACCACCGCCGGTGCTACCCCCGCCACTGCCACCGCCACCAGTGGAGGCGGCCTTGGTGGTCGAGGTGAAGTCGGCGGAGACGGGTGTGCCGAGCATGGTGGAGTTGTTATTGGGTATGACTTCACCGCCTATGGCGAGGGTCGTGGTGGTCGAAGTACTGTTCTCGCTGGATGAGGTGTGGCGAACGGCGATCTGGTCGCCGTTTTGGGCCATGCCCGGCTGGGAAGTCCAGGCGCTGTCGTTGATTTTGTATTCGCCGCCGCTGACGCTCACCGGAACGCTCACGCCGTCGGTGAGTCCGGAGACAGTGACGGCGTTGGAGGTGATGGTGACGCCGGTATCGACATCGGTCTGGTCCATGAACGAGACCGTGTCGGGGGTGAAGGTCAAGGCGCCATTGTCAATGCGGGTGACGAAAGCGGCAGAATGGTTGGTCGGATAATTGGCCTCACCCGTAACGACTATCTTGCCGTCGCCTTGCAACAGAACCCCAGTAGGTTCGGGCTTGTAATCGACGCCGCCGATACCCCTGAAGTCCAGGACGCTCAGACCGGCGTCACCGGTGTTGCCGAAATCGGGATCGGGCGTGCCGTCGACGAGCACGCGCATGATCTTGAGCAGATCGGGCGCCCCCGTGCCGACATTGTCATTCATGCTGGCAACGATTTTGCCGTCGGGTTGCACCGTAAGCGGCAGCAATTCAAACGAAGACGTTCCTACAGAGACAGGACTGCCGCCGTTGAAGGTTGAGTCCACCGACCCATCGGCCAGGTATCGTTGCAAATCAACGGGATTTGGCGAAGCTGAAGTGTCCTGTTCGCTGATTACGAAGCCGCCATTCGGTACCGGCGCGATGCCGGCAAGAGCCATATTGGTATTGCCCGTGACATAACCGCTGGCGCCGAAGCTCGTGTCCACGGAGCCATCTGTGTTCAGGCGCGTGATTTTCCAGGGTCCAGGCGTGCTGCTGGTGCCGGTTGCGAGGCAACCGGCGATAAGCGAGTCGTCGGGTTGCAGGGCATCCAGGCAATAATGAGCATGGTCGCTTGCGATGGACGCAATCTGTACATGGCCGCCGTCGCCGAAGCTGCTGTCGGCCGTGCCATCGCCGTTGAAGCGCCATATCGTAAGCTGTTGTTCGAGCACACTGGCATCAGGCGCATCACCGGTCACCAGGATATGGCCGTCGGCAGTGAGCGAAATATCAGTGCCCAGCGCAAGGCTATTGAGCGTGCTACTGGCGACGCCGTTGCCGCTCGGACCGAAGCTGGTATCGAGTGTGCCGTCGGGCTTGAAGCGCACGAGTATCATTGCTGCGGAAGAAGACGACGAAACGTATCCGGTGGCGAGAATCCGGCCCTGTCCGTCTACGGCAACGGCAGTAAAAGTTAAATCGTCGCCGAGAAGTCCCGTGTCAGTGGGGGTCAAAGGGATAATGCCTCCTCGGCCTACAGAGGTGTCTAGGCTTCCGTCCGGCTTGTAAACCGCGATCTGTCCGGTTGTGGCGTGGCTGGTGTCGTCATAGTTGTTGCCCGCCCAGATAATGTCGCTGTTGACGGGATTGACGGCTGCTTCAATTGCCTGGACGTCATTACCGGAACTGTCGATTATGGCCGGAACTCCGCCGTTGAAACCGGCATCGATGTCGCCGGGCGCGGCCCATGCCGCCTGGATTGCGCCGGCCGTCAGCAGAAGTGCGCCAAGCGCAGGGATCAGGAACCGATATTTTTGTTGAAATGACATGAGATAGTCCTCTTTAAGCAAGTAAAAGGTGAACCCGAGTTAGTCGTCGTTTAATGATTCGTCTCGAATTGTCACGATGCAGAAAAGTAAAGCCCTGATTGGCTGGCTACCTTCTTCCAGAAAGGCAGCCAGCCGCTTTCCTCTCTTAGCTGAAATGTTTGATACGCCGGCGGATGCCCGGGAATCCGAGGCACAGCAAGGCGAGCAGCGCCAGGGCAAGTCCGGCGAAGCTGCCGCCGCCTCCACCGCCGCCACTGGGCGGCTTCGAAGCTGCACGCACCGAGACGGCAACTGTGGCCATGTTGGAATCGGCCACCCCGTCGTTGACTTTCCACGTGAACGAATCTGCGCCCGTGTAGCCACGGTCTGCGGTGTAGGTGTATGTTCCGGCGTTTGAGCTGTCGAGCGAGAGCGTGCCGTGTGAGGGCTGCGTAACGATGTTGAAGGCCAGGCTGCCGCCGCTCGGGTTGTCGGCATTTAGGGTGCCGGTGGCGGCTTGACCGGCAGTGGCATCAAGCGTGCCATCGTGGGCCGAGGGCGGGGTATCGGTGGTCGTCGTCCACGTCGTCGTAGTGTGGTTGCCGAGCGGAACCTCGTAGTTGTTGGGGGCCCAGAAGCCGCCATAAATGACCTGCGTGGTGGTATCAGTGCCGGCGGTGTCAGGCGTCATTTGCTCCAGGGCCAAGCTATCGCCGGTCTTGCTCCAGGCGGGGTTCAGACTTTCCGCTTCGCCCATGAACGGACCACTGTTGCCGCTGGTACTGTACTTGCCATCGGTGCCGAACGCCATGTAAACGCCGCTGGTTTCCGAGCCGATGCTGATGCCGGTGAGCGATACGGCGTTGGAGGCGACAGTCTGACCGAGTGGGGCTCGGGCGTCATTGCTAAAAACAAGTGCGTCAGGTGTGAGGTCAAAGATGTCGTTGTCCAGACGGGTGGTGAAGGCGGTCTCGCTGCTGCCGGCCGTGGAAGCGGCGTAACCTGTGGCCACGATTTTGCCATCGCCCTGCAGGAGCAGGGCGGTTGGATACGGGGTGTAGTCATTGCTACCGATGCCACTGAAGCTGAACACGCTCAATCCGGGGTCGCCGGTGTTGCCAAAGCCGGAATCGGGGGTGCCATCGGGCGATAGACGCTGGACGCGAAGAAGATCGGGCGCGCCCGTTCCGACGTTATCGTTGGCGGCGACAAGAATTTTGCCATCCGGTTGCACGGCGAGCGGTATGGCGTCGCCATAACCGGCCGACGTGCCGAAGTTGAACGGGATGCCGCCGTTAAAGTTCGGATCGGTGTTGCCGTCGGCGAGGAAACGGCGCAGCGTAATCGGGTGAGGCGAAACGGATGTGTCGAGTTCACTGACAACGAAGCCGCCGTCCGGCGCCAGGGCCAGCCCGGCAAATTCGCGTCCGGATCCGCCAAGAACGAAGCCGCCAATTCCAAAGCCATCGTCCACCGAGCCGTCGGGATTCAACCGGGTAAGTTTCCAGGGACCGCTTGCCGTCTCGTCGCAGACCGCCAGCAGCTTGCCGTTGGGCTGCAAGGCGGAAATGCATCCGGAAGCCAGGAAGTTGTTGCTGAGCGCGGCAATCTGCGTGTGACCGTTATCGCCGAAACCGGAATCGGGTGTGCCGTCGGCATTGAAACGCCATACCGTCAGTTGCGCCTCGGTGAAGGCGGTATTTGCAGCCGATCCGATTACCAGGATGTGACCGTCGGGTGTCAGCGCCAGAGTCTTGGCCGAAGCATGTCCGTTGAGCGCGCTGGTGATGATGCCGGTTCCCGCCGAGCCGAAGCTGGTGTCGAGCGTGCCGTCGGGATTGAAGCGTGCGAGCACCATGGCGAATTCGCTACTGGTGTTGACGACGACGCCTCCGGCGAGAATCCGCCCCTGGTCATCGACGGCGATAGTGTTCAGGGACAGGGCGCCGCCGCTAACGCCAGCCTGGTCTGCGCTCAGGCTGATCTGACCGTTGGTCCCAACCGCATTATCGAGCGTACCGTCGGGCTTGTAGACGGCGATCCCTCCGGTTTGACCGGTGCCGAAGTCAATCCCGGCCCACACCGTGTCACCGTTGGCCGGATCAATTGCCGCGGAAAACGAACCGATCGCAGCACCGGGATTGTTATCGATCACCGCCGGAATACCGCCGTTGAAGCCTGCATCGATATCGCCCGGCGCGGCCAATGCGGAAGGAGCCAGGAGCGTAAGCAGGCTCAATACGGAAAGCTGAACAGATAGAAAAGATCGCAATTTCATCGGGAAACTCCCTCTCGCTTGGAACTGAAGGCCGCGAGGTGTCCACGGCGCCTGCTCCTATAAACCGGAAAACGGCGTAATCCGGCTCATCGGTGATTGCTGTCACCGCGTGCGGGGGGCTGTTATTCGGTGCGCGGGATTTGGATGGGGTCGAGGCATGGGGCGAGACGCGGGGGAGGGGCGTTGGGGTATGCAAACCAGGGCTTGCCCCTCCCCGCGTCTTATCGATTAATACATGGGAACGACACGCGGCCCGGAGTAACCCGAGGGGGCCATGTAGGGACCAAACGCGGCCGTTGTCCCGGTAACGCCGAACAGGGCGAAGGCATAGGCCTGCGTATTGCCGCTGTCATGCACGTTGCCGAGCAGGAACTGATCGTTGGGGCCATACATGAATACGCCGTCCGAACAATTTCCGCTGCCGAAATCCGGGCTCTCGACCGGACCGAGAGTGACCGGGTCATACAGCACCCAACCGGTGCTCGTGCAGGTTCCGGTACGCGGAGTGATGGCGATATATTTCCGAAGGGTCTCTCCCGTAGACGCTACGGAACCCTGTTGTGCATCTCCACCAATGGATGCGCTGTTGAAAACATGCTGGATCGTGCCGTCGGCATGGGCCACGGTCACCGAGTTGGTGTAGTTCGAGCAGGCACTGTCGGTACAGTGATAATCAGTAATCCAGGCATTATCTGCGACGCGGGAGTAGTATTGAATTTCCAGGTAAAGCGCGGCGGTGTCGCTGGCAAGGGTCACCGGCGACTGGCTGGCAGGACCATTAGAGTCGATGGATATCGTACGTTCAGACGCTGGGTAAGCAGAATCCGGCGCGACTGATTCCGTAAACATCAGACGTCCCGATGTGTCTATGGGCATATTCCCGGTATCGTCCAGGCAGTAGCCCGACGATTCGTTGTACACCGAGGTGGGCGTGCTGCCGGAAGCTCCCAGTTTGTCGATTTCAAAACCCGAACTGTTCGGATAGCTGAAAAATACATTGCCCGCGGTATCCTCGATGGATTGCAGGAAGTACGCAGAGGGTGTGGTCGAGTTTCCGCAGTGGGATGTATCAAAATACGTAATAGCTGTCGAGAATGACAGGGTCGTTAAATGGGTGGCCCCCGTTTTTGTGACCCGGTAGAGATCGTCGCTGCGCACCCCGCTGCTGGTCTGGTTGATATCCACGATGAGTGTGTCGTGCAAGCCCCTTGCGTTGAGCACCTGGACATGAGCCCCGGCTGGTGCAACACCGGCCTGCAGGACAGTGTGATGCGTGAGATCCGTGGAATACAGGTCGAGGTCTCCGCTGTCGTCGACGAGAACGAGCCCCTGGACGTGGCCATTGGTCGGGTTCACCAGGGCGTTGACGTTCTCCAGGCGCAGACTCGAGGCAGAGACGGGCGCGGTGGTAGCCGTGCCGCTGACGGGCACGAGCCAACTCTGCGGTGAGCCGCTGGTGCAATCCGCAGTGCTTGCGCCGGGGCTGGTGAATCCGTTTACATAGACAAGAGACGGTTCTCCCGCCGGCGAGTTACCAAAAGAGATGCCGTAAGGCCCAATGAGTCGAACGAAACAGAGGGCGGTCAAAGACAACGTGGACAATCTCTCGGGCGTCGCCCCCGGGGTGGTCAGGTCGAGTGTGTAGAGACTGCTGTCTTTGGCGTAGACGAGGGTCGCCGGTCCGAGCTGCTTCACCGTATCGGTCGAAGGGTCATAATTTGCCCGGTACACGACGCCGAAGTTAGCGGACATCAATGGGCCGCTGGCTATGTGCGTTACGGACCCCGTGGGATCGCTCGTATCCGCTTCGTAAATATCCGAATAAATACAGTTGGAGCTGCTACAGCTATGGATCGTCCACGGAGCCATGTATACGGAGGCCGTGGTCGCGGAGGGAGAGGCAAAGCTCGCCGTCGCGCCGGCCGACGCTGTCGCGTAGGTCACCTTTGCCGATCCCGGCATAGCCGGCGTATTCGTGCCGAGTGCGAAAGATGCGGTTTCGGTACCTGCCGTGATGGATGTGATGTTCGCCGTGTAAGTGCCATCGTTATGATCTGTCACAGGTCCTACGGCGCCCAGGCTGGTCGTGATCATGACGGAATCTCCGCCGTGGAGAATGCGATTTCCATACTGGTCTCGCAAGGTGACTGTCCCTAGCAGTGGACTGGTGGCATCGGCAATGCCTTGCGGCGCCCCGGTTGTAGAGCTGCCAGGGACACGGAGCGTGATGCTCGATTTGGAAGCGTCCGGGGGGCCCGCTACGAATCTGACCCGCCCGGTGTTCGGAGACTTTGAGCCGTCAATCGAGAAGCTGACCGTGTCGTCGCCGGATTGGGTGGACGTCAGCGTGCCGGTAACGTGACCGTTGGTATTGGTGTACTGAAGGTTGCCGAAATCCGCCTGTAGCGTGATTGTCGCACTGGAGTTGGTGACGGGATTGCCGTTTTGGTCTCGCAGGTTCAGCCGGATATCCGCGGTTGCCGCGCCGTCCGCAGTCAATGCATTAGTTGGCGAGATGGACAGGATGGACCGGGTCACGCTCGGAGTCGAGGCGTTTCCGCTGCTCCCGCTGCTTCCACCGCCGCAAGCCGACAAGGCCAATGATGACCCGAGGATCACCGCGGTTGCAAAGAGCCGTAATTGAATTCGCATTTCATTTCTCCCTTAAGGTAAGTTTCAGGCTTGGTTCTTGTTGTTTAATGTTTTTCATAGGTGCTGTTCCTGTGCACCCGGTCTCGATCATGAAGATGTGAGGCCGGGCAGTTTCCGCAGTTATCTATGGGTGCAGTTTGTAGGGACAGAGAATGAGCCGCTTGATTTTTGGATGTATTTTTCATGATTTTTATATTTAAAACCCATCCCCAAAGCGTCATGTGGCGCCGGTTCTTTAGTGAAAACAGCGGCTTAACAGCATTTGGGTCATCCGTGCCGGATGTGGCCAAACGAACCTTGCTGCGATGCAACAGGGCGTAAAGGCCAAGTACAGAGAGCAGGAACAGGGGCAGCAGTCCAAATCCGCCACCACCACCGCCACTGCTGCCATTGCCGCTGGAGCCGCCGCCAGTGGCCGCCGCGGAGACATTGATGCTTACCGTGGCGATATTGGAATCGGCCACGCCGTCATCGACTTTCCAGGTGAAGCTGTCGCTGCCGGAATAGCCGCTGGCGGATGTGTAGGTGAATCTGCCGGTGGCCGGATCGTCGAGGGTCAGAGTGCCATGGGCAGGCTGACTGACGATGCCGAAGGTCAGCGATCCACCACTGGGGTTGTCGGCGTTGAGGGTGCCGCTGCTTGCCTGACCGCCGGTGTTCGACAACGTACTGTCGTTCGCGGTCGGCGGCGTGTCCGTGCTGGTCGTCCAGTCCGCAGGGGTGCCCATTCCGAGTGGAGCCTGGTAATTATTGGGCGCCCAGAACCCCCCGGCCACGACATGCGTGGTGGTATCGGTCGATGTGGCATCGGGTGTCATCTGCAGCAGGGCCAGGCTGTCACCGGATTTGATCCAGGCGGCATTGGCGCCGCTGACCGTGCCCATGAAGGGGCCGCCGTCGCCGGTGGTGCTGTACTGCCCGTTCTGAACCTGGAGCGCAACAGAGATACCGGTGGTTTCCGGGCCTATACCGATACCGCTTATGTTGGCCGCATTGGAGGTAATGGCCTGGGCGAGCGGGGCGTTGGTAATGTTGTCAAAGCTCAGTGCATCTGGCGTAAGGTCGAAGCTGTCATTGACCAAGCGTGTCACAAACGCGGCACGAGTGCTTGCAGGCACCGACAAGGCGATGCCGCAAATCACAATTCCGCCGTCACCCTGCAGCGCCACGTCATAAGCTCCGGCCGAGTAGTCACTGCCGCTTAGACCGGTAAAGCTGATCACGCTTAAGCCGCTCGAGCCGAAGCCGGTATCCAGCGTGCCATTCGGGGAAAACCGGTAGACGTCAAGCTCCGTCGCAGCACTAGCGATGGCAACAATCTTTCCATCGGGTTGCAGTGCAATGGGGATCAGGATGCCCGTGTCGGGAACTGTGCCAATCTCCAGGGGCACTCCGCCGTTGAAATTGGTGTCCAACGTTCCGTCGGCACTGTATTTGCGGACGATTACGGGACTCGGTGTTGCAGATGAATCGATCTCGGAGATAACAAGACCGCCGGCCGGGGTTGCTACCATTCCCGCGAGCAACCAGTTGGGGTCGCTTCCAGTGATGAAGCCGTTCGTGCCGTAGTTGGTGTCGATGCTGCCATCGACTTTTAGATGAGTGATTTTCCACGCTGTTCCGGCGTCGTAACGACAGCCCGCGATAACTGATTTGTCGACAAGCAGTGCCGCAAAGCAATGCGGTATGTGAGGATTTGTGATTTGCGTGATCTGTAAGAAGCCGTTGCCGTTAAATGAGGAATCAATCTGACCGTCGGGCAAGAAGCGCCAAAGCGAAAGCACATAGCCACTGCCACCTGGAGCGGAGGCGGAGCCTGTGACAAGGATGGTTCCATCCGGGCTCAGCGATATGTTGTACCCAACGATGATACTGCTACCCAGGGATTCGATAACGAAACCGCTATGATTTGTGCCGAAGGTGGTGTCCAATATTCCATCGGGCGTATAGCGGGCAACGACAAGCGCGGATGATGTGCCGCTGCTGGCGGCGATCAGTCCCGCAACTGTTGCGCGCCCTTGGCTGTCGATGACAAGAGAAAGGAAGGTCACGGCCCCCCCGGCAAAACCGAGCGCATCGGCCGACAGGGAGGCTTGGCCTGAGGCGCTGCCGCCGAAAGCAGTCTCAGGCGTGCCATCGGGCTTGTAGGCGCCAATGATGCCGGACAGCCCTTTCCTGCCAACCCACAAGGTGTCGCCGTTAATTGGGTTCTGTGCAGTTTTTGTGCCGGCGTCGTCGTTGGTCGAGCTGTCTAAAATAAGGATTGGAACTCCGCCGTTGAAGCCGGAATCCAGGGTGCCTGGAACAGCGTTGGCTTGCGCCGGGTTGGCCCCGCAGGACAGGGTGACCAGGACACTAAAAACGGCGAGATAGCGAGCTATAGATACGGCAGCCATGTGGCTCTCCTGTTAAAGATCCGGATATCGAATTGATATTTCCGCTTACAGATCAAAAACAGGAAAAGCCCCTGAACGGGCTCATGTATTTGTGAAGTCCGCCGAAAAGGCTCGGATCCGATCCAGAGATCCGGGACATGGGTTTTTCAGGGTGGTCTCGAAGGCACGCCGCTTGGGTTGCAGGCGATACCGGATCGCTCCGGGGCGAGCCGGTACTCAGCAGCCTATATTCGCCCTTCCCTCAGTCAACCAGGACGCCGTATTTCGACCAGGCTTCCGGTTGCCTGAGAAAATCATCAATGACCGGTTCCGCGGGTGATTCGATGGTAACCGTGGTGGTTGTCGTGGAATTGTCTTCGTTCGATACAGAGACTTTCTTGCGCTGGCTGGAAGCGGGTATGTTGCCGCCATCCATGCGCCGCCAGACCTTGCCGCCGGGCGTCACCAGATAAGTCCAGTAATGCTCTCCGGGGGTAACGTGATCGACAGTTGGCCGAGCGACGATATAGCCGCCATAGCATGCATCCTCACCTGAGGATCCGGGTATCGAGGATCCAGTGGTATAGATATCGTAGGTGCCCCAATCGAAGTTGATCTCGTAGCTGGTGTCATTGCTACTGGGATAGTAGAACGCCAAGTATTTCTGTATCTGTGTTTCCGTGTTCTTACTGACGGAACCCAGTCCGAACAAGGCTAAAAGCGCCGCAAACAGCGTTTTATGCCGAGTCTTCATCTGCACTCCTTGGGGGCTTGGTGGGTGGCATGCGCGGCAGGTACCCTTTGGCCTGCCGCGCATGACCGTATATCGGCTCAGGGGCCGACGCGAGTTACGATCAGGGCCGGAGCGGAGGGTAAGCCCCCGTTGTAGGCATAGACGTAGAACTGGATATTGCTGCGGGCACCGTTCAACAGATAGTTGAGCGATGTACCGTTGGCGATGAGTACCAGCTCGTTCGGATTACGCACGTTGACGTCCGTGATCAGTTCGCTTGTGTAGTACCGCAGGCGATGCGGTTCGGAGGAGTTAACGGGACGATCCACCCAGGCGCATTCACCCGGGCCGGGTGCTTGCCGGTTGGCGCCGGTGGTGGCGGGTTGGAACGCGATATCGAGGGACCGCGACGAGCCAGCGTCGTGATAGCTCATGAACATGTCGCCACCGCCGCGGCAAACCAGCTTGTAAGCACGTGGGTGGGCCCGGGCCGTATGCGCACCGAATGCAACGCAGGCGGCCGTGGCAACTACTGCAAAGAGTGTCTTCATGATGATCTCCAGCGTTTACTTGCGGTCGGGAAAACGTTGAGTGTAGGAACGGATCGTGACCATAGCCAGCATCAGGAGGAGCAGAAGGGACAGGGCCGCGAGCCCGCCTCCACCACCTGAACCGTTGCCGCTCTTGCCGCCGTTGGTCGTTACGCTGACGGTGACAGTGGCAATGTTCGAGTCGGCAATCCCGTCGTTGACTTTCCAGGTGAATTTGTCCGCGCCGGTATAGCCGCTGTTGGGCGTGTAGGTATAGGCGCCGGTGGTGGCATTGCTCAACGTGACGGTGCCATGCGCCGGGGTCGTGACGATACTGAATGTGAGCGGGACCCCGCTTGCAGCGGAGGCATCAAGTGTTCCTTTGGTGCCGGCGTCTTTTTTGGCAGCAAGCGTCGCGTCGTTGGCGGTGGGTGGCGTGTCGGTAGTGGTGTTCCAAGCGGTGGTTACAGCCGTGCCGAGTGGAATCTGGTAATTGTTGGGCGCCCAGAAGCCGCCGAGACTCACATTTGTCGAGGCGTCGGTGTCTCCCGTAGCGGGTGTCAGTTGCGCCAAAGCCAGGCTGTCCCCGGATTTGACCCAGCCGGCATTGGCACCGGCCACCGTGCCCATGAACGGGCCGCTGGTGCCGGTGGTGCTGTATTGCCCGTTTTGCACCTGCAGGGCGACGGCGATGCCGGTGGTTTCCGAGCCGATACCGATGCCGCTCAGGGAGACGGCGTTGGAGACGACGGCCTGATCCAATGGGGTGTCGGTCAGGGGGTCGAAACTGACCGCATCCGGGGTCAGGTCAAATGCATCGTTGAGGACGCGCGTCGCGAAGGCCGCTGCATTCCCACCCGAGCTCGGGGTCGCGGAGCCGGTAGCCACGACGGAGCCGTCGCCTTGAAGCAATAAGTTGGTCGGGTAGGGGATGTAGCCGCTGCCGGCCGAGGAGAAATCGACGGTTGCGATCCCCGGCATGGGCGTGCCGCCAAAACCGGCATCCAGGGTACCGTTCGGCAATAGGCGGCCTATGGCGATTTGCGGGCCGGTGCTGGAGCCGGAACTGCCCATATTGAGGGCGATGAGAACTTTGCCGTCGGGTTGTACGAGGACGGGCATAAAGCCGCTGTAATCCGTAGCCAGCACGCCGAGAGAGACCGGGCTGCCGCCATTGAAATCGGGGTCCATGGCGCCGGAAGCCAGGTAACGAAGTAAATAGCTTTGGTATCCGCTGCTCACACGCTCGACCTCGGTGACGTAGAAACCGCCATCCGGCGCCAGGGCCAGGCCATTGAGCAACATGCCGGGAGCGGATGTGATCAGGACATTGCTTGAGGACCCATCGGATTTGACGCTGACAATCTTCCAGGGGCCCCCGTCGCCGGTCATCCGGCAGCCGACGATGATGTCATTATTCGGCTCGAGCGCAGAGGAACAGCGGAAAGAATCGAGTCCTTGCGCGCCTACCAGTGAGATCGAATCGATCTGGACATGGCCGGTGCCGTTGAGCGAGGTGTCGGGAGTGCCATCCGAATTGAAGCGCCACAGGGTCAGTAACGCGCCGGTGCCTGTTGCTGTGGCCGCCGATATCCCGGCGACGATGATGTGTCCATCCGCAGCCAGAGAGAGGCTGCTTCCGGCAGCGCCGGCATTGATCTGGGAGGTGACGATGCCGTTGGTGCCGAAGCTCGTATCCAATGTGCCATCGGCGTTGAAACGCGCGAGGACCATTTCGAATGTGCTGTCGTCAGCACCGTAGCCCGCTACGAGAATCCGTCCGGCGCTGTCTACGGCAACGCTGGCGAAGATCACGGCCGGTGTGGTGCCGGACAGGCCAAGGGAAGACGGAGTGATCGATATGATCCCGCCGTTTCCCACGGCTGTGTCCAGGGTGCCATCGGTCTTGTAGGCGATGACAAGGCCGGACTGTGTGCTGCTTGTCGTGTCGGTACCGGCCAGGATGATGTCGTCGTTGATGGGGTCGATCGCACTGGCTGTGGGCGATAGATCGTGACCGGTTGAGTTGTGATCGAGAATGGCAGGTGTGCCGCCGTTGAACCCCGGATCGATATCGCCGGGCGTAACGCGGGCAAGCGCCGGCAACGCCGCGAGGCACAGGCTCAGTATCGCCAATATAAGCGCCACGCGGCGCCGCTGGATGATTTTCATTGCGAGATCCTCTGTTGTTGGATGTGGGGATGGCTTCGCAACGTGCCGGGGCTCGAATGGGTCGCCATCGATCTCATAAACAGCAAAACCCGGCAAATGGGCTCATGGAAAAGCGTGCTTCAGGCCAGGCGTCGGAAGCGTGGCGCAAAAAAATGGCGGCAGCCGCAGGGGGTATGCGGCCACCGCCATGGAGCCAAGTTGTTTCAGCGTTTCCTGGGTAGGGAACGAGGCAAAAGAGTGATTCCCAGTGACAGCAGTGCAAACAGGCACAGGGTCAGAGCGCCAAGGCTTCCGCCGCCTCCGCTTGAGCTGCCGCCGCCACTGCTGCCTCCGCTGCCGCCCCCGCTGGACGATGTCGACACCGTGATGGCTATCGTGGCCATGTTGGAATCGGCGACGCCGTCGTTGACTTTCCAGGTGAAGCTGTCATTGCCGGAATAGCCGCTGTTGGCGGTGTAGGTATAGCTGCCGGTCGAAGCGTCGTTCAGCGACAGGGTGCCGTGCGCCGGTTGGGAGACGATGCTGTAGGTCAGCGTCCCGCCGCCCGGGTTGTTCGCATCGAGCGTGCCGTTGGCATTCTGGCCCGCGGTGGCGTCGAGCGTACCGTCATTGGCGACCGGAGGCGTGTCGGTGGTGGTCGTCCAGTCGGCGCTCGCAGCGGTGCCCAGCAGAACCTGATAGTTGTTGGGTGCCCAGAACCCCCCTGCGGAAACATGGGTAACGGTATCGGTTGCGGGGGTGGCGGGGGTCATCTGTTCCAGGGCGAGGTTGTCAGCCGAGCCGATCCAGGCGACGGCCGCGCCGCTCGCTGAGCCCATGAACGGGCCGCTGCTGCCGGAGGTGCTGTAGCGGCCGTTCTGAACCGACAGGGCTACGTGGATGTTGCTGGTCTCGGAGCCGATGCTCAGGCCGCTGAGGGAGACGGCGTTGGAGGTCACGGCCTGAGCCAGGGGTGCTGCTGCAACATTGTTGAATCCGGGCGCGCCGGGCGTCAGAGCGAAGCTGTTGTTGAGGAAGCGGGCGGTGAAAGCGACCGGGTTGACGCCCGTTGTGGAATACACCGTAAAGCCTGTAATGATGATTTCCCCGTCGCTTTGCAGTGCCACTGCTGTGGGTTGGGGCGCGTAAGTATTTCCGCCGACGCTGTGGAAGTTAAACGAGGCGTATCCCGAACTGGTAAAGCTGGTATCGGGGCTGCCATCCGCCAGTAAACGCTCGACAAGAAGAGTCTGGCCGTTTACCACTCCTGCGAATATTTTCCCATCGGGCTGTACAGCCAGCGGCAGCGGGACTTCGGTGAGGGTGGTTTGGGTAATGCTGACTCCCAGCGGGTTGCCGGAATTGAAGCCGGTGTCGACCGAACCGTCGGACAGGAAGCGGAGGAGCGTGAAGCCGTGCGACGAACCGGACAGGTCTTCTTGCGAGATATAGAATCCGCCGTCGGGGGCCAAAGCCAGGCCGGCGAGTTCCTGGTTGACCGCGCCCGTCAAGTAACCGCTGGTGCCGAAGCCGCTGTCCACCGAGCCGTCCGGGGCCAAGCGTGTCATCTTCCAGGGTCCGGCGCTGCCGGCCTGCTGGCAGCCCACGAGGATGCTGCGATCGGGTTGCAGGGCCGGGAAGCAGCGGAAGCTCTCGATGTCGACGGCCGTGGGGTCCACGGAGATCCCGTCGATCTGTACGTGGCCGGTGCCGTTGAAACTCGTGTCCGGCGAGCCATCCGCATTGAAGCGCCAGAGCGTAAGCAAGGCGGCAGCGGTCGAGGTACTGGCAGACATGCCGGTGACCAGGATGTGTCCGTCGGCAGTCAGAGACAAGCCGCTGCCCAGGGCGCCGTTATTGATTGCCGACTTGACCACGCCGTTGGTGCCGAAGCTCGTGTCGGGGGTGCCGTCGGGGTTGAAGCGTGCGAGCACCATGTCGAAACCGCTTGATTCGCTGCCGGTTCCCGTGACGAGAATCCGGCCCTGGTTGTCGACGGCGACACTCTCGAACATCAGCTGGGCGCCGCCGAGTCCGATGCTGGACGGACTCACGGAAATCTTGCCGCTGCCGGCAACATTGGTATCCAGTGTGCCGTCGTCCTTGTAGGCGACGATTAGGCCGGATGTGGTGCTCGAGTTTACGTCGGCGCCTGCCCAGAGGACGTCCCCGTTGGCGGGATCGGTAGCTATAGCCAGAGGCTTCAGCCCGTCCAGCGAGGAGTTGTAGTCAAGCAAGGCGGGGGCGCCGCCATTGAAACCCGGGTCGATATCGCCCGGTGCTGCCAAGGCCGGGCCGGACATTGCCATGAGGCACACGGCCAGCGCGGTCAGGGATGATTGAAGGAAGCCGTGTCTGTCGATTTTCATAAGATGACCTCTGAGAGTCGGAGTGACGTTCCGGCGGGGTATCGCCGCAAAGTGCGTCACGCCGCCACTAGCTTCATAAACAGAAAAAGCGGTGAAGTGGGATCAACCAATCTCAGTGACTTTCTTATTCCATGGGCGGCGCTGGAGGGTCATCTGTCCGGAAAGTGTGACGGGTGGGAGGTCTTCGCTTCTCTATCATTCGGCCCGGAGGGCTTCGACGGGATCGAGACGTGCGGCGCGGCGTGCGGGGAGTACGCCGGCGACAAGACCGATGGCAACAGCTATGGCTTCGGCCATGAATACATATCGCCAGGCAATCGTGATCGGCAGTGCCGGGATGGCCAATCCGAGCAAGCCTCCGGCGCCGGCACCCACTGCAAGGCCGGCCAATCCGCCCAGCGCAGAGAGAAGTGTCGCTTCGCCCAGGAAGAGCATCAGGACCTGCAACCGGGTGGCGCCGAGTGCACGCAGCAAGCCGATCTCGGAGGTGCGCTCGTTCACGGCAATGGTCATGATCGTGAAAATGCCGACGGCGCCGACGAGCAGCGAGATGCCGCCGAGACCGGCGACCGCCAGCGTGAGAATGTCGATGATCCGCCCCAGGCTGGCCAGCATGTCTTCCTGGGTGGTGACGGTAATGTCCTCGCTGCCATGGCGTGCTGTCAGCAGCTTGCGCACGCGATCCGCGATCTTGGTTGCCGGCACCTCGGGATCGTAGGTAAGGTCTATGGCCATCAAGCTTTCACGATCGAAGAGCGCCAGCGCTCGTCCGGTGGGTATGTAGACCGCATCGTCGAGATCCCAGCCCAGTAGTTGTCCCTTCGGCTCGAGTACGCCGATGACACGGTAGCTTTCGCCGCCGATGCGCAGGCGCGCACCGAGAGGGTTGGCGTCGCCGAAGAGCTCCTGGCGCACCTTCGAGCCGAGCACGGCGAAGGCACGTGCGGTGCGCGGTTCGTCGGCGGGCAGGAAGCGGCCGAGGGCCATATGCGCCTTCCATACGGTCAGCATTTGGGAGCCTTCGCCGAAGACCATGGTGCGCCGGGTGAGCCCGCCATACTGCACCTCGGCGTTGCCGGCAACCTCGGGCACCACGGCTTGTACCTGGGGCAATTGCTCGAGTGCGGTAGCGTCCTCGAGGCTGAGCGGGCGTACGTTCGATATGACGGCGGAAGAGGTTCCGAGCGTGGTCGTGCGTCCGGGCGATACCACGATCAGGTTGGTACCGAACTGGCTGAATTCGTTGATGACGTATCCTCGCACGCCTTCGCCCAGCGAGGTCAAGAGCATGACTGCCGCAATACCCACCGTGATGCCGAGTGCGGTCAGAAAGCTGCGCATGCGTTGGCCCACTACGGAGCCAAACGTCAACCGGGAGATGTCGCGGACGAACATCGTCAACGGCCTGCAAGTGCCGCCACAGGATCGAGCCGTGCAGCGCGCCGGGCCGGGAGGACGCCGAACGCCAAGCCGGTCGCCACCGCTACACCAGTACCCGCGATGACCGCCCAGGGCGGGATCGTCACCGGGAATGACGGAACCAGGATGCCGAAAACCGTGATGCCGGCGTAGGCGACCGCCAGGCCGGCCGCCGCGCCGAGGAGCGAAAGCAGTGCCGCTTCGACGAGGAACAGCCTGGCAATGGCGCGCGGCGTTGCGCCCAGGGCCTTGAGCAGTCCGATCTCGCGCGTGCGCTGCGAGACCGACACGAGCATCACGTTCATGATCAGTATTCCCGCGACGGCGAGGCTGATCGCCGCGATGCCTGCAACGCCGAGGGTCAGGATCGACAGGATCCGGTCGAAGGTATCGAGCAGGGAATCGAGGCTGATGACGGTAACGTCGTTTTCGCCCTCGTGGCGAGCGGTGATGATCGCTTCCACCGCACGTTTGGCGGCGGGAATGGATTCGCGTCCCTGGGCCTCGACCAGGACACGGAACAGGGACTCGGTGTCGAACAGTGCCTGGGCGGCGGTCACGGGTACGATGGCCACGTCATCCATGTCCACACCCAGGGACTGGCCCTTGGAGGCCATCACGCCGATGACTCGAAAGCGCCGGTCGCCGATGCGCAGCAACTGGCCGACCGGCGCTGCACTGCCGAAAATCTCGCTGGCGAGTTTCGTTCCGAGTACGCAGACCGCCGGCGCCGCGTAGGGATCGCCGCGCGGCAGGAAGCGGCCGCGTTGCATGTCGACGTGCCGGATATCGCGGAAAACGGCCGTGGAGCCCAGGATGGTCACGTCGCGGGACCGGTTGCCGAAAGCGACCGGCGCCTGCCCGACCACGATGGGAGCGACGTCGCGCACGAGTCCGCTGCGAGTGAGCGCGAGTGCATCGTCGAGCGTCAGCGGCCGCGGTGTAGCCCCCGAGACCGGCGGCCGCCCGCCCGTGGTCTCGTTGCGTCCCGGGAAAATGGTCAGGATGTTGCCGCCCAGGCTCATGAACTCGCCCAGGACATAGTTGCGTGCCCCTTCGCCCAGGGCGGTCAGCGCGATGACGGCGGCAACGCCGATGGCCATGGCGAGCGTCATCAGCACGGTACGTCCGCGCGCGGCGCCGACCGACCGGCTCGCATAGCGGACGGAATCCTCGAAGGCGAGCCCCTGGCGGCTGCTCATTGTGATTGCTCCTCGTCGCTCGCAAGCTGCCCGTCATGGAAGCGCAGCAACCGGCGCGCGCGGCCGCCTACGTCGGCATCGTGCGTGACCACCACGAGCGTCATCCCTTCACCGTTGAGCCGCTCGAGGGTCGAGATGACGTCGGCACCGGAGGTGCTGTCGAGGTTGCCGGTCGGCTCGTCGGCGAGAATGACCTCCGGGCGCGTTATCGTCGCCCGCGCGATGGCGACTCGCTGGCGCTGGCCGCCGGAGAGCTGGTCGGGGCGGTGGCTCGCCCGGTCCGCGAGGCCGAAGGAATCCAGCGCCGTTTCGACGCGCGGTCGCCGTTCTTCGGGGGCCACGCCGGCCAGCATCAGCGGCAGTTCGATGTTTTCCCGGGCGCTCAGGCGCGGCACCAGGTGGAAAGCTTGGAAAACAAAGCCGATCTTGCGGCTGCGGACGGCGGCTTGACGCGTGTCCGACAGCGTCGTCGTGTCGTCGCCGTCAAGCAGGTAGCGCCCGCGAGTGGGGCGGTCGAGCAGGCCCACGATATTGAGCAGCGTCGACTTGCCCGAACCCGACGGCCCCATCACGGCCACGTATTCGCCGCGGGCGATGTCGAGTGTGACCTCGTCCAGCGCGTGCACGGTTTCCTCGCCGACCAGAAAGTCACGCGAAAGCGATTCCAGCCGGATGAGCGGCGTGTCAGGGTTGGCGGGCATGGCGTTCGATGCTCACGCGGACGCCGTTACCGATCCCCTTGCGATCCACGCTGGTTACGACTTGTTCGCCCGCTTTCAGGCCCGATACCGCCTGGGTCCAGGTCCAGTTGGAAATTCCCGGTTCAAACGTCGTGAGCTTCAGGCTTCGCGAATCGGGATCGTAGACATAGACCTGGTTACCGTTCATGACCGACTCGGTGGGCACGCGAACCACGTCCGCTTTTCGGTCGAGGAGTATTTCGACGTCGGCGCTATAGCCGGCCAGCAGTTGCTGGATATCGGTATCCGGAGAAAACTTCACGTCAACGTCCACCGTGCGGGCCTGCTTTTCCAGCTCGACGACATAGGCGCCGATTCGGCTCACGGTGCCCGCGAACGGCCGCTTGCCGAAAGCATCGAGGGTGATGCGCACGGGCATGCCTACGCGTACCTTTGCGGCATCGACTTCGTCGATCGGGGCCTCGACGTAGTAGCAGCCGTTGTCGATCAAGTCTATGACGGGCAACGTCGGGATACCGGGCGGCGAGGGGGTAACGTACTCGTCGAGTTCACCGTTGATGTCGGCCACGATGCCGTCGAAGGGAGCGGTGAGTATGGTGCGTTCGAGGTTGGCCTTGGCTACGTTGACACGCGATTGCGATTCTTCAGTGCCCGCCTTGGCTGCCGTGCACCGGGCCGCCGTCGTGTTAGCCCGGGTCTCGGCCTGATCCAGTTGTTCGACGGATACCATGTCGTTCTTGCGCAGCCGTCGCTGGCGTGCGGCTTCGCGTCCGGCATTATCGGCCTCCAGGCAGGCGGAGCGTTCCTGTGCCTTGGCAACGCGTGCTTCATCCTGCGCGAGTTGCAGCTGTGCCTTGAGGTCTTCGTTCCAGAGTTCGAGCAACACTTGCCCCTTGTGCACCTGTTCGCCTTTTTTCACGGCGAGGCGCTCGATCTGCCCGCCCATGGCGGGCGAGAGCTTGGAGCGGCGGCAGGCGGTGACCGTTCCGGCGCGCGTATTGGCAACAATCGATTCGACAGTGCCGCGCGCGAGCGTGGCGACGCTGACGGTGACGGGTTTGCTGCGCGTGAGCCACCAGGCGAGTGCGACAACCACGATCGCGGCAACGGCGATCCAGATAATGCGCCGGATTATTCTGGGGCGGGGCATGGGAGTGTCCCTTGAGACTTATCATGGTACTAAGCTAATGGCTGGCGGTATTCACCGTAATGACCCTAGTCAAGGATTGGCCGCCCGCCCAGCAGGCGGGTCTTGGGGATTGAAACCCGTTATCACTCTCTGACGGAGGACACATGAATTACCTGCACACGATGCTGCGCGTTGCGGACCTCGATGCCACGCGAAATTTTTTCTGTGAGCTGCTGGGCTTCGTGGAGATCAGCCGCCGCGAAGTGCCGGAAGGACGTTTCACGCTGGTGTTTCTGGCTGCATCGGGCGACGAGGAAGCGGCACGGCACGATAAGGCGCCCCTCGTCGAGCTGACCTATAACTGGGACCCGGAAGACTATGACGGCGGCCGAAATTTCGGTCATCTCGCTTATCGCGTGGATGACATCTACAGCTTGTGCCAGAAACTGATGGACGCAGGCGTGACGATCAATCGTCCGCCGCGTGACGGACACATGGCCTTCGTGCGCACGCCCGATGGCATCTCCATCGAATTGTTGCAGCGGGGCGATGCGCTGGCTCCGGCCGAACCCTGGAAGTCGATGCCCAATAAGGGGACCTGGTAAAGAGATACAGATCAGGGACCGTAGGCAGGCGGCCAACCCGGCACATAGACCACGGCCGGACAATTATCCTGCGGGATCGGCGCGTTCATCAGCGATGCAGGACGAGGGAACGATTTGACGGCACCGGAGTGGAAGGTGATCCATAACTGGGTCAGCACGTGCCGCCCATGTTTGTCCATCCCGCAGCGAAGTTGCAATGCCCGGCGATTGTGGGTTCCGAAGGAATGCAGGAAGGCGGAGACGATACGGTTGCGCTTTACACGATGTCCCCGTGCGCTTTCTTTGAGGTAATGTCCGAAGGCGCTGTCCGCAACGCGTTTGCGCAGATGCAGTGCCACTTTGAAAAACCGTTCCGCGCCGAATTCGAAACACTGCACGTGCTTGTCATACTCATGTTTCAGCAGGCTGTGGCGCAGATGGGGCATGACGGCCATGATGGCTTGTCGTGTTGCGGGTGACAGGGGTGGTTTGCCGTCGCTGTGATGGAAATAATCGCAACCTCGATGCCACCACTGTGGCGCACTGACGCCGCGCTTGATCAGGCTCTGTGGGCGCGAGGCCCAGAGGCCATGCAGGCCGATTAAGACATTCGTCGGCTGACTCGCGGCGCAACCGCCGTCAGTGGCACAGAAGCCGGGTTGCCAGGTCAGCGCAAAGGTGTAGTGTGCGAAGTCGCCGTGCCGTGCAGGGGCCAGTACCGTGGCGGCTTTGCTGCAGCCAAGCCAGGCCAGGATAGCGACAGTCAGAACGGCTGCGGGTAAGGTTTTCTTCATCGTTGTAGCGTGGAAGCGTGCCAATTGATGGCTTATACCACTCGAATATGGGGTTTTTATGTCAGTGCCCGCGCGTGATGGGCAAAATGCTCACCGATGAAGCTCGCGATGAAATAGTAGCTGTGGTCGTAGCCCGGCTGCAGGCGCAGGTCGAGCGGCTGGCCGGCCTTGTCGCAAGCCGCACGCAGCAATTGAGGGCATAATTGCGGCTCGAGGAAATCATCATCCATGCCCTGGTCCACGAGGATCTGCGGCATACGGGCGCCGCCAGCGATCAGCTCGCAGGCATCCCAGGCTTTCCAGATGTCGCGGTCTCCTCCCAGGTAGGCCGTGAACGCTTTCTCTCCCCACGGCACCCGCATGGGTGCGACGATGGGTGAGAACGCCGAAACGCTCCGGTAACGTTTCGGGTTCTTGAGCGCGATGATCAATGCACCGTGTCCACCCATTGAATGCCCGCTGATGCTTCTTGTCGGGCTGGCCGGGAAGTGTTTTTCGATCAGACGCGGCAATTCCTCGACCACGTAGTCGTACATACGGTAATGCGCAGCCCAGGGGGATTGTGTGGCGTTGACATAAAAGCCTGCGCCCTGCCCGAGATCATAGGCTTCGTCATCGGCCACGTTCGCACCGCGCGGGCTCGTGTCGGGTGCCACGATAATCAGGCCATGTTCGGCGGCGAAGCGCTGGGCGCCCGCCTTGGTGATGAAGTTCTGTTCGGTGCAGGTCAGGCCCGACAGCCAGTAAAGCACGGGGCATGGCGTGGATTCAGCCTGCGGGGGCAGGTATACGCCAAAGCGCATGGGACAGCCGAGCGCTTCCGAGTCATGCGTCCAGACCGTTTGCGTGCCGCCGAAACAGGTGTGGAATTCGACACGTTCCATGTCAGAAATGAATCACGGTGCGAATGGACTTGCCTTCATGCATAAGGTCGAAGGCTTCGTTGATACGCTCGAGCGGCATCGTATGCGTGATGAACGGATCGAGGGCGATCTCGCCGTGCATGGCCTGCTCGACCATGCCCGGCAATTGGCTGCGTCCCTTGACGCCGCCGAAGGCCGAGCCACGCCAGACGCGCCCGGTCACGAGCTGGAAGGGGCGGGTGCAGATTTCCTGGCCCGCGCCGGCGACACCGATGATCGTGCTTTCGCCCCAGCCCTTGTGGCAACACTCCAATGCAGATCGCATGACATTGACGTTGCCGATACACTCGAAGCTGTAGTCCACGCCGCCGTCGGTCATCTCGACGATGACTTCTTGGATGGGGGTGTCGCCGTGGTCTTTCGGGTTCACGCAGTCGGTGGCGCCCATCTGTCTGGCAAGTTCGAACTTGTCCGGGTTGATGTCGATCGCGATGATGCGCCCGGCCTTGGCCATGACCGCGCCCTGGATCACGGCGAGACCAATGCCGCCGAGTCCGAAGACTGCAACCGTGCTGCCCGCTTCCACCTTGGCGGTGTTTTTCACCGCGCCAATGCCGGTGGTCACGCCGCAACCGAGTAAGCAGACCTTTTCCAGCGGGGCCTCCTTGTTGATCACGGCGAGGGAAATTTCCGGCACGACGGTGTATTCGCTGAACGTGCTCGTGCCCATGTAATGGAAGATCGGTTTGCCGTCGAGCGAGAAGCGCGTGGTGCCGTCCGGCATCAGACCCTTGCCCTGGGTGGCGCGCACGGCCTGGCACAGGTTGGTCTTGCCCGACAGGCAGAATTTGCATTTGCCGCATTCGGCCGTATACAGCGGAATGACGTGATCGCCCGGCTCGACGCTGGTGACCCCTTCGCCCACTTCCTCGACAATGCCGCCGCCCTCATGACCGAGCACCGCGGGGAAGTTGCCTTCCGGGTCCTCGCCGCTCAGGGTGAAGGCATCGGTATGGCACACGCCGGTGGCAACGATGCGCACCAGCACTTCGCCCGCCTTGGGCGGAGCGACATCGAGCTCGACGATTTCGAGCGGCTTCGCAGGTGCGAAGGCGACGGCTGCGCGGGATTTCATGGTGTTCTCCTCAGCGTTGACGATGCGGGCAGGCGCCGAGGGCACCTGGACCGGAGACTCGCAGTATAGGAAGTCGGGCGCGGACCCGGCAACCGCCGGTGGGTTACTGGTTGACAGCCTTCATACCGCCCGGTGCGTAACGCTCTCCGGACGCTGCGCCCAGCGGAAAGGCAGCATCGATACGTTCGAGTTCAGCTTTGTCGAGCACGACATCTGCAGCCGCCACGTTGTCCTCCAGATACTTCACGTGTTTGGTGCCCGGAATCGTCACGATGTCCTCGCCTTGCACGAGCACCCAGGCGAGTGCGAGTTGGGCCGGGGTGCACCCCTTGTCGGCGGCGATGGCTTTGACTTCCTCGACGAGCTTCAGGTTGCGCTGGAAGTTCTCGCCCTGAAAGCGCGGGTGATGAGCGCGGAAATCGCCTTCCGGAAAGTCTTCCGGTTTCTGGAAGCGGCCGGTGAGCATGCCGCGCCCGAGCGGGCTGTAGGCCACGAAGCCGATACCCAGTTCGCGGCAGGTCGCCAGGATTTCATGTTCCGGATCGCGGCTCCATAAAGAGTATTCGGTCTGCAGGGCCGTTATCGGATGCACCTTTTGCGCCTTGCGGATGCTTTCCGGCGCGGCCTCTGATAGGCCCAGGTAGCGTACCTTGCCTTCCTTGACCAACTCGGCCATGGCGCCCACGGTGTCTTCGATCGGCGTCTCAGGGTCGACGCGATGCTGGTAATACAGGTCGATCGTGTCGACGCCGAGACGTTTCAGGCTGGCTTCGCAGCACTTCCGAACGTAATCGGGCTGGCCGTTCACGCCGAGGAAGGCGCCGTCCTCGCCCCGCATGTTGCCGAACTTGGTGGCGAGGATGACTTGGTCGCGCCGGTTACGGATCGCGCGGCCCACCAGTTCCTCGTTGCGCCCGACGCCGTACATGTCGGCGGTGTCCAGGAAGTTGGCGCCCAGTTCTATGGCGCGATGGATCGTGGAGATCGATTCCTTGTCATCCCCATTGCCATAGAACTCCGACATGCCCATGCAGCCCAGTCCGATTGCGGGCACGCTCAATTGTGCAAGCATTCGTTCTTTCATGTGCCATCCCTCCAACAGTCGTCGGTGAAAAGAAACAAGGCCGCAGCCGCAGGGGCGGATGTCGAGTGTTCGGCTGAACTGCGCCCAGCCGGGCGGCTGTAATTCAGTGTAGTAACGGGGCCCTGCTACGGCAAGTCCCCTACTGCCTATGCCGAACTGTGCGGAGTGGTACTCAGTATTGTTTGACGAACAAGTCGATCGTAGGGGCTATGGCGGAACGCCAGCGCGCTTCGAGCGCCTCGTCGTATTGCGGATCGCTTTCCTGTACCGCTTTCATCAGACTGTTGACCCAGTAGGGATGCAAATCCGGCCGTATGGGGGCACGTCCCTTGCGGCTATGAACTTTGGCCATGGATTCGATCACGGGCGTGGCCAGTTCGTAACCGCTGGCGTAAAGAATCACGTTGGTAATGCCGCGGCGCAGGGCCCGGCCCTGGTTAACCATGTTGGTGTTCGCAAAAGCCACACGCACGTCCGGATGGCTGTCTATGAATATGCCATAAAAGCGCTTGATAAAGCTCCGGGTCGCCAGGCAGCGGCCATAACTTCTCTCTACGTCGCTAAATTTCATACAAAATCTCCAGGGCAGCCAGGATCTGGTTGATTATCAAGAGGTATGTGAGAGCCAGAATATTAGACCCCAATAATATTGTAGCAGCATGCCTGGTTCGGCCTTATTGCGGGACTTTGCCGTGTCAATCTTCCGACAAAGCCCTATACTCCGATAGATGCCGCGAGGGATGCGGCTGCCAAGAATCTGATTCAGCCAAGGAGCGACTACATGACTGCCTCGTCCAAGCTCAATGTTTCCCAACAACTCGTCAAGTGCCTCGAGAACGAAGGCGTCGAATACATATTCGGGATACCGGGCGAGGAAAACGTTCACATCGTCGATGCATTGCTCGACTCCAAGATTCGTTTCATTCTTACGCGCCATGAGCAGGGCGCCTCTTTCATGGCCGACATGTACGGGCGCCTCACCGGTCGTGCAGGCGTGTGCCTGGCGACGTTGGGCCCGGGCGCGATCAACCTTGCCCTGGGCATGGCGGACGCGCAGCTCGACAGTCATCCGGTGGTTGCCCTGGCCGCCCAGGCGGGGCTGAACCGCATCTTCAAGGAATCCCACCAGGTGGTGGATCTGGAGGCCTTCTTCGAGCCTCTCACCAAGTGGGTCGGTACCATTAACCTGCCCGAGGCCACCGTCGAAATAGTCCGCAAGGCCTTCAAGGTCGCGCAGACCGAGCGCCCCGGCGCCACGGCTGTGATTCTGCCCGAGGATGTGGCGGTGTTGCCCGCCCAGGGCGAGCCGTTGGAGATCAACCAACCGCGTGGCACGGAGCCGTCTCAGTCCCAGATCAAGCGCGCAGTCGATTTGATCAACAAGGCGAAGAATCCGGTCGTTCTGGCCGGGCCCGGCGTGGCCCGGGATCATGCCAGCGAAGCCTTGCAGCGCTTCGTCGAGGCGCTCGACGTGCCGGTGGCGACCACCTTCGCCGGCAAAGGCGTGTTCCCCGACGATCACGCGAACGCCATGGGTACGCTGGGCTTCATGAAACACGATTACGTTAATTTCGGTTTCGATGGAGCGGACCTGGTCATCACCGTTGGTTACGATCTCATCGAATACCCGCCGGCCCGCTGGAATCCGAATCGCGACAAGACGATCCTGCATATTCATCAAACGCCGGCGGAAGTGGACGCGAACTACGAGCTGGCGGTGGGCATGCAGGGCAGCATCGCCGCCACGCTGGATGCGATCGTAGAGCACAAGCCCAAGGTTGCCGGCGCAGATCACAAACGCATCGAGAAAGTGCAGGGCATGCTGCGTGAGGAACTGGAACGTGGCGAGGCCGACGACAGCTTCCCGCTCAAGCCACAACGTATCGTGGCCGACATCCGCGCCACGATGGGACGCGAGGATATCGTGTTGTGCGATACCGGTGCACTCAAGATGTGGATGGCACGCCTCTATCCCTGCTATGCGCCGAAGACCTGTTTGATCTCAAATGGACTGGCGACCATGGCCTTCAGTCTGCCCGGTGCGCTGGGCGCCAAGCTGGCGTGCCCGGACCGCAAGGTCCTCGCCACCATGGGCGACGGCAGTTTCCTGATGAATTCGCAGGAACTGGAAACCGCGATGCGCGAGAAGATCCCGTTCGTCGTGCTGGTCTGGGTCGACCACGAGTATGGGTTGATCAAATGGAAGCAGGAGCTGGAGATCGGCCGCCCCGCGCACATCGATTTCACCAATCCGGATTTCCTCAAGCAGGCGGAAAGCTATGGTTGTCGTGGGGTGCGCATTGGTGCCGCGAACGAGCTGCGGCCCGCGCTCGAGGAAGCGCTTGCCCAGGATACGGTGACCATCATCGAGTGCCCGGTGGATTACAGTGAGAACACGCGTCTGACCGACAAGCTCGGAAAACTCACCGCAGCGCTTTAATATT
>CAZPJI010000005.1:0-97993 GCA_964586925.1 uncultured Gammaproteobacteria bacterium
CAGCACTATCTATTCATCATTTAACTTAGTCAAATACAAGTCAGACTATATATACTGATCGGGCGACCCTTCTCATGGCATTCCAGCGATCATGACAGGTCAGTTTAGAATTGGCTAATATTTGCGAGCCCCACTGAACCGGACCTGGCTGAATTGATCCGGATCAGATCACGACCACCTAGGCTCCGCATAGTATCGCTCACCTGGACCCGAACCTGCAAATTGCGGTAGGCTCATGTGGAGTTACCAGAGCAGGAGATTATCATGCGGGCTTTCAAGATATCGCTCTCGATTTCGATGTTGCTTGCCACGATGTCCTTTGCCGCCTCCCCGGCGTTGGCCTCGGGAGACTCAGGCCAATCACTTTACGCAGCGGACTGCGCGATGTGCCACGGCAATGACGGTAAAGGCGCCCTGCAGGGCGTGCCGGACTTCACCAAGCCGGGCGGCGTGCTTGCACAAAGCGATGCTATACTCACCCATCGCATCCTGAACGGCTACAAGTCACCCGATGCCCCCATGGGCATGCCGCCGATGAAAGGCCAGGTGAACGGGCATCAAGTGCACGAAATCCTCGAGTACATGCACAATACTTTCGGGGTCAAGGCAGCGCCTCAAAAAGACGGAAGCTGAACGCAGACCAGGAGGTATTTCCCTGACCACGTGCCTCCGTAAAGGCACGTGGTCAGGTGACTTGCACCGACACTCGCCGCTATCATGAAAGGATGCAGCGAGCCCCCCGCCTTCCAATAGCCACTTCAGCACGACCCATCCACCTGTTTATCCCGCGGATGGAAGGCCCGTGAAGGCTTTCTGCACCGCAATCCTCGGCATGACCCTGCTCGCAGCACCGGCATGGGCCCAGGTACAGGTCAACGTTCAGGTCAAAGGATTGGAGCCTCCACTCAAGACCAACGTGCTGGCAAGCTTGAGCATCGAGCACTACAAGGATTACGGGGATCAGCCCGAGGCCTCCATCCGGCGACTCAATGCCGAGGCTCCGAAGGAAATCCGTAGTGCCTTGCAGCCTTTCGGCTATTTTTCGCCGCATATCGAATCGCATCTCAGCCACCAAGGGGACAGTTGGACAGCCGTCTATCAAATCGATCCAGGTCCGCCGGTCAAGTTCGACAAGATCGACGTCACGATAACGGGCGCGGGAGGTAACGGCCCCGCATTCCGCAGGATCCTGAATAACTTGCCGATACACACCGGGGAGCGTATGGATCAACGCGGCTATACCCAAACCAAACAGTTGCTTCAGGAAGCCGCGGCCGAATACGGCTTCCTGGACGCGCATTTCACGCGTCATGAATTACGCGTAAATCCCAAATCCCTGAAAGCCGAGGTGGAAATACACTTTGATACGGGACCGCAATACCGCTTCGGCGCCATAACCATCAACCAGAACATTCTCCAACCCGGATTCGTGCAACGATACGTTCACATCAAACCGGGCGACCCCTATAACGCAGAAGCACTCACGAATCTACAAGGCGCACTCAGCGCCAGCGGATATTTCTCCAGCGTGGTCGTCAACCCCGACAAAAACCATGCGCATGACTTGCAGGTGCCTGTCGAAGTGAACACGACGCCCGCCCGCCGCAACCTCTACCGGGTCGGGCTTGGGTACGGTACGGATACCGGGCCGCGTTTCCGCTTCAACTGGGAAAACCGCCGTGTCAACAGCAAGGGACATCGTTTCAGCTTTGACACGCGG
Organism: uncultured Gammaproteobacteria bacterium; assembly: GCA_964586925.1. Classification (GTDB taxonomy): domain Bacteria; phylum Pseudomonadota; class Gammaproteobacteria; order JAKDMP01; family JAKDMP01; genus JBAUSV01. The sequence goes on from CAZPJI010000005.1 coordinate 1,721, forward strand.
CTGTCACGTATCGAAAGCCAGGCCATTGCACGGTATATCGTTCCGCTCAGAAACCCGGAAACGGATCGCATCATCTACTCCGCGACCCTGAACCAGCAGGACTATGGCGACACGGTCAGCCACTTGTTTGGTGCCGGAGCAAACCGGATCAGCCAGCTCGATGGTTGGCAGACGAGTGCAGCCCTGTATGCCAACCGTTATATCAGCACCATCGGCGCCCAAACCTGGACGGCGCACGTACTGATGCCCCAGCTGACCTTCTCGCGCATCCTGGCCAGACCGCCCGATTATCCGCGCCGGGGCTTCAGCATAAACGCCAGCTTCAGCGGTGGCGCCCGGCCGTTGGCCTCTGACGTCAGCTTCCTGCGCGCCGATCTGGATACACGACTGATCGTGCCACTCGGACCCGGACGCCTGCTGCTGCACGGCGAAGTCGGAGCCATTACCGCAAGTGATTTCTCGCGATTGCCGGTGGCGTTGCGCTTCTATGCCGGCGGTGACAATAGTGTCCGTGGCTATGCTTATCAATCCATCGGCCCGCGCAATGCCAACGGCCAGGTTGTCGGCGGACGTTATCTGAAAGTCGTGAGTGCAGAATATGACTTTCCCATCGTCGGCAACTGGGGACTGGCGGGTTTCATCGATGCGGGCAATGCCAGCGATACGTTCAACAATGTCTGGAACAAGGGCATCGGCATCGGTGTACGCTATCGCACGCCCGTGGGAGCCATCCGGGTGGATTTCGCTCACCCCGTCAGCCATCCGGAACTGAGCTATTACCGCATCCACATCAGCATCGGGCTGGCGTTATGAAGAAACGACGCTACTGGATCCTGGGTAGTATCGGTGTGTTCCTCGCCATCGTGATCGCAGGCGCCGGCGTGCTTCTGGAAACCCAGGCCGGTTTGCAATGGGCCGTACGGTTTACCCAGGCGCATTCGGGTGGCGCACTACAAATCGGACAGGCCGACGGTCATCTGGCCGGTCCTTTCATACTCAGACAGGTTCGCGTCCAACTGCCGGGCATGCTCATCGAGGCGGATCGGCTGAACATAGATTGGCAGCCGTTCGCCCTGCTGCTCGGCGAAGTCGACATCAAGCACTTGCAAGGCTCCGGCATAAGCACCCGGACTACTCCCAGTTCAGTTTCATCAAAAAACGCATCGGCAGGCCTGCCCAAGCGCATCAAGTTGCCCGTGTCAGTGCACGTAGCCGAGGCCGGCCTGAGTGACGTGACATGGAATGATGCGGGACATTCCCTGCATTTGACCACTTTGAATTTCTCGTTGGCGGCCAGTACAAACCGGATACGTATCAGCCGACTACAGGCGCACGGTCCCACGGTCGATACCGAAGGTATGCTCCAGGTGCAGCCCCATGGCCGCTGGCCGGTGAATGCCGATCTCTCCAGCCGCCTGCGCATAGCCGGATACCCGCAGATCGCCGGCCATACACAATTGCACGGCGCCGTGCTCGGCACGCTTTTCCTGCAGCAGCGCCTGACGGCTCCTTTCGATGGCGAACTCCAGGCGCAAGCGAGCCACTTGTTCGGCGCTATAAAGCTCAAGGGCAAGTTGCATATTGCAAAACTCGATCCGCATCAAATCAGGGATACATGGCCGAAACTGGAAGCCGGAGCCGCGGTGGCTTTCGACGGCACTTTGGGGCAATTCGGTGCGCAAGGCAGCGTCAGCCTTGCCGCCCAGGGTGAAGCTGCACGCACTTTTGGCCTGGACTTGAACGCAGGGTTGGAGAACACGAGCATCCGGATCCATCACCTGAACGTAACCATGTCGGGCAGCCCGGCAAAGCTGACCCTGCACGGACACCTGAGTACCCAGGCGCCCTATTCCGCACAAGTCACACTGGCCTGGCAGTCACTGCAGTGGCCCCTGACTGGAAGCCATCCTGTTGCCTACGCGCCCAGCGGAAGCGCACAACTCAACGGAACGCCTGATGACTGGCGGCTCAACCTCGCCACCCTGCTCGGGGCTCGCGGCATTCCCGCAGGCCGCTGGGCCGTATCAGCGCATGGCGACAACCACTCGGCAACCGTGGATGCGTTGGCCGGTTTCTGGCTCGGTGGCACTGTCAGTGGCCGGGGGCACTTGGATTTCCGGGCGAAGCAACCCTTCCGGATCACGCTTCAGGCACGCCACCTGCAGGCTGCCGATCTGACCCCACGAATCAAGGGACAGGCCGGGTTCAATCTGTCGGCCAACGGAAATCTGAGTCCGCTGGATGTGGAGGCAAAACTCAATACCCTGCAAGGTCATCTGAACGGCGAGCCTCTCACGGGTCACGCCGAACTGGCTTATCGCGGCACATTACTCAATCTAGAATCGTTCGAGGTCGCAGTGGGTTCCAACCACATGCAGGCAAAGGGGCACTGGAACAAGGGCCTTGAGCTGGACTGGAGGCTGGATGCTCCCAAACTGGCCGCCCTGTATCCTCAGCTTGCGGGCACCCTCAAGGCGCATGGACGTGTCTCGGGCTCCTTTGACGCTCCGCATTTCATCGCCCAGGCGCAAGCTGAAAAGTTGCATTGGCAATCCCTGGACATCGGTAGCGCCCAGCTCCAGGGGGATCTGGATTTCGCGGGCCTGGAAAAAGCCTCGTTCACGCTGAAGCTTGAAAGCCTGGAAACGCAGTCATTGGCGATCAGCCAGCTCAACGCCCAGCTTACCGGCCCCGCGCATGAGCAGCGCATATCCCTCGCCGTGTTGAGTAACCAGGGTGACTTTACGCTCGAGGGCAAAGGCGGTCTGACCGACAACGGCTGGATGGGACAGATCATCTCGGGCAAACTGCAACCACTGAAGCATGCGCCCTACACACTGGACTCACCGGCCAAGTTGAGACTGGCGGGACGGCAAATAGAACTCGGGCGTAACTGCTGGCATGACACACACCGCTCGGAATTTTGTTCCGCAGTTCAGTCGACAGATTTCGGTTGGAAGGCCCGCATCGATCTCCATTCACTCCCCCTGGGTCTCGCGAATCCCTATCTGCAAAACGGCCTGGTCCTCCAAGGCTCCGTAAACGGAAAAATTCAGGCGGAACGCGGTCGGCAAGGAGTGCAAATGACCGGCGAAGTGCATGTGGGTACGGGCAGTGTGATGCGCAACCTGGACGGCCAACCGCAGAGGCTCGACTTTGCTGAAGCCGGAATCGAGGTACGCTTGGACCCTGCGCTCGCCACAGCCCGTCTGGGTCTCGTGTTGAAAGACGGCGGCCTGCTCGATGCCGCCCTCGACATCCCTTGGCGCGATCATGCCAAACCGGCAGGCCACCTCCGGCTCAAGGCCAGCTTGCCGGACTTGTCCGGACTGGCTGCATTGAGCCCGTATGTATCACATGTGGGCGGGAACCTTTTCGCAGACCTCGACATCAGCGGCAGCCTGCAAACGCCGCACTTCAACGGCCGGCTGCAACTGTCGCAATTACGTGCACGCCTCCCCCGCCTTGGCACCCGCTTTGAAGACGGCAATCTGCAGGTGCAAGGGAAAGGCAGCGCCTTGAGCCTCGAAGGCGAAGTTCACGACATGCACAAGGGCCAGCTCACCGTGAACGGCACTTTGAAATACACAAACGCCTGGCGATTCAACGCGCGGGTTAAAGGTGAAGATTTCCGCATCGCCAATATCCCCGAAGCGGACTTGTCGGTGAGCCCCGATCTGGCGGTCTCGGTGAATGGCCGGGCAATCTCGATCACGGGATCGGTCAAAGTGCCGACTGCCCGAATTCGCCCTCCGCATTTTTCCGGCGCGATAGCCCCCAGTCCTGATTTGGTCATCGTCGGTGAGAATGCTACGGCCAGTCCGAAATGGACACTGACCTCACAACTACAGATCCAATTGGGTGAACAGGTGCACTTCGACGGCTACGGGCTGACAGGCCGCATCGGCGGGGAGTTGGACCTACGAGACTCGCCGGGCAAACTCACCACCGGAAGCGGAGAGCTGAAGATACTCGATGGCCGGTACAAAGCCTACGGCCAGGACCTGACCATCGAACATGGCCGCCTGCTGTTCAGCGGCGGTCCGGTTACCAATCCGGGACTCGATATGCGTGCCGTTCGCACGATCGGCACCGTAACCGCCGGCTTGCAAATCACGGGCACGCTGCGCAACCCAAGGTTGCAGATATTCTCGGACCCACCCATGACGCAATCGGACGCCTTGGCTTACCTGCTTTTCGGCCACAGCATCAACCAGACCAGCGGATCCGAACAGAGCACGCTTAATCAGGCAGCCAACGCCATCGGCATTGCCGGTGGCACGCTGCTCGCCAAGGCAGTGGGTAAACAAGTGGGCGTCGATACGGTTAGCGTGGAAAGTGCAAACGCCTACAGCACCAATGCCAACCAAACATCTCTGTTCCTGGGCAAATACTTGTCTCCGCGTTTATACGTGAGCTACGGCATCGGCCTGTACGAACCGATCAACCTGCTGCGCATCCGCTACACATTGAGCCGACACTGGGCTCTGGAGGCAGAATCGGGCACCTTCAGCGGAGCAGACATTCTCTATACGATCGGGCAATGAACGGCTGCCTCTCCGTTTGCGGGAGAGGCAGCCGAAAACGGAATCACTTGCCGGCACCGCTCTTGGCCGTGAGCGGGGGCAGGTTCGCCTGACGGATCAATGCATTGAGTTTCGGAATTTCCACGCTTCGCACCTGTCGCCAGGAACCAAGCTGGGCGTTGACCTTCGTCGACAACTCCTTCCAGACTTTTTCTTCCGCCTGCGTAGGCCGGCTTAATGAGGTACCGCTTTCAAACGCCAACGTGGCGAGCTTGCTGCGCAACCGCACCGGGTGATTGAGGGGATCCTCTGAAGAATGCGACTTGGTTTGCATCAATGTTCGCTCAATCGTGTTCAGGCGATCCACAATCGATTTGGCTTCTTTGGCCGCAGCGGAATCTTTCGCCAAACGCGGCTGGTATGACTCGATCTGCTTACGCAGGCTACGCAGGTCAAGCACCGTCACGTTGAGCGTATTCAGCATCGTATGCACACGCTTTAAGAAGGCGAACTGGGCATCCAGGTCCGCCGGCGTGGCATTGGAGCGCGGATCCTTGCCGATCGTGAAATGACGCGTGAAGGTATTGCCCCCGACCGTTAAGGTCGCCGTATAGGTGCCGGGCGGCACGCGCGGCCCCCGCATGGAGCCGAACCAGACGACGCTGCCCGGAATGACCTTGGCGGCCGGCAGGCGCAGGTTCCAGACAAAGCGATTCATGCCCGCTTGGGTCGGGACGACGCCCTCCTGATGCTCATGCTTGGGCGGATAAAAATCCTTGCTCGCCTGGACCGGTTTACCTTGCGGCGTTTTCTGGTTCGAAAACGTAACCAACGTCTGGCCTTGGGCATTCGCGAAACTCAGGCTGACTTTCTCGCCATTCGCCGGCGCCTGCTTCAGTTCGTAGAACACGGTAACCCCGTTGGGTGGGTTCTCGCCCATGCCGAGCTTGTTGGCGCCGGGAAACTGTCCGCCTCCGGTGAGGTACGCGGTTTGCGGAGTGAACAGGAAGGCATCACCCGCGAGGGCTTTGCGTGACAGCTCCCGAAGCGGTTGCAGATTGTCCAATACCCAGAACGCCCGTCCGTGCGTGGCCAGCACCAACGCGTTGTACCCGGGCTGGATCGCCATGTCGCGCACAGCCGTGTGTGGCAGATTCAGCTGTAGCGGTTGCCAGTGCGCACCACCGTTGAACGATACATAGACACCGTTGAGTGTGCCTGCGAACAACAGGTTCGGATCCTGCGTATCCTGGCGCACGACAAAGCTCGACTGGTCATCCGGCAATCCATTCGTAATCCGTGTCCAGTGCCGGCCGTAGTCCGTCGTTTTGTAGACATAGGGCTTGTAGTCGTCCTGGCGATAACGCCTTGCCGCCAGGAATGCCGTACCCGGCTTGAGCGGCGAGGGATCGATCATGCTGATAGTGGTCCACTTGGGGAGACCGCCCGGTGTCACATCCTGCCAGTGCGAGTTGCCGGCGCGCTTGACCCAGACTTTGCCGTCATCGGTGCCGGCCCACAGTAAACCCGCCTTGAGCGGCGACTCGGCCAACGCGAACACTGTGTCGTAGTACTCGACGGAGGTGTTGTCCTGCGTAATCGGACCACCCGAGGAAGCTTGGCGCTTGGCGCTATCGCGTGTCAGGTCGGGGCTGATGGTTCTCCATGTTTGCCCCCCGTCCTCGGAGCGCATCACGTACTGGGAACCGACGTAAACCGTCTTTGGATCGTGCTTTGACACCAGGATCGGATAGGTCCACTGGAAACGGTATTTCAGGTCCTTGGCAGGATAGCCCATGGCATTGTCAGGCCAGGGATCCAACATGGTGGTTTCGTCGGTGCGTGAATCGAATCGCATGAACGCGCCGTCGTACCCTCCCCCATAGGTAATCCAGGGCTTGCCCGGCACAGGCACCACAAAACCGCTCTCCCCACCGGCCACATCGCGCCAATTCTTCGTGCCGATGGCATAGCCATGGGTATTGCGGCTGGTGATTTCTACCGTGGTGTTGTCCTGTTGAGCCCCGTAGATATGGAACGGAAATTGATCGTCGAGCGCCACATGATAGAACTGGGCCGTGGGTTGGTTGTCCTCGCTCGACCAGGACTGCCCTCGGTTATAGCTCACCGCCGCACCGCCGTCGTTGCTCACGATCATGATGTCGGGATTATTCGGATTGATCCACAGGGTATGGTTGTCACCGTGCGGCGTCGACAGGGGCTTGAAGCTTTGCCCCCCGTCATTCGATACAAAGAGCCCGGCCACCTGCGGCGCATAAACCTGGTCGGGATTCTTCGGATCGACGAAGACCTCGCTGAAATACCAGGCGCGCTGCGTCAGGTTCGACTTGTGATAAACCCGTTGCCAGGTAGCGCCCGCATCATCGGAGCGAAACAGCCCGCCTGTCTTGGCCTCCACCATCGCATAGACACGGTTCGGATTCGAAGCCGCCACGGCGACGTCGATCTTGCCGATCACGCCCTTGGGCATGCCGGGATTATGACTGAGGTTGTGCCAATGGGCACCGCCGTCCGTCGTCTTGTACAACCCGTCGCCAGATCCACCGCTGGAGAAGTACCATGGGCTGCGCTCGACTCGCCACAGGGCCGCGTACAGAATCCGCGGATTCTTCGGATCCATGACCAGATTAACTGCTCCGGTATGCGCGTCGACATACAAAATCTTCTTCCAATGGGCACCGCCATCCATGGATTCATAAACACCCCGTTCGGGGTTCGCGCCGAAGACGTGCCCGAGTGCTGCCACGTAAACGTGTTCCGGATTGCGGGGATCGACAACGATACTACCGATCACCCGGGTGTCATCGAGCCCGACGTGCGTCCAGGTTTTGCCGGCGTCGGTCGACTTCCAGACGCCATTGCCCGTAGCCATGTTGCCCCGCGGGAACGGTTCGCCGGTGCCGGCGTAGATAACATTGGGGTCCGACGGCGCCACCGCCAACGCACCGATAGCTCCGGTGCTCAAACAGCAATCGGACACGTTATGCCAATTGATACCACCGTCGGTCGTCTTCCAGACCCCGCCGTCGGCTCCGCCGAAATAGAAAGTTCGCGGTTCTTTGGAAACGCCGGCTACGGCCACTGAACGCCCACCACGGAAAGGCCCGACCAACCGCCATGATAGAGATTGAAGCGAACTCTCCGGAAATGTCTGAGCCCGAGCGGCAACAAACGGTAACGAAGTCGCAAGCACCAAGGCACAGGTAATTGTCAGAAAGCGTAATGAGCGAGAAGCATTCAAGAGTGTATCCTCCGGTATTTTGGGTCTGCGGGGCTCGATGAGGCAAGATCGGGCGTTTCCTTAGTCTCCTCCATATTGCCGAGCCAACGCAAATGCCGTGGTTGGGGCGTCTTAATAGAAGCTATGCAAAAATGGTAATATGAGCTCGAAGTGACAAGCGAATGGATCCGCAAGATGGCTAATACAGAAGCTGTCCGCCCGCTCAATGTAGAACGACTGCGCCAAGCTTGTAGCCGTTGTTCGCTGCAGGATCTTTGCCTGCCGGTCGGTGTAACCGCCCAAGATCTGGAACTACTCGACGCGATGGTGGAGTCCCTAGGCCCGCTTCACAGCGGTGATCACCTCTTCCACCAGGGCGAATCCTTCCAGTCCCTGTATGCCGTCCGCTCGGGCTGCATCAAATCTTACGTCGATACCGAAAGCGGCGACGAACAAGTGCTGGGTTTCCATCTGCCCGGCGAACTGGTCGGCATGGACGCCATACACCGCAACACCCACCAGTGCTCTGCACTGACACTGGACACGGCCATGGTATGCCGCCTGCCTTTCGACCAGTTGAGCGAGATGACCCGGCGCATCCCCAACCTGCAGAAACAGCTCTTCCGCCTGATGAGCCGCGACCTGGAAACCTCTTACTCGCTTTCCGCCCACCATTCAGTCGATGAACGCCTGGCCGCGTTCCTTCTCGGTTTCGGTGACCGGATGCGTGCGCGTGGCTTCTCCCAGACGCATTTCGTGCTGCCCATGAGCCGGCAGGACATCGCCAGTTACCTCCGCCTTGCGCCGGAAACCGTCAGCCGGGCACTCAGCCGTTTCGCTACCGACTCCCTGATAGAAATCTCACGCCGCGACATCAAGATACTGAGCAGGGACAACCTTGAACACCGCTGCCCGCGCGAATTTCGCCTTTAACTAATATTAATCCTGACCCGCTTGACTGGAATCAAGCGGTTAATTGCACTGAGGTACTACTCTTCTCCGCGGGTCATCTATCCAAGGAAAGGGGCAATCCATGTACTCTCGAGCCAATCGTCTTTTCATCGCTATTTCACTCCTCAGCCTTCTCGGCTTAGGATCCCAGAATGCTTTCGCAGTTCCCAGCTATTCACGCCAGACAGGCCTGCCGTGCGAGACCTGCCATACGGTGGCACCTCAGCTGACCGCTTTCGGCCGCTACTTTAAAATGAACGGCTATGTGCTGAGTTCCAACACGCTCAGCCCGTCGTCTCCCGGCAAAACGCCGACGGAAAGCATCAGCCAGTTTCCACCCATTTCCGCAATGGTGCTGGTTTCCGATACGGTCCTCAGCAAGGCACAGCCGGACAGCCAGAATGGAACGGTTGCATTTCCGGATCAGCTAAGCCTGTTCTATGCCGGACGCATTGCCCCTCATCTGGGTTCATTTATCCAGATCACCTACACGGAAGGAGACGATCACTTCTCGCTCGACAACACCGATATCCGTTACGCCAATACGGCCAAGCTCGGACACACACCCGTTGTCTGGGGCTTGACGCTCAACAATAACCCCACTGTGGATGACCCGTGGAACAGCACGCCGGCGTGGGGCTTCCCTTACCTGGGTTCAGATAATGCGCCGGGACCGTCTGCCGGGCCGCAGATCCTCGGTCTGGGCGGCACCGTGGCCGGCCTGGGCGCCTATGCCTGGTTCAACAACAGCATTTATGCCGGTGTGAGCCTGTATCGGTCTTCCCAGATTGGACAATCGCAACCGCTCGACTCGACGGCCAGCAACGTGATCAAGAACCTCGCGCCATACTGGCGTCTCGCCTGGGAGCACAACTGGAACACCAAGGGCAACTACACGCACTCGTTCGAGGTCGGTACGTTCGGCATGTACCAGCAACTCTATCCGGGTGGGGGCGCGCCTCTCAGCGGCGCCACGGACGATTACACGGATTATGCGGTCGATGCTCAGTACCAGCTTCTGACGCCCAGCCGTTCATCGCTGACCGTCCATGGCATGTACATTCACGAGAAACAGACCCTGGATGCCAGTCTGCCGTCTCAACCCGACAACCACCTCAACACGCTGGCAGTCAGTGCCCAGTATTACTGGTGGGAAAAATTCGGACCCTCGGTGGGCTACTTCAATACCACGGGTAACAGCAATGCCAATCTGTACGGCGGTCCGAACGCGTCTCCGGACAGCAATGGCTGGATCCTGCAATGGACCTACCTACCTGCCGCGAACGTGCAACTAGGCGCGCAGTACACGATTTACAATAAATTCGACGGTGCCAGCAGCAACTACGATGGCACGGGCCGGAGCGCGTCGGACAACAATACGCTCTACCTGTTTGCCTGGTTCCTGTTCTGACGCCGTGCCGAACTAATAGAGTAAGCTGTAAACATGACACCGCTAACTTAAAGAGGAAATGGTTATGAAGTATCCGATACTACTGACTGCCGCAGCCCTGCTCGCGATAGCCGCCAGTGCACCGTCGCAAGCGCAGAGCACCCAGGGGTTACTGGAATCCAATGGCTGCTCCGCATGCCATGCTCAGAGCCAAAAGCTCGTGGGACCCGCCTGGGGCTGGATTGCCTCCCGCTACCAGGGCAAAAAAGATGCCGTAACGTCGGTGTCCAACTTCATCATCAACGGCGGCGTGGGTTACTGGAAACCCTGGACCGGCGGAGTGCCGATGCCTTCCCATCCCAACCTGTCCAAAGCCCAGGCCCAGCAGATTGCGAAGTGGATTCTGTCCCAGAAGCCGATAAAGCCGCCCTCTCAGTAAAACAAATATTCAAGATGCCGGGCAATCCTGACCGGTAAGTTGGATTCGCTAGATACAGGGGCCGTGATTTACACGGCCCCTTTTTTAATGGCGCGCTTTGATTTCAGGCGCCGCCGGGGACGCACGAATAATATCAGTGCGATCAGGGTCGATTAATCTTGATTGCAGGCACAAATATGATGCGCAAGCGAACCGACATCGCTCTTGTGCTGCGAGTCCGGATTACATGAGAGCTCAAGATGGTAGGCGGCATTGCCCTCGGCCGCAGTGGCATCCGCACGCCAATGCACTCCCCGTGATTCGGTGCGGAGCAAGGCACCGCGGACAACAAGCCGGGCAACCAGAACCTGGTGCGCGAATTCGGAACCATCCCCATGGAACGGAGAGCCGACAGCCGACGCCCCAAGCGACAAGAGCCGATCTTCGAGCTTACGGAGCATCATGCCGTTCCGGGACACCCCGGCATTTCTTTCCATGGCCTGCGGAATCCAGCTGACCTGATCGGAGGGCATGCCGTAAACCGGCGCCGCCCTTCCCGTTCCGGGACCCGCTGGCAATTCATCCAGGGCCACCCGCGCCGCACGCCGTCCCATGATCAAGGCTTCCAGCATACTGTTCGAGGCCAACCGATTGGCACCATGCAGTCCACTGGAGGCGACTTCCCCTGCGGCATATAGGCCCTCAAGCGTGGTACGCCCCTCAAGATCCGTCTTCAGGCCCCCGATTCCATAATGCGCCGCCGGCATGACCGGTACGAAGCGCATGCCGCCGCGAGTCGATGACTGGGCAAGATAGCTTGAAAGCGAGGGAAATCGCTCTTCCAGACACTGGACGTTTCCAATGTCCAGAAAAACGCAGCCTCGTGCGTTCGATTCGCATCTGACGGCGCGTGCGACGACGTCTCTCGGCGCCAGGTCACGCAGATCGGGTTCGTAGCGCGCCATGAAGTATTCGCCCGAACCGTTTATCAATCGGGCACCCGCCCCGCGCAGTGCTTCGGTCAGCAAGGTTCCATCCGGCGTAATGGTGGGGTGGAACTGGACGAATTCCATGTCGCGTGCAACGGCACCGGCAAGCACCCCTACCGCAATACCTTCACCGAAGGAGCCGGCAGGATTCGAACTGCGCGCATAAAGGCGGCCCAGCCCGCCCGTGGCCAGGATCACGGCACCCGCATTCACCATCACGGGGTTGGAGGTGCCCTGTAACAAGGCCCCAGTCACCCTCTGACCGTCTTTGCAGAGGGCTATCAACCGGTGGCCCGCAACAATCTCCGGCCTGTTCGAATGCCGGCCAACGGATCCAGCCACGGCCTCCATGATGTGAGCGCCGGTACGATCGCCCTCGCGGTGGCGCACGCGTGCACGTGAATGCCCGCCTTCCCGGGCGCAACCGGCGTCAAATCTCATCCCAAGCCCTTCCAGCCAGGACAAGGCATCTGGGGCTTCGCCGATTATGCTGTGGACGGCGGCAGTCTCGCAGAGACCGCGACCCGCTTCCAGCGTATCGGCCACGTGAGCGGCCACGTCTTCGGAATCGCATGGAATTGCCATGCCGCCCTGGGCATGACGGCTGGCGCCGTCTCCGCAGCGACCCGCAGTCACGACCATGACCCGGGCACCCCGGGCGCACGCCTCATGAGTCGCTGCCAGACCCGCCAGTCCACTGCCCGCCACGAGCAAATCGACTCTGCACGAAGTGGTGAAGCGCCGCAGATCCGATCGCATCAAACCGACCTGACGGAGTCCGCTGCGTCAGGAATCCGCAGACGACTCAATGCTTGTCCGACGGAGCCTCGAGCATTCTCTCGAGCGCCACGCGAGCCATTCCCGCCACCCTCTGCTCCACCTTTACCGGATTCGACAAGTTACGCAGGGCATCGCGCACGTTTTCGCAGTTGGTCATTTTCATGTAAGGGCAAACGGCATCCGCGCGGATAGGCATGAAGCTCTTGTGCGGCACCTGCTTGGCCAACTGATAGAGAATTCCGACTTCGGTCGCCACCAAGAACCGTTTGGCCTTCGAGCGTTGCGCGTAACCGATCATCTGACTCGTCGAGAGCAATGGCAACTCGGGCCGCTGGAAAATAATGCCCGTGGTACAGCCACATTCCGGATGCACCATCAATTCTGCATCGGGGTAGCGTTCCACCGCATGGTCGATGTCGGCACTGCGAATGCCCGCGTGAACATGGCATTCGCCCAGCCACAATTCCATCTCGCGCCCGGTTTTCTCACGAACGTAAGCGCCCAGGTAAAAATCGGGAACAAAAAGGATGGGCCTGCCTTCAGGTAAGGCGTTCACCACGGATACCGCGTTCGAACTGGTGCAACATACATAGGATTCGGCCTTCACTGCCGCTGTCGTGTTGACATAAGAAACCACGAGCCCACCGGGATGTGCTTGCTTCCATTGTCGTATTGCGTCGGCATCAACCATGTCGGCCAACGAACAACCGGCGCCCGCATCCGGTAATAACACGGTCTTGCCCGGGTTGAGTATCGCGGCAGTCTCGGCCATGAAGTGCACGCCGCAAAAGACGATCACGTCGGCATCGGTCTCGGCTGCCTGGCGTGCAAGGCCCAGCGAATCCCCGACATAGTCGGAAATCTTCTGGACTTTGGGCGACTGGTAATTGTGCGACAGTATGACCGCATTGCGAGCCTTCTTGAGCTCCGCAATCTCCTCACTCAGACTGTCGATCGATTCGACACCTCTCTCATACTCAACTAATTCGATACTTATCGGTTGGGCCATAGTAAAAACCCCCGGAATAATGGATAAAACCGGACAATGCCCATACGGGCAGACGGGAAATGTTACATTTGCCGTCCCCGCGGCGGCTTGATTTCAATCAAGCCGCCGCGGGGCACGTAATGGGAAAATTGCGCGATGATTCAATCGCAATACTTCCGGGGGACACGTAAATCGGTGTCTTCCGCACGTCTGCTTCTCATCAATCCACGGTTCCCCGAAAGCTTCTGGAGCTTTCGCTGGGCCTTGCAGGAAATCCTGCCTTCGCGCTATGCCGTCAATCCACCGCTGGGGCTGGCAACGATAGCCTCCCTCACCCCGGCTTACTGGCAAGTAACCATCCTCGACGAAAACATCGAGGCATTACCCACGTCGCCTGACGCCGACATCATCGGCATTGGCGGCATGGCGGTCCAATACGCTCGCCAGAGGGAATTGCTCGATTACTACCGCAGCAAGGGTTACCACGTGGTAGCCGGCGGCAGTTATGCTTCACTTTCCCCCGAATCCTACTCAAATCACGCGGATACGATCGTTGTTGGGGAAGCGGAACGCACCTGGCCCGAGTTCTGTCAGGATTTCATGAATAATTCCACACGACGCGTCTATCAGGAAACCGATTGGATAAGTCTCGAAGAATCCCCCACGCCTCGCTTCGACCTGCTCAAACTCGAACGCTACACCACTGCCAGCCTGCAATTCTCCAGGGGATGTCCATACCAGTGCGAGTTCTGTGATATCCCCCTCCTCTTCGGCCGACGCCCTCGTACCAAAACGCCGGATCAGATAGGGCGCGAGCTGGATGCGTTGCGAAAGGCCGGAGCCCGGAACGTATTTTTCGTCGATGACAACCTGATTGGCCACCAGCCGCGGGCCCGCGTGCTGCTGGAGTATCTAGCGGATTATCAGCAGCGTCACGATTATCCATTCGGGATAGGCACGGAAGCCTCCGTCAACTTGGCAAGCAACAGCGAACTACTCAAGCTGTTCGGTGACGCCGGTTTCCGATGGGTGTTTCTGGGTATCGAGACACCCGATACCGAAAGCCTGGCCGAAGCGGGCAAGAAACAGAACCTGAAAAGCGATTTGCTCGAAGCCGTCTATAACTTTTACCGCAACGGTATCAGTGTATTCAGCGGGTTTATCGTTGGTTTCGATAACGACACACCCAAATCTTTTTCACGCCTCTATGAATTTATCGTCCGCTCGGGCATTCAGGTCGCCATGCTCGGCCTGCTGACCGCCGTGCCCCGCACTCCGCTGTACGAACGCCTGGCGAGTGAGAATCGTTTGCGTCACGACGTGCCGCCGGGCGACAACACGGGAGGCTCCACGAATGTCATCCCGTTGGGTATGACTTATGAGGAGATGGTCGAAGGATACGATCGCATCTATCGCGACTTGTGCAGCGATAAAAACATAGCACGCAGAGTTCGCAACAAATTGCGTCATTTCGGGACCCCCCGCAGGCCGGGGAACCAGCACCGTCGCGAATCACTCGCCCTGGCTTCCCGCTTACTGATACACGGTATCCTGCGCGGCGGCCCCCGCCGCGTTGCGGCTTTTGCGTGGAGTCTCGCCGGCTACCCGCCAAAACTCTGGCCGATTGCGCTGCAGGATTGGGCGTATGCCCTTTCGATCCGTTCCTACGCGAGGCGTCACATAGGCGCAACGCAGTCACATGAACAGGCCATGCTGCGCCAAGCGGTAATGCGCTTGACCAGGCAATTACGAAAACAGCATATAAAGCACAAACTGGATCTCATCATGGAGCACACGGGAAACCGTTTGCGCCTGAAAATCGTGGTCAAGGCCGGTTTGGCCGGTAACGAAGCACGCAGCCTGGCTCGTTTCACCCACAGGATCCTGGCGCGCCTACCCGCAATCAGGGTTGCCCTTCAATTTCACGAAGTCTCGACCCTGGGGCGAGGCTGTATACAGAATCTGGTCGAACCGCTGCGCCGCCATGCCGACCGGATTACTGTAGAAAGCAATTCATCCCTCCTTTCCTGGCTCGATTCGTCCGTGTTCCACATTGCGACAATAGACGGGCAATGAACAGTTCTCCGGCCATGCCCGGCGGATCTGCCCGCCCCATGCTGCCGGTAGCGCATACATTGCGTGAATTCATCGACCGCCTTGAAAGAAGCGGGCGGCTTAAACGCATTTCCACCCCCATCAATCCGAATCTGGAAATTACGGAAGTTTGCGATCGTGTGCTGCGCAATGAAGGGCCGGCGCTACTGTTCGAGCAGCCAACCGGCCATACGATTCCGGTACTGGCCAACCTGTTCGGCACCCAGGAGCGTGTTGCCCTGGCAATGGGCCGCCGGTCGACTGCCGAGTTGCAGGAACTGGGAGAGCTACTGGGAGCCTTGCGCGAGCCCGAACCCCCCGCGCGTTTCTCAGAGCTCTTGAGCCGCCTGGGGCTGCTCGGACAGTTGCTGCGCACGCCTTTGCGCGAGCAGACGGAAGCGCCGTGCCAGGCTTGCGTGCAAAGCGGCAAGGACGTGGACTTGAGGTCATTGCCGATACTTACATGCTGGCCGGAAGATGCGGGGCCCCTGCTGACCTGGGGGCTTGTGATTACACAAGGCCCTGACCGGGAACGCCATAACCTGGGCGTCTACCGGCAACAACTGATCGGACATAACCGGTTGATAATGCGTTGGCTTGCCCATCGTGGCGGTGCCCTCGATTACCGCGCATGGTGCGAATCGCATCCCGGCGAGCGCTTCCCGATCGCCGTCGCCATCGGCGCAGATCCCGCGACGCTGGTGGCGGCAACCACACCGATCCCCAACCGGCTGTCCGAATACGCCTTTGCCGGCCTGATTCGCGGCGCGCGCACGCAGGTTACCCGCTGTATTTCGAATTCCCTGAAAGTGCCGGCACAAGCGGAAATCATTCTGGAGGGCTTCATCGAACCGGGCGACACAGCTCAAGAGGGTCCCTTCGGGGACCATACCGGGTACTACAACGAGGCGGAGGAGTTCCCGGTGTTCACCGTCACGCACGTTACGCACCGCGTGGATCCCATTTACCACGCAACCTATACCGGCCGGCCGCCTGACGAACCCTCCATGTTATCGGCGGCTCTGAATGAACTGTACGTTCCCATCCTGCGCCGCCAATTTCCGGAAATCGTCGATTTCTGCCTGCCGCCCGAGGCATGCAGCTACCGCATCGCCTGCGTCAGCATCCGCAAAGCCTACCCCGGCCATGCACGGCAAATCATGTGCGGCATCTGGGGGACTCTGCGCCAGTTCCTTTACACGAAAATGATCATCGTCACCGACGACGACGTCAACGTTCGGGACTGGAAAGACGTCATGTGGGCGCTCAGTACACGCGTGGATCCGCGTCGGGACACCCTGCTTCTGGACAACACTCCGATGGACAGCCTCGACTTCGCCTCGCCGATCGCAGGGTTGGGTTCCAAGCTTGGATTCGACGCGACCAGAAAATGGCCCACAGAGTCCAGCCGTGCCTGGGGCCGCACTATCCGGAAAGCCCCTGAGATAGAGCGGCGCATCGACGAACTCTGGCCCACGCTGGAACTTGACTAGAGGAGATTTGCGAGGTGGACGGCTCGCCGCGGACGGTCACTGTCGGCATCACGGGGGCATCGGGGACCGCCTACGGCTTCCGGCTCGTCGAAGTACTGCTCAAGGCCGGGCATGATGTCCAGATGCTGGTTACCGCCCCGGGGAGACTGGTCGCTTCCATGGAGGATGGCCTCAATCTTCCGGCACGCCCTGCGGAAATCAGGAAGCGGCTTTTGGCGCGCTTCGGAACCGTCAAGGGGACACTCCAGGTTTTTGGCGAAAGCGATTGGCGTGCCCCCATGGCCAGCGGTTCAAGCAGGCTGCGGCACATGGTGCTCTGTCCCTGCACCATGGCCACGTTGTCTGCCGTAGCGACGGGCGCGAGCCGCAATCTGCTCGAGCGCGCAGCGGATGTAATGCTGAAGGAGCGAGGCAAACTCATCCTGGTCCCGCGCGAGACTCCCCTGAACGTCATTCACCTTGAGCACATGCTGAACCTTGCCCGCATGGGTGCGGTAATACTGCCGCCCTCTCCCGGGTTTTATCACCGGCCCGGATCGATACCGGATTTAATAGACTTCGTGATTGCGCGCATACTCGACCACTTGGACATCGAGCATGAACTCGTCGCGCGCTGGCCGCAGCCCTGCATTGATTTCGGATAGTGCCGGTTGCCCGATCAACAGGGCGCACTAACCCGCATTGAGATTATCGATTTCCTGATCCAACCCGGCAGAACCGAGGCAGGACGCGATGCATTGGCGAATAATCGCAACGGCATAATCGCCCGCAAGGCCCTGGCGAAAGGCGATC
This sequence comes from uncultured Gammaproteobacteria bacterium, assembly GCA_964586925.1. Taxonomy (GTDB): domain Bacteria; phylum Pseudomonadota; class Gammaproteobacteria; order JAKDMP01; family JAKDMP01; genus JBAUSV01. The sequence continues at coordinate 19,383 of CAZPJI010000005.1, forward strand.
CGACGCACACGCTCGAATATTTCCTCTTCGCGCTTGCGGTTGCGTACCGGCAAGCCGTTCTCCCTTTTCAGAATCTGAACATCCTTGACCAAGTCGGCACGTTCGGCAACCAACCGGAGAATAGTTTCGTCAACGGCATCGATCCGCGTGCGCAAATCGGCAAGTTTGGCGGACAGCGAAAAACGGGTCGATTCATGCATCGTTTCTGTTACTCCCGTGCCTGCGCCGTCCATGCAGAGGGTAATGATGCGCTCTTGCCCCTCCCGGGGTCATGACCTGAATCAAGACCCGCATGTCGCCGATTAATTATCCTTGCGCAGGAGATTTCAATAGTGCGTAAATGAAACGGAGCCGAAGCATGCCCTACCTGCAGGATCCTGCTCTCTTGAAACAGTCACTGGATGGCATTGCCGCCAAAGCGGTCAAGGTGTTGCCCCACAGCGCCTTCAGGATCGCTGCGCGGATTCCGGAACCGATCAACCGGCGCGTGATGGAACACTTACTCAACAATGCCCTGCAAAATCCACTTGCGGCGGGCGAGTTCGATTTTCTTCATGGACGAACGGTGATGATTCAGGCATTGGATCTGGACTGGTCGATCACCATCACCTCGCAGGACGACCGGCGCCTGCGCCTTCTGGCTACGAAGCAGGCGGAAACGAGGATCTGCGCCACGGCAAGGGATTTCCTGGGTCTCGCCTCGGGACACACCGATCCTGACACGCTGTTTTTCCAAAGGCGCCTGCGCATCGAAGGCAACGTGGCTCTGGGGCTGGAAACCAAAAACACCCTGGACGGTGTCGATCGCGAAGCGCTGCCTGTCCCGATCAGGGCCGTGCTGCAACTTGCCGGCGCTTGGCTCACGCGTTACGAGCTTCTCTCCCTGCCCCCTACTCAACCACGGCCAAGGCTTTCCAACCCTGCCCGGCCGTACCAGTAACCATTACATAGCGCCTTATCCGGGATGTCGGGGAGCTCCGGCGTTGACTCCGAATCCAGCGCTTCACGCATGTAACGTATCAATTCTGCGGTACCCTGCGGCAGTGGGCTCAAACGCAGAATGTCTACCCCAGACTCCGCGGCTTCCCGCCACAGAGGCAACAAATTTACGACAGCTGCGGATTGCGTCTGAATTCCATTGAGCGTGAACAGAGGCCGGCCATCCTGGGTCCCGGCGGCCATGCCCTCCGGATAGTTACCGCAGACGAACCCGCATTCATCCTTTCCCAAACCATGGGCACGGGCCGTGAAGCAGCGTGCCGAATAGGCCAATGGCATTCGTCCGAAGGCAAACAACTCGACTTCGGGTTCGGCGCCGGACGCCGTCACTTCATCCACGATCATGCCAATCTGCTCACCGCTCATCTCGACCGGCGGCACCCAACGCACCATGCCGGCCCGACGCAGCCAGGACAGCGTTCTGGCGTTGTAGATATTGAGACCGATGCCTCCCACGAACGAGACACCGCTCTCCACCAAGACATCGAGAGCTGCGACGTCGTTAGCCTCGACCATGAAGTCCCTGTTACGGCAGACGCGCGCAATTTGCCCCACTTCCGATTCAGCTTCGACAAGTGTTAGCGTCGAAAGCACAACCTGCTTGCCACGATCCACCAGCATGCGGCCTATCTCGAGCCAATCCGGAAAACGGAGACTGCGGCGCTTGGAACATACGGTTTCCCCCAGATACACAATATCCACAGGGGTTTCGGCCAAATCCCTGTAAAAATCCAGGAGCTGCTCGCGATCCCAGAAGTACAGCACCGGTCCCACCGCCAAGCGCATAGCGATCTCCTCCATCACTGCCACACTCTCGCATAAGCGCCCAGAACGGTTTGCTGACCTTCTGCCAGCTCAGACAGTCCCTCTCCCCAGAGCCGGTGCACGGCGAACTTATCGGGGTTTGCAAGGACCGCATCTATGGCCGCGCGCCATATCCGGGTCATGCGAGACACATAAGCCGGACTGCGCTGGCGCCCCTCCAGTTTTATGGCGTGGATGCCGATTTTGGCTAACTGCGGCAACAATTCCAGACTGTTCAGGCTTACCGGTTCCTCGAAGGCATGAACACGGCTGCCTCGGACCTGGTATCGGCCCTTGCACAAGGTGGGGTAACCGGCGGCATCGTTGTCCCCGAACCGATCCACTAATACCCCACCTACCCGAGTTTCCATGACATCTCCGTCTTGACGCCATTCCACCGCTTCCGCAGGCGAACAAGCCCCATAGTTGTTCGGAGAACGCCCGCACGCGTATGAGGAAAACAGGCATCGGCCCTCGGCCATGATGCACAATCCGCCAAAGCCGAAGACTTCCAGCGGAACCACGTCACGCTCGGCAAGCCGCTCGACCTGGGTCATAGACAGGACACGCGGCAACACGGCACGCTGGATCCCGAAATTATCGCGGTAGAAACGCAAGGCACGCCAATTGGTTGCCGAGGCCTGTACGGACAAATGCAGACGTAGGTCCGGGTAGGTCCGGGACGCATGGTCCAGCACGGCCATGTCGGCGGCGATAAGTGCGTCTACCCGGCTTTCGGCCGCGGCACCAACCGCGGCTTCCCAACGCTTCCACTCGCCGGCCCGCGAGTAGGTATTGATGGCCAGGTAAACCTTGCAACCCATCCGGTGGGCGTGCTCCACCGTGGCGGGAAGCTCGTGCGCGGAGAAATTCAAACCGGGGAAATGGCGCGCATTGGTTTCGTCTCGCAACCCCAGGTACACCACATCGGCACCCGCTTCGATTGCCGAATGCAAGGCTCCACGACTTCCCGCGGGAACAACCAGTTCCATAGGCCACTGTCCTTTTGCGCCAATTCGCAGGATTCTAGGACGTTCAAACGCAGCGACCCTTGATTTGAGTCAAAGCGTACCAAGGCCTCATTGCACGGCCTTCCCCTTCAACTGCAATCCGCAGGCAAACCCACCGTTACTGCAAATCATTAAGGTTTGTGATAAAACAATCATCATCTTCCGACATGGAGATAGGCGTTGAAGCGCTATATCGCTACCTTGGCCTTGGGCTTCGCCTCTGCTCTTTTCCTGGCAGGAACTGCATTTGCAGCGAGCCAAACACGGCAACTGCTACAAACAAATGGATGCACAGGCTGTCACGCGGCCACAACGAAACGGGTCGGCCCTCCATGGGGATGGATTGCCTACCGTTACAAGGGCAAGAAAAACGCTGTTCAATCCGTAGCAAAATTCATTATCGATGGCGGCGTAGGCTACTGGAAATCCTGGACCGGTGGCATTCCCATGCCCTCCCACCATAACCTCAGCCAAGCACAGGCCCAAACCATCGCCAAGTGGATATTGACCCAAACGGCGGTAAAACTACCCAAGCCTTGAGTCTATTAAAGACACCGGCCAACCTTCTTGACACACGATCAGGTTGATATGGAAACCGTGCCGAAAAAATCATGCATGCGCGGTGGATTTCATTTACTTCCCGGGATACCGCAAATCCGAACCGCGCACCGGATAAATTCAGGAGAATCACATCATGAACATCTTCAAACGCACCCCCCTCTCTAACCTGCTCCTGCTTTGCGCCTTGGGCGGCCTGCTGGTGTCAGCAGCAGCAGCACAGGCCCAGCCCGCTCCGTCGCAGTCTATCGGCCAGGCGCTGAAATTCAGGAATATCGGCCCGGCCGTCGCTGGTGGCCGCGTGACCTCCGTCGCGGGTATCCCCGGCAACCCGAATATCTATTATGTCGGGACCGCGGGCGGAGGCGTCTGGAAGAGCGTAAACGATGGCAATTCCTGGACCCAATTACTCGCGCATGCCGATACGTCCTCGATCGGGGACGTCGCTATCGCACCCTCCAACCCCAACTTGATCTGGGTTGGTACCGGCGAGCCCAACGTACGCAACGACTCGATTACCGGCGCCGGCGTCTATTTTTCGCCCGATGCGGGGAAAACCTGGAAATTCATGGGACTCAAGGATACCGGCCAGATCGCCCGCATCGTGATCGATCCGAAGAATCCCGACATCGTATTCGTCGCGGCGCTCGGCAATCCCTGGAAACCGAACAGCGAACGCGGCGTGTACCGCACGACCGACGGCGGCAAGACCTGGAAGAAGGTGCTCTACGTCGATAACAAGACCGGTGCCTCGGACCTGATCATGGAACCCGGTAACCCCAATATCCTCTTCGCCGGAATGTGGAGCGTGCGCCGTTATCCCTGGAATCTGGTCGACGGCAGCAAGACGGGCGGTATCTGGGAATCCACCGACGGTGGCTCGACCTGGACCCAGCTGCATGCCGGCCTGCCGAGCGGCGATACGGGCCGCATCAGCCTGGCTGCCGCGCCCAGCAATCCCGAGCACCTCTATGCCGTGATCCCCACCCACCACGGCATGCTGTGGGCCTCCAACGACCTCGGGGCGCATTGGCACATGGTCAGCAACAGCCATGCGATTACCGCGCGGCAATGGTATTTCGCGGGCGTGGCAGTGGCCCCCAACAACCAGAACCGGGTGTATTTCAACTCCGTCCACCTGATGGTCTCCAACGACGGTGGCAAGACCGTGCACGTGCTTGACCCGGCCGTACACCCCGACCATCACGCGGTCTGGATCGACCCCGACAACCCGGACCGGATCCTCCAGGGCAACGACGGCGGCGTATTCCTCAGTCACAACGAGGGCAAGTCCTGGCGCTTCCTCGACACGCTGCCGATCGAGCAGGCCTACACCGTCTCCCTCGACGACCAGAAGCCCTTCCATGCCTGCCTGGGCCTGCAGGACAACAGCGCCTGGTGCGGCCCGACCTCGTCCCTGAACGAGCCGGGCGTCACGGGCAAGAACTGGTTCACCACCGTTGGCGGCGACGGCGAATACGCCATAATCGCCCCCAGCGACCCGAACATCGTGTACGCGGACCTCGAAGACGGCTACACCTTCCGTTACGACCTGAAGACGCATCTGTCGCGGCAGATACGCCCGAGCACGTCCTTCGGGCTGCAGAACACGGAAAAGTCGCTCGCCGACTCGAAGTACCGCTTCAACTGGACCACCCCGCTGGCCGTTTCACCTCATAATGCGGACACGGTCTATATCGGCGCGCAGGTGCTGTTCAAATCGACCGACGGCGGCAAGACGTGGGAGGTGATCAGCCCCGACCTCACCCGCAACGACAAGAGCAAGCAGCAGGTGCCGGGCGGACCGATCTTTCACGACATCACCAGCGCGGAGGATTACGACACCATCCTCTCGATCAGCCTGGCGCCAACGGCCCCCAACAAGGTCATCTGGGTCGGCAGCGACGACGGGCTTGTGCACGTCACCCGCGACGGCGGCAAGCACTGGGAGAACGTGACCCCGGGCGGAGCGCCGAAATGGGCGCGCGTGTACCAGATCGGCGTGTCGCCGTTCAACGCGGGCACGGCCTACGTGGCGGTTGACGCGCACATGCTCGGAAACGACGGGGCCTATGCCTACAAGACGACGAACTACGGCCGCAGCTGGACGCGCATCACCCGCGGCCTGCCCGAGCACACGCCGGTCGAGGTCGTGCGCGAGGATCCCCACCACAAGGGGCTGCTCGTCGCCGGAACGATGACCGGACTCTACTTTTCCAACAACGACGGCGACGACTGGCACCCCCTCAAGGCGAACCTGCCGACCATCCCGGCCTGGGACCTCAAGTTCGCGCCGAATGCGGACGCGCTGGCGGTGGCCACGCATGGGCACGGGCTGTACGTGCTCGACAACCTGCGGCCGCTGGAGGAATGGTCGGACGAGGTCAAGGATTCCAGCTTCCACCTGTTCAGCGCCACGCCGGGCATCCTGTTCAACCACTGGTCCAGCGACGAAGGCCAGCAACTGGGCTACATGGCGCCCAACGCCGAGGAAGGCGTGGTCTTCAGCTATTACCTGAAGGACGCGCTGAAACCGGCCAAGGGCAGCCACAAGGGCCCGGTCAAGATCGTGATCACCCGCGACGGGCGGACGATCGACACCGTGCATGGCTCCGGCAACGCCGGCCTCAACCAGGTGGCCTGGAACATGAACTACCCCGGCCCCACGCCGATGGGCAAGGGTCACCGGCATCCCGGCCCCAGTGTCTTGCCCGGCGATTACAAGGCCGAGGTCACGGCCAACGGGCATAGCGTGAGCCAGGACATCACGGTATCGCTGGACCCGAATGTGTCGGTCGACGTCGCGGACTACAAGGCCCAGGTCAAGCTCGCCCTCGAGTACACGGCGATGATGGGCGCGACCAACGAGATGATCAACCGGCTCAATGCCTGGAACGGCCAGCTCGAATCCATCAAGGGCGCCATCCACTCCGACAGCGACTCGGGCAAGGCGCTCGGGAAGCAGGCCGACGCCCTGGCCAAGCAGATCAAGACGCTCAAGGATGCCTTGCTGCAGCCGGACGTGCAGCATGACGTGGACGAGGGCTTCCTGCATACCCTGCCGCGGCTGCATGGCGAACTGCAGTGGAACCAGTTCTTCCTCGGCGGCTATGCTCAGGCCCCCGGCCAGCCCATCCTGGAGAAGACGGCAGAGCTGCACGACAAGCTGAACGGTTACATCGGACAGTTCAACGAGTTGCGTACCAAGATGATCGCCGGCTTCAACCAGTCCGCCTACAAGGCCGGCGTCGGTACGCTCTCGCAGGGCAAGGCCGTAACAATCAAGACAACGCCCCTGCCCTGATCGATAGCCAGCTATGAGCAGCGACCCGGATGCACGCATCCGGGTCGCTTGTTTTCAAACACCCAGGGATAAAGAAGAGTATCCTGCCGATATCAGGCAAGACGAATTACGGCATAGCCTCTGGAAACCGCCCCCATGACGACGGAAAATCGCGTAACGCATCAGGAGCAACGCTGGGGCCCGGTCAGCCGTGCCTTAAGCCGGTGGATATTGAAACTGTGGGGCTGGCGCATTGCCCCGTTCCCCGATATCGATAAGGTCGTCGTCGTCGGAGGCCCGCATACCTCCAACTGGGACGGCGTCCTCGGTTTCCTCGGCGCCATTTCACTTAATCTAGACACCGCGTTCCTGATCAAGGCAAGCGCCTTCAAGTGGCCGCTCGCTTCCATCCTGCGTCGCACGGGCGGTATACCCATAGACCGGACACGGGCCACCGGCGTCGTAGAACAAGCTGCGGAGTTATTCAAGCATCACGACCGCCTGGTGATGGTGGTCACACCGGAAGGCACGCGCACCAACGCGCCACGGTGGAAAACCGGTTTTCACCACATTGCCCGCCTGGCCAAGGTCCCCATCGTCCTCGCCGTCCCCAACTATGCGAAAAAGGAATTGCACTTCCCCCTGGTTCTGTATCCGGGCGAAGACATGGAAGCCGATATGCGAAAAATGATCGAATGCTTCGCCAACACCACGCCCAGGCGCCCGGAAAACCTCTCGGCACCTGTCAAGGCAGTCCGGGGAAAGAGGAAAAATCAGGTCTGATCATCACGCCTGAACCTGCCAGGTAATATCCACAGAAGGAATTATTGATTGTATTTATTGGTGCCCGGGGCCGGACTCGAACCGGCATGGCCTTGCGGCCTGCGGATTTTAAGTCCGCTGCGTCTACCGATTTCGCCACCCGGGCCGGGTGCGCACAGCGCGAGGAAAATGTGGAGGCCAGAGTCGGAATCGAACCGGCGTACACGGCTTTGCAGGCCGCTGCATAACCACTCTGCCATCTGGCCTTCGGTATCCAGCGCCAGTGTACCGATACGCGCCACGATACACCAGCCACAAAAAACCCCGGCTGACCGGGGTTTAAGGATAATGGAGCGGGAAACGAGATTCGAACTCGCGACCCCAACCTTGGCAAGGTTGTGCTCTACCAACTGAGCTATTCCCGCGTTCTCGGCGCCTATTTTAGAGCCGCTGGCGTAGCTGTCAAGCCCAAACGACAGAATGGGCCCGATCTTCCTGAGTTTTAATGGGAATGGTCGGGGTGAGAGGATTCGAACCTCCGACTTCCTGCTCCCAAAGCAGGCGCGCTACCAGGCTGCGCCACACCCCGTCAGCGCGCATGTTAGCCGCCCCGGCTGCCGCGGTCAACGCAATGCCGGGCAAGCCCGCTACAATAAGCGCCTACCCGATCCCCGATGGCCATGAGCGCACGCATCATCGACGGCAAGACCGTTGCCCTTGAGACCCGGCGCAGGCTGCGCCGTGAAGTGGAAAACCTGGTTCGGGCCGGGCAGCGGCGGCCGGGGCTCGCCGTCGTCCTGGTGGGACAGGATCCCGCCTCGAAAATCTACGTGCGCCACAAGCGCGATGACTGCCGCGAGGTCGGCATCGAGACTACAGCCTACGAACTCCCGGCAGAAACCCGTGCCGAGGAACTGTATTACCTCATCGAGCGCCTGAACGAGCAGGACAACATCGACGGTATCCTGGTCCAGTTACCGCTGCCGGATCACCTCGATGCTTCCGATCTGCTAGAGCGGATCGACCCGGCCAAGGACGTGGACGGCTTTCACCCCTACAACGTGGGCCGCCTTGCCCAGCGCATACCGACGCTGCGCTCCTGCACGCCCAAGGGCATCATGCGTCTCCTTGAAAACATTGACGAACCCTTCAAGGGCCGCGATCACGTCATCGTAGGGGCTTCCAATATCGTCGGCCGGCCCATGGCGCTCGAATCCCTCCTGGCAGGAGCCACGGTCACGGTCTGTCACAAGTTCACCCATGATCTGCAATCGCATGTCGAGCGCGCCGATGTCGTGATCGTCGCCGTGGGCAAGCCCGGCGTGGTGCATGGCGAGTGGATCAAGCCCGGAGCCACGGTCATCGACGTGGGGATGAACCGGCTCGAGGACGGCAAGTTGGTCGGGGATGTGGACTACGAGACGGCCAGCGAACGCGCGTCCTGGATCACGCCCGTGCCGGGCGGGGTCGGCCCGATGACGAGGGCCATGCTGCTCGAGAATACCCTCGAGGCCTACCAGCGTCGCGAGGACTGAGCGAGGCTTCTGCCTTCTATTCCCCTGTTACGCATTCGACCGGTACCCAACCGGTTTCGCCTCCCGATTTCACGGCCCGGTAGAAGCCACTCTCCTCTTCCAGGATTTCAAGTCGCTCCCCAGGCGTAATCGTAAGCTCGATGGCGTTGAAGTCACGGTCGATGCGCCATACCGGGCCTTCCTGTTGCAGCCAGGCGCGCGGCGCCCACCCGCCACGACCATCCTCGGCCGTGCACCAGACCCAGCCTGGAATGTCCGTTTCCCGGTCGAAATCCGGAAAAACGCGGTCGCCGGCCCGCACCGATATCGGGTCGAGATAAGGTTGCTTGTAGGGTCGGAAAACGCGGACTTTCATCACGACATTGCCGTAATCATCAAACCTCGTCCGAACCCTCGTTGACGCCTTCCATCAGAAAGGTGGACAGGTAGCGCTCTCCGGTATCGGGCAGCATGGCCAGGATAACGTCGCCCTTCTTCGCTTTCTTGGCCACCGCCAGTGCAGCCGCAAAGGTGCCCCCCGAGGAGATGCCGCAGAAAATGCCTTCCTTGGCTGCCAGTTCGCGAGAGGTGTCACGAGCTTCGATGTCCTCGACCGTCAGAATCTCGTCGGGTACGGACCGGTTGAGCACCTTGGGAATCAAATCCGGGGTCCAGCCCTGGATCTTGTGCGGGTTCCATTCCTCGCCCTTGAGCATGGCCGCACTGGCCGGCTCGACAGCGATGGTCTTGACCTCGGGCCGCGCCAGCTTGAGCATTTCGCCCACGCCCGTCAGCGTGCCGCCCGTGCCCCAGCCGGACACGAACCAGTTCAGGCGCCGGCCGGCAAAGTCCGAAAGAATTTCCGACGCGGTGGTCTGGCGATGGAATGCCGGGTTGGCATCGTTCTCGAACTGGCGCGCCAGGAATGCGCCGTGCTTTTCAGCATAGTCCTTCGCCAGCTCGATCATGCCCGTGCCGCGAATCGACGCCGGGGTCAGGACGACCTTGGCGCCATAGGCGCGCATGAGCTTGCGGCGTTCCACCGAAAAAGTCTCGGTCATGAAGGCCACGAAGGGGTAGCCACGCGCAGCGCAGACCATGGCCAGGCCGATCCCCGTGTTGCCTGATGTCGCTTCAACGACGGTCTGACCGGGCTTGAGTGTGCCCCGCTCTTCCGCGTCTCGAATAATCGCGTAGGCGAGCCTATCCTTGACCGAGCCGCCGGGATTGAATGCCTCTGCCTTGACGTACATTTCCACGCCTTCAGGAGCCAGGCGGTTGATACGAAAGATCGGCGTGCGCCCGATCGCGTCGGTAATGCTTGAATAAATCATGGGAACCCTCCGTCAGGAACGCGTCATGCCCGCAGGCAATGAAGAGGTGATTGCATTAAAGGACCGTAAAAGACAGCTGCATGACATTTGCTTTACCTCATTTGGCCTCGTCGATCATCCGGGCCGTCTTGATCTCGACCTCGTCGGCCACATCCCGCAGCTCGGGATCATCGGACAGGCCGGAGAGCATTTGTGCCGGCTTGATCATGCCGATCCGGGTTTTGCCGCCTTCCGTATAGACCGAGATGCGGCACGGCAAGGCCATGTTCAAGCGCATGTCGGCCGTCAGCACGCGGCCCGCCTGCACAGGATTGCACACCTCGAACACCTTGCACTCCTCGCCGAAATCCACGCCCTTGCTCCGCAAGGTCGTGCCCAGGTCATGTACATGGAGGACACCGAAGCCATTGCGCACGACAGCCTCTTGCAAGTCCTCGACGGCTCGTGCGAAAGGCTTGTCAGATTCCACGATGTAATACACGCTCTTCCTCTTGGTTCGGCTTCACTATATCCAGACATCGTTTTCGGCTGTCAGTTCACCGGCCGGCTCGCCGGTATTCACGACACCGCGCGGCTCTACCAGCATAATGCGGCATTCCATCTCCGCCGAAGGCCGATGCTCGACTCCCCGGGGCACCACGAATAATTCGCCTGCTTCGAGAGAAACCTCACCATCCGGCAATTCGATCTTCATGGCGCCCTCCAGGACAATGAATACTTCATCCGTGTCCGCATGCCGATGCCAGACAAATTCACCTTTAATCTTCGCCAACTTGAATTGGTAGTCATTCATTTCGGCGACGACGCGGGGTGACCAGTAGTCGGAGAATTTTCCGAACTTGTTCCCGAGATTAATCGCTTTGTAGGACATTACTCACTTTCCCTTAATGACGATGATCGGCCCTGCCTTCGGATCGGGCTTGTCGAAGCGCATCGCGTAAGGCCTGTGTCGAGACACCCAGTTTGCGGGCCGCCGCAGGCAAGTCCGGCGGTGGCGGCCCCAAGGCCGAACGCAGGGCCTGTGGCGATACGCCAAGAATACCCGCCGCCCGCGTCAGAGTCCCAGCACCGTGATTGCGTCCGCCGGCCGACCTCTCCATATTGGGCTCCTGGTGATGCATTTGCTGTAGCTGGCGCCGGGCGAAATCCGCGCTCACCGGCGTGCCGCGGAAGCAGCCCACCGTATAGGGGTATTCCTGCGTCAGTACGTAGTGATACATGTCGACAACCTTGCCATTCCAGAGCACAGGACTGGTCGTACCGTGGCAGGCGTCCAGGTCGCTGTCGTGCAGGATGCGTCCGGTCGTCCTGTCCCGCATGCCGTAAATACCGAAACCGTCCAGCGCATAACCGACCAGCCCCGAGGTTTTCTCATTCGGCATACAGGGCGACGGTCCGTGATAGTGATACTGCCCGTTGTGTTGAGGGTGGCCGTTGCAATGATCCTGGACCTCGTGCGCAACCGCATCCGCGCCGCCATCGTCAACCGCGTTGTAGATGGCCACGCCGTCAGTCGCGAAGCCGATCATGCCCATCGGAACGCAACTTGGCTGTGCAGCTGCTTCGGGATGCAAAGGCAGGCGCAGCAGAATATTCTGAGCTCGAATCGAGTTGGGGTTGCGGTCGTATTGATACGCCGGGTCGGAAGAACTGATTGGAAACACACCCGTCGCATGGTCCGGCAGATTGTTCGCGACGATCACGCGCTCATTGCCTTCGGTTCGGATGGAAATATGGCTGTCGGGCCAGACCACATGCCCTTCCACACTCGGCTTTTGCGCCGGATTCCATTCAGCGCCGTGAATCCAGGGGCCGCCATGCATGACCGGTCGCCGCCAGTGCTGCTGGCAAGACATTAAATACCCAACCTTGGGACTGGACGATATCTTGCCGTCTCCCAAGGATAAATCGTGTGCCTGCGTGGGCATGGCAGCCGCCATGACGAAGAGTGCAAGGGAGCCGATAAATAGATGCCTGCTTGCCATTGGATGACACTCCGGTTGAAGCTTTGGCGGCAATCGCCATCTTTTACCGAAGTATAGACCGGCTTCTTGCGCAAATGTGCCTGAGCAGGAAGCGCTTTGCTCTTGTATGTGTTTATTTACGGCAAAAGTCAGCCGCGGCGCCACAAAGTCCCGGAAGCCGTGTCCTCCAGGACAATGCCGAGCCCCGTCAACTGATCGCGAATTTCATCGGCCCGCTTGAAGTCGCGGTTGGCTCTCGCCATCCGCCGCTCTTCCAGCAGGCCTTCGATCTGTTCCGCGCTGATTTCGCCTCCATCACCGGAGCGCAGGAAGGTGTCGGGATCCATTTGCAGCAGCCCAAGAGGCGCGGCCAGATTCCGTAACGTCGCAGCTAACGATTCGGCAGGCTCGCCCGCTTCCCGCCGACGATTGATCTCGCGTCCCAGATCAAACAGGGCAGCGAGCGCTTCCGGTGTATTGAAGTCATCGCTCATGGCTACGTGGAAGCGTTTGACGTAGGGCGCGGCGGTCTCCTCGTCAGGCGTCACTCTCTCGAGATCGAGGCCGCGCAGAGCGAGATAAAGCCGCGAAAGACCCGCATGGGCCTCGCTGATGCGATCCGGGGTGTAGGACAACGGGCTGCGGTAGTGGCTCGTCGCGATGAAGAAACGCAGCGTCTCGCCCGGCCAGTGTTCCAGCAGCTCGCGAACGGTCGTGAAGTTGCCCAGCGACTTGGCCATTTTTTCCGAACCGACTTCGACGAAACCGTTGTGCATCCATAAGTCGGCAAAAGTTTCCCCGGTCGCGGCCTCGGACTGGGCGATTTCGTTTTCGTGGTGCGGAAACTTCAGATCCAGTCCGCCGCCATGGATATCAAAATGGTTGCCCAACTCATGTGTGGACATGGCCGAACACTCGATATGCCATCCGGGACGTCCTCGTCCCCATGGAGCATCCCAGGCCGGCTCTCCGGGCTTCTCGGCTTTCCACAGCGCAAAATCAAGCGGGTCGTGCTTGGCCTCACCCGGCTCGACCCGCGCGCCCACGCGCAGAGACTCGGGCTTGTGTCCGGAAAGCTTGCCGTAATCGGCGAAGCGGCTGACCGAGTAATACACGTCGCCGTTATCGGCCACGTAGGCATAGCCCTTCTCGATCAACCGGCCGATCATGGCAACGATTTCATCGAGATGCCCGGTGGCACGCGGCACGGCATCGGGCTCCAGCAGACCCAGTGCCCGCTCGTCCTCATGCAGTCGCTGCGTGTAACGCTCGGCCAGCTCTCTCCAGTCTTCCTTGTTTTCCGTCGCCCGCTTGATGATCTTGTCATCGATGTCGGTGATATTGCGGACGTAACGGACACTGTAGCCGCGCACACGAAGGTAACGCACCACAATGTCGAACACGACCAGCATGCGGGCATGCCCCAGATGGCTGTCGTTATACACCGTGACTCCGCAGACATACATGTCCACGTGACCCGGCTTGCGGGGCTCGAAAACCGCCTTGGTACGGGTGAGGGAATTGTAGATCTGTAGAGGCGGATGGTTCATTACTGTTCGATCACTGTTTCAGGTTTGCGGCACGCTTGATACGTGCGCTGCGTTCAGCGGAAGAAAACCAGCTCCATAACCGGACTAATTCAGGGCCGTCATGGCGCCCCGTCAGGGCAGCACGCAATGGCTTGAAGAGACGGCGGCCGCCGAGTCCGGTCCGTTCGCGCAGAACACTGGTCACGAGACCGAAATCGTCCTCTCCCGCCAATTCGGCCGCGACCTGCCAAAGCTCGGGCGCAGAATCTCCCAGTATGGCAACCGCATCGGCATCGAGTGGCGGTTCGGAGCTCAGCGCCTCCAACCAGCCGGCCACGTCCTCGCGCCTGGAAATATTCTCGCGGACCAACGACCAAAATGGTTCACGCTGCGCAAAATCCACGCCACTCCAGGCAGCAGCGGTTTCCGCATCCAGTGCCGCAATGGCCAGATGCTGCCAGTGAGCGAGCTGGGCTTCGTCGTAGTGTGCGCTCGAGCGGCCGAGGCGCTCCGGATCGAAGGCCTTGACCATCGCGTCCCAGTCCAGGAGGTCACTCTTCTCTGAGGCATGGCCCAGTCGAAAGAGATAATTGGTGATTGCAGCCGGCAACCAACCCTTTTCACGTAATTCCGCCAGACCGACGCTGGCATTGCGCTTCGACAAGGGCTTGCCCGAGTCATCGACCACCAGGGGCAAATGTCCGTAATGCGGCGCATCGAGCTCCAATGCTTTCAGCAACAACAGCTGGCGCGGCGTATTGGCCAGATGATCTTCTCCGCGAAGTACATGCGTGACCTGCATAAGCGCGTCGTCCAACGCATTGGCAAAAAAGAACGGCGTCGTGCCGTCCGAGCGCCGGATGACGAAATCGCCCAGCGTATCGGTGTCGACCTGCTGCTCGCCACGCACGATATCCCGATAAATGAGCTTGGATCCCGGCGGAACACGAAAACGCAATGAAGCGGGTTCACCAGCCGCCAGGCGATCATTGACCTGTTCCACAGTAAGCCGCGCGCAGCGGCCCGAGTAACGGGGCGCCTGACCCTTGCGAAGCGCTTCCTCTCTCTCCGCGGCCAACTCTTCTGGCGTACAAAAACAGGGGTAAACCTGGCCCGCCCGTTCCAGCCGTTCGCAATAATCGGCATAAATGCCGGCGCGCTCGCGCTGACGATACGGACCATTGGGGCCGCCAACGTCGGGACCTTCATCCCACCGCAGACCCAACCAGCGCAGATCCTCGAGCATGCCTTCGAAATGCTCTTCGCTGCTGCGCGCGCTATCCGTATCTTCTGCGCGGAGGATGAAACTACCGCCCTCGTGTGCCGCTAGCAGAGCGCTGAAAAGCGCCGTCCGGGCATTACCCAGATGGAGGCGGCCGGTCGGGCTGGGAGCAAAACGCGTGCGGGTCATGGCATCCGTGATAAGTAAGCGAGTGACGGCCCGACAGGCCCCGAAGGCGTAATTTTCGCATACGCCCCCCTGTTACGCATACCGGCAATTACCCGACCATTCCCCTGGATGCCGGGTGCAGGACCGGCCGGGGTTGGGTTAGTATGCAGGGCGTTTTTATTTTCGGGCCTATCGACTATGAAGCGATCCGTCTCCCTGGTACTCGGCATTGTCCTTGCGGTCTCCGCCGCCGCCGCCTCTGCCGGCGCTCCGCCTGCACCCGTTTCATTGACTCCGCCGCCGGTCAAGCCCGTAGTCGAATTCGTGACCACGGAGGGCAAATTCGTTGTCCAACTCGATCCCCAGCGCGCGCCGCTCACGGTCAAGAATTTCCTGGCATACGTGCACAGCGGTTTCTACAATGGCACCATTTTCCATCGCGTCGTACCCGGGTTCGTAATCCAGGGCGGCGGCTTCACTACCAACTACAAAGAAAAGAAAACCCGCAAGCCCATTCCGAATGAATCCGGTAACGGCCTCTCGAACGTGCGCGGCACCATCGCCATGGCGCGTGAGACGGCACCCCATTCGGCCACATCACAGTTCTATATCAACCTGGCTGACAACAAAAAGCTGGACCCGCAGCCGAATCGCTGGGGCTACGCGGTCTTCGGCAAGGTGATCCGCGGCATGAAAGTCATCGACGATATTGCGTCCATACCCACGGGTCCGGGAGGTCCGCTCAAACACGAGGTTCCGCAACTACCGGTAGTTATTCAGAAAGTGATCGTGCTGAAACACAAGGCTGGTTCGTGAGCACGCTGTTCATATCCGATCTGCACCTGGACGCCTCCCGTCCTGCAATTACGGACTTGTTCCTGGCCTTTCTCGCGGGTGAAGCACGCAAGGCGGAGGCGCTCTACATCCTCGGCGACTTGTTCGAAGCTTGGCTGGGCGACGACGACCCGGATCCGCATCATGCCCGGGTGGCTGCGGCACTGGCCGATCTTTCCAACTCCGGCGTCCCCGTCTATTTCCTGGTGGGCAATCGCGACTTCCTGCTGGGTGAGGACTACGCCCGCCGGGCAGGCATGACCCTGCTCACCGAACCCGTCCGTCTCGATCTGTATGGCACCCCCAGCCTGCTCCTGCACGGCGATGTGCTCTGCACGGACGATACCGAGTACCAAACTTTCCGCGCCATGGTCCGCGATCCGGACTGGCAAAAGGCATTCCTGGAAAAGTCGCTAGACGAGCGCAGAATGATGGCCGCGCAAGCCCGAGAGCACAGCCGTACCCGCGGTCAGACACTGGATGCGGAAATCATGGACGTTAATGCGGACGCAGTAGCGGACGCATTTCGCACGCACGCCATACCGCGCATGATCCATGGCCACACCCACCGGCCGCATATACACCGTATCGAGGTCGACGGCGAGACACGCGAACGCATCGTGCTCGGCGACTGGTATGAACAGGGCAGCGTGCTACGCATCAATACCCAAGGCGTCGAGCTGAGCAGCCTCTCCCTCCCCGGCCATTGAGCAGCCGGCTGGGAATCCTCTCAACGACCGCAACGTTCAACGGAAAGTCCGTGGGAGCGGCGGTCCCCGCCGCGATGCCTTTTTTCAGGATGACTCTCGCAAAGACGCAAAGACCGTCAAGGGATAGCGATTTTCACCCATAATCTCTGCGCCTTGGCGCCTTGGCGCCTTTGCGAGATTTCCATAAAGAATACAGGATGGGAGGATGTCGATGCTCCCGTATCGCCTCCCTTGGGCTAACGCTTGAGCAGGATCACGAGATCGTTGACGTTGGTTCCCGTGGGCCCTGTTACGATCCTCTCGTCGCTGCCAACAAAGAACCCGCCGCTATCCGCATGGTGTAAGTCTTCACTGGCATCACGACCTCGATCCTTGCCCCGGGCGATGGTACGGCCGTCGACGCAGACTCCGGCCACCCCGTCCGTTCCATCCCAGCCGTCCGTGCCGGCTGCAAGCAGCGTCCAGTCCTCGCGACCGGCGAGCGATCGTGCCACGGCCAAGGCCAGATGGCGGCAACGGCCACCTTCGCGGGGCGCCCTGGGCAGCTTGATCGTGGTTTCAGAGCCCCAGACATACAGACCGGGCGGCGACTGCTCGATAAAGTTCACAAGCTCGTCAGCGGCCGCTGCCGTATCTCCAGTCAACGTGCCGCAGTGCTCGGCACCAGCCTCACACACTGTCCGTACGGCCTCGGAATTGCCTCCCAACCTATCAAGCCTTACCGGTTGAACACGGGCCCTTTGGGGCATACCGTCCACGATGTGCTGCAGCCAGCCCGGTAATGGCGGCAACTCATCGTTTACGGGAACGAGAGGCGATCCTCCAACCCAACGTTCCCCGCCCTCCAGCACATCGGAAAGCACGTAAGCCCGGATCTCGCAGCGTTGCAGCCAACGTGCAAGCCCCCCTCCCTTGAGCTGCGAGAAACGGGCCCGCACTGCATTGATCTGGTCAATGGCTAGTCCGCCTCGCAATGCCCAGGCATTTACACGGCGCAGCAAAGCGAGATCCACGCCTTCAACGAGATGCTCTACACAAGCTGATGCGCCGCCCGATACCAAAACGGTGACCGGCGCGCCATCAGGGCATTCAGTGGCGTAACGAGCCAGTGCCGCACCCGCGGCGAGGCTCGAATCGTCCGGTAAGGGATGAGCGCCGATATGGCGCTCGAAGGGCGCATTTGCGGAGAGCTCACCGGTTTCGTAGCCTTTCGGCAAGGCCATGAATCCGGAATCGATCTGATCCCCCAACACCCGCCAGGCTCCGTGCGCAAGCGCTTCGGCCGCCTTTCCCAGGGCAATCACGTGATGCGCGCGCGCGCCCTTCAGAGCAGTGGCTGCGAGACGGTCGCCACGCACGGCCGCTACTGCCTCCGCGAATAATGATTGGAGCATGGATCGAGCGTCATCGGGACGCGCCGAAGCCATGATGGGTCTCTCAGTCCTCGTTCAGCACGTCAGCCAAATCAGCCCGCTCTCGCGCTTTTTTGGCCGCATCGGAACGTTCTTCCGCCAATTCGGCTAAATAATCATCGGTGACGTCGCCGGTGATGTAGTTGCCGCTGAAGCAGGAATCCTCAAAATGCTTGAGCCTCGGATTACCCTCCTTTACGGCGTCAGCGAGTGCATCAAGGTCCTGATAAATCAGCCAATCCGAACCGATATAAGCATTGATCTCCTCGACCTTGCGCTCGTGCGCGATCAACTCGCTGGCCACGGGCATGTCGATACCGTAGACATTGGGGTAACGCACCGGCGGTGCGGCCGATGCGAGGTAGACCCTCCTGGCACCGGCCTGACGGGCCATCTCGACGATCTGGCGCGAGGTGGTGCCGCGCACGATGGAGTCGTCCACCAATAGCACCGTCTTGTCCTTGAATTCCAGGTCGATAACATTGAGCTTCTGGCGCACGCTACGTCGGCGCTCTTCCTGCCCCGGCATGATGAAAGTGCGTCCTACATAGCGGTTCTTGACGAACCCCTCGCGGAAGGGCACGCCCAGTTTCTGGGCCAGCGGCAGCGCCGAGGTTCGGCTCGTTTCCGGTATCGGGATCACCACGTCGATATCATGATCGGGTCGCTCGCAAAGGATTTTCTCCGCCAGCTTCTCCCCCATTCGCAACCGGGCCTTATAGACGGACACCCCGTCCATGAACGAATCGGGACGCGCCAGGTAGACGTATTCGAACAGGCAGGGAACCAACTCGGCTTGCTCGGTCACGATGCGCGAGTGCAGGCGACCGTCCTGCTCTATGTAGACGACCTCCCCCGGCGCCAGGTCACGCACGTAGGTGAAGCCCTGGATGTCGAGTGCCACGCTTTCCGATGCCACCATGTATTCGGGACCGCCGTCGACATTACGCTGGCCCAGCACCAGCGGCCGTATGCCGTGCGGGTCGCGGAAGGCCACGATCCCGTGATCGACGATGATGGCAACGGCGGCGTATCCGCCGCGGCAGCGTTCATGCACCGAGGCGACCGCGTTGAAAATATCGTCCGGTTTGGCCTTGAGTCCGGCGCAACGGGCCAGCTCATGAGCAAATACATTGAGTATCACTTCCGAATCGAGGGTCGTGTTGAGATGGCGCCGGTCAGCCCTGTAAATCAACTCGGAAAGCGTCTTGGCATTGGTCAGGTTGCCGTTATGCGCCAGACCGATACCGAAAGGCGAATTGGTATAGAGCGGTTGAGCATCCGAATTCGCGGCACCGCCCGCAGTCGGATAACGGCAATGCCCGATGCCCATGTTGCCCTGCAGACGCAGCATGTGACGGGCACGAAATACGTCACGCACCAGGCCATTGGCCTTGCGCATGTAAAAGTGCCGATCCTCGGCAGTCATGATGCCTGCCGCGTCCTGTCCCCGATGCTGCAGTACGGTCAAGGCATCGTAGAGCTCCTGGTTGACTGGACTGCGGCTGACGATACCGACGATTGCACACATGGTCAGGCTCCCTTCTTGAGCTGGCTGGTAGGCAGATTATGGGCAATCCAGGACGCCAGCGGATGGGTAAAAGGAATAAACAACGAGTTCCGCCACCAATTCGATTGCGGCACATGGGTAAAGGAAGCAGCGACCACCAGCGCAGCCACGGCTACATAACCTCGGACGATGCCGAAAAACAGGCCGAATCCCCGATCGGCGCGGGTAAGCTTGGCACGCTGCACCAGCGCGGCGGCGAAATGGCTGGCGGCAATACCAACAAGCAAGGTGATGGCGAACAGGGCCGCAAAGGCCAGCACGAGCCGCAACTGTTGACCGGGAACGAAATGCCTCAACAATCCCGAGGCCGGTTCGACAAAAATCACGCCGACCACGAAAGCCCCAATCCAGGTCGCGAGGGAAAACGCCTCGCGCACGAAACCGCGAATCAGGCTGATCACCGCCGAAAAGGCGATGATGGCAAGGATCACGTAATCCGCCCAATTCATCCGTTGTCGCTCCCGGGCGCGCGTACCAGGACTTTGGTGTTGCTGATTCGGGCTACACCGGGTACTGCGTCGCGCGCGAGTTTCTCACTGGAATACGGGCCAACACGCACTTGGTAGTAACGCGTGCCCTTGACCAGATGCGAGGCCAAACCAACCTTGAACCCGGCCTGTTTGAGGCGGCTGGCCAATTCCCTGGCGGATTTGACGTCGGAAAAGCTCGCCGCCTGGATGCTCCACCCCTGAGAGGTCACACCCTGTTTGATATCCGATGTCTTGGTACTCGCCGATTTCTGCTTGACCGGCGGCTGGGAGACGGGAACCTGGGCTACCTGCGTTTTCGCATGCGTGACCGGCGCTGCCGACGATTGTGCAGGCCTGGCTTGCGTTTGCGTGCTCGCCGCGGTTCCGGGGCTGCCTCCCGCCCCCTTACGGGCCGCAACACTGTGCGTCGCCCGTAGCGGCAAGACATAGGGTTGCTGTGGCGTGCTCGCACTGGCCGGCCAGGGCTTGTGGGTTACAACCTCTTCGGGATGATGAGCCCGCGACACCAGCCACGGGACCGCGATGATCGCAACCACCACCAGTACAATCGCGCCTATCAAACGCTCTCGCATGAGTACTCCGCTGGAATAAGGCCTGTGGCAAGCGCCTCGGCCAGAGTGTGAAACGAGCCGACTATCACGATACGTTCACCCGGGCGTGCTGTTTGGGCAACACCCGCAACTGCCTTGGCTATATTGTCCCACAGGACGGGGGCTGATATCTCGTCGCCCACGCGCGCCGCAAGCTCTTCAGCACCTTGCCCCCGAGCCCCCCCGAGACCAGCCAGATGCCAGGTATCGATGTGCGGTGCCAAAATCCGGGTAATTTCGGTCGCATCCTTGTCCCCCAGCATGCCCAGAACCGCATGGGTCCGGCGACCGGGGGCATCGGCGAGCCACCTGGCCAATACCCGGGCAGCAGCCGGATTGTGGGCGACATCGAGAACCCACTCGACGTCCTCTTGATCAAGGCGACATTCCAATCTCCCCGCGAGATGGGCACCGTGCAGGGCCGCGCCAATCTCATCCGCCTTGGACAGGGCTTCGGGGATGACCGCTTCCAGAAGTGCCAGAGCAACAGCCGCATTGTCGCGTTGAAAGACACCGGAGATGCCCGGCTCTGGCAGAGGCTCGAGGATCGATGCATGCCCTCGATACCGCCATGCGCCTTCGGCAAGCGGTTCGGCATCGAAATCCCGTCCGATAAGTAACATTTTCGCGCCCAGCGAATTGGCCGAGTCAATCAGTCCCTGCGGCGGCGAACGGTCGCCGACGATTGCAGGCCTGTCCGTGCGGAAGATACCCGCCTTTTCACGCCCGATGCTGTCACGGTCGTTGCCCAGCCATTGCTGATGATCCAGATCGACGGAGACGACCGCGGCCGCATCCGCGTCGATGGCATTGACCGCATCCAGACGGCCACCGAGACCCACCTCGAGCACGACCTCGTGCACGCCGCTGCGCCGAAAGACCTCCAGTGCCGCAACGGTGCCGAACTCGAAGTACGTCAAAGGTACCTCGCCGCGTTCGCGTTCGATGGCCTCGAATGCCGAAACCAGAGTTGCCTCATCGACCCATTGCCCATCGAGGGTAATGCGCTCCCGGTAATCGATCAGATGTGGCGACGTATAAACACCGACCGGGCCATATCCGGATGCGCTCAGCATCGCTGCCAGATAAGTCGCGACGGAACCCTTGCCGTTAGTGCCACCGATTGTAAAAACGCGGTACGGCGGCTCGAGGAGATGCAAAGCGCTCAACACCTTGCGAACGCGTTCGAGCCGCAACTCTATGCGGTTTGGATCAAGCTGGTCGAGATAGTCGAGCCAGGCGCTCAATGTGGCGCCGGACGCAGGTGCTTCGCTCAAGCGGCCTCGAGATTCATCAGCATGGAAATTTGCCGGGCTATCACGTCGCGCAGTTCGCGGCGGTCGACGACCTGGTCGATGGCGCCGTGCTCCAGCAGGAATTCGCTGCGCTGGAAGCCTTCGGGAAGCGTCTCGCGCACTGTCTGCTCGATCACTCGCGGACCGGCGAACCCGATTAGGGCACGCGGTTCGGCAATGTTGATGTCGCCAAGCATAGCCAGGCTTGCCGAAACCCCGCCGGTGGTCGGATCCGTCAAAACTGAGATGTAGGGCAGGCCCTTGGCACGCAATCTGGCCAAAGCAACGCTGGTCTTGCCCATCTGCAAGAGCGAGGTCAGTGCTTCCTGCATGCGAGCGCCGCCACTGGCGCTACAGCAGATGAATGCAGCATCCTGTTCAATGGCCTTGTTGACGGCGCGCACGAAGCGCTCGCCCACGACCGAACCCATTGAGCCGCCCATGAAACTGAATTCGAACGCAGTTACCACAGCCGGGATGCCCTTGATGCGACCGCTCATAGCGATAAGTGCATCTTTCTCGCCGGTTTTTTTCTGTGCCTGCGAGATACGATCACGGTAACGCTTGGAATCCTTGAAACGCAGGAAATCAACCGGTACTACCGTATCTGCGATCTCCTGGCGCGGTTTTTCATCCAGCAGAATGTCGATGCGCTTGCGTGCATGGAGTCGCATATGATGATCGCACTTGGGGCATACCTTGAGGTTCCGCTCCACCTCGCCACGATAAAGCATCGCGCCGCATGAGGGGCACCCCATCCAGACGCCCTCCGGAACGCCTCGCTGGGACTTCGATTTGCGGGCATCGGAATCGATGCGGGAAGGCACCAGTTTGCGTAGCCAGTTCATGATCGGACTCCTACGGCCTTGGGCATGGGGCCATGACATCGCTCAGGCGGACTGAACATCATACCGTATCTACGCTCTCAGGCGGACCTTCGTACCCGGGCAGACCGTAGTGTGCCGGGTAATCGACGCCCGTCAGCGTAAGGCCGTGGGCCGGCGCAGTAGGCCCCGCCAGCCGGCGATCCCGAGCCTGCAGAACCTCCGCGGGCCAATCGATGCCGGCGTCGCCCTGGCCAACGGCCAATAAGGTGCCCACCAGATTGCGCACCATGTGGTAGAGAAAAGCATTAGCCGTCACATCGAATGCAATCCACTCGGGACTTAACCGATTTACTTGCAGTTCACGCAAATGACGCACAGGGCTCACAGCCTGGCAACGAGCCCCGCGAAAGGCACTGAAATCATGCTCGCCGAGTAGAAACTCCGCAGCAGCTTGCATGCGGCTTTCGTTCAACCGTTGGTAGGACCAAGCCGCCCGCTTACGAGAAAGCACGGTCCGCGGTCCACGTTCGCAGACCAGATACCTATAGTGACGCCCCGTTGCACTGTACCGGGCATGAAATTCGGGAGCCACCTCATATGCCCAGATGACGGCGATATCGTCCGGCAAATTGGAATTGGCACCGCGCAGCCACTGGTTCGGTGTTCGCTCGCAGTGCACATCGGCGTGAACCACCTGTCCCCGCGCATGAACACCAGCATCGGTGCGCCCGGCAGCGACTGAATCAACCGGCTGATCAGCCACGATAGCCAGGGCGCGTTCCAACTCTGTCTGGACGGTTCTCTGCCCCTGCTGGGTTTGCCATCCGGCAAAATCAGTCCCATCATATTCCAGACCGAACGCATAACGCCGGACTTCAGTCACACAACAGTTCAGCGCTCAAGCGAGGGTTCCCAGCAAACGCTTGGCCTCACCGGTTTGCGTTTCGTCGCCTTCGTCGATGACCTCTTCCAATACACTGCGCGCCGAGTCACCATCACCCATGTCGATATAAGCTCTGGCCAAGTCAAGCTTGGTATCAACCAGGTTTTCTTCCCCGGACTCATCGTCTCCTTCGGAGGACAACGCCATGCCCGCATCCGACGCCGGCAGATCATTGTCATCGAGCGTAAACTCGAGCGGCTCATTATCAGAAACGTTGGCAGCAACATCTGTTTTGGGCGGTTCCGACGCCTGCTCCTCTTCTGGAGGCAGTTGCAGGGATACCGGCATATCCGAGCTTGCCGGTACATAGGTTTCTATGAACGTGGAAAGCTCATCCATAGTGCGTTCAAACTCATTCTGATCGCTATTGCCTTCCGTGTCGGCAGAAAGCCGGTCCAGGTCGATATTGAGGAAATCGTCCGCTTCCGCCTTACCTGGAGCCTCTTGCGTCGTGGCTTGGGCAGCAGCCGTACCGGCAGAAGCAAAGAGTTCTTCCTGTGGCAACAACTGGCGCCCCATCACGGCGACTTCTTCCCAGGCAGAAGCATCCACCTGATCGCGGTAGACAGCGGCTTCGTTTGCAAACCCGGCGGCATCGCCGGCTGCAAACAGTACATCCAGCAATTTTTTGTGGAGTTGCGGCCGCGAGGGATCATGCTCGATGGCCGCCCGCAGTACCTCCACCGCCTTGTTGTAATCACCGAACCCGACGTGCAAGTCCGCCTCGTCTATTGCATCGACCTTGTTCACGTCGAGCGAAGGGCCCCCAATATAGGTAGCTATCCCTAGATCATTGCCCTCTTCCTTTCCGGCCGATTCGGCCTCGGCAGCTACATTCGCTATGCTGCTTTCCGTTTCATGCGGAATACCGGCTTCGATAGTTCCCGACGGCTCGGGCCCGGCATCGTACCTACTATTCTCATCACTTTCCACGGGGTTCTCGTCTACCATAACCTGGTCGCCGGTAGTGGCATTCGCCTTCTTGCGGTGCAGGAAAAACAGCAAGGCACCAAGAAGCAGAACCACGACAGCGATGACAATCCAGCCGCTCGGCTGCTGTATCCAGTGCATCAAGCCACTGCTGCTACCTTCGGATTCCTCGGTACTGACCGTATTGACGGAATTGACCGTATTAACACTATTGACAGCATTCGTGTTCGCGTTTTGCGTGGGCTGATTGCTGCTTTTTGCGCCGGCCGTTGTCGCGGCAGCATTTGCATTAGCGCTTGTAGCCGTGGAAGCGCTGGTTCCTGCGCTGGCCAGCCCAGCCATTGAATTGCTCTGAATCTTGACAGGACCGCCAACGCTGGCACCCGTAGCTCCCGGCTCGGTTGAATTCGCAGCCGACTGGCTGGAAGTTGTCACGGACGCAACGGCGGCTCCGGACACGGCTGCTGAAGAAGACGTACCGGCTACGGCACTGCCGGGAGCGGCAGCAACCGAAGTGCTCGCCGTCACTTCAGGCGTAGTCAGGACAACGCGCCCCGCGGTTCCAGCAGCGGCAGCTTGCTCAGACTCACTGACTTGAGATTCGGACTCGGCTGCTGTTTCTTCATTTGAAGCCTGGCTCTCCGCAGTCTGACCGGTTGAGCCAACGCTCGCGGTGTTTGCGGTGCTTTCAGACGCATTGCCATTACTCGCTACCCGGGCGGTCGCTTTTGCACCCTGCCACTCGTTATTCTGGCGAGCGACGATACGCGTGGCCTCCTCGGCGGTAATCGCTGCAATCTGGCTCTGGCTGGGCACCTGCAACACAGCCCCGGATCTCAAGCGATTGATATTTCCGCGGAACGCACGAGGATTGGCACGATAGAGCGCGATCATCATCTGATTAACGCTGACACCGCTGGATGAACGCATGCGGCGCGACAATCCCCAGAGCGTATCTCCATCCTGAACCGTATAGGTCGACGGCATCGACGCTGAAGACGTTGCTTCCTGTTGCGGATTCGCGGATTTTGCGCCTGCAATCGCAGGCATCGTCTGCTCAGGCTGTTGCGGTTGCTGTGTCTGCGTCGGCTGAACCGGCTGCGTCGGTTGCTGGGCCGCCATGGCTTGCTGGCCTTCGGTCGGCTGCTGCCCAGACGGAGATTGTTGCTGAGCTGGCTGGGGTTGTGCTGCCGGCTGTTGAACCTGGGCAGGACTGCTCGGCGCAGTTACCGGCTGCTGTGATTGTGTACCGGAAACGAACACAGGCGGGTTCAACAGCACGGTGTATTGACGGGTCACCTGACCGCTATTCCAGCGTGCATTGATCAGGATATTGAGGAAAGGCAACTTCACGGGCTCATCAGAAGAAACCTTGATATAAGGCCCCTTGGAGCCTTGCTCGACGCTGAACTTGAGGCTGTAGAGGTAATCCGGCACGTTCAGGTTGGCGGCCTTGTAGGCATCGGGACTCGCCAAATCAATATGCAGCCCCTGCAATTCGCTCGAACTGACGCCGGTAATCGGGATCCTGGCGCTGAAAGGTTGGCCGATGCGGGTATTGCTCTGCAGCTCACCAAGTCCCAGCGCGCGGGCGGTTACCGGAATACCGGCAACAGCTACCAGAGCCAGCGTCAACAGTGCCGTCCGGAGATTGATCTTATATGGCATTAACTTTCCCCTGTACTCCATGCGTTCAGAGCCGTGGCTCAGAGTTCAGATTATAAGAGTGCTCTAACCCGTTGACTATACCCTAGTTACTAGGATTTGTCTGTAGGAAGGGCTTACAGATTGAGCAAGTGCTCCGCAATCTGCACACTGTTCAAAGCCGCGCCCTTACGCACATTGTCGCTGACAACCCACAAATCCAGGCCGCGTGGATGAGATATATCCTCGCGAATCCTGCTCACGAAGACCGCGTCACGGCGGGCTCCCTCGGTCGCCGCTGTCGCGTATCCGCCAGCCTTTCGCTCGTCGAGAACCTCGACACCAGGCGCTTTCGCCAGCAGGGCACGGGCTTGTTCGGCACTGATCTTGTCGCGCGTTTCGATATGCACGGCCTCGGAGTGCCCGAAAAAGACCGGAACACGAGCTGCGGTCGGATTGATCTCGATTGCGGCGTCTCCCATGATCTTGCGGGTCTCCCAAACCAGTTTCATTTCCTCGCGCGTATAACCGTTGTCCTGGAATTCATCGATATGCGGAACAACGTTGAAGGCGATCTGTTTGGGATTCACCGTGCATTCGATCTCCTGCCCGTTGAGCAGGCGCGCGCTCTGCCCCGCAAGTTCCTCGACGCCTTTTTTGCCCGAACCCGACACGGATTGATAAGTCGCCACGTTGATCCGCTCGATACCGACTGCATCGTAGATCGGCTTGAGCGCAACCACCATCTGGATGGTGGAGCAGTTGGGATTGGCAATGATGCCACGCTGTTTGCCGATGGCAATCTGGTCGGGATTGACTTCCGGGACGACCAAAGGCACGTCATCGTCATAGCGAAAGGCGGAGGTGTTGTCGATAGCCACCGCGCCAGCCTTGGCCGCACGCGGGACATGAACCTTGGAAATACTGCCGCCTGCCGAGAATAGCGCTATATCCACGCCGCTGAAGTCGAACTCGTCCAACACCTCGACCCGCACCTTACTTTTGCCGAACTCGATCCGCTCACCCTTGGAACGGTCGCTCGCCAGCGCATGCAATTCGGCCACCGGAAATTTGCGTTCGGCCAGTATCTCGATCATCGTGCGCCCTACCAAGCCGGTAGCGCCAACGACCGCGACATTCATTTCCTTACTCATACACTCCTCATCTATTCCGAATTCGAATTCATACCGTAGTAGGTTCGGTCACGTACGACCTCGGCATTCTGGCCCCGGTCGCGCAACCAGTGATCGGCCAACACCAGACACAACATGGCCTCGACGATGGGCACGGCACGCAGTCCCACGCAGGGATCGTGGCGGCCACCGACCTTGACCTCGACCGCCTCGCCAGCCTGGTTCACACTGCCGACCGGCTGCGGGATACTCGAGGTCGGCTTGAAGGCCACACTGGCTATCAGTGGTTGACCGCTGGAAATACCGCCCAGGATGCCGCCGGCATGATTGCTGGCAAAGCCCTCTGGCGTCAGCGCGTCGCGGTGCCCGCTGCCGCGCTGCGTCACGACAGCAAAGCCGTCGCCGATCTCTACGCCCTTGGCCGCCGGAATGCTCATCATGGCACGCGCAATCTCGGCGTCAAGTTTGTCAAACACCGGCTCACCCAAACCTGCAGGAACCCCGGTAGCCATAACACCGATCCTGGCGCCGACCGAATCGGCGGATTTCCAGACCGCATTGAGCTGTTCTTCCAATGCTTCAACCTGCTCGGGATCGGGGCAGAAATAGGGATTGGTCTCGACCGCATCGAGATCCTTGCGCTCGAACGCCATGTCGCCTACGGCGGCAAGCCAGCCCTGCACTTTCACGCCTTTCCCCGCAAGGAAAATCCTGGCAACCGCGCCTGCCGCCACTCTGGCCACCGTTTCGCGGGCCGAGGCCCGGCCCCCGCCCGACCAGTCGCGGTGGCCGTATTTCGCCTGATACGTCGCATCGGCATGCCCGGGGCGAAAAACGTCGCTGAGCGCCGCGTAATCCTTGCGTCGGGCATCCGCGTTACGCACCAGCAACGCCAGCGGCGTGCCCGTCGTGCGGCCCTCGAACAGACCAGAGAGGATTTCGACCTTGTCAGGTTCACGCCGTTGGGACACGAAGCGTGAGCGCCCGGTCGCGCGACGTGCCAACTCGGCTTCGATCTGCTCGGCAGACACTGCCAATCCCGGCGGACAGCCATCGATCACGGCGCCTACCGCCGGACCATGGCTTTCGCCGAAAGTAGTCACGCGGAACGCCTGACCGAAGGTGTTCCCGCTCATGATGCAGCCGCCCCCGGGAAAAGGTCGAGCAACACATCACGCTCTATCACCGCGACCCCCTCTCCCCCATGCTCGAAGGCAATCCAGGTCGCCTCCAATTGGGGCAACGCCGCTTCCAGTGCCGGCTGCGAGGCGCCGACTTCCAGTACAAGCACACCATGAGGGGTCAAGTGTGATGCGGCCCCTGCCAGTATGGCGAGCGGATGATCCATCCCCTCCTCGCCGCTCAGCAGGCCGATTCGCGGCTCGTGCCCGTACTCGGTGGGTAGGCCGGCATATTCCTCCGTCCCCACGTAAGGCGGGTTGCACAGGATCAAATCATACGTGCGCCCCGGCAGTCCGGCGAACAAATCGCTTTCGACGACACTGACACGATCGCCCAGACCGTAGCGATCGACATTGATGCGGGCCACTTCCAGCGCTCCGGCATCAATATCCGCGAGATCCACCTGGGCCGCGGGCAGGGCGTGAGCCGCTGCAATGCCTATGCAGCCGCTGCCACAACACAGATCCAGGACGCGGCCCACCACGTCCGCATCGACCCAGGGCGAAAATCCGGCGTCGATCACTTCGGCGATCGGCGAGCGCGGCACCAACACGCGCTCGTCAACAAAAAACGGCAACCCGGCAAACCAGGCCTCGTGGGTCAGATAGGCCGCCGGTTTGCGGGTCTCGACACGCTCCCGGTACAAGTTATAGATCGCGGTTACTTCGGGCACTGTGAGCCTGGCATCAAGATATTCCGCCGCCTCCGCGGGCGATAAACGCAATACATGAGTCGCCAACGCCCAGGCCTCGTCGATGGCGTTGTCCGTGCCATGTCCGAAGAAGAGCTCGTAATTATTGAATGTGGTGGCGCCGAACCGCACCAGATCGCGCAGCGTCTGGAGCCTGTCGGTCGCCTCGTCGAGGGAGTCCACGCGGGCTCTCGGCGGTTGATTGACCGTCCATTTTAACCCTTCGCAGCCCGCATATCCAACGCTCAGCCGCGAATCACCCGGAAAGCACCGCTACTTACTGGCAAAATAAGCAGCGGTTCCACTCGCAGTCACCTCCTTGGAATTTCGATCCATCATTTACGGCATGCTGCCGCAACGAGCCCTGTCGCGCTGTGGCGGCTGGATGGCAAGACGCCGCTGGGGCCTGCTCTCGCGGCTTTTCATACGCTGGTTCGTGCGCCACTATCGTGTCAGGCTCGATGAAGCTGCACGCGACACCATAGGCGAATACACCTCATTTGCCGATTTCTTCACCCGCAGCTTGCGCGAGGGCGTCCGCACGTGGCCCACCGCACCGACCACGCTGGGCAGCCCCGTGGATGGTGTAGTGAGCCAGCTCGACCGGATTACCGACGGCCAACTGATCCAGGCCAAGGACATCGACTATCCGCTTGCGGACCTGCTCGGAGGTGACCCGGCCCCCTATCTCGGCGGCAGCTTCACGACGCTCTACCTGCGCCCCCAGGATTACCACCGCGTCCATGTCCCCATGGATGGGCAACTGAAAAGCATCCGTCACCTCCCCGGACGGCTCTGGCCCGTGCGGCCGTGGGCCGTGGCAGGCATACCAGGGCTTTTTTCGCGCAATGAGCGCGTGGTGTTGGAATTCAGCGGAAAAACAGGCCCATGGGCACTGATCATGGTCGGCGCCATGATGGTGGGCAGCATGGAAACAGTGGTAACGGGCCCCATCCGGGGCGGTAGCGGCGCGCCGACACGCTGGAACTTCGAGGCCACGGCCTGCGAATTCAGGCGCGGCGACGAAATCGGGCGCTTCAATTTCGGCTCCACCGTCATCCTGGTATTCGGGCCGGGACAGGTCACCTGGAACCTGGAAAGTCTGGCTCCCGGACATGAAATACGCCTCGGTCAACCCTTGGGGCGATTCGACGGCTGAGGCCCCCAGAGAGAATGCCTTAGTCCCGGATTGCCCCCACCCAGACGGCTGCAACGTGTTCCAGGCCGGCCTGATCTTCGCTGTCGAAGCGATTGGGGATCGGCGCATCGATATCGAGCACCCCAAGTACCTCGCCATCGCGAACCAGCGGTATCACGATTTCCGAACGCGAATCCGCATCGCAGGCGATGTGCCCATCGAAAGCGTTCACATCGGCGACCAATTGCGTCTGCCGGCTAGCAGCCGCGGTACCGCAGACTCCCCGGCCGAGCGGAATGCGCACACAGGCCGGCTTCCCCTGGAAAGGACCCACTACCAGGGTCTCGCCACGCAGGAAATAAAAACCCGCCCAATTCACTTGCGGCAGACTGTTGAACAGCAGGGCAGCAATATTGGCCGCATTGGCCACCGCATCCGTCTCATCCGCGCACAAGGCCTTGGCCTGGGATTCAAGAAGTTCATAAAGTTCTTTTTTATCAGAAGGTAAATCCGCATTCTTAAAGTCAAACATGATTACTGGATACTCAATACGGCTGCACCTTCTATGCGGCCTTCACGTAAATCATTCAAGGCCGTATTGGCCTCCTCGAGGGAATAGGCGCGGGTAGTCGTTTGCACTGTAACCTGGCCTATCCTGGCTAGAAACTGGCGGCCGTCCTCTCGCGTAAGGTTAGCGACCGAAAGAATATGCCGTTCTTCCCACAGAAGCCGATACGGGAAAGCCGGGATGTCCGACATATGAATGCCGCCGCACACCACGCGGCCACCCGGACGCACGACTTCGAGTGCGGCTGGCACCAAGGGTCCTACCGGCGCGAAGATCAGGGCCGCATCCAGGGCCACCGGTGGTTTTTGGTCGGATCCACCGACCCAGGTCACTCCGAGTCGGCGGGCGAAATCCTGACCGTCCGTGTCACCGGGCCGGGTGAAAGCATAGACTTCGCACCCTTCCGCCACCAGCAGTTGCGCCAGAATATGGGCCGCGGCGCCAAAACCGTAAAGTCCTAATCGCCGGGCGTGGCCCGCTTTGCGCCAGGTACGGTAACCAATCAGGCCGGCACACATTAGAGGCGCCCACGCCACCGGCTCAGGAACCTGCCCTAGCGGATAGGCGAAATCCGCACGAGCGGTAACGTATTCTGCATAGCCGCCGGCTCGGCTGAATCCCGTAAAAACAGCCTGCAGGCAAAGATTCTCTTCACCACGGCTACAATACTCGCAGTCGCCGCAAGCACCCGCCAGCCAGGCTAGGCCGACAGAATCACCCCGCTTGAATGCAGTCACACCGGCACCTATCGCGTCCACTTCGCCGATCACCTCATGACCAGGAATAACCGGCCAGGCCGGCGGCACCAGTTCGCCGTCCACGATATGCAGATCGGTGCGGCAGACACCGCAAGCCTGAACCCTGAGACGGATTTCACCCGCTTGCGGTTCGGGGCGCGGCAACTCGCGCAGCACGAGGCTACCAGCGCCGTGCTTTAAAACCATGGCCCGCATGGTCTTCAATTTTTGGCAGCGTATCCGAGCGCGAAAGCGCCGGGCCCCAGATAGATACCTGCCGTGGTACTCATGGGAGATTCCAACAGAGTGACGCTGGCTTCCGCGGCACGCACTTTCAGCCGTTGGTACATCGGAAACTTGCGAATCTCGGAAACGCTGCCTGCATAGCTCATCACGATAACGGGACTCAACAAACGTTTGCTCTCGATCCTCTCGATGGCACGAGTCATCACCTGATCCACCGCCGTCTCAAAGTGCCGCACCTTGCCGATGGGATGAGTGTCTCCATCGTGCGCCTCAACTATGGGTTTGATGTCAAGCATCGAGCCCATCTGAAACTGCAGCCAACCCACACTTCGGTCACCGCGCTGGCGTGCGCGTGCACGCAGGTAGAACAAATCCTGAGGGATAGCATAAGCATAGACGTTTTTCTTGAATTCCTCCGCATAACGTTGCAACGCATCGAAATGCGGATCGGATTGACTCTGCAACCAACGCAACAGTTCCCATACCAGGACGCCTTCACCGGTGAATAATTGTCCCGAGTCCAATACCCGTAGCATGAAATTGCCTTCGATGCCGGCCGCCTCGCGACGCTTGCGATAGCCGCTGAGGATCGCAAAGGAAGCCCGAGTGGCGTTATTGAAAATTTCGCTGCGTGAACTCGCGATGGCAACGACCAGAACCCGGTCGAAGCGCGTAACGAGTCGATCCAGAAACAGATCGCGGATTTCATTGATGGAAAATGGTTCCGTCTCAGCCCGCAGACCTTGCTCGGGGATGAGTTGTTCATAGAACTGGGTGGTGGCCTCGGGATCACGCTTATCCACATAGCGGTCGTCGCCGAAACGGAGTGTTATCGGCATTATTTCTACGTTGTGCTCTCGCAGGAACGACAAGGGCAAATCACACGCTGAATCTACGACTAAACCAATCTGCATGTCGATCACCTCCGTTCCAAGAGCGCGATACGCAAACTTTCAGCTATAGTGCCGCATATAGCACCATATCACGGGCGTCAGTCGGTAGAAAGTCCTGCATTATTGCGATCAAATACACGATCGGCACGGTAGCTGGAGCGCACCAAGGGTCCCGAAACAACCTCCAGGAAGCCCCGCTCCAAGCCCCATTCACGGTAGCGTTTGAAGTCTTCAGGCGGCACGAAGCGCTCGATCGGCAAATGATTCTTCGTAGGCCGTAGGTACTGACCGAAGGTCACGATATCGATACCCGCCTCCCGGCAATCATCGAGCGCCTGCAGAATTTCGTCATCGGTTTCGCCGAGACCGAGCATCAGGCTTGTCTTGGTGACGACGTCCGGACGATGCCGCTTTGCGAAGGCGAGGACGTCGAGCGTCTGGCGATAACCGGCCCGGCGATCACGCACCTTATGAGTCAAGCGCTCGACCGTTTCCAGGTTTTGTGCAAAGACCTGCAAGCCCGAATCGACCACGGTAGCCACATGCTCCGTGTTGCCACGGAAATCCGGGGTCAGTGCCTCGACGGCAGTCTCGGGATTGACGCGGCGGATCTCGCGCACGCAGGCTGCGTAATGCCCTGCTCCGCCATCCTCGAGGTCGTCACGGTCGACCGAGGTAATCACGACATACTTGAGCCCCATCAGACGCACGGAATCGGCGGCCTGCGCCGGCTCCTCGGGATCGAGCCAGCCACGCGGGTTGCCCGTATCCACGGCGCAGAACTTGCAGGCCCTGGTGCATACGGAGCCCATGATCATGAGGGTGGCGGTGCCGTGGTTCCAGCACTCGCCGATATTGGGGCACATCGACTCCTCGCAGACGGTCGACAGACGATGCTCGCGAACGTTGCGGCGGGTCTCCTGGTAGCCTTCCCCGGTCGGCATTTTCGCGCGCAACCATTGCGGCTTGCGCTGATGCGGTTCGGCGGTCGAGTCGCCGCTACGGGTCTTCATGCCGTTCTTGATCGCCGTGAAGCCCTGGGGCGTGGTGAACTTGTCCCCGCTCTGGACCGGTATGTCGCTGAGGCGCTTCATGGATTCCACCTGTTCGCAATGCGCCTATTATCCCACGACACCGCATTTGATTGGCGGCTGTTTAACCCTTTGCCGGCAGGAATGGATCAATAGACCGCATAATAGATGCGTACCCAGGGTAGACGTCGAATGAAGACAGTCTCGTTCAAACGCGTCGGTCTGTTTGCCAAGGTCTCGGCCCCCGAAACGGCGGAACTCGTACCCGCGGTGCTCAAGGTGCTCGAGGCCGCCGGCGTCGAAGTCCTCGTCGCGCCCGACGTTGCCGGCATGGGCGGCAACGTCCGCACCGTGCCTGCGGAGCAGATGGCAGAGAATACGGATCTGGTGATCGTGGTCGGTGGTGACGGCTCGATGCTTGCCGCCGCCCGCGCCATCGGCTGGGCGGCGACGCCCATTACCGGCATCAATCTTGGCCGCCTGGGCTTTCTCGCCGACATCTCGCCTCCTGCCATGCAGGATTCCCTCGAAGCCATCCTGCAGGGCCAGTACAGCATCGAACGCCGCATGATGCTGCGGGCGGAAGTCGACGGGCAGATCATCGGTCATGCCTGCAATGACGTGGTCATCAAACGGCATGACGGCAGCCGACTGCTCGAAGTGGACGCCTGGATCAACGGAACCTGGATCAGCCGCACCCGTGCCGACGGCCTGATCGTCGCCACGCCGACCGGCTCGACCGCCTACGCGCTCTCGGCAGGCGGCCCCATCCTCTCTCCCGGCCTGCAAGATTTCGCGATCGTGCCGATCAGCCCCCACAGCCTGGGCGAACGCCCCGTGGTTACCTCGGCCGAGCACGTGCTGCGCCTCAGCCCCCGGTTGTCCGAGGGGGAACAGGCCGAGGCCGTGCTCGACGGCCAGATCATAGAAATCGTAGGCACGGGTAGCGAGATCCGCATCGGGCGCTCCAATCATCAATTGACGCTGCTGCACCCGCCGGGCTACGAATATTTCGCCACGCTGCGGCAAAAACTCGGATGGGGAGGCCGCGCACCGCAATGCTGACGCGTCTGGAAGTCCGGGACCTGGCCGTCATCGAAAGCGCCGAACTCGAATTCGGGCCAGGCTTCACGACATTGACCGGCGAAACAGGCGCCGGCAAATCGCTGCTGGTTGATGCGCTCGGCCTGGTGCTCGGGGATCGCGGTAGCGCCAGCCTGGTGCGCAATGGCGCCAAGCGTGCCAGCGTCAGTGCGGAATTCGATCTGCCGCCCGGGTCGACGGCCCGGAAGACTCTGGCGGCGCGGGAGCTGCCGGAGGAAGATCAACTGCTATTGCACCGCCAAATGGGTTCCGATGGACGCAGCCGGGCCTGGGCCAATGGCGTGCCCGTGCCCCTGGCCGTGCTCAGGGAACTTGGCGAGGCCCTGGTCGAAATCCATGGCCAGCATGAACATTTGGCGCTTGCCCAGGCCGATCAACAACGCACTCTGCTCGACACCTGGGCAGACTGCGACAAACTCGCCGCCCAGGTGCGTGAGGCGGCCCGGACCGTCCGTGAGGCGCAGGAAAAGCTCGAACGGGCCAGGAGCAGCGGACAAGACAGCGCCAACCGCATGGAATTCCTGCGTTTCCAATTACGCGAACTGGACACGCTGGCCCCCCACGAAGGCGACTACGAATCCCTGTTCGAACAGTACGAACAGATGCGCCACCATGAACAGGTCATAGAAGCCATAGGGATCGCTATCGGCGCGCTGGAAGAAAGCGACACGACGGCCTTGGGTCTGCTTGCCAGAGCCCGCGAGGCCCTTGCACATGTGCCCGAATCCGCCGGCCTGGGCCACATAGTTGAAGCCTTGGCCCAAGCGGAAACTCTGGGCGAGGAAGCCGCCCGATCGCTGCAGCGTATCGCCGGCACCGATGCCGACCCGGAAGAGTTGGACAGGCTCAACGAACGTATCGCCCGTTATCAGACCCTGGCGCGCAAGCACGGTGTGGAACCTGCTCGGCTGCACGAGCAACAAGCGGTCTTCGCGCGTGAACTCGAGGACATCGATAACAGCGAGGAACGCCTGGACGCCTTGCAGAAGGATTATGATGTGGCCCGCGAAGCCTGGCTGAAGCTTGCCGCCCGGCTGACTGCTAAACGGCAAGCCGCCGCACCCCGCTTTACCAAGGCCGTGACCGCAGCCGTGCAGGCACTGGGTATGCCGCAGGCACAGTTCAACGTAGCGCTGGAGCCGGTGGAGGGCAACAGCTGCCCCGCTGCGGGGGCGGAAACGGTACGCTTTGAGGTCACTACCAATACCGGGCAAGCGCTACGGCCCATCGCCCAGGTTGCTTCGGGCGGCGAACTCTCTCGCCTGGCCCTGGCCATCGAAGTGCTTGCCCACGGTGGCTCTGGAACCCCCGTAATGGTGTTCGACGAGGTGGACGCGGGTATCAGCGGCCGGGTCGCGGAGTTGGTCGGGCGCCAACTCAAGGCGCTGGCCGCCAACGTCCAGGTGCTGTGCGTAACCCACCTGCCCCAGGTGGGCGCTCTGGCCGACCGCCACTTCTCCGTGCAGAAGGTCCAATCCGGCAAAAAGACTGCAACCGAGGTCGCACTGCTGGATGAAAGCCAAAGAGTGGAGGCAATCGCCGCCATGCTCGGCGGCGTCAATGTGAGCGAAACGGCCCGCGAACATGCCCGGGAATTGCTCGCCGGCGAGCAGGCCTAACCCGGAAAATTCATGAATTGCGCACGCCCTCGCTTGCCTATTGCTTCCACAAGAAATTTTGTTCAGTTGGCCGTAACCGCCGATACACCACGCCTTCACAAAATTCCTTGTGAAACCAATATGCTGCGCGATCATCGCGTGAATTCATGAATTTTCCGGGTTAAAACGACTCAGCCGGAACTTTTGCCCGTCGGGCCGGACAAATCCTTCCGGGAGCGGCACTCGCTGCACAAGCCGTAGATGTAAAGCGAGTGGTCCGTCATTTCATAACCGGCCTGGCTGGCAATCTCGGCCTGGCGGCGTTCGATGGTCGCATCCACGAACTCATCCACACGCCCGCAAGCCACGCAAACTATATGGTCATGATGCGTACCGGAATCGATCTCGAACGTCGAATGCCCACCCTCGAAATGGTGGCGCGAAACCAATCCAGCCGTCTCGAACTGGGTCAGGACACGATAGACAGTTGCAAGATTGAGTTCCTCGCCGCTCTCGAGCAGCGTCCGATACACGTCTTCAGCCGACATGTGGCGCTGGGAGCCTGTTTCAAGGACCCGCAGAATCTTCAAACGCGGTACCGTAACCTTCAGTCCGGCCTCGCGCAAATCCTCGTCTTCGGACATAGGGCATTGGCTTCAGGGCATCAACCCCGTTATTATGACGCACCTGTTCGCCGGTTCGGAATCTAATGCGTTTGCGCCTTACTATCCCCGCTATTCTGCTGCTGACGGCTCTTGCCGCGGGTTGTGTCTATGTCCCGCCCGTCACCCAGGGCAATTACTTGAAACAAAGCGACCTGAAGCAGCTCAAGGTAGGGATGACCACCAAGCAGGT
This sequence comes from uncultured Gammaproteobacteria bacterium, assembly GCA_964586925.1. Lineage (GTDB taxonomy): Bacteria > Pseudomonadota > Gammaproteobacteria > JAKDMP01 > JAKDMP01 > JBAUSV01. Next base: position 56,952 of record CAZPJI010000005.1, read on the forward strand.
GGAATATTTATTCGGCAAGCCCGCCCTGCCCAATCCGTTCGAGCAGAACATCTGGCGCTACGTTTACTACTACAAACCCGACGCGCGCCATCCGGCCCAGACCTACCACCTGACGGTCTATTTCGAAAACGGAAAGGTTGTCCGTTTCACCACGTCTAAACCGATCGACAAGGCGCCGACTTAACGCCGCTCAGCGAGATTTGTCTCCGGCGCGGGCGCGCCGAGCCGCTTTGGGATCGCAACGCAAGGGGCGATAGAACTCGATTCGGTCCCCGTTCTCCAGCGTGTGATCGGGCGCGACCTTGCGCCCCCACACGCCGATTCCAAGATCCGCATCGATATCGATCTCCAGCAGATCGAGCACATCAGCCACCGTGGCCCCGCGTTCGACGCTCAGGGCCGTCAAGCCAGTCAAGCGTGGCTCAAGCGGTGCCAGCTCGATCGAGATGCGCATCAAGCCGTGCCGTGCAGGCTATGAGCCCGCTCCACGAAAGCGTCAACCAGGGAGTTCATCACTTCTGCAAACACCGGCGCGAAAACCGCCTCGAGCAGACGGGAGGCGAATTCGAAGCGCAAGTCCAATATTACCTTGGAGCCCCCAAGACCCAGGGGCTGGAACTGCCAACTGCCGCTGAGCTCGCGGAACGGGCCATTGACCAGTTCCATGCGGATGGTGCGCCCATTATCGAGATGATTGCGTGTCGTGAAACGCCGGTGGAGTCCGCTGCGTGCGAACTCAAGAGCGGCCTCGACAGTCTGCTCATCGATCACCTGGACCTGGGCATCCCTGCACCAGGGCAGAAAATCGGGGTATGACTCCACGTCGTTAACCAGACCAAACATCTCCTCGGCGGTATAAGGGATGAGTGCCGAGCGGTGAATATCGCGCATCAGGCTTCCTGAGAAACATGCCAACACGCCCAGCCGGGCGCGGGCGTCATTTTACTTCACCCGGACTGCGCGCAGGCATCGTTACAATAAGCAAATGAGTAAAAAAAGTCCCGGGGCCATTGCGGAGAACCGCCGCGCACGACACGACTATGCCATCGAGGAACGCTTCGAGGCAGGCCTGGCCCTGCTCGGCTGGGAAGTCAAGGCACTGCGTGCCGGACGTGCGAGCATCGCCGAGGCACATGCATTGATACGCAACGGCGAGGTCTGGCTGATCGGCTCGACGTTCAGCCCCTTGCCCAGCGCCTCGACGCACATCACGCCGGAGCCGGACCGCACGCGCAAATTGCTCTTGCATACCCGCGAGATTGCGCATCTGACCGGGGCCGTCGAACGCCGTGGGTACACACTGGTGCCGACGCGGCTGTACTGGGTAAAAGGCAACGCGAAGCTGGAGCTCGGCCTGGCCAAGGGACGTAAGCAGCACGACAAGCGCCAGGTCGCCAAGAAACAGGACTGGGAACGCCAGAAAGCCCGCCTGATGAGAGACAAGGGCTGACATGGATACACCCGACAGCCCCCGGTTTCACCTGGCTATCCCGGTGCTCGACCTGGAAAAGGCGCGCGCCTTTTATGGTGACCTTCTGGGTTGCGCGGAAGGCCGCAGAGATGCGCACTGGGTGGACTTCAATCTGGCCGGCCATCAGCTCGTCTGCCATGTTGTAGAACAGATGCCTGCAGCTCCAGCCCGCAATCGGGTCGACGGCGATGCCGTACCCATTCCCCATTTCGGCCTGGTGCTCTCGCTGGAAGAGTGGCAGGCACTGGCCAACCGTCTGCAACAAGCCGGGACTCGTTTCGAAATCGAGCCCCGCATCCGTTTCCGCGACCAACCCGGAGAACAAGGCACTTTCTTTCTTTTCGATCCCTCCGGCAACGCCCTGGAATTCAAGGGCTTCGCCGATATGAGTGGCCTCTTTGCCCGCTGAGAAGCATAATCCGGAAACTGCCCTGGTCGTACTACCTGCCGGCGACGACCTGGATGCGACGATGTGCTTTTTCATCGACGAACTGGGCTTCCGCCTGGACAGCATCGGTCCTGCCGATGCACCGGCGTACGCCCGCTTGAGCGGGTATGGACTCAACGTGCAACTGGAGAAAACCGAATCCAAAGATCCAGGCATCCTGCGAATGACCACCCGGGATGACAACGTGCGGCAAACCCTGACCGCCCCCAACGGTACCCACATCGAGTTCGTGCCTGCCGACCCAGCGCCAGTAATGCCGAGCCCTGCCCCACGCGCGTCGATACAAAGCTGTCCAGCATCGGATTCGGCATGGACACGCGGCCGAGCAGGCATGCTCTACCGCGACTTGGTGCCGGATCGCGCGGGCGGTTACCTGATTGCCTCGCACATACGTATTCCCGAAGGCGGACCGGTTCCCGACAACGTTCACCATCACGCGATCAGTTTCCAATTCATATACTGCCACCGTGGCTGGGTGCGCCTGGTCTACGAGGACCAAGGCGAACCCTTCGTTCTGGAAGCGGGCGACTGCGTGCTGCAACCGCCGCATATCCGCCATCGCGTACTCGAGGCCTCGGACGGGCTGGAAGTGATCGAACTCGCAAGTCCGGCTACGCACGAGACCCGGTTGGATCACGAGATGCAGTTGCCGACCGGGCGTCATCTGCCGGAACGCGATTACGCCGGCCAGACCTTCGTGCTGCACAAGGCCAAAGAAGCTCGCTGGGAACCACGGCAGGACAGCGGAATCGAAGCGCGGGATATTGGCCTAAAGAACTCGACAGGCGGCCTGGTGGATGTCCATGTCCTGCGCCGCACCGACACAAACCCACCGAATCTTGCAGCCAGCATAAAACGCGACGGGGCCTTTACCTTCCTGTTCGTTCTGAAAGGTGTCTTGGACCTCGTGCTGGACGACCGGTCTGAAACCCGGCTGGCTGACGACGATGCTTGCGTCATTCCGGCAGAGTCGCGAGTCCGTTTCGATCAATGTTCGTCGGATCTCGAACTTCTGGAAGTCACCTTCCCGGAAGCATAACGGGTTGGTAGCCTCCGCCAATTCCGTTAGCATGCGAACTGCAATTGGGAGAATAGATAATGAAAATCCGTTTATTACTTTTGATTTCTATCGCCATCACTGCCGCGGCTTGTTCCAGCCGATCCACACCGCCGGTCTCTAAAACGTCACCAGCCCCGGGCATCACCAACTACGAGTCATCCGGGAATCTGCAATCCACGCACCATATCGGATGTATCACGGCAAACCAGATCAAGGACACCTACACTCCGGCCGACCTCTATCCAGCCATCATCAAATGTGTCCGCAAGGACCAATACGGCAAAGCCGCGTTCATTTTTGGCCTGGCCGGGGTGTATACACGCTTCGACGAGCAGCGGGTCGCGGATCCCACGTCTCACGATGTCTCGTCGGTGTACATGTACCGATTTGGTTCGATCTTCTCCGATAGCCAGAAACAGAAACTCTTGAAATCCATCAAGGCACTGATGGGCAATCCGCCCAAATTGAAGGCCTATTGCACACGCGTCCGCAAGATAGGACCACCGGATTACTACCCGCGCTATATGGTCCAGCATGGCATGCGAGCATTTACCGGTCGAAAGTCACCGAGAGGGCTGGTACGGAACTTCAACGCAGAAAAGGCCTGGGAGAAGTCATTGGATACCTACTTGCATTGTCCCAACGCCAAATAGCAGGGCTGGTATCCGGCAGGCCGGATGGAGGCGTCAGCTATTTCCTGATGCGTCGGGCTGGGCTTCGGGAATGGCCTTCTTGAAGGCTTCGAGCTCTGCGCAGGCAGTATCGATGCGAACGATGGTGGGATACGGCGTCATATCGCACTCGAAGCGGCGGGCGTTGTAGACCTGCGGTACCAGGCACAGGTCGGCCATGCCGGGCGTGTCACCGTGGCAATAGCGTCCGGTGCGTGAATCACCTGCGAGCATGGCTTCGAGGGCGGTGAAGCCTTCCGCGATCCAATGCCGGTACCAGGCGAGTTTCTGTTCGTCGCTCGCGCCGAGTTCCTTGACCAGGTACTGCAACACGCTGAGATTGTTGACCGGGTGCATGTCGCTAGCGACCAATTGCACGAGTGCCCTCACCCGTGCGCGCTCGGCCGGCGCCCGTGGCAACAGTGGGGTATCCGGGAAACGCTCCTCGAGATATTCCAGTATTGCGATCGATTGCGTGTAAGACACGCCCTCATCTACCAGCGTCGGAACCCGCCCTTGCGGGTTGATCTTGCGGTAGGCTGGCTCCCGGTGCTCGCCCGTGCGCAAATTCACGGGATGGTGACGCGCCTCCAAGCCCTTCAGGTTGAGCGCGATGCGAATCCGGTAGGCGGCCGAGGAACGCCAGTAGCCATAGAGTTCCATCAAGGCTTGTACTGCTCGATCGACTGTTCGATAGCGCCGAAGATGCTCTCGCCGTCGTTATCGAGAATCTCGATGCGGACGGTGTCGCCGAACTTCAGGAACGGCGTCGTCGGTTTACCGTCGCGCAGGGTTTCGACCGTACGCTGTTCGGCCAGGCAGGAAGCGCCCTTGCCGGTGTCCTCGTTGGCGATGGTGCCGGAACCCACCAGGGTACCCGCGGTGAGCGGGCGGGTCTTGGCGGCATGCGCCACCAACTGGCCGAAGCTAAATTGCATATCCACGCCGCAGTCGGCCTCGCCCAACCATTGGCCGTTGAGCCAGGTGCGCATGGGCAGGTGCAGCTTGTAGGCCTTCCAGACATCGCCCAGTTCGTCCGGCGTGACGAACACCGGCGACAACGCTGAACGCGGCTTGGATTGAAGGAAGCCGAACCCCTTTTTCAGCTCCGCCGGGATCAACCCGCGCAGACTGATGTCGTTGACCAGCCCGACCAGGCGGATGGCCTTGCCGGCCTGCTCAGACGTGGCGGCCATGGGGACGTCGCCCGTCACGACAATGACTTCGGCTTCCAGGTCGATGCCGTAATCCTCGCTCACGACAGGGATCGGATCGCGTGGTCCCAGGAAACCGGCACTGGTCGCCTGGTACATCAGCGGATCGGTATAAAAAGTATCCGGCACCTCGGCACCCCGCGCCTTGCGCACGCGCTCGACATGCGGCAGGTACGCCGAGCCATCCAGGAATTCCCAGGCCCGCGGCAACGGCGCGGCCAGTTGCGCGAAATCCAGATCGAATGCGTTGCCCGCCTTGCCGGCGTTGAGATCCTTATAGAGGTTTTCCAGTTCCGGGGCTGCGGCGTCCCAGCTTTCCAGCGCTTCACGCAGGTTGGGCACAATGGACGAGGCCCGCACGGCCCGCGTCAAATCGCGGCTGACGACAACCAGCGTACCGTCGCTTCCACCTTCCTTCAAACTACCTAACTTCATACATCATCCTTGTTCATCTGACTGGACCGGCTGTCAGCTTGCGGGCAGTGCCGCTATCCTCAGCGGTAAATATTCAACTCGCCGCAGACGGATCGAAATGTTTCTTGATGCCTTGCCAACAGGCGTGATACTTGGGCTGCAGTTCCTTCGCCTCGAGTGCTTGCTTAACCGGGCGAATCACGCGGCAGGTTTCGAACATGAACGCCATGGTGTCGGTAATGTGCTGCGGCTTCGTCGTATCCACGGCAACGGCCTTTTCGAAGCTGCCGGCATCGGGGCCGTGGCCGATCATGCAGTTATGCAGCGACGAGCCGCCGGGCATGAAGCCACCTGCCTTGGCATCGTATTCGCCATGGATCAGCCCCATGAACTCACTCATCATGTTGCGGTGATACCAGGGCGGACGGAAAGTATCCTCGGCCACCAGCCATCGCGGCGGGAAAATCACGAAGTCGAGGTTGGCCGTGCCGGGCGTATCGCTGGGTGACGTCAACACGGTGAAGATCGAGGGATCGGGGTGATCGTAGCTGATCGATCCGATGGTGTTGAATCGCATGAGGTCATATTTGTAGGGCGCGTTGTTGCCGTGCCAGGCGACAACATCCAGCGGCGAATGGCCCTGCTCCGCCAACCATAGGCGGCCCTGGAACTTGCACACCAGTTCACAGGCTTCATCCCGATCCTCGTATGCGGCTACGGGATAGAGGAAATCGCGCGCATTGGCCAAGCCGTTCGCGCCGATGGGTCCGAGCTCCGGCAGGCGCAGGGGCGCCCCGAAATTCTCGCCCACGTAGCCGCGGGCCTCCCCGTCAGGCAACACGACGCGGAACCGCACACCGCGCGGAATTACCGCGATTTCGAGCGGTGCCACCTCGAGCGTGCCCATCTCCGTTTCGATATGCAACCGCCCCTTTTCCGGAACGATCAGCATCTCGCCGTCGGCGTTATAAAAGAAACGGTCGCCCATGGAATCGTTGGCTGCGTAAATATGAATGCCGCAACCGCCCAGCGATTCTGCACCGCCGTTACCGGCAATCGTGAACAGGCCATTCACGAAATCCGTGGAATCCTTGGGTAATGGGAACGGATCCCAACGCAATTGGTTCGGGGTCGGAGGCAACTCGTCGAAACGGTTGTGGAAACGCCCTTCGGGGAGCAGTTCGAACGGCTTGCCCATCACTGCGGCCGGACGAATGCGATACAGCCAGCTGCGGCGGTTCTGGTGCCGCGGCGCGGTAAAAGCCGTACCCGAGAGTTGCTCGGCATAAAGCCCGTAGGCCACCTTTTGCGGAGAATTGCGCCCAGTTGGCAAGGCACCGGGCAAGGCTTCGGTTGCAAACTCGCTGCCGAAACCGCTCATATATTCGACGCCTGTCTTATCTTTGCTCGACATTTCGACTCCCTTGGTGTCCCTGTCGACGTAAAAGCACCGGTTTAGAGAACGCCACGCCTCATCTGATCGCGCTCGATCGATTCGAACAGAGCCGTGAAGTTGCCGTTACCGAAACCCTCGTTGCCCTTGCGCTGGATGATTTCGAAAAAGATCGGTCCGATGCAGTTCTGGGTAAAGATCTGCAGCAACAGCTTCGTTTTCGTTTCGTCATCCGCATCGAGCAGCAGGCGATTCTTCCTCATGCGTTCGAGATCCTCGCCATGATTGGGCACCCGCTCCTCGACGATCTCGTAATAGGTGTCCGGCGTATCCAGGAACTCGACATTCTTGGCACGCATGGCTTCCACGGTCTCGTAGATGTTATCCGTGAACAAGGCAATGTGCTGGATGCCTTCGCCCTTGTACTCTTCCAGGTATTCGTTGATCTGGCTCTTCTCGTCGGAGGACTCGTTGAGCGGGATGCGCACGATGCCGTCCGGCGCGGTCATGGCCTTGGACACCAATCCCGTCTTGGCGCCCTTGATGTCGAAGTAACGGATCTCGCGGAAATTGAAGACGCGCTCATAGAAATCGGCAAACTTTTCCATGTTGCCGAAATACAGGTTATGCGTGAGGTGATCGATGAAAGTCAGCCCGAACCCCTTCGGATGATGGTCCACACCCGACAACCACTCGTACTCGTCTTCATAGACCTCGCCCTTGTCGCCGTAACGATCCACGAGGTAGAGCATGCTGCCGCCGATGCCCTGGATCACCGGAACGTCGACGGCCTTGGTCTCCTCGAGCCCGGAAATCGGCTCGGCGCCGTTGGCCAGGGCTCCCTCGTGCACTTCCTCCGCGGGCCGGGTAAAGCGGATCGCGAACCCACAGGCACAGGGACCATGCTTCTCGGCAAACGCCGACGCAAAGGATTCCGGCTCCTCGTTCACCAGGAAACTGCAGTCGCCTTGGCGGTACAGGGTGATTTTCTTGGATTTATGCTTCGCCACGGGCGTGAATCCGAGGCGGGGGAATAGATCATGGAGCAGCTTGGGCTCCGGCGCGGCGAATTCGACGAATTCGAATCCGTTGACGCCCATGGGGTTGTCGAAAGTCGTTACCTCCATGCCGAGATTGGGCTGTGCACTCATGCTGCATTCCTCCTGTAATAGTGTCGAAAATGCTTGCTGCGCGGGTCGTTCCAGCGCGCCGGATCATCTGTTCAGTATACCGCCCCGACCATCGCGAATGCCTCGCAACGGACCCGTAAATGACCCGGATCAGGCGGTTGATACGACCGTTTGAATCATCCGACTCGAGCCACACGCCCTCGCCTGCTAGTGGATGCCGTGCATCAGGCGCTTTATCCACGGCGCCGCCACCAGGAATACGGCCGCGATGCCCAGTCCCCACCAGAACAGCAGGCTGTAGACGTGAGCGTAATCGCCGATTCTCGTCAAGACCTGCGCACCATTACCCGGCGTGGTCAGGGTCGCGATCCAACCGCCCAACTGGTAGGCCAGCGACACACCGAAGAACCAGCCGCCCATGGCCAGAGACGCCTCTTCCGGGGCCGCCAACTGGCCCACGAGGGCATAGCCGATCGGTGACAGCGCGAGTTCCCCGAGGGTCGCCAGCAGGTAGCACAGGACCAGCGGCCACCAGGTAATGTGCCCGGTCGGGTCCTGCATATGGTTGATGGCCAGGACCAGCACCCCATAGCCCAGGGCGACCAGCAAGAGCCCGATGCCGAACTTGCGCGGTGTCGACGGATCCCTGCCCTTGCGATCCAGCCACGGCCAAAGCAGTGCCAGGACGGGGGCGAACATCAGGATGAAGGCCGGGTTGGCCGACTGGAAGACGGTGTAGTTCCAGTCGAACGGGGCAGTCACGAAATCGCGCGCCAGGAAGTTGAGGGAGGTCGCGCCCTGCAGGCTGAACGCCCAGAACACCACGTAGGGCACGAAGAGCAAGAACAGAGCGATATAGCGATGCGTCTGGATACGATGGCCACGGCGAATGCTGCTGAAAAAGAAATACGCGACGAGCAACGCCATAAGGCTGTACATGGCCCAGCGCAGCACCGCGGGAAAGGACAACAACAAGGCAGTGGGATAGACCAGCAGCGCGATGATCACCAGCGTCCACAGGGTTGCCTTACGGCCATGCAGGTGCTCGCCGGGCGGCAATGCCGGGCGCAGGATGCGATGGTAGCGCTGGAATATCAGCGCCGCGACCGCCATTCCCCCCGCGGCGGCGATGAACCCCCAGCGGTAACCATAATGGGCGCCGATCCAGATACCGCAGACCCATGGCGCGATGACCGCTCCCAGGTTGATGGCCATGTAGAACAGCGTATAGCCGCCTTCCCTTTTCGCATCCCCCGGCCCGTAGGTGCGTCCGATCAGGACGGTCAACGGAATACCCAGTCCGGCTCCGAGCGCGAACAGGGCCATGCCGATCTCGAAGCCGATCAGCGTCGGCGACGCCATCAGTCCCAGGCCCAGCACCGTCAACCAGAGGGAGATCAGCAGGGAACGCGCCTCGCCCAGGATCTTGTCGGCAACGTAACCGCCGATGATCGGCGTGGCGTACATCAGGGCGAGGAAGCCACTGCTCAGCAGATCGGCCTGTTGCTCCGCCGCGGCCGGCCCCAGGGCCGCGAAAAAGCCCTCCATGTATGGCGCCAGATAGGCACGAAAACCATAAAAGGCGAAATTGAGGCCGATGGTGACGCCGAACAGCATCCACACGGGACGCGGATGTCCAAAGGTCTTGGCAAACCCCGGATCCCGGGCTTCGGTATCGACAACATGCATGTTCAGGTTCCTTTTATTGCCTAACTAAGGACAGTGATCCCATGATCAGGTTCCGATCTCCGTGCGTACGTCGATCAGCTCCGGGAAACTGCGCAGATCCAGCGCCCGGCGCAGGAAGTCCACGCCCGAGGAGCCGCCAGTCCCGCGCTTGTGCCCGATGATGCGTTCGACCGCGCACAGGTGGCGGAAGCGCCAGCGCTGCAGGTTCACCTCGACATCCACCAGCTTCTCGCACATCTCGTATTCATCGAAATACGCCCCCGCCTGCTCGTAGATCATGCGGAATACGGCGGTGACTTGGGGATGCGCTTCGTACGGCACGGAATAATCCCGCTCGATGCGATCCGCAGGCAGGTCGAACCCATGGCGCGAAAGATAGCGCAGGAATTCGTCATAAATCGAGGGCGCGCGCAGGATGCCCTCCAGCCATTCATGCACGGCTTTGTTATGGCGGTGCGCCTTGAGAAGCGCGTCGTCCTTGTTGTTGAGCAGGAATTCCAGCGCCCGGTACTGGTAAGACTGGAAACCCGAGGCGCTATCCAGGACCGGGCGGAATTGCAGGTACTCATGGGGCGTGAGCGTCTCCAGCACGGCCCATTGGCCGATCAATTGCTCCTGGATCTGCTTGACGCGGGCCAGCCCCTTGAAGGCGTGACGCAAATCGTCCCCGGCCACGTAACGGCAGGCCTGTTGCAGCTCATGAATGATTAATTTCATCCACAATTCAGCAACTTGGTGTTGAATTATAAAAAGAAACTCATCATGATGAGGCGGGTCGGAAAGCGGCTTTTGGGCGCTCAGCAAAGTATCGAGCTGAAGGTATGCGCCATAGGTCAATTTGCCGCCAAGGTCCAGCTCGATGTCTTTGTCCAGCTCCCTGCGATTCATCCCGGTCTCCTGCCTCGCTGCGATGGCAAACATGCGGAAGATAGCATGACACGAGCCGGGAAACACTGATCCATGCGAAGGCTCCGTTATAATGACGCGTTCGGCCCGCGGCCGCATCTGTTTCACAATCAGGAGGTGCCGTGAAAACCCAGGCACGGTTCGAAATCAAATACGAGCAATTACTCGATGCCGAGGGCAAGCCCTGCGTCAAGCAGCTTCCGGCTTTTGCCCGCGATCCCGAAGAGATGGTGAAGATGTACCAGGCCATGAGCCTGACGCGTGCTTTCGACACGCGTGCCATCGCCCTGCAGCGTACCGGCAAGCTGGGCACTTATGCCTCATGCCTGGGGCATGAAGCCGCCCATGTCGGTGTCGGCGCCGCCATGCAGGAAGGCGATGTGCTCTGCCCCTCTTACCGCGAATACGGCGCCCAGTTCTGGCGCGGCGTCAAACCCGAGGAAATCCTGCTCTACTGGGGCGGTGACGAGCGCGGCAATGATTTCTCCGGCCCGCGCCACGATTTCCCCTGGTGCGTGCCCATCGCGACCCAGACCATGTACGGCGCCGGTGCGGCGCTCGCGTTCAAGACGCGCAAGGAAAAACGCGCCGTGGTCGCCATGCTCGGCGACGGCGGCACCTCGGAGGGCGCCTTTTACGAGGCCTTGAACTCCGCCGGCGCCTTCCAGCTGCCGATCGTCTTCGTCTCGGTGAACAACAAGTGGGCCATTTCCGTCCCGCTGTCGAAGCAGACCCGCGCGGAAACGCTGGCCCAGAAGGCCATCGCCGCCGGCATCGAGGGCATTCAGGTCGACGGCAACGACATCGTCGCGGTGCGCAAGGTGGCCGAAGACGCGCTCAAGCGCGCCCGCGAGGGCAAAGGCCCAACCCTGATCGAGGCCCTCACCTACCGCCTCTCCGATCACACCACGGCCGACGACGCCCGCCGCTACCGCCCGAACGAGGAAGTGGAAGCGGCCCGCTCCGTGGAACCTCTGGTGCGCACGCGTAAATACCTGGAGTCGCTCAAGGCCTGGGACGAGAAAAAACAGAAGGCCCTCGACGCCGAGAACAAGGCAAGCATCGAGGCTTCCGTCAAGACTTACCTGGACACCCCACGCCAACCGGTCGGGGCGATGTTCGATTACATGTATGCCGAGTTGCCCGAGCTGCTGCGCGAGCAACGCGAAGAGGCCGAACGCATGGAGGGCGAGGCCCATGGCTGAGAAATCCCACAAGATCACGATGCTGGAAGCCATCACCCAGGCGATGGCCTGGGAATTGGAGCACGACGATTCCGTGGTGGTGTTCGGCGAGGACGTCGGCGCCAACGGCGGCGTGTTCCGCGCCACCGATGGCTTGCAGAAACGCTTCGGCGAAGAGCGCGTGTTCGATACCCCCCTGGCCGAAGCGATGATCGCCGGCTTGTGCGTCGGCGCCGCCGCCCAGGGCCTCAAGCCGGTCGGCGAGATCCAGTTCAGCGGCTTCATGTACCCGGCCGTCGACCAGCTCGTCAGCCATGCCTCGCGCCTGCGCACCCGCACCCGCGGCCGCCTCACCTGCCCGATGGTGCTGCGCGCGCCCTCCGGCGGCGGCATCCATGCTCCGGAGCACCACTCCGAGAGCATGGAGGCCATGTATGCCCATATCCCCGGCTTGAAGGTGGTCATGCCCTCTTCCCCGCGCCGCGCCTATGGTCTGCTCCTCGCCGCGATCCGTGACCCGGATCCGGTCGTATTTCTCGAACCGAAGCGCATTTACCGCATCACCAAGCAGGACGTGCCGGACGACGGCGAGGCGCTGCCGCTGGAGACCTGCTTCGTGCTGCGCGAAGGCAGCGACGTCACGCTGGTGTCCTGGGGCGCGATGATGCATGAAACCCTCAAGACTGCCAACGAGCTGGCCAACGAGGGGATTGACTGCGAAGTCATCGACGCCGCCTGCCTGAAGCCGCTCGACATGGAAACCATCCTCGAGTCCGTGGAACGCACGGGCCGCCTGGTGATCGTGGCGGAGGAGCCGCGCAGCTGCGGCGTCGGCGCCGAGATTGCCGCCGAAGTCGCGGAGAAGGCGCTGTTTTCGCTACGCGCCCCAATCGAGCGTGTCAGCGGCTACGACACCGTCATGCCCCTGTTCCGGCTGGAATACGAATACCTGCCGTCCGTTTCCCGCATCAAGGCTGCGGTCAAGCGCAGCATGGAGGCCGAATAATGGCGATCACCACTTTTGACCTGCCCGACCTGGGCGAAGGCCTGGCCGATGCCGAAATCGTGACCTGGCACGTCAAGGAAGGCGACAAAATCGAGACCGGCGACCCGCTGGCCGCCGTCGAAACCGCCAAGGCCGTGGTGGACGTACCCTCCCCTTACACGGGCTCGATAGCCAAGTTGTATGCCAAGGAAGGCGACGTCGTGGACGTACACACGCCACTGGTCGATTTCGAGGTGGAAGGCGAAGGCGACAGTAAGTCTGCCAAGAGCAAGCCGGCCGCCAAAAAGGCCGAGAAAAAGAGCGAAGAAGTACGCGAAGACAGCGGTACCGTGGTGGGCGCCATGCCCGCGAGCAGTGAGGACCTCGAGCAGGAACACATCATCCGGCGCAAGCCCAAGGGCGGCAACGGCCGACCCAAGGCGGCGCCGACCGCACGCGCCAAGGCCAAGGAACTCGGCGTCGACCTGAGCCAGGTCGCGGCGACCGGCCACCGCGGGCAAATCACGGCCGCCGACGTGGAAAAACATGCAGCCACCGGTCCCTCAGCCGCTCCCTCCCAGACGAAGATGCCGCCGCCAGCGCCGAGCGCTACGGCCAAGCCGGTGAACTACGGCAAAGCCGAACCCATCCGCGGGCCGCGCCGCGCCATGGTGCAGAGCATGACCCAGTCGCGCGATCTGGTGATGCCGACGAGCCTGTTCGATGACGCCGACATCCATTACTGGCAGCCTGGCCAGGACATCACGGCCCGCATCGTGCGCGCTCTGGTGGCTGGTTGCCGGGCCGAGCCCTGCCTCAATGCCTGGTTTGATGGCGAGGCAATGACCCGCACCATCCATAAACACGTCGATCTCGCCCTGGCGGTGGACACGCCCGACGGGCTGATCGTCCCGGTGATGCGCGGCGTCGACACCATGAACGGCGACATCCTGCGGCACGAACTCAACCGGGTCAAAATCGCCACGCGCGAACGTACGGTCAACCCACAGGACATGCAGAATCCCACTATCACCCTGTCCAACTTCGGGATGATGGCGGGCCGCTATGCCAGTCCCGTGATCGTGCCCCCGCAGGTCACCATCGTCGGAACCGGCGGCATCCGCCACGACGTGGTGCCCGTCATGGGCGGGATCGAGACCCACAAGCGAATCCCGCTATCGCTGACCTTCGACCATCGCGCGGTCACCGGCGGCGAAGCCTGCCGCTTCCTGGCAGCCATGATCAAGGATCTACAGCATCCGTTCTGAATAAAAATGGTGCCGGCTCTCGGGCCGGCACCATTACAAAATCGGTTTCAGACGCGCTCTTGAGGCGCAGCAGCGTTACAATATGCGCTTTGCGTCATCAAGCAGACGTACTCTGGAAATGGCTACGAAAAAAGCAGCGAAAGTCCGTCACGAAAGCGAGTTTTTTTCCCGGGTCCTGAAAACGGCAAAAAATGCCTCCGGGAGCGACATTCAACCGGCACTGCGAGAGGATTTCCTCCGCCTCTATTATGCCGACGTCGGTCTCGAAGACCTGAAGGACTATTCGCCTGAAGACACGGCAAATGCCGCACTGTATCACCTGGCACTGGGTAGCCGGCGCAAAAACAACGAGATTGCCGTGCGCGTCTACAACCCTCAAACCAAGGCCCATGGGTGGCGCAGCATACATACGGTAATCGAAACAGTCACGACCGATATGCCATTTCTGGTCGATGCAATCACGATGGTCGCCCAGCAGCACGGACTGAGCGTGCATCAGACGATTCACCCAATCATTGCGGTTAAACGAGATGCTGACGGACGAATCGAGCGCTTCGCCAAACATGGAGCCCCCGAAGGTCGCGACGAGTCATTCGTCCACCTGGAAGTGGATCGCGTCGCCAGTACCGATAAACTCGACCAGATAAAACTAGACATAGAACGATCGCTTAACGACACCGCAGCGTCCGTTCACGACTGGACAGCCATGCGCGACCGCGCGGAAGCACTGGCCTATGAACTCAACCCGGATACTTCGCCGCTCGATCCCGGTGAGATCGAAGAAGGCCGCCATTTCCTGCACTGGCTGGTCGACAACCATTTCACCTTTCTGGGTTACCGGGAGTACAAACTGGAGCGCGGTGCCAATACCGACACGCTGCGCAGCGTGGCAGACAGCGGACTCGGCATCCTGCGCGATGACCAACCGGCAAGCCAGGAAAAACCGCTCAAGCTAAGCGGCGAACTGCGTTCCAGGGCCCGTGAACGCGAACTGGTCATCATCACCAAGGCCAACGCCATATCCACCGTGCATCGCCCGGCTCCTCTGGATTACATCGGATTCAAACAATTCGACGAGAACGGTGAAGTCTGCGGCGAGTACCGCTTCCTGGGCTTGTTCACATCCCAGGTCTACAGCCATAGCCCGCGCGAGATACCGATTGTGCGGCGCAAGATGCAGCATGTTCTTTCGCGCTCGCATCTGCAGCCGAATAGCCATGCCGGTAAAGGTTTGGTGCATGCACTCGAAACCCTGCCGCGTGACGAATTGTTCCAGGCCGGCGAGGACGAACTCTACGACCTGACGATGGGTATCCTGCACATCCAGGAACGCTCACAGGTTCGCCTGTTTGTCCGCCGGGATGCGTTCGGACGCTTTTACTCCTGCCTGGTTTACGTCCCGCGTGACCGCTACAATTCATCGGTGCGCGAGCACATCCAGGAGATCCTAGGCGAAGCCCTGGGGACCAAAGGTAAGATCGAAGTGTTCGTCCACATGGGCGAATCGCGGCTCGCCCGGGTACACCTGATTGTCCACACACGCCCCTGGCAACACGCCCGCATCGGCTTGAAACGCCTGGAAAAGGCCCTCAGCGAAGCCAGCCGAACCTGGGATGACCGTCTTCGCGCCGCTCTTCTACGTCGCTACAGCGAGGAGAAGGGCATGCGATTGTTCGAGCGTTGGGGTCAACGGTTCCCGCTTGCCTATCAGGAAGAGGTTCGCCCCGAAGAATCACTGCAAGACATCAAGACTCTTGCCTCTCTGAGCAGTGACAACCCGATCGACATTCACCCCTATCGTCCGGAAAACAACCCGCAAAACGTGCTCAAACTGAAGGTCTTCAGCCACGAGCAGCCGATCATCGTGTCCGACATACTCCCTTTGCTGGAGAACATGGACATGAAGATCATCGCGGAGCGTCCCTATCGCATCCAACTTGCCGACGATTCCATCTTCTGGATCCACGACTTTGACGCGCTGACCGCGGACGAAGCCGATATCGATCTCAAACAGATGACACCGCGGTTTCGCGAAGCTTTCCTCGCATTGTGGAACGGTATCAGCGAAAACGACAGCATCAATAATCTGATCCTCAATGCCGGACTGGACTGGCATCAGACCCGAATCGTACGCGCCTACGCTAAATATCTGTTGCAAACCGGCATGCCTTTCGGCGAACGTTACATCGAACAGGTGGTTGCCGCGCATCCGGAAATCATCGCCCCCCTCGTTCGTTACTTCGAGTCGCGTTTCGATCCAGATCTTGACGAAACTGCCCGGACCGAACTCACGGAGGCAGCCAAGAAAGAAGCCTTCGACAGGATCACCGAATTGCGCGGCCAGGACGAAGACCGCATCATGCGCGCCTTCGCTTCGGCCATGAAGGCCACCCTGCGCACCAATCACTTCCTGCGCAACGCACGCGGCAAGCGGCGGCATTTCCTGTCGTTCAAGCTGGATTCTTCGAAGGTGCCCGAATTACCGCTACCCCGTCCGTTATACGAGATTTTTGTCTTCGCCCCCCATGTCGAGGGTATTCACCTGCGCGGTGGCCGCGTAGCACGTGGCGGACTGCGCTGGTCGGACCGCCAGGCCGACTACCGAACGGAAGTACTCGGTTTGATGAAGGCGCAGATGGTGAAGAACACCGTCATCATCCCCGTCGGGTCGAAAGGCGGCTTCATCACCAAGCGCCTGCCCAAGACCACTAACCGCGATACCGTGCTCACCGA
Source organism: uncultured Gammaproteobacteria bacterium (assembly GCA_964586925.1). Lineage (GTDB taxonomy): Bacteria > Pseudomonadota > Gammaproteobacteria > JAKDMP01 > JAKDMP01 > JBAUSV01. The sequence goes on from CAZPJI010000005.1 coordinate 73,518, forward strand.
GGTCAAACGCTGTTACCGCGATTACATTCGCGGCCTGCTCGACCTGACCGACAATATCGTCGGCGGCAAGCCTGTCTGTCCTGACAACCTGGTCTGCCACGACGATCCCGATCCGTATCTCGTGGTGGCCGCCGACAAGGGCACCGCAAGCTTCTCGGACCTGGCCAACGAAGTCGCGGCGGACTACAACTTCTGGCTCGGCGATGCCTTCGCCTCAGGAGGTTCAGTCGGCTACGACCATAAGGGCATGGGCATCACGGCCAAGGGCGCCTGGGAATCCGTGCGCCGGCTCTTCCGGGAATTCGATATCGATCCGGAAAAAGATGAAATCACCGCCGTTGGCATCGGCGACATGTCAGGCGACGTTTTCGGCAATGGCATGCTTCTTTCGAAGACTCTGCGCCTGCGCGCAGCCTTCAATCACATGCACATATTCATCGATCCGAACCCGGATCCGGCCCGGAGCTTCGAGGAACGCAAGCGGCTGTTTGAATTACCCCGCTCCACCTGGGATGACTACGATCGTTCCCTGATTTCCGAGGGCGGCGGCATCTACGAACGCTCGGCCAAGACGATCCGGATCAGTCCCCAGGCGCAGGAAGCACTCGGTGTGGACACCGATGTGTTCACACCTCAGCAACTGGTTAGCGCCATTCTCAAGGCGCCGGTCGACCTGCTCTGGAACGGCGGCATCGGGACTTATGTGAAGTCGCAGCATGAAACCCATGCAGACGCGGGTGATCGCAGCAATGATGCTGTGCGGGTCAACGGACGGGATCTGCGGTGCCGGATAGTCGGCGAAGGCGGCAACCTGGGACTGACGCAACGCGGGCGCATCGAATTCGCCCTGCATGGCGGCCGCATTACCACCGACTTCATCGACAACTCGGCCGGCGTAGATTGCTCCGACCATGAAGTCAACATCAAGATCCTGCTCAATGTCGTGCGCGAGCACAAGCGCATGAGCGAACCGGCACGTCGCAAGCTGCTGGCGGAAATGACCGACGAAGTCGAACATTTGGTCTTGCGAGACAATTACCTGCAGAGCCTGGCCCTGTCGGTCGCCGAGTACCAGTCCCGCACAAGGCTTAATGAGGACGCCCACCTGATCCGGGTTCTCGAGCGTCAGGGGTATCTCAACCGGCAACTGGAATTTTTGCCGAATGACGACGACATTGCAGAACGGCGCACCAGCGGACGGGGGCTTACGCGCCCGGAACTTGCGGTTCTACTCGCCTACAGCAAGATCGCCCTGTACAACGAACTGGACGCTCAGGCTCTTGCCGACGATCCTTACCTCAAGGGCGAGCTGGTCGACTACTTTCCGGCTCCGTTGCGCAATGACTACTCGAACCTGATGCCAAAGCATCCCCTGCAAGCTGAAATCATTGCCACGGCCATCACCAACAGCATGATCAACCGCATGGGCCCCACCTTCCCGTTTCGTATCCAGGAAGAAACCGGTGCCGATATGAGCGCGGTTGCGCGCGCTTACAGTATTGCGCGCGAAGCACTGAACATGGTCGATTTCTGGCGCAGCCTGGAAGCACTGGGTCCGAAGCTGCCGGCGCAAACCCAAAGCAAAATCATTATTTTCACGGGACATCTTGTACGCCATGCGACCCGCTGGATACTTGAGCACGGATATGGCTCGGCCAATATCAGCGATACCGTGAAATTTTTCCGTGAAACCACGCAGGCTATCAGTCAGGAACTCGAAACCCTGCTCCCGGAGACCCAGGCGGAACAATACCGGAACAAGCAGGACGGTTATGTGGACCAGGGGATACCTGTCGCTCTCGCCAAGCGGATTGCCGCCTTGCCCTACCTGTTTTCGTCATTCGATATCTCCGAGGTTGCCTCGCGTGTAAACCTCAGTGCCACCGACGCGGCTCGTGCCTATTTCCTGATGGGTTCGGATCTGGAATTCGACTGGTTGCGCGAACAAATCGAAGCTTTACCCGCAGACGATCACTGGAAGGCCCTGGCGCGGGCCACGTTGCGTGAAGGCCTGTATGCGCAGCAGCGACGCCTTACGATTGATGTACTTGGCGACAAATCGCGCAAAACGCCGGCAATGCAACGCGTTGAAAACTGGGTCAAGCGCCGAGAAAAAGCGATCGAGCATTTCCACTCGATGCTGGCTGAAATTCGCAGCACCGGACAAATCGAGCTTGCATCGCTATCGGTCGCCCTGCAAGAGGCTCATGCTCTTGCCCGTGGCGGACGCTTTGAAGCGGTAAAAAACAGACAATAACGGCTGAAGAGCATGTTTGCTTGATTTTGGTTTTAGCCGACGTGGAGCAAAGCTGAGTTGCGCGTGTTTAATGGCGCCCGCGAATGTGTGCCCGGATCCACCAGACCAGTCCGCCCACCACGGGGAGTCCGAAGCAGCCTCCCAGGAATACGAGCAGGAAAAGATAAAGCCCCCCGTGCTGAGGAGACAACCCACTCAGGGCACCAACAATTCCACCGATAATTAGCCACAGGATGAGCCACAAAATGGGCAGGAGTACGAACATCCAACCTCCGGGCTTTATTCGGCCAAGGGATCCACGCAACCGTTCTGCTAACGGATCAGAGCAGTAACCGCTTTTCCGGTTGCAGGCGTTCCATTCGGCTCGTCAGCAACCGGGGGCTATTGGATATTATCCTTGACGATCTTGATGTCAGCATTCGCACGCAGCCAGTCAAGGTAAGACTGTGTCACATCCAGCGCATAGATACGGCCAAGTTCCTGTGTGTAAGCCGTCAGCTGCAGCTTTGGTAGATTCTTGCGGTCACCCGCCTTCACAGCCAACAGAGCAAATACAGCCTGCGAGCCGTCCTTCAACTTAACGGAGGCATAGCGGGGACTGCTGCCGGCCGCAGGAGCCAGCGCGAACAAAGACTGCGACAGAGCTTGAGGCAACTTCGTATCCGTTCGTTTGATCAGCATCGGACCCTGCAATTGAGCACCGTGAGCTTTTGCAACAGGCGTCATCGAAGTCCCTGCACGCAATGCGGATAGGGCGTTTGAAGCCGCCTTGGCGACCGCGTCTCTTGCTTGTTTCTGCATCAATGCAGCAACGATGTCATCATGGACATCCGCAAGCGGCTTGACCTTGCTGGGTGTCAGTTTTGAAATGCGCAGCACAACGGCATCTTCCTTGCCCAACTTGATGGGATTGCTGTTCTGCCGCTGTTTAAGCACAGTGTCGCTGAAAGCCGCCTTGCGCACTTGCGCATTCTTGGCAATGCCGGTTCCGTGATCTTTCGTCACGCCGGATATCTTCTGAATCTTGAGATCAAGCGCTTTCGCAGCTTCCGCCAACGATCCCGAGTTTTCAAAGGTCAGGTTCGCAAACTGTCCGTCAAGCTTGTAATAAAGGCCTTTGGCCTTGTCGGCCAGGTAGTCCTTGGCGACTTGATCCTTGACTTCGGCGTAAGGCTTTACGGAACCTGCTCGTTTGCCGAGCAGTTGCAAAATCACCCAACCCCTTGGCGTATGTATCGGCCCGGTCAAATCCCCTGCCTTGGACAGTTTGAAAAGCGCATTGTCCAGGTTCTGCGCAAGCTGACCGCGGGACACATAACCCATTGAACCGCCATTGCGTCTGGATATCCGATCATCCGAATTCTTGCGCGCCAGATCAGCGAAAGTCTTCTGAGGATCCTTGGCCTGCTTGACCTGGTCAAGCAACTTCTTAATCCTGGTTTTTGCCGCAGCAACCGCTGCAGTGCTTGAAGCCGATGGCTTGATCAGGATCTCCGCCACCTTGCGGGCCGGCGGAATGCCGTACTGGGCCTGATGCGTGCGGTAATAGTCCTTCAACTCCTCGGGTTTAGGGCTAATGCGCTGTTCCAGCGCTTTCTTGTCCAGCCGAAGATAGGAGATGGTCACTGTCTCCGGAGTCGAATAATCATCTTGATGGGATTTGTAATAGCTTGCAATGACATCCTCGGAAGGCTGCTTGACAGGCTTGAAGTCCTTGACGGGCAACACGAACCAGGACGCCTTGCGCTGCTGCTGCGCGAGTGCCGCGAGACTCGCGACCTCACGGGAGGTAGGGAAAGCACTATCTGCCAATCCCCCCTGCAACTGTCCCATGACAATGTTGCTGCGAATCTGGCTTTCGAACTGCGGCACCGTCAGGCCATTACTAGCAAGAACGCCCTTGTACTGCTGGTAGTCAAAATGGCCGTTGAGCTGGAATTGGGGAATCTGGTCGATCTGCGCACGCACATCACCGGCACCTGCCACCAGCTGATCTTTCGTGGCCTGCTGCAGGAGCAATTGGCTATCGATCAGCTTTTGCAGAGTCTGCATTTTCAGCTGCTTCTGCTGAGCCGGCGTCGGGTCATACTTGCCGCCAAGCTGGGCCTGACGCTGCTGGAAGGCTTGATCATATGCCTGTTGGAGTCGATTCGGCATGATTTTGGTGCCGTTGACCTTGGCTACGTAATTGGTCGTCACCAGGCTGCGGTACTGGCCAACTCCCCATAGGGCGAAGGGCACACTGACGAGGATGACAAACGCCCAGGCAATCCATCCCTTGGCATGTGATCGGAACGTGGAGAGCATCTTTATATCCTTCCTTCTTCCACCATGCGGCACTTTATGTGCCTTGTCTGTTTCTGCAGACGTGCAATCCGGAGTCAGACCATGGACGCACCCCTGGCGCCGCCCGGGCGACCTCGGGCCATGTCCTCAATAGCAAGAGAGGGTGCACTGAGCACCCTCCCTTAGGTGGCGGAGTGGACGGGACTCGAACCCGCGACCCCCGGCGTGACAGGCCGGTATTCTAACCAGCTGAACTACCACTCCTTAACAGTCGGCTTGGTGGGTGCTGAGGGACTTGAACCCCCGACTTTCGCCTTGTAAGGGCGACGCTCTCCCAACTGAGCTAAGCACCCGAGCCAAGCGTATTAGTTTACGGCATCTTTGAGCGCCTTTCCAGCCTTGAATGCAGGCGCCTTGCTGGCCGGGATGTGCAGAGTCGCGCCAGTCTGCGGATTGCGGCCCGTGCGCGCGGCGCGCTCGCGGACGACAAAGCTGCCAAAGCCGACCAGCGAAACGGTATCGCCGCGCTTGAGAGCATGAGTAATACCGTCGATCATCGCGTCGACTGCGCGACCGGCTTCCGCCTTGGACAGGCCGGTCGATTCGGAAACGGATTCAACAAGTTCTGCTTTGTTCATGTGCAAGAGTCCCCTCAGGTCAGAAACTGGTATTGAGAGATGGGCCTCAAGCCCTTCTCGCGACCGCGGCATCAGCCGCAGTGCTTGTTTTATACCAGTGTGTGAAAAACGATGTCAAATAAAATTTGCCCGGAATCAGTGAGCCGGCGCGCTTTTGCGCCGCCCGCCCTCCTTGGGATCGGGTCCAATTGGCGAGGATGCGGCAAGCGGTCTGGGCTCTCTCACAAGCGCGTGACTGAGCACCTGATCAATCCAGCGTACGGCTTCGATCTTGAGACTGGATTTTACATTCTCCGGTATCTCTGCAAGATCCTTCACATTTTCCTCAGGTATAAGGACCGTTTTTATGCCGCCACGCTGGGCAGCAAGCAGTTTCTCCTTCAGCCCCCCGATCGGCAAAACCTCGCCACGCAGCGTAATTTCTCCCGTCATGGCGACGTCGGCGCGTACCGGGATGCCGGTCAGGGCCGAAACCAGAGCGGTGGTCATGCCTATTCCCGCACTTGGGCCATCCTTGGGCGTAGCGCCCTCCGGCACATGGATATGGAAATCCAACTCCTTGAAGGAGGACTCCGGAATGCCGAGTAGCGATGCCCGGCTGCGCACGACCGTGAGCGCGGCCTGCACCGATTCCTTCATCACATCGCCTAACTGGCCCGTATGGATCAGGTTGCCCTTGCCGGGCACGTTGGCGGCCTCAATGCGCAGCAACTCGCCCCCGACTTCCGTCCAGGCCAGACCCACCACCTGCCCGACCTGGTTCTCTTCGTCGGCGCGACCGTAACGGTAGCGTTCTACGCCCAGGTAGTCGCTGAGGTTGTCGCGATTGACCGTAATCGGGTGCTCCTGGTCCGACTCCAGCAAGAGGCTCTTGACTGCCTTGCGGCAAATCTTCGCGATCTCGCGCTCCAGGTTGCGCACGCCGGCCTCACGGGTATAGACCCGGATAATGCCGGCAATGGCATCGTCCGTAATCTCCAGTTCGCCCTTCTTCAGGCCGTTGGCCTTCATCTGCTTGGCTACCAGATAGCGGCGCGCGATGGCCATCTTTTCTTCCTCGGTGTAACCGGGAAGATGGATAATCTCCATCCGGTCGCGCAAGGGCGGCGGGATATTGAGGCTGTTCGCCGTAGCAATGAACAGCACCTCGGAAAGGTCGAAATCGACTTCCAGGTAATGATCGTTGAACGCATGGTTCTGTTCGGGATCCAGCACCTCCAGGAGTGCCGATGACGGATCACCACGGAAGTCCATCGACATCTTGTCGATCTCGTCGAGAAGGAACAGCGGATTGCGCGTTCCGACCTTCGCGAGCTTCTGCACAATCTTGCCCGGCATCGAACCGATATAGGTACGCCGATGGCCGCGAATCTCGGCCTCATCGCGTACGCCGCCGAGAGACACGCGGTTGAAACGCCGATTCGTCGCCCGTGCAATGCTCTGCCCCAGCGAAGTCTTGCCCACCCCGGGGGGGCCTACCAGACACAGGATGGGACCCTTCATACGGCGCACACGCTGCTGTACGGCCAGGAACTCGAGCACCCGCTCCTTGACCTTCTCCAGCCCGTAATGGTCTTCTTCAAGAATTTTCTTGGCCGCCGCCAAGTCATGGCGAACGCGCGTACGCTTCTTCCACGGTACCTGCAGGAGCCAATCGAGGTAATTGCGCACCACGGTCGCCTCGGCCGACATGGGGGGCATCTGGCGCAATTTCGCCATCTCGGAATCGGCCTTCTCGCGGGCCTCCTTCGGCATGCCGGCCTCTTCGATGCGCTTGGCTAAAACGTCGAAGTCACTGCCGCCCTCCTCGATGTCGCCCAGTTCCTTCTGAATGGCCTTCATCTGCTCGTTGAGGTAATACTCGCGCTGGCTCTTCTCCATTTGTTGCTTGACCCGGCCGCGAATGCGCCTCTCTACTTGCAGCAAATCAATTTCGCCACCGGCAAGGGCCATCACGCGTTCGAGCCGCTCGCGTCCAGGCAATAATTCAAGCAATTTTTGCTTATCTTCCAGGCGCAAGGTCATGTGCGCGGCCATGGTGTCGGCAAGCCGTCCCGGCGACTCGATGTCCCCCAACGAGGAAACCAATTCGGCAGGAATTTTCTTGCTCAGCTTGACGTACTGCTCAAAGATGTTGATTGCGGCGCGCTGAGTCGCTTCCGTCTCGGCATCCTCGCTTTTTTCTTCCTGCTCGTCATAAGGGTCCACGGTGGCCTGGAAATACTCACCAGCCTCGATCCGGCTTACGGTCGCCCGTTGCTGGCCCTCGACCAGAACCTTCACGGTGCCGTCAGGCAGTTTCAACATTTGCAGGATATTGGCAATCGTGCCGACCAGGTACAGGTCGTCAATGCCCGGTTCATCAATCTCGGGCTGCTTCTGGGCCAGCAGCAGGACACGGCTATCGCCACGCACGCTCGCCTCAAGTGCTTGCACCGACGCCTGCCGGCCGACAAACAGCGGCATCACCATATGGGGATAGACCACCACGTCGCGCAAAGGCAGCACGGCCAGTTGATTGGGAATCTCGTTCATTTCGCTCATATAAATCGCGTCTATCTCAGTAGCGGACAAGGTCTATATGACGCCTGCCGCCTTGTATTTCAAGGGATACGAGAGGGCCTTGCGCCCATGAAGGGAGGTTTGCGGTGCCGGCAGACCCGAGCCGCTACTCTTCACTTGCGGCCCGCGACCGCTCGACTTGGTCGAAAACGATATAAGGGCTTGATTCACCACGAATCACCTTGTCATCCACGACGACTTTGGTCACGTTTTCCAGTGCCGGCAGATCGTACATGGTATTCAGCAGAGCACGCTCCAGAATCGTGCGCAGGCCGCGCGCGCCGGTCTTGCGGTTCATCGCCATCCGGGCACAGGCCTCGAGGGCCTCCTCACGGAATTCCAGTTCCACGCCTTCCATCTCGAACAGGCGCTTGTACTGTTTGATCAAGGCATTACGCGGTTCGCTCAGGATCTTTACGAGGGCCGTTTCATCCAGGGCTTCCAGGGTTGCAACGACGGGCAGGCGCCCCACGAACTCCGGAATCAGGCCGTAACGGATTAGGTCCTCGGGCTCCACCTGGCGCAGCACATCGCTTTCCTGCGCTCTGAGTGCCTCCGAGTCCTTGATCGGCGCCATGAATCCAATACCGCTCTTCTCGGTCCGCTCACGGATGATTTTCTCCAGTCCCGCGAAGGCGCCCCCCACGATAAACAGAATATTGCGCGTATCGACCTGCAGGAATTCCTGCTGCGGATGCTTGCGCCCGCCTTGCGGCGGCACGGAAGCCACGGTGCCTTCGATGAGTTTCAGCAATGCCTGCTGAACGCCCTCCCCCGACACGTCGCGGGTGATCGAAGGGTTATCGGACTTACGCGAAAGCTTGTCGATCTCGTCAATATAGACAATTCCGGTCTGTGCTTTCTCGACGTCGTAATCGCACTTCTGCAGCAGTTTCTGCACGATGTTTTCGACATCTTCACCCACATAACCGGCTTCGGTGAGAGTCGTGGCATCGGCGATCGTAAACGACACGTTAAGGATGCGAGCCAGCGTCTCGGCCAGCAAGGTCTTGCCGGATCCGGTAGGCCCGATCAACAGGATATTGCTCTTGGCCAGTTCGACCTCATCACGATCGCTCTTGGCCTCGATCCGCTTGTAGTGATTGTAGACGGCAACCGAGAGGACTTTCTTGGCCTCCTCCTGGCCAATGACATACTGGTCGAGGATCGCTTTGATTTCCTGGGGCTTAGGCAACTTGGACGTCGAGGACTCCGTGCGCTCCTGGAGTTCCTCGCGGATGATTTCGTTACACAGGTCCACACACTCGTCGCAAATATAGACCGACGGGCCGGCAATCAGCTTGCCGACCTCGCGTTGGCTCTTGTTGCAGAACGAACAGAACAGCACCTTGCCGTCGTCGTGGAATTCCTGACCGTCTTCGCTCACGAAGCCTCCTGCGCCCGGGCCACTTTCAACATTTCACCCACGCCATACTTGTAACCCAAGGCATATCTAAAGACAAGCCCCTTTGGACAAGGAAACGGCGCCTGGATCAGGCCGTTGGCGTATGACAGCGCCGCAACCCACTGATTCAGCTCGACTCTCCCTTCTTGGCCACCCCCCGGTCTTGAAGAACGCTGTCTATCAACCCATATTTCATGGCTTCGTCGGCGTCCATGAACCGGTCGCGATCGGTATCGATTTCCAGCTGCTTGAGCGTCTGCCCGGTGTGTTGGGACAGAATCTTGTTCAAACGTTCGCGCACGGCCAGAATTTCCTTGGCATGAATTTCAAAATCCGCCGCCTGGCCCTGGAACCCGCCCAGCGGCTGATGAATCATCATGCGCGAATGCGGCAGGCAATAGCGCTTGCCCTTGGCACCGCCGGCGAGCAGGACTGCGCCCATGCTCGCGGCCTGGCCGACGCAAATGGTGGACACATCAGGTTTAACGAACTGCATGGTGTCGTAAATAGAGAGCCCGGCGGTCACCGACCCGCCCGGTGAGTTGATGTAGACGCTGATGTCCTTGTCCGGGTTTTCGGACTCCAGGAACAGCAACTGCGCAACAACCAGGTTCGCCAGGTGATCCTCGATCGGCCCGGTGATGAAAACCACCCGCTCCTTGAGCAGGCGCGAATAAATATCGTAGGCACGCTCGCCCCGCGCCGTCTGCTCGACGACCATCGGGACCAATTGGGCCGCAATTTCACTCATTCGTTCTCTCCTGCACCGCCCTTTTCGGGTTCGATGAACTCAAAGAAGCCCTTGGGCTCGTCCTTGACGTCCGCCTGATCAATCAGCCAATCGTAAGCGACCTCTTCCAGCACAAGCGACTCGATCTGGCGCATGACGTTGTTGTCTGCACGCATCGCCCGCACCTGTGCTGCGGGATTGGCCGTATCGGCGGCAAGCGACTCGATTTTACGCTCGATCCGCTCGGGTTCAGGGGTAAATTGCTCGCGCTCGATCAATTTGCTCAGTGCAAGGCCCAGGCGGACACGGCGTTCGGCCTTTTCAACAAATGGTTCGCGCGGGAGGTCAGGATGGCTATCCGGGTCTACCTGGAGGCCAAACTGGCGCATGACAGCCCGCTGTTGGCGCAGGATCTCTTCCTGCACCAGCGCCTCAGGCACAGCGATCTCATTGACTTCCAACAAAGCATCGCCGGCCTGGCGTTCAAGATCCTCGCGGATGCGCGTATCCAGCTCATTCTGCATATTCTCGCGGACCTTTTCCCGCAGTTTGTCGACACCACCTTCCTCGATGCCCATATTAGCGGCGAAATCGTCGTCCAACTCAGGCAGATGGCTTTCCTCGACACGCTTGACGGCGACCTCGAACCGTACCGGCTTCCCGGCCAATTCCTGCTTGGAGTAATCCTCCGGGAAGGTGAGATCGAGGGTACGCGTACCGCCGGCCTTGGCGCCTATCAAGCCGTCTTCGAAACCGGGGATCACCGAGCCCGAACCCAGAACCAGCGGCATATCCGTGGCGCTGTTGCCCTCGAAGGGCTCGCCTTCGATGCTGCCCTCGAAATCGATCGTAATCTGGTCACCATCGGCAGCCGCACGCTCGGCTTCGTGCCAATGCTGGTGCTGTTTGCGCAGGCGGTCCAGCACCGTATCCACATCGGCGTCGGTGATTTCGACTTGCGGACGGTTCAGTTTTGCGCCCTTTATGTCTTTGACATCGAATTCGGGGTATACCTCCAACTCGGCCGTGAAGGTATAGCTGCCGTCATCGCCCGTCGTTCCGGCTTCAACTTCGGGAGCTGCCACCGGCGAGAGATTCTGGCCCTGGATGGCCTCGGCGTAATGCGAGCGCACGAGATCGGCAAGGACGTCATCACGCACCGCCGCGCCATACTGCTGGCGTACAACCTTCGCCGGCGCCTTGCCGGGACGAAAGCCCTTGATTTTGGCGTTCTTGCCCACGCCTTCGAGGCGCCTGGACACTTCCTCCTCGATCTGGTCGCCCGGAATCGTGACCGTCAGGCGGCGTCCCAGCGGACCTTTCTGCTCAACTGATACCTGCATGAATTTCCTCTTTGTGTCTGTCTCTGCGAGCCCTGCCCCCTGCGGGGATCAAATTGGTGCGAAAGGAGAGACTCGAACTCTCACGGGGTATTGCCCCACCGGCTCCTAAGGCCGGCGCGTCTACCATTCCGCCACTTTCGCCTGTTGTCGCCGCGTCAACGGCGGTCTGAAGCGGACCGGAATTTCATTGGGTCCCCAAAACGCCGGAAACGGGCTTTTCCAGACAACCTCCAGGCCATCCGGACAATCCGATTATTATACGGGCGCTTGGCGCCGTTTAGCCCGCTGCTTGGGCAGCTTGCCCGTCGGACACCTCGACTCCGGGGCCTTTCAACAAGGCTTCGCGCGTAGCCGCCACCACCAGTTCGACTTCCTCGCTGCTAATCGCGAAATGCGGGGTATAGCGCAAGGAGCGCTCGCCGCCATGGATGACGCCCACACCGTGCCGGCGCAAGTACTCCTCGGTGGAATTTGCGCCGAAGGCCTTGAATTGCGGCGCCAATTCGCAACTGAACAGCAAGCCGGTACCCTGCACCTTCGTAATCAGCCCATTCAGTTCTTCGCTTAAGGCGCCGAAACGCTCCAGGAATTCCCTGCCCCGCGCCCGGATGTTTTCGCGCAGCTCCGGCGTGATCGCATCGAGCACGGCCACGGCCACGTCCATCGCACGCGGGTTGGCCGTCATGGTATTGCCATAGATGCCCTTGCGGTAAAGCCCAGCGGCCCGCTCAGTCATTGCCAGCACCGACAGCGGGAACTGCCCGGCATTGAGCGCCTTGGAGTAGGTTTCCATGTCCGGCGCTTCCAAGCCTTCGAATCCCGGGTAATCGACGATGGAAAGCACGCCCTGGGTACGGAGGCCTGCCTGGATCGAATCGATCAACAACAAGGTGCCATGGGACAGCGTCAGCTCGCGGGCCAAGGCATAAAACTCGGGGGTGATCGACTGTCCTGGGTTACCCTCACCCATCACGGGCTCGAGGAACACCGCCTCCACAAATACGTTTTCCTTGTCGGCACGGGCAAAGACCTCGCGCAGATTGTCCAGGTCATTGATCCGCACGGTCCAGAAATCGTCCTGGTGACGGAAGCTCGCCAGGTGCGTACGGTAGGTGTTACGCGAGGAATCTGAAAACTGCGCCGGACGGTCGGTACGGCCGTGGAAACTGCCGACCATGGCCACATGCTTGATGGTCTTGCCGGCATGGCGGCCGCCCTCGTCGGTCATCAACTTGGCGTTGACGTCGGTAATACGGCTGGCCACGGTCACCGCCTCGGAGCCGCTGTTCATCGCCAGGAAGCGGTCGAACGGACAGCCGCCGTCGCGCTCGTGACCGATTTCGCGGCGCAGCGCACGCTCCAGACGCAGCTGGGAATAGCTCGGAGTCATGATGTTGGCCATGACATGCGGTTGGTTCATGGCCTCGAGTACCTTCTCCGGAGCATGGCCCATGCCGAGCATGCCGTAGCCGCCGTTGTCATGAACGACCGCACCGGTGACGGTAATGATCCAGGGACCGCTGGCAGCCAGAGCCACATAGGGATTGATGGCGTCATCCGGATAGAAATTGACGAACCCGGCCTGAATCTCGGCAGCCTGCTCGGCCTCGTCCCGCTTGATCAGATCCGGGAACTCGGTTTTCAGGCGCGTGAATACCTCCCGCGCCATCTCCACGGCACGAATGAGCGACGAATCCTGTTCCGCGAAGCGCTCCACGACTTCGTCAGGCAACCCGATGGTAGACGGTTTGCCGCTGTGGGCACGAATTTCTTCCAACATACGGATGACATCGCTCATAATCCTGACCTCTTACTCGATTGCGGGCCGTGTGCAGGGTGTTCCCTAACACCCGTTACAACGCCAAAAAACAATTTGTTAGTTTATCATCCGGGCCTCCGGCAAAGGTGCGACCTAGCCGAGTACTTCCGGTATGGATCGGGCGAACACGTCGTATTCCCGAAGGAAAAACGTCGTCTCGCGCAATCCGTGGAGAACAGTCAGCACCACCATTCAACAGTTCCGCAAAAGCTTTAGAATATGATTAGAATTAGCTTTTAAGCGTTTGATTTTATGGCGTCCCCGACGGGAATCGAACCCGTGTTACCGCCGTGAAAGGGCGGTGTCCTAGGCCTCTAGACGACGGGGACGCACTTTGAACTTGTAAATCTTGGTGGAGCTAGGCGGGATCGAACCGCCGACCTCCTGCATGCCATGCAGGCGCTCTCCCAGCTGAGCTATAGCCCCACGAAGCTGCGTATTTTACCCGCTTTCAGCCAAGATGTGTCAAGCGTTTTGACTGGAAACCCACTCGCAGGCTTTCCGAAGCCTCGAAAGCGTCTCTTCGCGTCCCAGAATGGCCAACGTCTGATCGATAGGTGGCGACACAGGGCCACCGGAAACAGCCACGCGGATAGGCTGCGCCACCTTCCCAAGCTTCAGGCCCGCCTCCTCCGCCCGTTCGGCGACCAAGGCGTGTATGGCCTCCGTATCCCAGGCGTCGAGCTTGTCCAACGCGTTCGCGACCTGCTGCAGAATCGCGCCGGTCTCGGCCGTCAAGTGCTTCCTGGCGGCCTTGGGCTCATACTCCGCCGGCGGGCCGAAAAAGAACAGGCTGTTGCCGGCCATCTCGAGCAGTGTCTTCGCCCGGGACTGCTGGCTGGCGATGATGCGGGTCAGGTAATCGCGATCATGCATCGGTTCGACCCCCACCTGCTCGAGCTGCCAGATGAACTCGTCCACCAGCGACTCCGCCGGCCGCTCCATGATGTAGTGCTGGTTGATCCAGTCGAGTTTGCCGGGATTCAGGGTTGAAGCCGAATGATTGACGTCGGCGATATCGAACAGCCGGGTCATCTCCTCGCGGGAAAAGATCTCCTGGTCGCCGTGGGACCAGCCCAGGCGCACCAGGTAATTCACGACAGCCTCGGGTAAGTAACCCTCCTTGCGGTATTCCATCACGCTCGCCGCCCCGTGACGCTTGGACAGCTTCGCCCCGTCGGGTCCGAGTATCATTGGTATATGAGAAAATAATGGAACTTTAGCCTCTAATGCCTTGTAAATATTGATTTGTTTTGGGGTGTTATTGAGATGATCATCGCCCCGGATCACGTGCGTGATCTGCATGTCGACATCATCGACGACCACGGTCAAGTTGTAGGTCGGGGTGCCGTCCGAGCGCGCGATGATCAAATCATCCAGCTCGCGGTTCTCGAATTCGACCCGGCCCCGCACCTGGTCGTCGACCACCGTAACGCCATCCACCGGCATGCGGAAACGCACCACCGGCTCGATACCTTCCCGCGGCTCCGTGCGTTCACGGCAGCGGCCATCGTATTTGGGTTTCTCGCCCCGTGCTCGCTGCTCGGCGCGCATGGCATCCAGCTCTTCAGTGGTGCAGTAGCAATGGTAGGCATGTCCCGCATCCAGAAGCTTTTGCACGGTCTCTTTGTAGCGGTCGAAGCGCTGCGTCTGGTAGTACGGTCCCTCGTCCCAGTCGAGCCCGAGCCAACGCATCCCATCCAGGATGACCTGTACGGCCTCCTCGGTCGAACGCTCCCGGTCGGTATCCTCGACCCGCAAAACGAATGCCCCGTTATGCCGGCGGGCATACAGCCAGGAAAAGAGCGCGGTACGGGCGCCGCCGATATGCAAATAACCGGTCGGGCTGGGAGCGAAACGCGTACGTACGGTCATGGCGAACAAGCCTTCAAAACAAGGCGCATATGCTACCAGTTGGAGGACGATCCTCCGTGTTGAGTAGCTGCCCCGGTAGCCACTGTGGCCGCCTTGGCTGGGGCTTGGACTGAGCCGTAGGTCACGCGCCAGATCCAACCGCTTTGGGAATCCGCTATATAGAGCGCTCCATGCGGTCCGACGGCAACGCCAACCGGTCTAAAGCGGGCATCGGCAGGCGAATGGATAACACCACCGCCGGCGAAGCCGGTCGCGAATACCCGCCAGTGGCCGCTCGGCTTTCCGTTCCTGAACGGCACAAAAGCCACGACAAAGCCCTTCTGCGGCAAAGGCGCGCGGTTCCAGGACCCATGGAAAGCGACAAAGGCCCCGCCCCTGTAGGGTGCGGGAAAGGCCTTGCCGCTGTAGAACACCATCGCCTCGGGGGCCCAGTGTGCCGGAAACGCCTGTAGAGGCGGCGTGTACTGGCTGCAACGCCCTACCTTGCTGCCATCTCCACCGTATTCCGGCGCCAGCACCAGCTTCTGCTGGATACCGTCGTAATAACAGTACGGCCAGCCGTAATTAGCGCCTTGCTCGATGCGCAGGAATTCTTCGGCCGGAAGCTCGGCACTCTGTTCGACCGTAAATTTTCCCGGCCAATTCCCGTGCAACTGATCGCGTCCCATCATGACCCCGTAGAGCGCCTGGGACTGCGTGTTCCAGGCGATCGCAACCATGTTCCGCAAACCTGTCGCGTAGCGCTGGCTTTCACTAGCGGTCTGGCCGGTTACATCGGCCTTGAAACGCCAGATCCCTCCGTGCATCGCCAGTAGCGGGCAGGGATCCATGCCGGGGGAATGCTCTACCCGGTCGCGCTTCTGGCAGGCATTGGATGGCGCGCCGACACCGACATAGAGCGTGCCATCCGCCCCAAAGGCGAGACTCTTGGTCGCATGCTGATGCTGTTCAGGGAAATCGGACACCACCACTTGAAGGTTGTTCTGAAGCAGATCACCGGATTTCGGCAACGGAAAGCGCACGATCCTCTCGTTTTCACCGAAATACAGGTACCCATCGTGGATTGCGATCCCCGTCCCGCTGACGTCTCCGAAATACCGGATGGAATCGGCCGTGCCATCGCCATTGGTATCGCGCAGTATGGCTATTCCACCCCCGCCCCGCTGACTGGACAATGCCGCATACACGGTACCGTCGGCAGCTACCGCCAGATGGCGCAAGGGCCCCACTGCCTTGGCGAAAACATGGGCACAGAACCCGCGCGGTACAAAAATGCCTCCGTTATCGCGTGGACACGATGAGTGGGAATCGGCCGCCAGGGCGGGCTGCACTCCCGCCAGCAACAATGCCAAAATCGGTAATGACAGGAAAACTCGCCGTTGGTACCTCATGGATGCCCCCTTCTGGCAGGTTCTCCAGCTTACTACTGACGCAAAGCGAAATCAGCCGTTACCGGTCCGATTACACGATTGAGGCTATATGAATGCATGATCGCCGCCAGGCTCCCAAGACCCGCCCCGGCATAGACATCGAGTGCCACATGCTGCTTAGTTGCCATCGTCGAATAGATAATTCCGAGTCCCCAGAGAATGTTGAGGCCCCGTAACCACGTCCGTGCACGGATCTGCACAAGGATACGATCCAGCCAGAATCCGCTGAACACGGCGAATGCCACATGCAAGGAGGGACAGGCATTTCGCGTCTGATCCACCGTTTTGAGGAAAGCGTAAGAGGGATAACGAGCCCAATCGATATTCGGTTGGGGCGTCGCTGTAGGCCAAAAAAAGAAAAACAGCATGCCAGCCAGGCTAAGAGCCAGGGCTGCAATCCCATAGATCACCAGTTCCCGACGGCTTCCGACTAACCCCGGAGGCACGCATACATACACCCATAACGATGCATACAGGCCCAACGTCCAAGGCTGGAAACTGATCATGTGATCCAGCGCAGTCAACGGCATCATGGTGACCGGAAAATCCGGATGATCTGCTAGATAGAAATAGCCCATAAAAAAAAGCACCATGAACACGGGAATGCCCATGGCCTTGAGCCAAGCGTCCTTCTTGAACCGGCGCCAAAACTCTGGCCACCACACCACACCCTGCCTGTTTGTGTTGATAAGAACCGCTCCGCATGCAGATGCACAGTATATATAAGAAATACCGGCGCCATACCGATAAAAAAGGCTTGGCACAGGCTGGTGATTGGTGACAAACCGGGCTTTAATAACTATGATTAAGGTATGGCAAAACAATCGCTTGCCGCAAAGCTCGTTACCATAGGTGGCGCAGGCTCTGCGGCTGCCTTGTTGTTTTGGATGGCACTCTACATATTGGGGCCACAGGTCCTGGTGGTCAACGTAATCGCCCTGGCCATTGGAATTGCATGGTTGACCAGGCATGCCGACAATGGATGGCTACTTATAGAGCGGACGAGCATCGCCGGACTCATAGCAGGCCAAGCCGGACTTATTGTTGCTATGCTGATACGTGTGGCACCGGTAGTCGCCAAACATGTGCTCTAAGCGCCATCCGCCACTTCCCGAAAAGCATCTAATGCTACCTTGCCTTCCATTCGTATTTTAAGAGGAGCTCGAAATGAGTGACAGCTACGACACCAGCGCTAACGAAAAAGCCGAAATCGCCAATAAGGCGGGCGTCACCGAGCAGGACCTGGAATATGAACATCATGAGATTCCACCTGTCGAGCAACGCGTTCGTCATTGGCACCACTTTCGCAACGGCGGTCTGCTATCTAGCGCCGCCGGGGTCGCCATGTTGATCGCCGGGCACTTTGCCGGCAGCGGACGCTCGATGCAGATCGGCGGATTCCTGATCCTTGCTGGCGCGGTAGTGTTTACAGTCGGCGTCATTGGCGGCTGGGTTACCCACGAGCGGCCACTGGACTAGCTATGCCATCCAGATGCCTGTATCCAGGCATGGCTCGGATACCCTCTAAAAAACGACGCCGTACCTGTATATCCGGTACGGCGTCTTTGAATCGAAGCCAGAGATAAGAGGAGGGGCAAGCGATACCCCTCCTCTGCCCAGCTTACCGAATTCGCCTGCCTGGCCCTGGCTCAGGCGCCTGTACTCCAGAAGTGACCAAGCAGTGCAGCCGGAGTCACGCAGCCCAGCTCAGACCGCCGCCATCACCGTTACCGGAACTGTTTGACACAGATGCCTGCACCTGGGCCATAGCGGATGCCGTGTCGTTCTCGGGATTGGGACCGTTGCCGCTCAAATTGATTTTATTACTAATGATCACTTGTTGCTGGAGGCGAAGAGCTCTGAATCACCGGCGGGCAGATCGTTCCTCCGGGTTTGATACGTCCGATGGGTATTAGGCGCTTGGCTGTCGTGGCAGGCGTAGCACGAGTTTTCGTCAAACTGGAAGCCGGCGGAGAATGCCCGGCTGTTGCTGTAGCAATCTGCGTCGGGTGCATAGTTGTATTTTGCGCAGAAGCTGCAATGCAATTTGTAGCGGCGGCTTTGGTTGCATCGGCGGTTGTATTGCCGTTTTTTGCGACATCGCTCGCATGAGGTCCGCCCTTGCAGCCCCCTAGCATTGGCAAGAGAACCATCGCTGCAATGCATAGGCGGCGACGCATTTCAAACCCGTCAGAATTGCAACCAGTTAAGTTCACCATGCTATCCATACGATTCCCTTGCATTGCCAGGAATCATAATACTTGAAAATATAGCATACAGGGTTCCCTGCAGCGTTCGGCCTTCATGTAAGCCTTTCTATTTGCCGGATCCCCCCATTATTCGCGCGAATCGACGCTTCGCTCCAACCGAATATTTCGAGAATACCGCGCCTATACCCCAATTATTCCGCAGCAGACGCCTTGCTACTATCGATGGCACATCGGCGGTTTGCCGAATTAAACAGGTCCCAAATGGAGACAAGCAACATCACCACTAGTCCTGTATAGAAAATAGCGCAAGCCAAGTCCCTGGCGAGAAAATGATGGATCACCCCAAATACGCCGGCAAGCACCAGTACCGGACCGATCGAGCCCAGTAGACTGCGATGCCATTGGTGGTGCGAGAACCAGCCGACCAAGTTCGCCAAAAGCCGCGACACCGGTGAAGATCGGAATCAGCCAATGTACGAACAGCCCTTCCCATTAACTGAGAAACCCAGGCCGACTACGGCACCAAAGCTGGCGGCCGCCGGAAAACATCCCGCACAGCTGAAATTATTTGCGATAGCACCGATAGCGCCACTTTTATCAATCAGGCGTGAAATAGCCTGCATGATGAATTCTCCTTAAAAATCCTGCCATATTGTCTTTCTTCAGACCGTCTCTGACAATTCGCAAACCATAATGGTAATCGGGATGAATGCTGACCCTCTTATTTTAAAAATGCTGTTCATCACCATCGGGCTTTGAGGAGTGGATCCCCAAAATCCTCCCGCATCCAGCCAAGATCGTAATACGTCCTTAAAAAAACGCCGCACCTATGTCAGGTACGGCGTCTTTGAATCGAAGTCGGAGGTAAGAGGAGGGGTAAACGATACCCCTCCTCTACCCAACTTACTTGGCTCGTCTGGCCCTGGCCAAGGCCCCTGCACTCAAGGCAAAACCGAGCAGTGCAGCCAAAGTCAACCAATCCAGACCGCCGCCACCGCTACCGGAGCTGTTTGACACAGGTGCTTGCACCTGGGTCGTGGCGGTTGCCGTGTTGTTCTGGGGCTGGGGATCGTTATTGATCTCACTGGCATAGGCACTGATGGTCGCCTGGCCGGTAGAAACGCCATAGGCTCGCATCGTGACCGTCACCGAGTCTCCGGGCGCGATGTCACCCAGCGCACAGTCGACCCCCCGGTTCCGGAAGTCGGCCTGGCAAGTCCCTTGCGAGCTGGTGCTTCCGGGCTCGACCTGCAGGAGCGGCGAAACCGAGGTGCTTAACTCAACGCTGGAAGCTGTGTCGGGGCCGTTGTTCGTTACCGTAATGGTCGCAACATCTCCTACCTGGCTTTGGCCGACGTTCAGGCCTTTAATGCTTGAGATTTCCAGGTCGGCATTACCGAGCGCCATGTCATCGCGAACGGCCTGATCCGCCTTCACATCGGCGGTCGAGCTGACAAAACTCGACGAACTTGTGCTCGCTACCAGCGTGCGCGTACCAGCCGACGTGAACAAGGCATAAACATCGTTCAAGCTCCAACCTGTCGGTGTCAGCGAGGTCATCGTCGTGTTCGCCAGATCATCAGTAATCAACACGCCACTAACACCAGCTCCGGTATTGGCGTCAGTCACTTGGCCGATTACCAAGCCGCCTGCTTCCGGGGCACAGGCACCAATCCCAATATCATCTACCTGAGCGTACCAATCGTAGTCACCCGACAGATTGTAGTAGCGCCAGCGAAGCTGGAACTGCTTGGTACCGGAAGGAATGTACGGACTCAGATCGACCATTTCCTGCCCACCAGGCAAAGCATACAAGCTGCCCACATCGCTTGTCAGGTGTAGAGCCGTGGTCCAGGTCGTGCCGCCATCGGTACTGACATCCACATCCAGTGCCTCGCTGCTGTATTCCTGATAGTTAGTCTGGAAGTTCAGTATGTAATTTCCACCGAGGCTAGCAACGTCGATTGGTGGACTTATCAGGCTGGTGTCATAAGAGCCGACACCGGAGCCAGCCGCATCACTATTCGCATCCGCAGAAAAACCACTGCCACCGGTGTAGTTGTTGTCACCCCAGTAAGAGTTGAGATGCCATTCAACAATAGAGCCGGTGACGTTGTTGGTGACCGTCCACCCCGACGGTGGGAACGTGGCTCCGTTGAAGCCTTGGCCGAACGCATAACCATAACCTGGTGCGGTGCACGCTGAGGCGACATTTAACACAAAGTTTTGCGTGGTGTCTTGACTCACGACCACGGTGTTGGATGCCGGCCCATAGCCGCCGTTATAGGCGACCGATGACGGCGTTACATTCACCGCATAGGTAAAGCCTTTCGCCACCTGCACACTGTATTTGCCCGTGGCAGGATCCGTGTATACATCACCAATCACCCCATAAGGAGGGGGGAGAGCGATTTGCACGTGAGCATAAAGGCCCCAGCCATGTGCACCGAGGGACGTTCCGCCGTCGGTCACATCGCCGGAGAGCGCCACCATCTGGGCAGGCTCCAATGAGAAGTCCTGCGTGGTGCTCTGCCCGGCCGTGACCGTTACTTGCACCCCTGATGGGGGCGTATACGGATATGCCTTGGCGGTCTCCGAGTAGGTGCCCGCTGCAAGCTTGATCGAATACTGTCCGTTCGCATCCGTAATCGCCGAGAACCCGTTGGCGGTAGACACATAAGCACCCGCAACCGGATTGCCGGTCGAGGCATCCGTAACCGTTCCTTGAAGTGTGCCCAGTGCTACAGGCGTGCAGCCCGCGAACTTGAACGCACCAATATGCGTTGACCAATTGTATGAGCCGGTAACCGCATAATACTCCTGGGCGTACCAGAAGGTGCAATCGTCACTGGGATCGAGCACCATCGACGAGTAGTCGCCCCAGCGGCCTCCGGTCCCAACCTGGTAACCGGTACCCGCCTTGAGGATCGTCTCCGGCTGGGTCATCGTATTCAACGCATCGCCAGCAAGACGTCCCGTATAGGCAATACCCGGATTGACGTTGGCGCTCGAGTAACTGTAACCGAGTGCCATGTCGCCAGAGCCATCCATGGCAACCGAACCCATCCAGCGGCTGGTCCCATCGGCCGGTGCATAAGTAGCCTGCTGCTTGACCGACCAGGCCGTGGCACTGGTCGCACCCGATGGCGCATCGAGTTCGTACCACCGCACGCCCAAAGGCGGAGTAGCGCTGGAGGACGCTACCGTTTGATTAACCACCAGTGCCTGATGGCTACCGAAATTACGGTAGGCCAGACGGAACATCAGACGGTCGCCCAGCGTATCCACTTGATTGCCGCCGGGTAACGGAACATTAGTATAAGCACCGTCGACAAACGGTGAGACAGATATCTGCGTGGGGCCGGTCAATGTCGAATTGGCAGGATTCACCCAATCAACATGCATCTGCCACATCTGCAGGGCATACGGAAATGAGGGTCCGAAGAGCCCCGGGCTTATGTAGTTCACGAAAATCCCGGGCGTACCGGCAGGCGGCGGCGTGTAGCCGTCGAGATCGGCCGGAAGCGCGGAGTAGTCAGTACCACCTTCGTTCAAGCCTGTGCCGTTGATGACCACTTCCTGAGCAGGCAGGCCCTGCAGCATCTGCGAACGCTGGAAAGCAGTGAAGTTGACGTAAAGATCGCCACTGGGCAGAAAATCGTTGAACGCCGCATAGTAAGCATCCGGCCACACGCCCAGCTTCGGATAATCGGTGAAACCGTTCGGATCAATCGAAAAATCGTATACATAGTAGGCGCCGGTCGGATCGCTCGTCGCCGAGACCGCCACACACTCATCGGTAACACTGCTGCCAGAGGCATTAAGGGCGAACTGGCTCAAAACCCAGCGCTGCGCCAGTTGATCGTAGAGTACGACGTTATCGCCTTGGCCATTCAAGCAATTCCCGCTGGTCCATAAGCTAGCGAGCGCAACGGGCCCCATTACCGAGGTGCCAGTCTTGTCATAGACCTCGAATTCACCCACCCCAACGTCACATTGGTTGACAATTTCAACGACATAATTCTGTCCGGTCGCAGCGTTGGTATCCGGGGGCGCACAACCAATAGCATCACCACTGGACTGCCCGATACCATCGAAGTTCGCCATTGGCACAGTAAACGTCTTGGGTGCCGGCGCATTGACATTCCGTGGCATCGTAGTCTGCACCACGCTGTCGCGAACAACCGGTGCATTTTGCATCGCTGGTTTAATCCGCTTCAGCGAAATCAGCCGATGCGTACCGGAGGCCGGAAGAGCGCCTGACTTGACCAGCTTATTATGCAACCGGTCAATATACTGCTGACCAACCTTACGGTTACCTACAATTTTTCTCATGATTGCAGGCATTTGCAAATTCTGCATAGTCCGCAAAGGTGCCGTCTTGATGGGGTTAACCACCGTGACTGTCACCTTTTTCGATGAAGTCGAAGACTGCGCAAAGGCAGTTCCTATCGACGCTAAAAATGTAGCGGCCAATAGTGCCGCAAATATTCGACGATTCATGAATACCCCCAAGAGTAAACGTAAAGTCCTAAACAGGACTGTGAACATATAGAAACAACGCTTCTGAAGACCTTCCTTAGTCTTATGACCGGGACATTTTTTTTCTTGCCTGCGCGTCCACCGCCTCTGCTTTGAAAAGCGCATGCTAGTTTGGTAATTGGCTGGAAGCCCTGATTTTTTCGGACAACAACCAGCCCAGGAATTAACCTAGCCCCAAAGCCCATGAAGTGACTCCCCCTATATATGATGATTGCCATGTATTTTTTAAAATCCCACACCACCTTGAAGTATAGAACAACGTTTGTCAAATGCAACACATGAAATTCACCTTATCATCCGAGTCCGATTGCGGACTGGAGATACCGTAAACAGCGCCAAGTGGAATGTTAATTACAGGTAGGTTTCGGGGGAAAATAGCTTCTCGATGGCCGGCGAACAGCCTGCCCTGCTTTATCCGCCCGATAGGGATCAAGCGCTAGGCTGTCGAAACAGCAGCGGCTCACGAATTCGACGCATTTCGGAGACCGAAGAACATCCCGACTGAACTGTGGCAATCCTGTTCGGGGAGCACTGGTGCTTTGCATGGAAAGTGAAGCACCCGTTTTCAACCATCCCGATCTATTGGCAATCTTTAGCATTCAAGCCGAGTGCCCCATCCGATCGGACCGTCCATCTACTTCAATCCGGGCGGCAACGTTTCTTGATTTTATGCTTATCTCGAAAATCTGGCTCCCCGGGTCGGACTCGAACCAACGACCAACGGATTAACAGATTTCTCAAGGCGTTTTTGACGTTGTCTACATAACTTTTAAATTGCCTGAAAGCCTTTACTTACCGGGCTTTTTCAGATTAAATGAATCCGTTGGTCTTTGACCGTTTTTGCCGTTTTTTGACCCAAAGTGTCTACATTGTGTCTACACGGCGCGACCAACGGATTGTTGGCGGACGGATCAGAGCGAGATAAACACAACCGGCTGGGAGGGATGCCGTGCGACTCACGAAGACCGTGGTGGACCAAGCCACCGCCCCCGAAAAGGGACAATGTTTTATCCGTGACGAGGCCCTGCCCGGCTTCGCCTTGAGAATCACCAGCACGGGGGTGAAGAGCTTCATTTTCGAGAAGCGCATCAATGGCCGGGTCCGGCGTCAAACGTTGGGCCGCTATGGCGTCCTGACCGTCGAACAAGCCCGCAAACAGGCCCAGAAGGTCCTGGGGCAAATCGCAACCGGCGCGGACCCCATTGCTGAGCGCAAGGAGGCCGAGGCCCGCTCGGTCACCCTGTGCGAGGCCTTCGAGGCGTATCTCGCCGCTCGCAAGGATCTGAGGGCGAGCACCCTGAAGGACTACCACCAGCTGATGAATACCGCCTTCAGCGACTGGCAGGCCCGGGAGCTCGCCGCGATCACCAAGGACCAGA
>CAZPJI010000006.1:0-90663 GCA_964586925.1 uncultured Gammaproteobacteria bacterium
TGGTCGATCGCGGCGGTCCTTGGGTGTGGGCCGGCTATGGCCAGCGTACCGAACAGGCAGCGCACGAGGAATTGGCAAAATTCTACCCCGACCGCGAACTGCTATCCATGCGTTTGGTCGACCCACGCTTTTACCATATCGATACCTGCCTCCAACCCCTCGAAAACGGTTACCTGCTGTATTACCCAGAGGCCTTCGATGATGCAGGCCGAGCCCAAATAGAGCAGCGCGTAGCTGCCGAAAAGTGTATTCCCGTTCTCGCGGAAGAAGCGGCCGCCTTTGCCTGCAATGCCATTAACTTTGATCATCTCATCGCGCTCAACAAACCCAGCGAGCGATTGCAGGGTGAATTGGAGAAGGCCGGCTTCACGGTCAAGGGTCTGGACCTGGGCGAATTCCTCAAGTCGGGCGGTTCATCCAAATGCCTGTCGCTGCGATTGGACGAGCCCTGACGGGACTTCGGGACAGGTTTTCGCGCCAAGCTCTCCAAGGGGATGACGCTCACAATGGCGCTACGACGCCACGAAGGGCGATTTCTCTCTCTCTTTCGATAGGACCGATCGGGCGCCGTCGTTTCACCCGGACTAATCCGACCGTCTCTGAAGCCACAAGGCACAAGTCCGGAGACGGTGTGAGTGTTGGTCCGGGACGTGGCTGTCTGGACTGGATCCCTGATCGTTTCGCGTTCGGGATAGTGATTTCATGAAAAGCTTCATCCCGTTGTCTTTCTTGTCCTCTCTCCTTGTTGCACAAGTGAAGAGGGCAACACTCTTATTCCAACTTGCCTCTCCGCGGTTTTGCCAGAGTCTATGTTTCTTTCGTTGTGCCGTAGCGTCGTTGCGAGAAGTGTTTTCGGACTTGCCGATGCCTGATTCCGTTTAACGCACGGAGGTCAAGCGCAGATTTTGAGTGCGCTTGGTACAAGATCAATTTCGAGATGAGCCGCTTCTTCGGTAACCACTTCGCCGTCGAGATGGACGGGCAGTGGCACTTCGCTGTGGATAATCACCCGGCGTGTGCGCAGCGTGGTGACGTCGGGGCTGTCGGTGTGGCGGCCACGCAGCACCCTGGGCAGTAAGCCCAGGATGTGCAGCCTGCTCAAGCCTCGTGCGCAGACCAGGTCCAGATGGCCATCATCAATCCGGGCTTCGGGAGCAATGTGAAAGGCGCCACCATAGCAGCGGCCGTTGGCCGCTGCGATCAGCGTGATCGTTTGTTGCAAGGTGCCATGGTCATGTTCGATGGTGACGTGCGGTGTGGCGTAACTGAGCAGCAGTGTACGGGCTACGGCGAGCAAATAGACAGCATTGCCGTGGAGATAGCGTATGCGTCGTGCCTCACGTGATACTTGGGCATCGAAGCCAATGCCTGCGCCATTGGCAAAATATCTGAATGTGGTGTCATTCGGTTCAGGCGTCAGGGTTACGGGTTCTCTGTGCAGGCTGTAACGGCATCGGCCTATATCGACCGGTCTCGTCTCTCTGCGTGCGATGGCATGGCAGGCGGTTTGCCAATCATTGCCGTAACCCAGCATCTTGGCAAAATCGTTACCGGTACCGGTCGGAATCAGGCCGAGCACAGGCCGCCGACTGGACAGCATTGCGCCATTGACGGCTTCGCACCAGGTTCCGTCGCCACCTGCGACAAGGATACGATCATGACTCTCTGCCAGCGCCCGCACAATGTCGACCGCTTCAAACGGAGCGCGTGTGTAATGGGGTTCGCACACCACGCCTAACTCTTGTAATTGGTCAAGCAACAGTTCTGCAAGTTTGCGGCCTTTGCCACGTCCCGAGACGGGGTTGATCAATAAGGCTGTTGTCATTTTTCAGGTTTTTCATGCTCTTGAAGGTTCGACTATATACGAAGGAGGGACAATCAGCATTGGACAAGGCCGATCGAAGTCTTTACCCTTAAGAACTTCGCGCGCTTTGCGCTGTTGCCGTTGCCTTGTCGAGTTTCGGTAGTCTGGCCGCTTGGCGCCATCAATACCAACGATAGGGATGTGAATGAGCGCTACCACCGTACACACACGCACGATCGATCTCCGTACGCTTCACCGCGCTATTGGCGCCTCGGCCATGGGCAACGCCGTGGAATGGTTCGATTACGGGGCATATGCTTATCTGACCGACCACATCGCCAAAACCCTGTTCCCTGCGAACACCGACGGAATTTTATGGACGTTGTTCGGGTTTGCCATATCGTTCCTGATCCGGCCGCTTGGCGGTCTTTTCTGGGGACCCATCGGAGATCGCATCGGCCGCAAGCGAGTGCTGGCCATGACCATCATCCTGATGGCCAGCGCCACGTCGTTGATTGCCTTTATTCCATCCTACAAAACAATCGGTATCTGGGCTCCGGTGATCCTGTTTGTGCTCAGGATTATCCAGGGGTTTTCCGCGGGTGGTGAGTACGGTGGAGCCGCCACGTTCATGGCCGAGTACGCGCCGAAAAACAGGCGCGGGTTTTATGGCAGTTTCCTCGAGGTAGGCACGCTGACCGGGTTTACCGGTGCCGCGGCAATCGCCCTCCTTATGACGACTTTGCTTAGTGGAGATGCAATGGCGTCCTGGGGTTGGCGTGTGCCTTTTCTCGTCGCCATTCCTCTTGGTTACATCGGCATGTACCTGCGTACAAGAATGGAAGAAACCCCGGTATTCGAAGAGGTGGAAGAGAGCGAAGAAGAATACAAGACCGAGACTATACCGAAGATCTACAAGGATCTTGTTACGCGCTATATCCGCTCCACGATAATCTTGTTTGGTCTCGTGATTGCGTTGAACGTGGTCGAATATACGTTTCTTACCTTTACGCCAACCTATTTGCAGAAATCCCTGGGCATGAGTGAAAACCATGCGCTTTTGGTGCCCTTGTTCGGGCAGATCGTGATGGCGATTCTGTTACCGTTTTTCGGACGGCTTTCGGATTCGATTGGCCGCCGGCCCATGTGGTTGTTCTCCTGTATCGGCCTGATTGTGTTCGTGATTCCCCTGTACTTGCTCATGCAAACCGGACTCGCCGGAGCCATTGTCGGGTTTATCGTCATTGGCATTCTTTTCGCGCCTCAGCTATCGACGATTTCGGCGACTTTCCCCGCCATGTTCCCGACCATGGTCCGCTATGCCGGCGTCGCTATCGCGTACAACGTGTCCACCTCGCTCTTCGGAGGTACGGCTCCGGCAATTACTGAATTGTTGAGTCAGGCCACCGGCAGTGACCTCATGCCCGCTTATTACATGATCGGCGCTTGCGTGATTGGTGCCGTTGCCTCCTTGTTTCTCATCGAGACGAAGGGAGTGTCGTTGCGCGGAACCGAAGTTCCAGGCACAGAGGCGTCCTTTGCAGAGCAGGAACAACTGGTGGCCCGGGATGGCGTTTCAACTTACTAGAAGGGATGCAGAGCTTTGCTCTTCCTGCGGGGCAGGGTGAGCATACTCGTCCTTGCAAACAAACCGAAATGAGAAGGATTGAATTATGCGTCTGTTTCTAAGTCCGACCTCTCCTTTTGCCCGCGAGGTCAAGGTGGCATTGGCTGAGAAAGACCTGCTGGATTCCACCGAGCAGGTATTTGTCGACCCGTGGGCAAGCCCTGAGGAATTGCTTGCCGTGAATCCCTTGTCGCAGGTGCCGACGCTGGAGCTGGATGACGGTCAGATTCTGACCAATAGTTCGACGATTCTGCAGTGGCTGGAGATCGCGTATCCAGCCCCCGGCTTGTTGCCGGTGAGTCCGGCCGACAGCGCCCGCGTCCTGGCGGTAGCGGCCCTGGCGCAGTGCCTGATCGAAAGTGTCGTTTATGTGGTTATCGAGAGCCGCAAGCCGGTCGAACAACAGAGTGAAAAAATATTAACCCGGAGGCGGGATGGTATCGAACGCGTGCTGGATGCACTGGAGAAGAAATTCGACGCCTCACCGGAACATTTCATGCTGGATGCTTTGCAAGTGGGCTGCGCGCTGGAATACGTCGATTTGCGTCTTCCGGACCTGGATTGGCGCAGCCGTTGCCCGCGGCTGAAAGAGTGGCTGCAATGGGCGGCGGCGCGCCCCAGTATGAAACAGAGCGCACCGCCGACCCAATAACTTAGAGCCTGTTAACAGGCCCTAATTCATTGCATAGGCAATGCCGAGATACAGGCCGCGGCCGGAGCTGGCGTAGCCTGCGGCCGTTTGATAGTGCACATTGAATGCATTCTCCAGTCGCGCCCGTATGTGCCAGTGTTTCACCAGTTCGAGGCCGGCGGTCAGCGTCGTCAGCAGGTAGCCTGCATTGGTCGTCGTGCTGAAGTCGGAATCCTTGGTGGGACCGGCCGCCAGGAAATGTGCGCCTACACGCCAAGCCCCCATGCCGTAGTCGAGGTTCAACGTCAGGCTGCGCCGCGTGCGCCGCGGCAAGTAGCCGCCGGTCTGGTCGTTCAGGGGGCGCTGGATATTGATTCCCGGCTGAATATGCCAGGCACCGTAGTTCAACTCGGCGTTGAGGTTGGCGCCGGTAATGGTGGCCTGCCCGATATTCGTCTCCTGCCCGCCGGTGCTCGTGGCCTCGAACGTGATCAGGTCGCTCACGCGGTTGCGGTATAGATTCAACCCGATACGCGCATGTTGATCGATCTGGTGGTAAAGGCCTGCGTTGAGGTCATGAGAGTACTCGGGCAACAGATCCGGATTGCCGCCGTAGCCGTAACGATCGGTAGCGGTCGGGGTGCGAAACCCTGTTCCCGCGCCGACCGTGACGCGCCAATTTCGAGCGAAATGCAGACCATAGTCGGTATTCCAGGTGAACTGGCTCCCGAAGCTGGAGAAATGCGTCATGCGGCCCGCAAGCACAAGGCGCTGGATACTCCAGTCGATCTGGTCCTGGGCATAGACGGCGCGGTCATTGTCGACCTGGTCATAACCGGAGCCATAAGACAAGGCGTTGACGTGTTGGTGGGCAAGATATAGCCCGGCACTGACCAGATTATGGTCGCCCAGCATGAGATCGTTGCGCCAATCGGTGGAGTTGCGCCAGGTGTTGAGGAAATCGGGTGATTGGATCTGCTGAATATTGTTGTAGTACTGGCCGAGGATCAGGCGGCTGGACCAGATTGAATTCATCTGGCGAGCGAGATGGACGCTTGCGACACGATCCGTGTAATCCTCGCTGGCAGGAGTGCCGAAGAAGTCCAGGTAATCGCTTGTGCCGCTCGATTGCCACACCGTGCCATAGGCTTCGCCGGCATTGCCTTGTGCCCCCAATGTTGCGTGCAGGTTGAGGTTACGCCAGGCACTGCTTTGCGTACTGGTTGCGAGTGGCGGAAAGCCGTCGGTTTCGAAGAAGTTCGCGCTCGCGCCACCGAACAGCGTGCCGTTGCCGCCTCCCGCATGTGCACTGAAGCCGCGGCTCGCATCATGTCCGCCACTGATGCCTGCGCCCCAGCCAAAGCCATTACGCGTGGGTTGTTGCATTTGGATATCGATGACGCCGCCGATGGCATCAGAGCCGTAAAGTGCCGAACGCGGGGCTTCCACGACCTCCACGCGGCTGACACTGGAAGACAGGATATTTGAAAGCGGCGGGCCGCCGATCGAGCCGGGATTGACCCGGATGCCGTCAACGCGGACCAGGGTTTGCGAACTCCCCGTACCGCGCAGGAACAGCGATGCCGGCTGGCCGGGGCCGCCATTGCGGGCAATATCGAGTCCCGCCTGAAACTGCAGCAGGGTGGCGATATCGCTGTCCCAGAAGGGCTTGATCTGAGCCGGTCCCAGCACGATGACGGGGGCCAGTGTCCGATCCACGGGTTGACGTGTCCCCGTGGGTGCTGTGACCGTCAGGGGACTCAGCCGGGTAGTGGATGAAGGGGCAGATTGGGCAAATGCCGGGGTTGCGGCACAGCTTGCCGCCAGGAAAAGAATGGCTCGTCGCATGATTTATAAACCTCTCGCAGCCGACCCGCATGCGGGCGCGAACCGCATTGCCGCGGTTCGCGGATAACAATCGGTGTGAGCGAGAGCGATAGAGCCGGTCAGGACTCCGGAAGCCGCCCGCCGCAGCACCGAGACGTTGCCGTGGCCGGTCTCCGGGCTTACGAGAAGTGAAGGGTGTTCACTACGCCCGTCGCCTTCCCGCGTAATACGCAGTGGCTCGATGACGGGCGATTGTCTCGCCTACCGTTGCGGGGGCAGCGCCGGACTTGTTCGTCGGAAACGAACGCACCGGCTTCCCATGTCCTGTCTTGTGGCAGGACGCCAGCGGCGAACGCATTGTCCATGCCGCTGACGATACTGTCAAGTTTGGTCCTTATAGTCTGGAGCAATTGACCTATTACTTTCTTGTTTTATTTCTCTCGCAGGGGCGCAAAGATCGCCAAGGGATAACAATCTTTCTCTCAATCTCTGCGTCTTGGCGTCTTTGCAAGATTTAAAAAACAAACTCTGGCGTCGGACTCAGGATGCAGTGGCGCGGCCTGCGCGTTTGCGCTGGCTTTCCTGCAAGAGCTTTTTGCGCAAGCGCAAGTGGTGCGGGGTGATTTCCACCAGCTCGTCGTCGTCGATGAATTCCAGTGCCTGCTCGAGGGTCATTCGGATAGCCGGGGTAAGCAGAATGTTTTCGTCCGAACCGGCGGCACGGATGTTGGTGAGCTGCTTGGCCTTGAGTGGATTCACGGTCAGGTCGTTGCCGCGCGCGTGCTCACCGACGATCATTCCTTCGTAGATCTCGTCGCCGGGCGAGACAAACATCTTGCCGCGTTCCTGCAGATTGAACAGAGCATAACCGAGGGCCTTGCCGCTGCCGTTGGAGATCATCACGCCGTTGGCGCGCTGCCCGAACTGGCCGCGCTTGAGCGGGGCGTAGTGGTCGAACACGTGGTACATGAGCCCCGTGCCCTGCGTGGCCGAGAGGAACGGCGTACGCACCCCGATCAGCCCCCGCGCCGGCACGATGTAGTCGAGCCGCACGCGGCCGCGTCCGTCGGGCACCATGTTCTTGAGGTCCGCGCCGCGTTCGCCGAGCATTTGCATGACCGTGCCCTGGTGGATTTCCTCGACGTCTACGCTGAGCTGTTCGAAGGGCTCCTGCTTGACGCCGTCGATGTCCTTGACGATGACTTGCGGCCGCGAGACGCCCAGTTCGTAGCCTTCGCGGCGCATGTTTTCAATCAGGATCGATAAATGCAGTTCACCGCGCCCCGAGACCAGGAAACGATCGCGATCCTCCGTGTCTTCCACCCGAAGCGCAACATTGTGCAGCAGTTCGCGCTCCAGGCGCTCGCGGATCTGGCGGCTGGTGATGTATTTGCCGTCGCGGCCGGCGAAAGGAGAATCGTTGACGAGGAACCCCATGCTGACCGTGGGTTCGTCGACGGTGAGGGCCGGCAGGGCCTCCACTTGTGCAGGCGTGCACAGGGTGTCCGAGATGAAAAGCGGCGACAGGCCCGTGAACGCGACGATATCGCCGGCTTCCGCAGACGATACTTCAACGCGGTCCAGGCCATGAAAATCGAACACCTGTTGCACGCGTCCGTTGCGTATCTTTCCGTCGCGGCCGATGACGGTTACCGGCATGTTGGTGGCCAGCGTGCCCCGGGTGATGCGGCCAATGCCGATGACGCCGACATAGCTGTTGTAGTCGAGCGAGCTGACCTGCAGCTGCAAGGGGCCTTCATTGTCGACGTCGGGTGCGGGCACATGCTTCACGATCGCTTCGAACAGCGGCTGCATGTCGGCGGCCGGGTTGTCGGCATCGGTACCCGCATAACCCTTCAGGGCCGAGGCGTAGAGCACCGGAAAGTCGAGCTGTTCGTCAGTGGCCCCGAGGCGGTCGAAGAGGTCGAAGGTCTGGTCGATCACCCAGTGCGGGCGCGCTCCGGGTCGGTCGATCTTGTTGACGACCACGATGGGACGCAGGCCGCGCGCCAGCGCCTTCTGGGTCACGAAGCGCGTCTGGGGCATGGGCCCGTCCACGGCATCGACCAGCAGCAGGACCGAGTCGACCATGGAGAGCACGCGCTCGACTTCACCGCCGAAGTCGGCGTGCCCGGGGGTGTCCACGATATTGATGTGGTAATCCTTCCAGGTCAGCGCCGTGTTCTTGGACAGAATGGTGATGCCGCGCTCTCGCTCCAGGTCGTTGGAATCCATGACGCGCTCCACGGGCTCGGCCCGCGCGTCGAAGGTGCCCGATTGTTGGAGGAGGCGATCCACAAGCGTGGTCTTGCCGTGGTCGACGTGGGCGATGATGGCGATATTGCGGATTTGGGCGGTGCTCATGAAAGGCGGGCGCTGCACGGAGTAAAGCCGTCCATTTTATCCTGTTTTACAGGCCCTTAGCGAGGGCTAGCCGAAAAACGGGGGCGGACGGGGCTTGTCCGGTGTGAACCCGTCCCCCGCCGGCAGGCACTGCGCGTGCTAACAGGCCCTATGATAGGCGGGACTTTCCGCCCGGGAGACGGCGATCAATATCAACCGCTGTTTCAATCTCATGGACTTCCGCCCGCTCGCACGGCGCAGGTTGCCCGCGCCGCTCTTTCATTACATCGACGGTGGCGCGGACGATGAATGGACCCTGAACAACAACACCACGGCGTTCGAGCGCTACGAGTTATTGCCGAACCAGTTGAGGGATGTGTCGCGGATAGACCTGGGCACGCGTGTTCTGGGCACGGATTTATCCATGCCACTGTTGTTGTCGCCGACCGGGATGAACCGGTTGTTTCATCACGAGCGGGAACCCGCCGTTGCGCGGGCCGCCGGCAAGGCGGGGATCCTCTACAGCCTCTCGACCATGGGCAATTCGAGCATCGAGGAAGTCGCCGGCGCCGGTGCCGGGCCCAAGATGTTCCAGATCTATATCTTCAAGGACCGGGGGCTGACCCGCGAATTCGTCGAACGGGCAAAGGATGCGGGGTATCAGGCCTTGTGCCTGACCGTCGATACACCTCTGGCGGGCAATCGGGAGCGGGATCTGCGCACCGGCATGGTCATGCCGCCCCGGTTTACCTGGAAGAGTCTGGCCAGCTTTGCCGCCAGTCCCCACTGGACCTGGCATTATTTGCGGAACCACGATTTCCGCATGGCCAACGTCGCCCATCGCGTCGATGCGCTCGGGGCGGGGGCGATGTCCTTGATCGACTACGTCAACAGCCAGTTCGACCGTGCGTTGAGCTGGGAGGACGCCGCTTGGCTGGCGGAGCAATGGCCGGGACCTTTTGTCATCAAGGGCCTGCAGAGCCCCGCGGACGCGCGCCGGGCGGCAGAAATCGGCGCCAGCGCGATCATGATTTCCAACCATGGCGGCCGTCAGCTGGATTCGGCCCCGGCGCCGGTCGACTGCATCGCGCCGATTCGCGACGCTGTTGGAGATGCGCTCGAGTTGATCGTCGACGGCGGCGTGCGCAGGGCCACGCATATCGTCAAGGCTCTGGCATTGGGCGCAAATGCCTGTTCCTTCGGTCGGCCTTATCTCTATGCATTGGCTGCCGGTGGGCAGGCCGGCGTCGAAAGGATGCTGACGCTGCTCCGCTGCGAACTTGAGAAAACGATGGCGCTCATGGGGTGCCGCAGCATCGCGGAGCTTGATGAGAGCGTACTGGTGGGCGGCAATCGGAACACCGACGAAAGGCGAGATCAATTCCGTCCCGTCCAGGGACATCACGCAAGGCGAGGCATATCCTCATGAATACTCACAGTGTGCGACACGGACTTTGCGCTTTGGCTGTTTTAATGGCCGCCACCGCTTATGCCGGAAGCGCGGAGACGTCGCTGGCGCCGTCGATCATTACCCGGGGACAGATCGCGCATGCCTTTTCGGCCCCGCACAGACCCGGACACACGGCGCAGGCCATCGCGCCGCCCGACGCATTCCGTTACTGGGCGGTAACGCGCCGTGCACCGGGTTCCGTTGAAATCCACGAAAAATGGGTGGATGTCATTTATGTGCGTGCCGGCGCTGCGCACTTACAGACCGGCACCGACGTGAAAGGCGATTGGCGGACGGGCGACGGGGAATGGCGCGGCGGCCGGATCCTGCATCCTCGGCTGTCCGGGCTGAAGACCGGTGATATGGTCGTCATCCCGGCGGGCCTGGCTCACCGGTTCATCCCGCTGAATGGCAAACCCTTTGAATACGTGACGATCAAGGTGCCGGCGGCGCATCCGGGTTCTGCGGCCGTGCAACACTCAGGTCGCTGAGGCGGTCCACCCGGCGCAAGGCCGGGAACCGCCACATCCAGAAGCCGACCACCAGCAGGGTGCCGATGCCGCCGATCACGACGGCCGGCACGGTGCCGAACCAGTCTGCGGTCACGCCGGATTCGAATTCGCCCATTTCATTGGACGTGCCGATAAACAGCGAGTTGACTGCACTGACGCGTCCGCGCATTTCATCGGGCGTAGCGATCTGCACCATGGTGGAGCGGATGTAGACACTGACCATGTCGGCGCCACCCGCAATGACTAGCGCGATCATCGACAAGACAAAGCTGCGCGACAGGGCGAAGACGATTGTAGCCAGGCCGAACAGGGCGACGCAGGTAAACATGATCCGCCCGGCATGCCGGCCCAGCGAATAGCGCCCCAGCCAGAGTCCGACGAAGAAGGCGCCGATGGCCATGGCGCTGCGCAGGGCACCGAGCCCAACCGGACCCACGGCCAGGATTTCGCTGGCATAGATCGGCAGCAGTGCCGTGGCGCCTCCAAACAGCACCGCGAAGAGATCGAGCGAAATCGCGCCAAGCAGGACCGGGCTGTTGCGCACGTAGGCAATACCGGCGACGAAGCGGTTGAAGGCGCCCTTGCCGCTGGTATCGTGCCTTTGCCGGCGATAGTTGCGAACGGAGAGCGTCGCTGTCACAGCGACCAGGAAAAGCCCCGCGCTGGTGCCGTAGGCGATGCCAGGCCCCAGGATGTAGAGTGCGCCGCCGACCGCGGGCCCGGCAATGACCGATACCTGGAAGGCCGTCGAATTGAGTGCAATGACGGGCGCTAACTCTTCCTCGGGGACGAGCAGCGGTATGAACGAGGACAAGGCGGGGCCGGCGAAGGCACGCGCTACCCCGAACAGGGCGAGCAATGCGAAAAAAGGCCACAACTGCCGATGATTTGATAGTGACAGGAGCACGAACAGTGCGCTGACCGCCAGGGCAAGCGTCCAGGCGACGCCCAGTTGGTATTTGCGGTTGAAGCGGTCGGCTGCGTTGCCGGCCGGAAGAATCAGCAGCGCTATAGGCAGAAACTGGGCGAGTCCCACGTAGCCCAGTGCCAATGGGTCATGCGAGATCGCGAATACTTGCCAGCCGACAACGGTGGAAAGGATCTGTGCGGCGATGGTTCCGGCCAGTCGCGCCGTCAACAGCGAGCGGACGGCGGGATAGCGCAGCACGGACAGGCGTTGGGTCGTCATAGCCCCTGAGACGGACACGAGGCGTCAATGATAAACGTTTGTCCTGGCGAGGCCTGCGTCTTGCGAAGTCTGTCGAGGTGGTTCCCAATATTGATTCAAATCAGATATCGCAGACTGTGTATGTATTAACTTGAACAAAGGCATCATGACTGGATCGGAAAGGAGATGCACTTATGATCGAGTTTCTGGAAGGATTCGCGGAAGGGGTGATTGCAGTAACGGCGAAAGGCCGGGTCACTGTGGAAGACTATGACAAGTTCTTGATACCCAAGGTGGAGGAAACACTCAAGAAGCATAAGAAGATTCGTCTGTATTACGAGCTGGGCGAACAATTCGCAGGGATAGATGCGGGCGCTGCCTGGAAGGATCTCAAGATTGGGGTCGAGCACTTGCCGAGCTGGGAACGGATGGCGCTGGTGACCGATGTCGAATGGATCCGCCTGGCGATCAATGCGTTTCGTTTCCTGATGCCCGGGAAGCTTCGGGTTTTCACCGTTGCCGAAGCGAAGGACGCTCGCGATTGGATCAGCGAAAGTCAGCCTTAATGCGTGGGGCTCAGAGCCTTATCCGGTAAAACAGGTAGGGGGAGATAGCCGTCCAGATCAGTACCAGCGGCCAGATGCGTCCCCGGGCGAGGCTGTAGTCGTGGAGCAGGGCTTGCCAGGAATGCCTCATCACCAGATGGCCGAAAAGGAATTCAAAGACAATCGTGAGGACCAGCCACAGGCTGCCGGTCAGCAGGGCTTGACGGGTTGTATCAATGCGGAAAAAACCGGTGAGTATCCACAGGTAGATTCCCAGAAGTGCGATCAATACAACAGTGGAAATCTGGTGGGCTATTAATTCAGTTACGTGGGGGGCGTAAAGTTTTTCCCGCAGGGTTCCGTTGAGGATTGCCAGCAGCACCATTCCGGGCCAGCACGCTGCATATATGGCAAGCAGCTTCATTGCACCGGTTCCGCTAGTCGACGAGCCAGTCGCGTGGCTTGAGAAAGTATTCGGTGAGCCTAGCCTCGGGCGTTCCGGGCTCCGCGCGATAGTCGTAGCGCCAATGCGCGCAGGGCGGCATCGAGGCGAGGATGGACTCGGTGCGGCCACGTGATTGCAGGCCGAACAGCGTGCCGCGGTCGTAGACCAGGTTGAATTCCACGTAGCGGCCGCGCCGATACAGTTGGAAATCGCGTTCCCTTTGACCCCACGGCGCGTGCATGCGTTTCTTGAGGATGGGCAGGTAAGCTTTGGGATAGTGCGTGCCGATGCTTTGCGCGAATGCGAAAGCGCGCGCGAAGTCGCCGCCGGCATCATAGTCGTCGAAAAACAATCCGCCGATACCGCGGGCCTCGCCGCGATGCTTGATGAAGAAGTATTCGTCGCACCACTGCTTGAAGCGCGGATACACGTCCTCGCCAAAACGTTTGCATGCGTCAAAAGCGGTCTGGTGCCACAGCACACAGTCTTCGTCGAAGCCGTAGTAAGGCGTGAGATCGAACCCACCGCCGAACCACCAGACGGGTGCGGCGCCCGGCTTTTCGGCACAGAAGAAACGCACGTTGAAGTGGGAGGTGGGGGCATAGGGGTTGCGTGGATGGACGATGACCGACACGCCGGTGGCACGAAAGCTGCGTCCGCCCAGGGCCGGCCGGGCCGCGCTGGCCGCGGCGGGCAAGGTCTCGCCGCTGACTGCCGAGAAGTTGACCGCGGCTTTTTCGATGACCAGTCCGTTTTCCATCACGCGCGTAATGCCGCCGCCGCCCTCCGGGCGTTTCCAGGCATCCTCAAGCCATTGCCTGTCGCCGGAAGTGTCGCCGATTCCGTCGGATATGTGCGCTTGCAGTTCGCGCATCCAGTTTTCGACTTGACGGTAGTCCATGGCCTATCCTGAAGAGCTTTGTGTGGGTCCCGGACGCAGGATATGCCCCGTTTGCAGATCCCGTATTTCAGTGGGACCCTGAAGTCCGCCCAGAGGTCCCTCGAGTATCGCGCTCAGCGTCGAACCAAATGTTTTGCGCAGCGCCTCGGAACCCGCGAGCGGTTCCTGGCCGCTGAGGTTGGCGCTGGTCGATACCAACGCCGATCCCGCCGCAACGCACAGGGCGCGCGCCGGGGGATGTGCCGTGATTCTAACCGCGACAGTCGATCGCCCTCCGGTCAGCCAGGCAGGGCAGTCGGCTCGCGCCGGGACGATCCAGGTGACCGGGCCGGGCCAGGTGCCACGGACGCGGTCCGCCATCGCGGGGTTGAACGGCTCGATCCAGGGGGCCAGTTGGTTTTCTTCTGCGGCGAGCAGGATCAGCCCCTTGGTGACGTCGCGGCCCTTGAGCACAAGCAGGCGTTCTACGGCGTCCCGGTTGGCGGGATCGCAGCCCAGCCCCCAGACGCCCTCGGTGGGATACGCGACGATGCCGCCGGCGCGGATTGCCGCGGCGGCATCGGCGAGTGCGTTGTCCATCAGCTTTTCTTGCGGCGCCGGGTCGTGCGTTTTTTGCGGGCAGGCGCCTTGGCCAGGAGTTCCTTGCATTCCTCGAGCGTCAGGGATTCGGGCTCGCGCTCCTTGGGTACGCGGGCGTTCTTTTTGCCGTCGGTGATAAACGGGCCGTAGCGGCCGTGGAGCACACGCACGCCATCGAAGTCCTTGATCAGGCGCTTGGCGTCGGCCTCTTTCTTTTCCTTGACGATTTCGAGGGCGCGCGGCAGTTCGATCGTGTAAGGGTCGTCTTCCTTGATCGAGGCGTACTTGCTGCCGTAACGGACGTAGGGGCCGAAACGGCCGATGTTGACTGAGACTTTCTCGCCCTCCGGCGTTTCGCCCAGTTCGCGCGGCAGCCGGAACAGCTTGAGTGCGTCGGCCAGTTCGATGGTTTCGAGTTTTTGTCCGGGCTGCAGGCTGGCAAAACGCGGCTTTTCCTCTTCCTCAGCCGTGCCCATCTGCACGAAGGGCCCGTAGCGGCCCATGCGCGCGGATATCTCGCGCCCCGTCTTGGGATCGGCGCCGAGGACGCGGGCCTGCATCACGTCGCGGCGGGTGACGTTGCCGTCGACGTTTTCCACCTCACGCTGGAACGGCGACCAGAATTCCTTGAGCACACCCTTCCAGTCGCTTTCGCCGCGCGACACGGCATCCAGCTTGTCTTCCAGCTTGGCGGTGAAATCGTAATCGACGTAGCGCTCGAAGTACTGGGTCAGGAAGCGATTGACGATGCGCCCGACATCGGTCGGCAGGAAATGCCGGTTTTCCAACTCCGCGTATTCGCGCGAGAGCAGCGTTTGGATGATCGAGGCATACGTCGAGGGTCGGCCGATACCGTGGGCCTCGAGCGTCTTGACCAGGCTGGCCTCAGTGTAGCGGGGCGGCGGTTCGGTGAAATGCTGCGAGGCATTGACCGCAGTGAGCGGCACCGATTCCTTTTCCTTGAGGGCCGGTAGTTTGCTTTCCTTGCGGTCGTCTTCTTCCCCGCCTTCGTCGCGGTCTTCCATGTACAGTTGCATGAAGCCGGGATGCCGGATCGTGGAGCCGGTGGCACGGAATACGGCCTTGTCGCCCGCAGCGAGGTCGACAGCGACCTGGTCCAGGGTGGCATGGATCATCTGGCACGCGACCGCGCGGTTCCAGATCAGCTCATAGAGCCGGGCCTGCTCGGACGAGAGGTACTTGGCCACTTCCTTCGGTTCGCGCCGCACCGACGTGGGACGGATTGCCTCATGGGCTTCCTGGGCGTTCTTGCTCTTGGTCCGGTACATGCGCGCCTTCGGTGGGAGGTTGTCCTTGCCGAAGCGTTCGCCGATGTAGCTGCGCATCTCGTCCAGGGCCTCGGGTGCCAGATGCGTGGAGTCGGTACGCATATA
Source organism: uncultured Gammaproteobacteria bacterium (assembly GCA_964586925.1). Lineage (GTDB taxonomy): Bacteria > Pseudomonadota > Gammaproteobacteria > JAKDMP01 > JAKDMP01 > JBAUSV01. The sequence continues at coordinate 15,227 of CAZPJI010000006.1, forward strand.
GGTGATCAGGCCGACCGGGCCGTCTCCCAGGTCGATGCCCTCATATAGTGCCTGGGCGATTTGCATCGTGCGCCGCGTGCTGAATCCGAGTTTGCGCGAGGCTTCCTGCTGCAGGGTCGAGGTGATGAAAGGCGGCGCAGGATTGCGCTTGCGCGCCTTGCGCTCGATTTGGGTGACGAGCAGATTGCCCGCGGCGGCCTTTTCGATGGCCTCGCGCGCGGCCTGTGCGCTTTCCTCGTTGGTGAAGTCGAATTGCTCGCTCTTGCGCCCCTCGTACTGGTACAAGCGGGCGTTGAATTCATGGTCGCCGCTCTTCAGGGCAGCCTCTATGCGCCAGAATTCACGCGCCTTGAAGGCCTCGATTTCTTCCTCGCGCTCGACGATCAGGCGCAGCGCGGGACTTTGGACACGGCCGGCGGACAGGCCGCGCCGGATCTTTTTCCACAGCAGGGGCGAGAGATTGAAGCCGACCAGGTAATCGAGCGCGCGCCGCGCCTGCTGCGCGTTGATCAGGTCGTCGGCGAGCTCTCGGGGCTGCTCCATGGCCTCGCGAATGGCGCGTTCCGTGATTTCGTGGAAAACGACGCGCTGGACGGTCTTGTCCTTGAGCAGTCCCCGGTCCTGCAGCAGTTGGTACAGGTGCCAGGAAATGGCTTCGCCCTCGCGGTCCGGGTCAGTGGCGAGGATGAGCCGCTCAGCCTGTTTGAGGGCCTTGGCGATGTCCGATACGTGCTTTTCGTTGCGTGCGATCGGCTCGTAATGCATCGCGAAGTCTTCGTCGGGTGCAACGGCACCGCCTTTGGGCACTAAGTCGCGCACGTGTCCGTAGGAGGCCAGCACTTCCGCGCCTTTGCCCAGGTATTTTTTTAGCGTGCGGGCCTTGGCGGGAGACTCGACGACGACAACGGTGTTTTCCATGAGGAACAGTCCTTGACAGCGATCCGATCAGTGGGCGAATTCGGCCATTTCGGCGTAAAGCAGATCCTCCATCTGCGCGAAAGCGGCTTCCTGCCCGGGGCGGCGGAACAAGCTCAGCAGTACCACCCATTGCACTTCCTCGGTGTCCACTTCATCGCTATCGAGGGCCAGCAGGCGCTCGATGACCAGCTCACGCTGTGCAGCGTCGAGCACACCGATCTGCTCCAGGTACAGCAGGAAGCCGCGCGCGTCCGGCGTCAGCTGCAAGCATTCCTGGGGGCAGAATACGCGGCTCGCGCCGGCAGAGAAGTGGCTAGCGGCGAGTTCCTCGCCCGGCGCATCCAGTATCTCGAGCCAATCGAGCGCGCGGCGCACGGTGGGTTCCGGGAACCCGCTGGAATGCAGCACATTCTCCAGGGTGGCCCTTTGTGGCGGTTCCTCGCAGTCTTCGAGGTAGTTTTCGAACAAGTACAGCACCGTATCCAGCACGCTCGGGTTTATCAATGAATCAAATCCTCAGTGCAAACCGTTTTTAACCATTCCGCCGACGGGCATACCGTCCCCCGGCGAGAGCTTCTATTGTGCCCTTGAGCTCCAGCATCAAGAGCATGGAGGATACGGCCTGCGACGTCAAACCTGTGCGCGCGGCCAGCGTATCCGCCGTAACCGGGTTGAATCCCAGCGCATCCAGCAGCAGATCGTACTCCCCATCGGTTTCCTCAGCTTGTTCTGCTGCCGGGCTATCCCCCGGTTCGAATTCGAGCGCCAGAGGCGCATCAAGTGTGGCAAGGATATCAGAGGGCTGCTCGATCAGGCTCGCCCCGTCGCGAATCAGGGCATGGCAGCCGCGCGAAAGCGGTGAACGGACCGAGCCGGGCACGGCCATGACCTCGCGCCCCTGGTCGGCGGCGTAGCCCGCGGTTATGAGAGAGCCCGACTTCGGTGCAGCCTCCACGACCAGCGTGCCCCGGCTGAGGCCGCTGATAATGCGATTGCGGCGCGGGAAATGAGCGGGCAGGGGCGGGGTTCCTGGCGCGAACTCGGTGACCAGCGCACCTTGTTCGGCGATGCGCATGGCCAGGTCGTGGTGGCGTTTGGGGTAAACGCGATCGGGACCGGTGGCCGTGACGGCGATCGTGGGCCCGCCCGCTTCCAGTGCTCCGGCATGGGCCGCCGCGTCGATTCCCAGGGCCAGTCCGCTGGTTACGCCCAAGCCGGCCCCTGCGGCAAAAGCGGCAAATTCGCCCGCCAGTTCGCGTCCGCCGGGCGTGGGGTTCCTGGAGCCGACGATGGCCAATTGCGGTGTCAGCAAGTGATTGGGATCGCCGGTGACATAGAGAATGGGTGGAGGCGTGGAAATGGCGGCCAGTTGCGGCGGGTATTCCGGACATCCCCATCCAATCAGGTGATGGCCGGGTTCTGCGGCCCACTCCAGGTCGTCCTTCAGCCGTGACTTGTCGGGCTTTTCGAGCGCACGCATCAGGGATCCGCGCATGCCCAGCGCCGTCCACTGCTTGCGCCCGGCGCTCACAACATTGTCGGCACTGCCGAAATGATCGATCAGCTTGCGCATGACGGCGGGCTTGAGTCCGGGAGCCCGCGCCAGAATGGAAAGCGCGCGCGCCGCGTCGGGCGCGCGCTGTACCGACTCCTTCAAAATCAGGGATTGGTGACGGTGTTGCCGATGCTTGCCGGCCGGGTCGCGTGAATCACCAAGGCGAAGGAGACCCGGTCGAATACCCGGAAGACGACAAGTTCGCCGATGTGCCGGTTGGGCAGCATGACCTGATGGCTCATATTGGCTTGGGCGTAGGGGTCCTTGATCCGCTTGCCGGTGCTTTCGATGGCGAGCACATCGCCCATTTCAAGCTGTTCCCGGCTGCCTCGATCCAGCACCACTACCTGGTACTGGCCGACCTCTCCCAGACCGCCGATCACATCGATGATTTGGCCGTCGATTTTGGATTTCGGCGTCAACAAGGGGAATTGGGCCGGGATGGTACCGCTGTCGATCTTGACCAGCCGATTGCCCGGGGTGATCTCCTGAGTGCTTGCCGTCAGTTTCAGAGTAGATGGATCGCCCGTGGTCGTGATTCGGCCTTGCCCCATGTAAAGCACTTCGTAACCCAGCAAGGTATGGTCGCTGGGTTCGTAAAGCGGTTTCTCCTGGCGGACTACGGCATAACTGGCGCCCTGGCTGGCGTCCTTGAGTTCCGTGCCGCGCACATAGACGGAGTCGGGTGCGGCGGCGAGCATTTGCCCGTTGACTGTACGCAGGACGTAAGGCGCCTTGTCATAGTCCTTCGCGGTCATGACCCGCGGCTTGGACAGCAGGTCGGAGATTTCGTCGTAGGGAATGGTCGGGACCGCTTCACCCAGCGGGGTTCGGGTGATCTGGGGCTTTAGCTGGCGGAATGGCAGGGTGCTTTTGACGACAGTGCCATTGCGCGAGACGGTCAGGGCTCCACCCTTCAGGGTGATGACGTCACCCGGATAGATCAGATGTGGATTGGCAATATAGTGATTTTCGTACCAGACTTCCGGCCACAGCCAGGGCGTGGAGAAGAAGTGCGCGGAAATACTCCAGAGTGTGTCGCCTTTCTTGACCACGTAGCGAACCGGCGCGGTCTTTTTGACCGGCAGGGGAGTCGTCTTGGGTGCCGGTGCGGGTGCCGTCGCGGGCGCCGATACGGTGGCAGGTGGTGGTGACGCGGGCGGTGGCGGTGCCTTGTGGCTTGCGCAAGCGGCAAGCAGCACCGCGGCAGCCGTAGCGATGGAACCCGATAAGATGGAACGATAGCCCTGCATTGTCGCGACTCCTAAGAAAAATCCTTGTGTTGTACCGGCCGAGGGGCGGCTTCCAACGGCTCTTTCGTTATAATTATTATCACTTTACCAGCAATTTTGGCGACCACGCATGAAATTTTGCCCTCCAGGGCGCGTGGTTGCCGATTCCGGCGCATGGCACTACTTAAAATACTGCATTTCCCCGACCCCCGGCTACGTGAGCGCGGTGCCCGCGTGGAAGCCTTCGATGATGAGCTGAGACACACCATCGACGATATGTTCGAAACCATGTACGACGCGCCCGGCATCGGCTTGGCGGCCACGCAGGTGGGTATTCCCCTGCAGCTGGCGGTGATCGATGTGTCGGAGGAGAAGAACGAGCGCCGGGTCATGATCAACCCCGAACTCCTGGAGCGTGAGGGGCGTTGCGACAGCGAAGAGGGGTGCCTGTCGGTACCCGGCTACTTCGACACGGTCGCTCGTGCGGAACGGGTCACGTTGCGTGCCCAGGACGCCCATGGCGAGCCTTACGAGCTGGAGGCCGATGGTCTGCTGGCCGTATGCATTCAGCATGAAATCGATCATCTCAATGGCCACCTTTTCATTGACTACCTGTCGGATTTGAAGCGCCGGCGTGTACGCCGGCAAATGGCAAAGGTCCGGCGTGAAGCCCAGGCACCGACGCCCGGATCGGTCTGAATCCGCTCATGGCCGCGAGCCAGCCCGGCCAGCGGCGCGATCCGGCACACCGGTTGTTTGAACCATGCGTTTGATATTTGCAGGCACCTCCGAATTTGCCTTGCCGGCGCTGGAAGCGGTTGCAGGCCGTCACGACGTCATGCGTATTGTGACGCAGCCGGATCGCCCGGCGGGCCGCGGGCGCAAGTTGCAGGCGACACCGGTACGTCAAAAGGCTGATGTGTTGGGGCTGCCCGTTTCTACGCCCGTTCGGCTCGATTCGGGCACGGTTTCCGAATTGGCCGCCATGCGTCCGGATGCAATCGTCGTAGTGGCCTACGGACTCCTGGTGCCGGAATCGTTGCTGCAGGCCGCCCCGCATGGCGGTATCAATATCCACCCGTCTTTGCTGCCGCGCTGGCGTGGCGCCGCTCCCGTGGAACGTGCCATGGAAGCAGGCGACCGTGAGACGGGCATCGCGATCATGCGGATGGATGCGGGTTTGGATACCGGGCCGGTCTACTGCATGGAAACTATCGAAATCAGTGCTGACGAGACCGCCGGAGGGCTGTCGGCCCGTCTAGCTCAGCGCGGAGCCGAGTTGTTACTGGACGTGCTTGACGATCTCGAAGCCGGGCATGCGCATGCGCGTGCCCAGGTCGGCGAAGCCAGTTATGCCGCCCGCCTGACCCGCGCCGAGGCCCATCTGGATTTCAAGCGCCCGGCAGAGGAATTGGCACGGCGAGTCATGGCCTTCAACCCTCGCCCCGGTGCCTGGGCCGACTGCGCCGGCGAGCGCATTCGTATCCTGCGCGCCGAGGCTTTGTCTGAGTCCAGCGCGACGCCATCCGGGCAGGTTATAGCAGCCGGCAGGCAAGGCATCGACGTGGCGTGCGGTCAGGGGGTGTTGCGGATTCGGGAATTGCAGCGACCGGGTAAGCGGCCTGCCAATGCCGCCGAACAGGCACGAGGACGTGACTGGACAGGGCTATGCTTCGATTGAGTGACGCCCGGCGCAGGACTGGCGTCTGGCGGCGCGGCACGCTAGGCTGGCCCGGGGAACAGCATGGAGAGGCGCGCATGCAGGCGCTGTGTCGCCAGGCATCGAAATGGACCTTGGTGCTTGCCTTGTGCGCGGGGCTGGCACCGGCCGCATTGGCAGATTCGTTCAGTGTGCAGGGCATGAGCACCCAGCGCACCCAGGGCGTGTACTATCTCAATGCCGACCTGGGCCTCAAACTGAACCGGCATGCCAAGGAAGCCCTGTCCCACGGTGTCGCTTTGACTTTCGTGGTCAACATCAAGGTGGAGCGCAAGCGTGGCTGGTGGATCTGGGACAAGACCGTTGCCGCCCTGGCCGAACGCTATCGCCTGAGCTATAGACCTCTGGCCGAGCGTTACCGACTGGATAACCTGAACAGTGGTGCGAACGAGGAGTACGCTACACGCGAAGCGGCCCTGAATGCCATCAGCCATATTCGCAAGCTGCCGGTCATCGATGCCACGCTGCTCAATGCACGTGCGAATTACTACGTGTTATTGCGCGTAGTGCTCGACACCCATGACTTGCCCGGCCCGTTGAAGTTGCTGGCCGCCATCTTGCCCGGTTGGCGCCAGGCGAGCGGCTGGCGGAGTACGAGGTTAGTGCCATGAAACGCTGGCGCTGGCTCGTACCGCTGCTGGGCCTTGCCGTCATTGGTGCGGCGTTGTATCTGCTGGGCTTGAGTACGGGGCATTCCCGTTCCTATGGACAGTGGTACCTGTGGTTGCTGATCGCCAACGTCTGTGTGGGCTTGTTCCTGTTGGCGGTTATTGTGTTCAATCTCTGGCGCTTGATCATCTCGTTACGGCGCTCGCGCACGGGCGCCCGCTTGACTCGGCGCCTCGTCGTATTGTTCACCGCCCTGGCTGTATTGCCCGTGGGCGCGGTGTTCTACTTCTCGGTCCAGTTTATTAACCACAGCATAGACAGTTGGTTCGATCTCAACGTGGCGCATGCCCTGAAGGACTCACTCGTGCTTTCACGGCAGGTTCTCGCCAGCCAGACCGGCCCTTATGCGGGTGTCAGCGCCCAGGCTGCGGCCATGCTGGCGGATCGGGGACCGGAACCACTCAGTCCCGCGCTCGACCGATTGCGCCTTGCGCTGGGTGCGAGCAAGGCCATCGTGTTCGACAACCACGGTCAGACGCTTGCAACCAGTGCGGCGAGCTCCGTGGCCGCCATGCCCGAGGAGCCACCGCCTTCCGACTTGATGTCCATGCTCACCGGCAACGGAGCTCAGGCCAAGTTGTATTCCTATCAGGGTGCGCTTTTTGTGCGGACCTATGCCCCGTTGAAGGCGACCGACGGCACCTACCGCATTCTGGAAACCCTGTATCCGGTCAATAACCAATCCAGCGTATTGGCACGGCGTGTTGAAGCGGCCTATAGCCGTTACCAGGAACTGGATTATCTGCGGGGACCTCTGAAGCTGAGTTTTACGCTTACCCTCACCCTGGTGTTGTTGTTGTCGTTGCTTGCGGCGGTCTGGGCCGCTTTCTATGCGGCAGCACGGGTGGCGGCGCCGATCCAGTCACTCGTGCGTGCGACGCGGGCGGTGGCGCAAGGTGATTTCGGCGTCCGCGTGGCGGAAAAGAGCCGTGACGAAATCGGCGTATTGGCGCGTTCGTTCAACAACATGACCCGTGGATTGGCGGAGGCGCGTGATGCCACCCGCCGCGGACAGCTTGCCCTGGAGAATGAGCGCAGCTGGTTGGCCAGTGTCCTGGGCGCCTTGTCGGCCGGTGTCGTGACTATCGACAGCATGGGCCGCATCCGCAGTATCAATGCAGCGGCGGCGCGTATGCTCGACATTGATAGCGGCTACTGGGAAGGCCGTTCGTTCGGCGATTTTCTGGATACCCATTCGGCGTTTACCGTGCTTTTCGACGAATCGGCAACGGGCGCCGCCGGGCATTCGACCGATGTCCGCATTCGTCTGGGCGGGGCGGAGCGTGTAGTGCGCGTTGCCTTGTCGCGTTTGGGACCCAGGCCCAATACGCGGGCGGAAGGGCGCATCTGGGTGTTCGAGGATGTGACGCAGTTCGTGTTGGCGCAGCGCGAAGCCGCCTGGGGCGAGGTGGCTCGCCGTCTGGCGCATGAGATCAAGAATCCACTGACCCCGATCCAGTTGGCTGCGGAACGCTTGCGTCTCAAATGTCTGCCCAAACTTGAGGGACACGAGGCAGAGATACTGGATCGCGCGACTTCTACCGTGATCGACCAGGTGCATGCCATGCAATCGATGGTCGATGCTTTTTCCGAGTATGCGAAAAGCCCGGTGTTGAACATCACGCCGGTCAAAGTGGGGCAGCTCGCGCAGGAATTGGCGGAGTTGTATCGGGACCGGCCGGGCGTGACTCTGGAGGTGAAGGCCGATGCGGATATGGCCCCGGTGCCGGCCGATGCGGTGCGGCTGCGCCAGGTTCTGCATAACTTGATCAAGAACGCGATTGAGGCCCAACCCGGAGATCGTGCCGCCATCTGGCTAGAGGTAACCGAATCCAGGGAGATAGACGGCGTAGTGCTGACCGTGCGCGATGCCGGGCCCGGCTTCGAGGCCGGCATGCTCAGGCGTGTGTTCGAGCCATATGTGACGACCAAGCACAAGGGCACCGGGCTGGGGCTCGCATTGGTACGCAAGCTGATCGAAGAGCAGGGCGGGACGGTGAGTTTGTCCAACGTGGAGGAGGGTGGCGCCCAGGTGGTGGTTATCCTGCCCCGGCGGCAGCCGGGACTGCGGGTTCTGGACGGAGGTAAGCAATGAGTCTCGCACGCATACTGGTCGTGGACGACGAACCAGAAATCCGCACTGCGGTGGGAGAAATCCTGTCCGATGAAGGCTACGAAGTCGCCTTGGCCGAGAGTGCGGAAGAGGCGCGGTTGGAAGTAGCTGCCGCGCGTCCTGACCTGGTGCTGCTCGATATCTGGATGGAAGGCGAAGACGGCATTTCATTGCTGCGCGAATGGAGCGAAGATACTTCCCTGGCGCTATCCGTCGTCATGATGTCCGGGCACGGCACCGTCGATGCGGCGATTGAGGCAACGCGCCTCGGTGCGCTGGACTTCATTGAAAAGCCGGTTTCGCTGGCCAAATTGCTCTATGTCGTCGAGCGGGCCTTGAAGAATGTGCCGCGGCGTCATGCCGGCCTGGGATCCGCGGCGTTGCTCGACATCATCCATGCCCATCCGCGCATTGCGGCATTGAAAAAGTCTCTGGAAGCCCTGGTGGGACGGGACGAGTCCGTGCTGATCGTGGGTGAGGAAGGTAGTGGGCGTGAAACCTTGGCACGACGGCTTGCGCGGGCCGACCATCGCAGTTTCGAGGCCTTTGTGCTGACGGATGCCGATCCGGCCGCGTTGCGCACGGCGTTGAGTAACGAGCGTCATGCGCAGTCTTCCCGCCTGCTGTTTTTTGACGAACTGGCTGATGCTTCGCCTGCGGTGCAGGAGGTATTGATGGGATTTCTCGCCGACAGTACGGATTCCCGCCTGCGTTTTTGTGCTTCCATTCATCCTCGTGCTATGGCGGATGCGCAGGTACGCCGCGATCTTTACGACCGGTTGAGCGTGCTAGTGATCGAAGTGCCGGCCCTGCGCGAGTATCGTGATTTCATCCCCGAAATCATCCGCCATTATGTCGAGAGTCTGGCCGACCAGGAAGGCTACACTTTTCGCCAGTTCGGAGTCGCGGCCATCAACCGCCTGCGCCGCCATGATTGGCAGGGCAACTTGCAGGAACTGGGCAATTTGATTCGCAGGCTGCTCGCCACGGGAGAGCGCGGAACGGTCACGCTCGAGGAGGTGGACGAAGCGCTCGCGGCCAACCTGCCCGTGGCCCCGCAGGTTGGAGAAGATCTCCTGTCGCTGCCTTACCGGGAGGCTTGCGAGCGTTTCGAACGTGCCTACCTCAGTGCGCAACTCAAGTTGGCAGGCGGCCGGGTGGCACGCCTGGCCGAGCGTGTTCAACTGGAACGGACCCATCTTTACCGCAAGCTAAAAAGCCTGGGCATCGAGCTGTCTTCGGGAGACTCGGAGGAATGACCTCTGCCATTTTCGGTGTGGCCACTGCCAGCGCCGCCGTTCTGATCGGCCTCGTTTTATTGGGGTATCGACTTACGCGCAAGCGGCCGGGTGCTCTGATGGGATGGCTGCATCCGGTCCTGGGAGGGGTGAGTCTGGGCTTGCTTTATTGGGTCACCCTGACTTGGCATGGTCCCCGCAGTCTGCCTTTCGATGCCGGGACGCTGGTATTGACGCTTACCCTGGCGGGCGGCGGCTTGCTGCTTGCGTTGCGGTTGAATCGCCTGCCGCGTCCGCTGCTCGTAATTCTGTTACACGGCGGAGCGGCTCTGCTGGGCCTCGCCCTGATCCTTGTGGGTCTCTTTCTCGGATAGCCGGAATTGGCTAGCGCACCAGGTTGTTGAGGTCGAAGATAGGCAGCAGGATGGCGAGCACGATGAACAGCACTGCGCCTCCCATAAGCAGAATCATGACCGGTTCGAGAATCGCCATCATTCCGGCTACCAACCCCGAGAATTCGCGCTCCTGATTCATCGCGGCGCGTTCGAGCATCTCGTCGAGCGTGCCCGATTGCTCGCCGCTGGCGATCAGGTGGATCGTCATCGGCGGGAAGTGCTTGTGCCGGGCGAGAGCCCGGTTGATCGGGGCTCCTTCACGCACGCGGTCGGCGGCTTCGGCCACCGACTCACGCATCGGGATGTTGTTCACCACGTTGCCGGCGATGCGCAGGGCATCCAGCACGGGCACGCCGCTGCCGGCCAGGATCGACAGCGTCCGGGTGAAGCGGGCGGTGTTGAGTCCGCGCACGAGACGCCCGATCAACGGGGCGTGCAGTTGCCAGGCGTGGAAGCGGCGCTTGGCGGTAGGGCGCTTGAGCGTCTGCACGGCAGCGATGATCAGAGTGACCAGTACCAGCAGGATCAGCCACCACCATTCGCGCAGGCCATGGGACATGCCGATGAGCATCCGCGTGACCAGCGGCAGCTGATGATGGATGTTGGTAAACACTTGCGTGACCTGCGGTACGACGTAGGTCATCAGGCCGATGACGATGACCGTTGCGACGATGGTCAACAGGATGGGATAGATCAGTGCCAGGGCGAGTTTCTGGCCCAGATCCTGGCGGTTCTCGGCGAAGTCCGCCAGCCGTTCCAGTACCGAGTCGAGGTGCCCGGTCTGTTCGCCCGCGGTGACGGTGGCCCGGAAGATTTCCGGGAACACATGCGGGAATTCGCCCAGCGCATCGGCCAGTGTATGGCCTTCCATGACCTTGCCGCGCACGGCCATGAGCATGCTCTGCAGGCGTGGTTTTTCGTTTTGTTCCGCTGCTGCGGTCAGTGCCTGCTCGACGGTAAGGCCGGAGGAGACGAGTGTGGCCAGTTGGCGGGTAATGAGGGCCAGGTCGGTGGAACTGATCCGGCGACGCATGCCTAGGTTGCGTTTGGCTCGGCGTTTCTCGCGCTCGACGGCAGCTTCGACCGCGAGTGGGATCAATCCCTGTTCGCGGAGTTTCTGCCGGACGAGGCGCGCGGTATCCGCTTCGAGGATGCCCTTCTTCTCGCGCCCGCCAGTATCGAGCGCCGTGTATTCAAAGGCCGCCATCAGAGAATCCGTTCAAAGGCCGGTGAATCAGTCTTCACGCGTGACACGTAACACTTCCTCCAGACTGGTCTCGCCCGTCAGGATGCGCTGGCAGCCATGTTCGCGAATGCTGGGCGTCTTGGTCCGGGCGTAGGTTTCCAGGTCCTGTTCGCTGGCACGATCGTGAATCATGCGCCGCATGTGATCGTCGACGGCAACCAGCTCGTAAATACCGGTGCGTCCACGGTAGCCGGTGCCGTTGCATTCCTCACAGCCCACTGGATGGTGGAATGTAATGTCGGCATCGGGGTCGAGGCGCATCAGTTTGCGTTCGCTCTGGTCGGGTGAATAGGGCTCCCGGCAAGCCGGGCACAGCAGGCGGACCAGACGCTGCGCCAGCAGGCCGACCAGGCTGGAAGACAGCAGGAAGGGTTCGACGCCCATGTCATCGAGCCGGGTGACTGCGCCGACGGCGGTGTTGGTGTGCAGCGTGGATAGCACCAGATGGCCGGTCAGCGAGGCCTGTACCGCTGTTTCGGCGGTTTCCAGGTCGCGGATTTCGCCGATCATCACCACGTCCGGATCCTGGCGCAAAATAGCGCGCAGGCCGCGGGCGAAAGTCATCTGCACGCGGGTGTTCACCTGCGTCTGGCCGATGCCATCGAGGTGATACTCGACCGGATCCTCCACGGTCATGATATTGCGCACTTCGCTGTTCAACTGGCTGAGTGCGGCATACAGCGTTGTGGTTTTGCCGGAGCCGGTGGGGCCGGTCACGAGCAAAATGCCGTGGGGCTTGTTGATCAGCTCCTCGAGCAGGTCGTGCGTGGCTCTGGGCATGCCCAGGTGATCAAGCGAGAGGCGCCCGGCCTGCTTGTCCAGGAGGCGCATCACCACCCGTTCGCCATGCCCGCAGGGGATGGTCGAAACACGGACGTCCACGGCTCTGCCGGCGATCTTCAGGGAAATGCGCCCGTCCTGCGGCAAGCGCTTCTCGGCGATATCCAGTTTTGCCATGACCTTGACGCGCGAAACCACCAGCGGTGCCACCGCACGGCGCGAGCGCAGCACTTCGCGGAGCACTCCGTCCACGCGCATGCGCACGACCAGGTGGTCCTCGAAGGGCTCGATATGAATGTCCGAGGCGTTTTCGCGGATCGCCTCGGTCAGCAACACGTTGATCAGGCGAATGATCGGCGCGTCGTCTTCGGCTTCGAGCAGGTCTTCGGGTTCGGGCAACTGGCTGGCGACGCTGGAGAGGTCGGTATTGGCCTCCAGCGCTTCGAATTCACCGATCTTCTGATGCTCTTCGTAGCTTTCCTGCAGCAGGCGGTTGAATTCTTCCCCGGGGACTGTTTCGACCAGCAGGGGGCAGCCGAGCATGCGCCGCAGCTCGATCAGCCCGGTCGGGCCGGTTCCTTCGCGTACGATTACGCGCGCCTTGCCGTCGTCGTTGATTTCTCGCGCGATGACGCCGTGGCGGCGGGCAAACCCGTAGGGCACCCGTTGCTTGACATCGGGTTCGATCTGGCTGGATTCGAGTGACTCAGCGGTACTGGCCATGGTGTCCACCCCGGGCATGGGGCTGCGGTGAAGTGGCGGCCGAAGCCGGCATGATCAAGGTGGCCGTCTCCGGAGCGGCCGTGCTGCCTTTGTCGGTGGCATTGAGTTCGGGCAGCACGGGCGGCGTAGCGCCCGGCAGCAGCGGGATCGGCCCGCGGCCCATCTGCAGTTGACGGATTTCGTTGTAACGCGAGTTGGTGACTCCGCGGGTATCGTCGGCGTTACGCAGAATCACTGGTCTCAGGAAAATCATCAGATTTTGCCGCGACTTGCTGGAAGAGCGGTAACGGAACAGGTTGCCAAGCAGGGGAATGTCTCCGAGCAAGGGTACCTTCTGTTTGCTTTGCGACAGGTTCGTGTCGATCAGTCCGCCCAGCACGATGATCTGGTGATTTTTCGCGATCACGGTGGTTTGCAGTTCACGGTCGTTGGTGACCAGGCCTGCCGCCCCTTGCACCGAGGCCCCGAGCGAGGAATTCTTGGCGTCGATTTTCAATGTAACCGTGTCGCCCCCGTAATTGATCTGCGGAGTGATCTCCAGGTTCAGACCCAATTGTTCACGATCCACAGTCTGGAATGGGTTAATCAAATTATTGGAACCACCGGTATTGGTTCCGGTATTGGTGTACTGGCCGGTTACGAAGGGAACTTTCTGGCCCGAGACCAGTTTCGCCTTTTCGTTATCGAGCATGACCAGCGACGGTGTGGACAGAATATTCGTGTGTGAATCGTTGGAAAGGGCATTCAACAAAGCGACGAAACTGGTGCCGTTCTGGACAATGTGGCCGACCCCGAACAGCAGCCCGCCCGGTAAGTTTAAACCCGTGGTGCCTGGCGTGCCCGCCCCCGAGCCCGAGACGCTCTGTGCCAGTTGCGCCAGGGAGCTGATGCCGTTGGGAAAATTGGTGACACCGGCGGCGCCTGAGGACAATGCTGCCCAACTGATGCCCAGCTGTGCCGCGGAGCTGGAGGACAACTCGGCGATGATGCCTTGCACGAGCACCTGGGCCCGGCGCACATCGAGCTCCTTGATGATCTGCCTGATTTCCGCCAATGGCTTGGGTGGGGCGGTCACGATAAGTGCGTTCAACGCGTCGTCGGAAATGACGTCAATCCCGGGTTGACTGCTGGTCTGTGAACCGCCAGCGGCTTTCTGCTTCTGTTCCTGCGCCTTGGCATAGCCCTGAAGAATCTTGGCCAAATCCTTCGCCTTGGCGTAGTGCAGGTAGATGACGTGAGTATCCCCCGTGTTGCCCGTCGGTTGGTCGAGTTGCTCGACCAGGGCCTTGACTTGAAGTTGCTCGGCAGGGCTGCCGGAAACCAGAATGGAGTTGGTGCGCGGATCGGCCGCGAGCTTCATCGGGATTTTGCCCTGGCCGTTGCCTTTCTGCAGCATGTTGGTCAGCACCTGGCTGATGGCCACGGCCGAGGCGTATTGGAGCTTAATGAGCGAAAAGTTGGCATCGAGCGGCTGGTCCAGGCGATGCGCCAGATGGATGATACGGGCCACGTTGGCTACGCGCCCCGAGATGATCAGCATATTGGACGGCGCGTAGGCCGCGAGTTGGGCCTGGCTGGACATCAGCGGGCGCAGTGCCGGCACCAGTTGGGCGACTGTGACGTTGTGCAACTGAAAGACGCGGGTAATCATGGCGTCACCCGGTGCATTGGATTCGTTTCCCACGCCGGGGCTTTGCCGGCCTTCGATGGCCGGAACGATTTTCCAGGTGTCGTGCCCGCTTGGCAGCGCGGCCAGGCCGTGTACGTTGAGTACCGACAGAAACACTGAAAAAAGTGCATCGGCGGAAATCGGCTTGGCGGAGATAACGGTCACGCGCCCCTGCGCGCGCGGATCGACGATGAAATTCTTGCCCGTGATGGTGCTGACCATCTGCGCCACCTCACGGATGTCGGCGTCCTTGAGATTCAGGGTGATCTGGGAACCGGAACCGGAACCGGAACCGGAACCGGATTCGGATTCGGATTCGGGTTTGGCCTGGCTGGCAGCGCTTTGCGCATGTCCACCCGGCAGTGAAGGTGGCGGTGCGGCGAGTGCGGCCGGTGCCGCAAGGGCCAAGGCTATCGTAATGGTTGTAATTGAGCGAAACATTTATCCCCCGGAAAGATTGACTGTGACGTGCATGGGTTTGCCATGCCGCAGCACATCGAGTTCGACGGCTCCCTTTGCATGCCGAAGTTGGGCCATGGCCTGCATCGCGCTGGCATTGTTGGTGAGCGACAGTCCGTTGACCTTGGTAATCACGTCGCCCGGTTGCAGACCCGACTGGTGAAACAGGCTGGCATTTTTGCCGGGAAATACCCGGTATCCGCGCATCTTACCCTTGGCCGCGTAAGGTTGAATGCGCATGAACTCCATGAGCGTTTGCGGATGCTGCTCAACCTGCTGGCGCATTTGCGGCGTAACGGATAATTGGTGAGGTTGTTGAATCGAAGCCTGCTGGCCGATCGAAGAATGATTTCCGCTTCCGAAATGCATATTGGCAGCCAGGATGGATGTGCCCGCTTTGGGAAGCGGCAGCGATTCCAGCCGGCCATTGTGGGCAATGACCACACGATCTGCTTCGATATTGCGAATCACCGCGCCGCCGGGCAATGTCGCTCCGATCGAATAGGTGTGCTGATCCTGGTTGCTGCCATTGGCGATGATGGCCTGGGACGGGAATTGTTCCGGACCTGCGGCGACTCCCAACAGAGTGAGATCCAGCGACGTTTTGGGGGCATTCACAGCAGCCTGGGTTGTAGCGCTTTGCTGCGAGACGCCGAAAAGATGCGCTGACTGGATTTGGCTGGCGGGATTATGCCCATTCTGGGAGCCGGCGGTTCGTGGCGTGCTGATGGACGCCGTTGCCGGCCCGGCGGTAGCTCCAGGTGCCATAAATTGCCAGCTCAGGCGAGCGGCCAGGTAGGCGATCAGCACCACGAGTCCCAGGAACACCAGAAAAGGCCCGCGTCGCCCGCCCAGAAGGCTTTCTGCCCCGGGTTTCACGCGAAGCAGCATGGCCTGGATCGTGGTTAATGGTGACTGAGACATAATGCAGCCGCCCATCTGGGCGTTCTAATAGTCATGAATGAACACAAACTCACGAGTTTACGGGGGTTTGACCATCATCTCAAGGGTTTTCTCCCTGCGCGGGCGCGCCGGGGGATGGGCTACAATCAAGTTATGTCGAACTTAGTGCTCTATCGTCGCTGGCTGGTCCCGGTGGCCGCGGGAAGGGGACTGCGCGCCGTCAGGGAGGGCGGCAAGTCCCAGGAGGATACCCAGGAACCCAATGTCACGGCCCAGGAAGCCGAACCCGAACTCAAGCGTCCGCCCCTGTTCAAAGTAGTGATTGTGAATGACGATTACACGCCGATGGAGTTTGTGGTCGAAGTGCTTCAGACATTTTTTCGTCTCGACCGCAACAAGGCCGTGCAGATCATGCTCTATGTGCATACGCGCGGGAAAGGTGTCGCGGGCGTGTTCACCTATGAAATAGCCGAGACCAAGGTCGCGCAGGTCAATGAATATGCGCGGCGCAATCAGCATCCATTGCTGTGTACTTTGGAAGAGGTTTGAAGGAGGTCGGCCATGCTTAGCAAGGAACTCGAATTCTGCCTGAACAGTGCGTTCAAGGAAGCGCGCGACACCCGCCAGGAATTCATCACTGTGGAACACCTCCTGCTGGCCCTGCTGGACGTGCCCGCCGTGGTGGAAACGCTCAAATCCTGCGGTGCGGAAATGGACGAATTGCGCGAGGCCCTGAGCGGTTACATCGACAAGACCACGCCGCGGCTGGGCAAGCAGGCGACGGTGGACGTGCAGCCGACGCTCGGTTTTCAGCGCGTGCTGCAGCGTGCCGTCTTCCACGTGCAATCATCGGGAGAGAAAGAGGTTACGGCACTCAATGTGCTGGTGGCGTTGTTCAGCGAAAAGGATTCGCACGCCGTTTACCTGCTCAAGCAGCAGCAGGTGACACGGCTGGATGTATTGAATTTCGTCTCCCATGGCATCGGCAAGAACGAAGAGCCCGGCGAGCCCGAAGCCGAGGAAACGACAGGCACGCACCAGGAAAAAAGCGAGCCGAGCGCGCTTGAGCAATACACGCGCAACCTCAATGCATTGGCCCGCGAAGGCCGCATTGATCCTCTCGTGGGCCGTGAGGTCGAACTGCAGCGCACCATGCAGATCCTCTGCCGCCGCCGCAAGAACAATCCATTGTTTGTTGGCGATGCCGGCGTGGGCAAGACCGCCTTGGCCGAGGGCCTGGCCTTGCGCATCGTCGAGGAGCGCGTGCCGGAAATCCTGCGCGATGCAACGGTGTATTCGCTGGACCTGGGGGCGCTCGTTGCGGGCACCAAGTACCGCGGCGATTTCGAGAAACGCTTGAAAGGCGTGCTGGGAGAACTGGCCGAGCACGAAGGCTCGATACTGTTCATTGACGAAATTCATACGGTCATTGGCGCCGGCGCCGCGTCCGGTGGCGTGATGGATGCCTCCAACCTGATCAAGCCGGTGCTCGCCTCGGGTGAGCTGAAGTGCATCGGCTCGACGACCTACCAGGAATTCCGCGGCATCTTCGAGAAGGATCGTGCGCTGGCGCGCCGCTTCCAGAAGATCGACGTCGTGGAGCCCACCGTCGAGGAAACGGTGGCGATACTCGACGGCCTCAAGCAGCGCTTCGAGGCGCATCACGACGTCAAGTTCCCCAAACGCACATTGCGTGCAGCCGCCGAACTTGGCGCGAAGTACATCAACGACCGGCATCTGCCCGACAAGGCCATCGACATCATCGACGAGGCCGGCGCGGAGATGCGCCTGCGCACCAGCGCGAAGCGGCGCAAGACGGTCAGCGTGGAAGACGTCGAACAGATCGTCGCACGCATGGCCCGCATTCCGCCCAAGAGCGTCTCGCATTCCGACCGCGATGCACTGCGCACCCTGGAGCGCGACCTCAACCTGGTGATCTACGGCCAGGACGATGCGGTAAAAGGTCTTGCGCAGGCCATCAAGATGGCGCGCTCCGGCCTGGCGCATCCCGAACGGCCGATCGGCTCTTTCCTGTTCGCCGGGCCGACCGGCGTGGGCAAGACCGAGGTGACCCGCCAGATGGCGCGGTTGCTCGGCATTCCGCTGGTGCGCTTCGATATGTCCGAGTACATGGAACGGCACACCGTGTCGCGCCTGATCGGCGCGCCGCCCGGCTACGTCGGCTTCGACCAGGGCGGGCTCCTGACCGAAGAGATCAACAAGAACCCGCATGCGGTGCTGCTGCTCGATGAGATAGAGAAAGCGCACCCCGACGTCTACAACCTGCTCCTGCAGGTCATGGATCATGGCGAGCTGACCGACAACAACGGACGCAAGGCGGACTTCCGCAATGTCATTCTGGTGATGACCTCCAACGCGGGGGCTCAGGACATGACCAAGCGCACGATGGGCTTTACCCAGCAGGACCATGCGCCCGACATCCAGGAAGCGGTGCGCCGCATCTTCTCGCCCGAGTTCCGCAACCGTCTCGATGCGGTGATCCAGTTTGGCCACTTGTCGCCGGAAAGCATCCTGCGCATCGTCGACAAGCTGTTGCTTGAACTGGAGGCACAACTGGAAGACAAGGGTGTGCACCTCGATGCCGACGAGGACGCCCGCCACTGGCTCGCCGAGCGCGGCTATGACGTGCAGATGGGCGCCCGCCCGATGGCGCGGCTGGTTCAGGAACGCGTCAAGGCGCCGCTGGCCGAAGAGTTGCTGTTCGGACGGCTCGCCAACGGCGGCCATGTCCGTCTTGCCGTGAGCGACGGCGATCTCAAACTCGAGATCGACACGCCCGAGGACAGCGACAGCCGCGCCGAGCGTCCCACTGCTGACGCTTAGTCATGAGTTTGTGTGCAGACACGATGTTCCCGCAGTGCTGTGGGGACGGTAGCGTTGTGTGATCTAAGGGCTGGCGATTCGATTACGGAGAGTTCGAGTCAAAGACGCGTACAATCAGTAGTCAGCAGCGTTGAGTCAAGCCTCAAATGCAAAGCAGCCTGCATCTCATCAATTGATGATCTCGAATACCGTGCCTTGATTGTTTGCGCCTCCGAAGAGGGTCGTCCCATACAAGTTCCCATTACCATCCATGGTCAGGCGCCCCGGGGCCGGATTTCTCCCGTCAGTTGCTGTGCTGCCAAAAGAATACAGAACTGTTTCTGTGTCGGCGGAACTAATTTCAAATACGGTTCCGTCACTGAATTTTCCGCCGTCAGTAGTCGTTCCGTAGAGGTTCCCGGCAGCATCCATGACAAGTCCCGTCTCCGGGTTCGTCCCATCGGCTCCCGAGCCACCAAATGAGTAAAGCACCGTTTCTATTCCAGACGGACTGACTTTGTATACCGTGCCCCCGCCGAATTCACCACCGCCGGTAGTCGTTCCGTAAAGGTTCCCGGTGCTATCTGCTACCAACCCCGCCTTGGGGTATTGCCCATCTGTTCCTGTGCCGAAGGAATGCAGGATCGTTCGCGTGCCGGTCGGGCTGATTTTGTAAACCATGCCAGACCCATTTTTTCCACTGGCGTAAGTAGTGCCATAAAGATTTCCGGCACCGTCCATGACCAGATCCGTATCCGCGTTCGGCAATGGCCCGCTGGCCGTAGTGCTGCTAAATGAATACAAGACGCTTTCCACGCCTGCGGGGCTCAGCTTGAAAACAGCTCCCAAGCCGTTCGTGCCGCCATTGAGGGTGGTTCCATAGAGATATCCATGATTGTCCATGACTAGGCCTGCCTTCGGATTATTGCCGTCGGCTCCCGGGCTGCCGAAAGAATGCAGAACGGTTTCCGAGCCTGATGGACTGACTTTGAAAATCGTGCCCACGTCGTACTCGCCACCACCGAAGGTGGTGCCATACAGGTTGCCAGCGCCATCCATGACCAAGCCCGGTGAAGGGCCAAGTCCATCGATACTTGTGCTGCAGAAAGAATGCAGTACGGTTTTGACACCGGCGGAACTGAGTTCAAAAACCGTTCCGCAATCGTTTGTGCCGCCTCCGCTGGTCGTGCCGAAGAGGTTTCCAGAACCGTCCATGATCAGGCCCGCATTGGGTTGCACTCCGTATGGTGTGGAATCGAAGGAATATAGAGTGACTTCCGTACCGCAATTCACGGCAATCCCTGTCACATTGGACGAAACTGTGCCAATCCCGTTATTGACTACGCAGGCAATCCCGGATGAGTGCGATTTCACCGTGACTTTGTATGAACTCCCGGCGGGCTGCGGCTTCGAGAACACGAAGGGGCCATTGGCAGTAATGCTCAGTTGATCTCCTCCGTTGAGGAGGAGCGCTACACTTTCGTTGTTGCTCAGGCCGGTTACCGTACCCCCGACCGTGTAAGACGCCGTGTTAGACGGAGAGGACGAGCCATTGCCGCCGCATCCGCTCAGGGCCAACGCTGTTACGCAGGTCAGTACCATCCAGACAGGAATGCCCAAGAATTTTCTTTGCATGATTGCCTCCCAGTAAAATCATCCTGTCCCTGAATTCACAAGCGCTCTCTACGATGAATGCAGAACACCGCTTCTTGATTTGTTTCCATAAACCATATTTTTTGTTTTGATTCAAGATGGACAGTGTTTGTTTCCAAGCAATTATATCAAAGGATATTTCTGGGTTGGTTTGTTATTGGCGTGTGTTTCGGTTTGCTGTTACCTGTTCGGTGTTTCGAAAGTAGATGGTTGGTTTTTTGGGGCTTTGTGTTCTGCGGTAGTTTTATTTTTCCAGCGCGGCCATCTGTTGGCGTTGCTCGCGGTAATGAGCGAGTTCGCTTTCGGCGCGGTCGAGTTTTTCCTGTTCCTGGGCCACGACGGCTTCTGGCGCCTTGGCGCGGAATGCCTCGTTGCCGAGCTTCTTGCCCAGACGCGTGCATTCGTTTTCGAGTTGCGTGATTTTCTTGTCGAGCCGTGCGAGTTCGGCGGCGACGTCGATCAGTCCGGCTAGCGGCACGGCGTAGGTGGCTTCGCCGACGACGGAAGTCGCCGTAGCGTCCGGCACGTTGCCTTCCTGCCGATCGAGTGTTTCGGTGCGCACGAGGAATTCGATCGCGTCGCGATGGCGTGCCAACCGTTCCGTCGTTTCCTTGTTGGCGCCGTAAACGCCAACCGGTATCTTTTTACCCGGTGCCAGGCCCAGTTCGGAGCGCAGTTGGCGGAGTCCGCCGATGACTGACTGCAGCCATTCGGCATCGGCTTCGGCCTCGACGTCGATCGGATAGTCGTCGGCGTTTAGCCACGGGGCCAGCATAATCGTTTCGCCCTCGTGTCCCGCGAGCGGGGCGACTTGCTGCCACAGGCTCTCGGTGATGAAAGGCACCAGCGGGTGCATCAGCCGAAGCAACGCCTCGAGCACGTTGATCAGCGTGTGACGCGCCGCGTTCGCGGCGTCGCCGCCGGCATTAATGGCCGGTTTGCAGAGTTCCAGGTACCAGTCGCAGAAGGTCGACCAGGTGAAGTCGTAGACGGCCTGTGCTGCGAGGTCCATGCGGTAGTGCGCCAAGGCCTCGTCTACAGTGGCAATGGTGCTGCCCAGTTGCGAGCGTATCCAGCGATCGGTCACGGACAGCTCTTTGGGTTCCGCCGGTGCTTCTTCGACATTCATCAGGACGAAGCGTGTCGCGTTCCACAGCTTGTTGCAGAAGTTGCGGTAGCCGCCGATGCGCCCGAGGTCGAAATTGATGTCGCGCCCGGGCGAGGCGAGGGCGGCGAAGGTGAAGCGCAGGGCATCGGTGCCGTGCGCCTCGATGCCCTCGGGGAAGCTCTTGCGAGTGGTTTTGGCGATGCGCTCGGCGAGTTGCGGCTGCATCATGCCGGCGGTGCGTTTCTGCACCAGCGAGTCGGGATCGATGCCGTCTATCAAATCAATCGGGTCGAGCACGTTGCCCTTGGACTTGGACATCTTCTGGCCGTGCTCGTCGCGGATCAGGCCGTGCACGTAGACCTCACGGAAGGGCACGTCGCCCGAAATGTACAGGCCCATCATGACCATTCGCGCGACCCAGAAGAAAATGATGTCGAAGCCGGTGACCAGCACGTCGGTGGGATAGAACGTGGCGAGGTCTTCGGTCTGTTCGGGCCATCCCAGTGTTGTGAGTGGCCACAGTCCCGAGGAGAACCAGGTGTCGAGAACGTCTTCATCGCGCCTGAGCTCGACCTCCGGGCCCAGGCCGGAGCGCTTGCGCGCGTCGGCTTCGTTGCGCCCGACGTGGATGTTGCCCTCGGCGTCGTACCACGCGGGGATCTGGTGGCCCCACCAGAGCTGGCGGCTGATGCACCAGTCCTGGATGTTTTCCAGCCAGTTGAAATAGGTGCGGTCCCAGTTGCCGGGCACGAAGCGGATGCGCCCGTCTTTAACGACGTCAATCGCTGGGCGCGTAATGGCTGCGAGGCCGCCGGGTCCGTCCTTGCCGTCGAGGCGCTCTTCGCGGGTGAGGTCCACGAACCACTGGTCGGTCAGCCAGGGCTCCAGCACGGCGCCGGAGCGGTCGCCGCGCGGCACCTTGAGCTTGTGCGGTTCCGTTTTTTCCAGCAGACCTTCGCGCTCCAGGTCGGCAACCATTTTTTTGCGGGCCTCGAAGCGGTCGAGCCCCGCATAGGCCTTGGGCAGTGCCAACGTATCGGGCGATGACATTGCTTCCGGACGGTAGACCTCTGCGTGTTCGAGAATTTGCCCGTCGGCGCTGAGCACGTTGATGCGTTCCAGTGAATGGCGTTCGCCGATCGCCCAGTCGTTGAAGTCGTGTGCAGGCGTGACCTTGACGCAGCCGGTGCCGAATTCGGGGTCGACATGCTCGTCGGCGATGATCGGAATCTCCCGGTCCGTCAGCGGCAGGCGCAGGCGGCGACCGACGTACTTGCCGAATCTTTCGTCGTCCGGGTTCACGGCCACGGCGACGTCGCCGAGCAGGGTCTCCGGGCGCGTCGTGGCGACCGTCAGCCCGCCTTCGCTATCCACGAACGGATAGCGGATGTACCACAGCGAACCGTTCTCTTCCTCGTTGACGACTTCCAGGTCGGAGAGCGCGGTCTGCAGTACCGGATCCCAGTTCACGAGGCGCTTGCCGCGGTAGATCAGGCCCGCGTCGAACAGGCGCACGAAGGTTTCCGCAACGGCTTTGGCCGGCCCTTCGTCGAGCGTGAACAGTTCGCGCGACCAGGCGAGCGAGGCGCCGAGGCGGCGGAACTGGCGCTGGATGTGACCGCCGGACTCCCCGCGCCATTGCCAGACGCGCTCGACGAAGGCTTCGCGGCCGATGTCGCGGCGCGAGGTGCCCGCGGCGGCAAGCTGACGCTCGACGACCATTTGGGTGGCGATGCCGGCATGGTCGGTGCCCGGCTGCCACAGCGTGCGTTTCCCGCTCATGCGGGCATGGCGTATGAGGATATCCATGAGCGTGGCCTGGAACGCGTGGCCCATGTGCAGCGTGCCCGTGACATTGGGCGGCGGCAGGATGATGGTGTAGGGCTTGCCAGCGCCTTGCGGCTCGAAATAACCCGCTTCTTCCCAGAGGGAATAGAGTTCGCTTTCGATCTTTTGGGGGTCGTAGGTGCGTTCCATCAACTCAAGCAGCCTGTCAGTGATTCGATGTTAGTGGGGCGTCGGCACCGCATCCCTATCGGAGCCGCGGCGGTTCAGGGTGATCCGGTTTAATCCGTGTCGTGCGGTCGTTTGGTCAGCAGTTCCGTGACGGCAGCCGCTACCGCCTCCCGCAGGGCCGGTGCGATCTGGTCGAGAACCCGGTCCGATAACGTCTCAATTTGCTCGGGACTGATTGTTACTTCGGTTTCGAGCGTGTCTTGTTCGCGGACGTTCGGCCGTTCAGTCTCTTCCGCGGTAAGTTCTTCAATGAAATCGTAGTCGTCCAGGCTCGGGCTTGCCGTAGCGTCATTATCGAGCACGGCAGCCAGGTTTTCATGCAACGCCGGGTCTTCCCCGGTACGTTGGTTATCCGCCGGGGTCGGCTCTTCCCAGTCGTCGAACAGGTCGGGCGATGCCCGTTCAGAGAGCGTGGGAATGCGCTCCTGGTTCCCGGCATGGTTGAGGTCGGTCAGGTGGGGTTCCTTGCGTTCAGAGGTCATGGGCAGTCGGGTTAAACGTTGTGCACTTGCAAAGGATAGCCGCGGTCGCGGTAAAAACGGAAGTGATCCCGTCCCAGGGCCCGGCTGTCGGCATCGGCCCCGATCACTTCTGCCAGGCGGGGAAAACGGCTGAAGAACTGCGGGATGTCCGTGGCCAGGTTGATCAGCAGATCGGGGGCGGGGTCGGGCGACTGCGCGCAGTCCAGGGTGATCGGCACCGTCTGGTCGCTGCCGAGCCGCGCATGGGGCAGGAAACTGGTGTCGCTGAACGTCCACAACAACTCGTCGAGTCTTGCTACATCCGCTTCATCACCGGCATGGATATGCAGGCGTTGGCCCAGTCGGAAGGCCTTGCGGGCCAGGCGGCAGGAGAAGCGCTCGCGATCGAGCGTTTCTCCGCTCTGCATGATGTAGAAATCGATCCGCGTCACGCCTGCCCGCTTTCCTGCATCAGCCACTCCATCAGAAGCGGGACCGGCCGTCCGGTCGCACCCTTTTGGGCGCCGGTCAGCCAGGCCGTGCCGGCGATGTCCAGATGCGCCCAGTGTAACTCGCGCGTAAAGCGCGCCAGGAAGCAGCCGGCGGTAATCGCTCCGCCCTCGCGGCCGCCCACGTTGGCGAAGTCGGCGAAGTTGCTCTTGAGGTCGGACTGGTAATCCTCCCACAGTGGCAGGCGCCAGGCGCGGTCGCCGGCGCGGTCGCCGGCATCGAGCAGGCTGTTGGCGAGTTTGTCGTCGTGGCTCATGAGACCGGTGGCATGCTGGCCCAGGGCGACTACGCAGGCACCCGTCAGGGTCGCCATGTCGAGTACCGTGCGTGGCTTGTAGCGCGATACGTAGGTCAAGGCATCGCACAGGATCAGGCGTCCCTCGGCATCGGTGTTGAGCACTTCGATGGTTTGGCCGGAGAGCGAGGTGAGGATGTCGCCCGGCTTGGTGGCATTGCCACCCGGCAGATTTTCCACGGCGGGCGTTACGCCGACGAGATTGATCGGCAGTTCAAGTTCGCACGCAGCGACAATAGCGCCGAAGACGCTCGCAGCGCCGCACATGTCGTACTTCATTTCATCCATGCGTGCCGGCGGCTTGAGCGAAATTCCGCCCGCGTCGAAAGTGACGCCTTTGCCGACCAATGCAAGCGGCTTCTCGCCACGCTTGCCACCGTTGTATTCAAAGATCACCATGCGCGGCGGCTGCCGGCTGCCACGGGATACGCCCAGCAATGCGCCCATGCCGAGGCGCTTCATATCCGTCTCGGTGAGCACTTTCACCTTCAGGGCGGGATATTGGCGTGCGAGTTTGCGCGCCTCGCTGGCCAGGTAGCTCGGGGTGCAGACATTGGCGGGCAGATTGCCCAGGTCGCGCGTGAAAGCGACGCCCTTGGCGACGCCCTTGCCCGTCGCAATGCCGCGCTTGGCCGCATTCGCCGCACTGCGCGAAGCCACCAGCAGCGTCAGGCGTTTGAGCTGGGCTTTCTTGCCCGGCTTGGATTTCATCCGGTCGAAGCGGTAGGCGGCGTGTTCACTTGACTCGACCACGGCACGTGCCAGGCGCTCACTGTCTGCGCCCTTGATCGGCAGCTCGGCCAGCAGGGTGGCCGCTTCGTTGATACCCAGGTCGATCAGCGCCTGTGTAGCCGCAGCAGACGCCTTACGCAGCGTGAGCAGATTGCAGTCGGACTTTTTGCCCAGGCCCACGAACAGGATGCGGGCAGCACTCAAGCCGTTGACGGGACCGCTCACCAGGGTTTGCCCTGCCTCGCCCGCGAATTGCTTGCCCATCTGGCGTTTCATGTCGTCGCGGATGCTTTTGCCGAGGCTGGCGGCAGCCGGCGTAAAATCGCCGCCCTGATAAACTCCTACGACCAGACATGCGGTCTTGAGTGTGGTGGCTGCGCTGCTTTTGACGCTATATTCCATGGATGTCTCCCGAGCCTTGATTCGATGGTTTACGGCGCGGGCAGGCACACGTTTCTCGCCTGATTGACGCCGATGGATTGCGCCAAGTTTAACGGATGGTCCGATGCTGGGCATTTTTGATCGCTATGTAGCTCGCGAAACGGCCATGACCTGGGCGGCGGTGGCGGCCGTCCTGGTTCTGGTCGTGGTCGTCAACCGGTTTGCGGTTTATCTCGGCGAAGCGGCCGCTGGCCAGATTCCCGCCTTCGCTACCTTTGCCTTGCTCGGACTGAGTGTGATCGGATTGTTGGAAATCATCGTGCCCGTCAGCCTGTTCCTGGCCATCGTCATTTCGCTGGGCCGCTATTACCGCGACCAGGAGGCGGTTGCCGCCTTTGCGTGCGGTTTGACGCCAGCCCGCTTGTATCGCCCTATTGCCTTGCTCGGTGTGATCGCGGCGGCATTGCTTGCGGTGCTCGCCCTGTGGGCGACGCCCTGGGCGCACGCTACGGCGCATCGCATGGAGGTCGGCGCACATGCCGAGGCACAAGTGAGTGTCATGGAGGCCGGACGGTTCAAGATGCTTGGGAGCGGCAATGGTGTTTTTTACGCGGGAGGCGCGGATCCGCAGACCGGCCGCCTGCATCCGGTCTTCGCTGAGCTGAACAACGAGGACGGACAGCCACTGCTGATTACCGCCCGGGACGGGTATCTGGTCACGCAGCCGCAAACCGGCGAACGTCATCTGGACCTGGGCCCCGGACGCCGCTACCAGGGGAGTCCGGATTCGCTGGATTGGACGGTGACGCATTTTCATAGCGCACGGCTGCTGATTCATCCGCCCGGCCGGCCCGCTAAAACCAGCACGGACTACGATCGGATGAGTACCGCTGTTTTGTTGCGCAGTGCGGAGCCGGCAGCACGGGCGACGCTGGAGTGGCGGCTGGTGCAGCCGTTTACCGCACTATTGCTCGTACTGATCGCCGTGCCATTGGCCCACATGCGTCCTCGTCAGGGCCGTTATGCGCGGCTGGTGCCGGCGATCCTAGTGTACTTGGTTTACTTCAACCTGCTCGGCGTCGGCAGGATTTGGGCTTCCCAGAGCGGGTGGGGTGCCTGGGTGGGCCTCTGGTGGGTACCTGCCGCCGCACTGATTTTCGGTCTCGTCCTGCTCAAGCTGCGGTTCGGTTCACGGCGGGTACGCGACAGGGCTATGCGCCATGCGGATTGACCGCTATCTCGCGCATACCGTGCTGGCCGGTGTGGTGGTTGCCTTGCTGGCCCTGGTGGGTATCGCTTTTCTCCTGACCATGCTGAGCCAGTTGCACAACATCGGCACGGGTGATTTCACCACGGCAACCGCGTTTGCCTATGCCGCCTTGACCATGCCGCAAACGGCTTACGACATGTTGCCGGTAGCCAGCCTGATCGGTGCCGTGTTTGCTCTCGGCGCATTGGCCTCGCATCAGGAACTGGTCATGATGCGCGCTTCCGGTGCGAGCCTCTGGCGGTTGGCAAGGGGGTTGTCCTGGGCGGGTTTCGTGTTGGCGATCGCAGCCGTGTTGCTGGGAGAATTCGTGGCGCCCCCGGCCAAGCGGGAAGCCGAGACCGTGCGAGCCCAGAAGCTGTATTCGCAGATCAATGCCGTGGGTCCTGGCGGTGTCTGGCTGAAGGCCGGCGATGACGTGGTGCAGGTGCTCAAGGTCGATGCGCCCACCCGTTTGGCGGACGTGAACATTTTTACTCTGGGTTCGGACTCGAACAGCATTACCGAGGTGCGTCACGCCAAGCGTGCCGATTATGAACACGACCGCTGGGTGCTCCATGGCATCAAAGGCATCCGTTTTGGCGCCGATCACGTTTATCGCATAAAGGCTGCAGCCCAGGACTGGCCTAATTTCGTTGAGCCCGCGACGTTCCGCACCCTCGTGGTGAGCCCGGAAAATCTGTCATGGCGTGGGCTCAGGGATTACATCGATTACCTGCGTGCCAATCACATGGCCACTGAGCGTTATGAAACGGCGTTCTGGCACAAGGTCTCGGTCCCGTTGGCGGTCTGGATCATGGTGCTGCTTGCCCTGCCATTCGCGCTGGGACGGATGCGCTCGACCGGAGCGGGGCAGCGTCTGGCGCTCGGGGTGGTCATTGGCTTGTTTTACTACCTGGTGGACCAGACTACGCTCGAAGCGGGTCAGGCGTTTCATATGCTGCCGCTGGCGGCGGCCTGGACGCCTACGGCCTTGCTCGCGGTGGCGACGGTGCTCATCATGCGTCGGGTCAGATAGCCGGAGGCCTGTCTTCCGCGGTTACGTCCCCCTGATAAAATTGCCCGACTGAAACCCAAGATCCCGGTGTGACTACACTCGACCAAGAACGACTACAGGACGCGCTGAACGCAACCCAGGATCCCTGGCTGGGCGACAGCTTTGCCGCTGCGGGCTGGCCCATGCATTGGGAAGTCGGTTCCGGAAAGGCGCACGTGCGGATCGAAATCGGCTACCCGTTGCGCCGTTCACGAGATGCCACGGCCAAGGGTATCGCCGCCACGCTGGGCGAGGCGGCCGGTGATATGCAGGTGGAGGTGGAGCTTTCCCCCGTTATCAATCCCCATCCCGTGCAGCCCAACGTGGTGCGCCTGGCCGGCATCAAGAATGTGCTGGCCGTGGCTTCGGCCAAGGGCGGCGTGGGCAAGTCCACCGTCGCGGCAAACATGGCACTCGCTCTGGCGGACGAGGGCGCGCGGGTCGGCATCCTGGATGCGGATATCTACGGCCCCAGCCAGCCGCGGCTGCTGGGCCTGGAAGGGCACCCGCATTCGCATGACGGCAAACAGCTCGAACCGATGTCCGCCTTCGGATTGAAGGTCATGTCTGCGGGATTTCTCGTGGATCCGGCGACGCCCATGATTTGGCGCGGACCGATGGTGACGCAGGCGCTGACGCAATTACTTACGGCGACGGACTGGGGCGAGCTGGATTACCTGGTGGTGGACATGCCGCCGGGCACGGGCGACATCCAGCTGACCCTGGCGCAGCGCGTGCCGGTGGCAGGTGCGGTGATTGTCACCACGCCACAGGAAATTGCCGTGGCTGATGCCCGCAAGGGCTTGGCCATGTTCCGCAAGGTCGAGGTGCCGGTGCTCGGCATCATCGAGAACATGGCCGGTTTCCGCTGCGCCCACTGCAATGAGGTAACCGAGGTTTTCGGTGCGGGCGGCGGGGCGCGGCTTGCGGAAGAGGCCGAAACCGAGCTGCTCGGCAGCATTCCCCTCGATCCGCGCATCCAGTCCAATGCGGATGCGGGACACCCTAGTGTGGTCGCGGACCCAATGGGCGATAATGCCGCCGATTATCGTGCCGCGGCGTTGAAGGCTGCCGCGGTGATGGCCCGGCGCAGCCGTACGGCGAGCCACGGTCCCACAATCGTCATGGAGTAGCGACGATGTCTGTCAAATCCGATCACTGGATCCGCCGCATGGCCACCGAGCACGGCATGATCGAACCCTTCGAAGCCGACCAGGTGCGCGAGCGCGACGGCGGCCGTATCGTGTCCTACGGCACTTCGAGTTACGGTTACGACGTGCGCTGTGCGAACGAATTCAAGATCTTCACCAACATCAACACCAGCATCGTCGATCCCAAGGCCTTCGACGCCAACAGTTTCGTCGACCTCACGGCTGACGTGTGTGTGATCCCGCCCAATTCCTTCGCCCTCGCGCGCACGGTCGAATACTTCCGCATACCGCGCAATGTGCTGACCATCTGCCTGGGCAAGTCGACTTATGCGCGGTGCGGAGTCATCGTCAATGTGACGCCGCTCGAACCCGAGTGGGAAGGCCACGTCACCCTGGAGTTTTCCAATACCACGCCGCTGCCCGCCAAGATCTACGCCAACGAGGGCGTAGCCCAAATGGTGTTCTTCGAATCCGATGAGCCTTGCGACGTTTCTTACAAGGACCGCGGTGGGAAGTACCAGGGCCAGCAAGGCGTTACTTTGCCGTCCACCTGATCGGGGACCGGCTTTACCTCTCGCAACGGCACAACGAGAAAGAGCTGGATGTCGGAGCTGCGGTTTCCGCCGCGAAAGTAAAGACTCTCGCAGAGACGCAGAGCCCGCAAAGGCATGTAGGGACATGTAGGAGCTGCGGTCCCCGCCGCGATGAATTTATTGGATCCCCCTCCGGCTCCCCCTTCCTCGCTGCACGAGCAAGGGGGAGAATAATTCTTCAACCCTTTGCGGGCTCTGCGTCTCTGCGAGATTTGTATTTCTGTTGTGCCGGTGCGAGAGGTATGTCTTCAGGGTTTGAGCCAGGTGAGTTTGCTGAGTACAAAGGTGATGGTGGCTTTCCCCGGTTCGCGCTGTTGAATCTTCACCGGAAGCCACTGGTATTTGGGCGCGAGCCAGAAAATGGTACGGCGCTTGGATTTGGGGTCTTCGCGCATGACGATTACCGTGTCGAAATCCCCCGCAGGAGTGGCCAGCAGATCCTTGCCCTTCCGCTTGAAGTGGTAGTGCTTGATCTTGCCGTCCTTGGCAATGGAGATGGTGTCCGGCAATTTCAGTCCCAGGGACAGCTGCCTGGAAAGAAACAGTTGTGCACTCAACCGGTCGAGAATGCCCGGTTGTATGGCAACGCGGTGGTTTTTTTTGTCTTTGGTGTCGTAAGCCAGATTCTCGACCCAGTCGAACTCGATGCTTTCGTCATGGCCGGCATTGCCGCTGTCGGTGTAGCGATAGCGCAAGGGGCGCAATTCACCCGCATGCAGCGTGAAATGGCTCTTCTCGCTGAAGCTGGAATGCACGAAGAGTGATGCGATGCCCGAGGCGTTGGCGTTAGATTCGAACAGCCACGTGCCTGACTCGGCCGGCCGCAAAGTGAATGTGGCATTGCCCAGGTGCCAGCCGCCACGCAGCACCCGGTAGCGCATCTTGAACGGTGCGATGTCCAGGGCATCCGGCAAGTGGCTGGACAGGCTATGCTGCACGGTAGCGGGTTTGGCAATGCTCGCCGGTTGAGCTGCCAATGCCGGTCTGAAGGCGAACAGCAGCCCGGCGATTGCCGCGCCGAGGAAAGCATTCAAGCGCATGCCGATTCCTCTACGACGATGGGTTCGATGAGGGGGGTGCCGTCGAGCAGGGCCAAGTCGTTGTCCATAGTCAGGCGGTTCCTAGCGTACCAGCCCACGGCCATGGGGTAAATGCAATGCTCCAGGCGCTGAACGCGTCGCGCCAGCGAGGAAGGCGTGTCTTGTGCCTGCACGGCGAGCCGGCCCTGGACGATCCGCGGGCCACTGTCCAGTTCGGGGGTTACGAAATGCACGGTGGCGCCATGCATGGGATCGCCGGCTTTCAGTACCCGCTCATGGGTATGCAGCCCCGGCCAGGCCGGAAGCAGCGAGGGGTGGATATTGAGCATGCGGCCTTGCCACGACTCAAGCAGGCGGGGGCCGAGAATACGCATGTATCCGGCGAGAACGACCAGGTCGGGGGCATATTTTCCCAGTTCCGCGGCCATCGCTCTATCGTGGTCGTCGCGGCCCGCGAAGTGCTGTGGGTCGAGGCAGAAACTCGGGATATGACGCTGCACGGCTTTTTCCAGCAGTCGTGCCGTGGGCTTGTCGCTGCCCACCGCCACGATTTCCCAACTGTCGTCGGTGGCTTGGGCCAAGGCCTCGAAGTTAGTGCCGCTGCCGGAACCCAGGACCGCTACACGGCAACGTCCGCCGCTCATGCCGATGCGTAACGGACGCCGTTTTCGCCGGATTCGATCACACCAATGGGCCAGGCTTCGAGGTCGAGCGCGGTCAGCGCTTCGGTTGCGGATTTTACGGCATTAGCCGGCAAGACCGCGGCCAGGCCGATACCCATGTTGAATACCCGGTACATCTCCGCTTCGGAGATGTCGCCGGTGTCGCGCAGCCAGTCGAAAATGGGCGGGCGCGTCCAGCTTGCCGGATCGATACGCGCGCTGCACCCTTGCGGGAGTATGCGGGGAAGGTTCTCGGTGATGCCTCCGCCCGTGATGTGCGCGAGGGCATGCACGTCCACGTTGTCGAGCAGCGCCCGAATGGCGCGCACATAAATCACGGTAGGCGCCAGCAGCCAGTCGGCCAGTGTCCGTTCGCCTAGCGGCTGCTCAAGCGACGCCTTGCTTTGTGCGATGACGTGGCGAATCAAGGAGTAGCCATTTGAATGCGGGCCGCTGGATGCGATGCCCAGCACGACATCGCCGGGAGCGACGCTGTCGCCGGTCAGAATCCGATCCCGCTCGACGACGCCCACGCAGAAGCCGGCGAGATCGAAATCACGTCCGGCATACAGTCCGGGCAATTCCGCGGTTTCACCACCGACCAGGGCGCAGCCGGCATCGCGGCAACCGGCGGCAACGCCGGCCACCAGTCGTTCCCCTTGATCCGGATCGAGTTTCCCGGTCGCGAAATAGTCCAGGAAAAAAAGCGGTTCCGCGCCCGTAACCGCCACGTCGTTGGCACACATGCCCACCAAGTCCCGCCCGAGGGTGTCGATGCGATCCACGGCAAGGGCCAGCGTCAACTTGGTGCCGACGCCATCGGTACCCGCGACAAGCACCGGATCGCGGTAGCGCTCCGCCGGGAAGCGAAAGAGACTGGCGAAGCCACCCAGGCCGGTGAGCACCTCCGGCCGCATGGTGGAAGCGGCGTGGGGCTTGATGCGCTCTATGAGCGCATCTCCGGCGTCTATGTCCACGCCAGCGGCGCGGTAGTGCGGGGAAATTTCGGACATGTCGGTGAAAGGCAGTGTCAATGATTGTGCTATTTTAGCCGTCTTCGGGGATGCGCCCCGGTTTGACCGTTCGAATACGCCCCTCTGACGCATGACAGATTCATATAGATATACCGAGAACTCACGTCTGAAGCGGTTGCCTGGAATCCTGTGCGGATTCGCGGCAATGCTGATTGGTATGAATATGGCCCTATTGGCTCATGCCGCGGCAGCGGGCACCAGCCAGGAATCTCTGTATGCCGCTGCCGTACCAGTCGCCAGCCAATCCGCTCAAGAACGCGACAAGGCGTTTACAAGCGATCTGGCCCGGGTCTTGGTCAAAGTCAGCGGTAATCCCAACGCGGCCCAGGTGGCGGCATTGTCCAGCGTTTTGTCCAACGCCGGTAACCTGGTGGTCGAGTACCGTTACCGCACGGTGCCGATCAGCCAAGGTGGCGGCCAGGAGTTATGGGCGCGCTTCGATCCCCAGGCAGTCGACAAGGCATTGATTCAGGGCGGGCAGGGCACCTGGGGGCAGGGACGGCCCAATGTCGTTGTCTGGGTGCTCGATGGAAGCACCATCGTCGCGGATAATCCGAATGCCCCGATCGTATCGTCCATGCGCCAAGAGGCTCGACAACGAGGCTTGCCGTTGATCATTCCCTTGATGGATTTGACCGATCAAAAACAGGTGTCGGGATTCGATATCCGAACCCTGTTTCTGCCCGCGCTGCAATCGGCCAGCCAGCGTTATGGCGCCCACGCCATGTTGATTGGCGTGATCAATTCAGCCGATGTCGGTGTAAAGAGCCAGTGGACACTGGTGTTCGACAACAATTCCATGCCTTTCCAGGAAACCGCGGATACGCCTCAGCAGGCTGGCGCCGCAGCGGTCGGCCGGGCGACGACGTTGCTTGCTCAACAATTGGCTTATCTGCCCAGTGTCGGCGGCGGAGGGCAGATGCGTGTCGTGGTTTCCGGAGTCACCTCGCTTACGAATCTCAAACAGGTTGAAACGCTGATCAAGGCGGTGCCCGGGGTTGGCAGCCTGCAACTGGATGGTGTACGCGGCAACCTGGTTGGATTCCGGGTGCCTTATGCCGGAGCGGTCGCGGATCTGCAACAGGCCTTGACGGTTGCCGGCTCGCTCAGTCTGGCCCCGTCGTCCGCCACCATGTTGTCACCGGTGGCTGCCACGGGGCCTGCCAGGATTCCGGAAATTCATCTCAGCTACACACCGTGACTGACTGATGCGTTTCTTGCCCAACATGCTGTCCATCATGCGCATGATCATGGTCGTACCCGTGGTCTGGGCGCTGGCTACTGGGCGTTTCGGGATGGCCTTGGGATTGTTTGCTGCGGCCGGAATCAGTGATGCGCTGGATGGCGCTATCGCCAAGCGCTGCGGTTGGTCGAGCCGTTTGGGGGCGCTGCTGGATCCGGCGGCGGACAAGCTGCTGGTGTTGGGCACGTACACGACTCTGGCGGTTGCGCATCGAGTCCCCTGGTGGCTTATCGGTTTGATGTTCGGCCGCGACCTGATCATCGTCTCCGGCGCGGCAATTTATCGCTGGCGGGTGGGCCCGTTTGTCATACAGCCGGCGCTGACCAGCAAGATCACTACCGGCCTGCTCATCGTGGTGGGTATCGCCCTGGTCGTGCAGGGCCTGCATCCATGGCTGGATACGACCTGGCAAGAGATCCTGGTATGGCTGCTCGCCGCCTCGCTGTTTGTGAGCTGGCTCGATTACCAGCTGACCTGGGGCATCCGCTTCCTGCGCGAGCGCAATAACCTGGCCGCGCGCCGCGACGCCTCCTGATGCGCCAACTCGGACTGTCGGGACTCAGTCTCGCTACCGCTACCCATTTCGACACGTTTTGGCCCGGTCCCAACCGGGCTGCCTGTGCCGTGGCCCGTGAATCTGCGTCGGGCACCGGGGAGAAAATCATTTTTCTCCACGGCCCTGCAGGCGTGGGCAAGACCCATTTGCTGAAAGCCGCCTGGCGGGGCGCGCATGAGCGCGGGGTGACTTGCGCCTACTTGTCCTTCGACGACGCCTATATGCTCGATCCGGATTTGATCGAAGGCTGGGGCACCCTGGACTTCGTGGCACTGGATGCGTTGGAACGCATTGCCGGCTATGCCGCCTGGGAACGCGCGCTGTTCCGCCTGCTCGAAGCGCTGCGTGAGCGCGGCGCCGGTTGGCTAGCCGCAGGCCGTGAACCACCCGACCGGCTGAAGCTGGGGCTTCCCGACCTGGCGTCGCGATTGGCCTGGGGACCTATTTACTCCCTGCGGTTGCTTGACGAGTCGGAGTTGGCCGAACTTGCGGCCCATGTGGCGCATACGCGCGGGCTCGAGCTGCCGGCGCCGGTCGCGCAGTTTCTCGTGACGCGCCTGGCGCGCGACCCGGAGGCGATCACCCAGGCGGTGAGCCGGCTGGACGAAGCGGCGCTGGCCGCGCAACGCCGTCTGACTATTCCCTTCGTCCGCCAGGTGCTGTTCGATTCACCTAAGGCTGGCTGAGGATCAGCCGGTACTCACGGTGTAACGCCCCAGGAATTGCTGGGTCAGCGTCCAGGCTTCGGCCGACGCTTCGGCATCGTAGCTCTGCCGTTCATTGCAGTCGAAGCCGTGCCCCGCCTGTGGGTAAACGGACATAATGTAGCGTTTGCCGGCTTCCGAAAGGGCGGTAGCGATGCGTCCGTGTTCGGTGGACGGAATCGAGCCATCCTGGCCGCCATAATGAAGCAACAAGGGCGGGACGAATTCCGCGGCGCGCTCGATCAGGATTGGCCGCCCGAAGCGGTCTTTCTCGGCGCCGATGCCGCCGCCGTAGTAGGCCACGACGGCCGAGAGGCGCTCGCCCAGTTCCAGTCCGGCCAGGAAGGCCAGACGGCCGCCCAGGCAGAAACCAACTGCGGCGGGCGGATGGGCTACGCCCACTTTCTCCAGGGCGTCCAGGGCCAGGGCGCTTTCCCTCACGACCTGACCGTCGTTCATCTTCTTGAGCTGGCCGAGCGCCGTATCCATATCTCCATAGTCGGCGATCACGCCGTGGTAAACGTCTGGCACGATGGCCGCATAGCCGGCCCTTGCATAGCGGTCGGCCACATTGCGCATGTGCTCGTTGACCCCGAAGGCCTCGATATAAATCATGACACCCGGCGGGGATTCGACGCCTTCGGGACGCGCAAGCCATGCACGCAAGCCGGGTTCGAGTTCGATCCAATCACTGGTGATGGGACATTCTTGCATACTGCCTCCTTTCGTTGTGTGAATGGAAGGTTCAGAGTCCTGGGATCAACAACGCCGCTAGCGCGTCACTCGCCTGCTGACTCTCGTTTCGCAGTTTTGCCGCCAACTGGGCGACTGCCGGATTGGGTGCATAGTCGTTGCCGGCCAGCTGGCCCATAAGTCCCGATAGTTGCTCGTTGGCATGCTTCAGCTTGCAGTGCTTGAGCACGTGTGCAATCTGCTCGGCCCTGTGGCTATGGCCGTGTTTGCGCGCATGGGCCTCGGCCGCCCGGCTGCTTCTAAGCAGCCGGGCATTGCGGTCGATAGTGCCCTCGATGGCCAGAGCCAGGTCGAAATTGGCCTTTAGTGCGGCAGGCGAGGCGTCGGCGTTGGGATCAGGCTTGATGATGAGCGGTTTCTCGTAGCGTTTGCCGTCCACCGTGAGCACGACGCGGTAGTGTCCGGGCAAGACCAAGGGGCCTTGGGGGCCTCGTGGTGTGCGATGCAGCACAGGCGGGCGGCCCCATTGGGGACTGGGCCAGGTCGGCGGCATGTAGTGCATATCCCAGACGAAGCGATGGGTGCCGGTCGTGGCGGAGAGGATGTTCGGCGGCGATTTCCAGTAGTCGGGGAAATTGCCTGCCGGCATCCTTGCGGGCTTGTCGGTACTTAAGTAGTGACGCACCAGTTTGCCGTCGGATGCATAGATGTCGAGCGTGACCGGTCCGCTGGGGTGCTTGCCGAGCCAGTAGTCGATGATGGCGCCCGTGGGCGGATTGGCCGCGTGCGGAAGTTCGGGCGGGCGCGACTCGGCGGGGTAGAGGCTAAGGCGAAAGCGTATGGCGGGCGCGGGCTGGTAGAGGTGCACCGCCTTCTCCGCCAGTGCCGCGCTGGCTTCCCGCAGTGGTTCGATGTCATCGAGAATCCAGATGCCTCGCCCGCTCGTGGAGGCCACCAGGTCATCTCCGTGTACGACCAGGTCACGTACGGAAGTGGTGGGCAAGTTCAATTGCAGCGATTGCCACTGGCGGCCGTCGTCGAAGGAGACGAACAGGCCCTGTTCGGTACCGGCATACAGCAGGCCCTTGCGCTTCGGATCGGCGCGCACGACATGGACATAGTCGCCTTGCGGAATACCTTTGACGGCCTTGCGCCAATGCCTGCCGGCGTCACGCGTGATGTAGATATAGGGGGCCGTGTCGTTCGACTCATGGCGGTCGATTGCGACGTAAGCGGTGGCAGGATCATGCGGGTCTGCTTCTATCGTATCCACACGGCTCCAGCGGCCCAGGCCTTTCGGTGTGACGTCACGCCAGTGTTTGCCGCCATCGGAAGTCAGCCAGACACGGCTGTCATCGGTGCCCGCCCAGATTACGCTGCGCTTGGCCGGCGAAATGGCCAGTGCATAGACCACCGAGTAGCCGCATTGGGCCGCGGTCTGGCGCGTCGGTGGAGAGCTGCACTTGGCTTTGTCGTTTTTCCGCGTCAGGTAGGGACTGATCGGTTCCCAGTGTTGCCCCGCATCGGTGGTTTTCAAGACTACCTGGGCACCGAGATAAAGAGTGTCGGCGTCGAACGGCGACAGGGCGAAGGCGGTATTCCAGGGAAAGTAATACCGCATGCTGTCGGGGTCCGCGCCGAATGGCACGATCGGTACTGGAGAAATGCGCTGCGTCATCTGGGTTTTTGTGTTGAAACGGGTGACGACTCCGCCGAAGGTGGCGCCATAGATGATCGAGGGGTCTCCCTTGCGTGGGAAGACATAGCCCGATTCGCCGCCCGAGACCGGGTGCCAGTCGTTGTTGGTGATAATGCCATCGATGGCGCGCGAGGGGATTTCCAGCGCACCGGAATCCTGCTGTGTGCCGTAGACATGGAACGGTACGCGGTTATCCGTGCTGATGTGATAGATCTGCGCGGTCGGCTGATTGAACCAACTCGACCAGTGCGCGCCGTCGTCCAGAGTGATCGCCGTGCCCTGGTCGGCCGAGGTGATCATGTGGGCCGGGTCTTTGGGATCGATCCACAGGCGCTGCATGTCGTCACCGTCCGGCGAGCCCTTGATGGCCGTGAAATGCTTGCCCCCGTCGGTGGAGCGGTACAGCGACGTGTTGGGCACGTAAACGATGTCGGGATTTGCTGGATCGACCTCGATCTGTCCGAAGTACCAGCCGCGCCCGGCTATGCGGTCTTCGTCGTTGACGAGTGCCCAGCTGGCGCCGCCATCATCGGATCGGTACAGGCCGCTGCTCGGCCCGGCGTGGTCGGGGTCGCTGGCGTTCTGCACCCCGTTGACGATGGCATACAGCCTCGGGCCGGGCGTGCCGGATGCTACGGCGATGCCTATGCGGCCCATGTGCTGCGGAAGTCCTTTCATGGCCAGCTTGTGCCAGGTCTTGCCGCTATCGTCTGAGTGATAGATGGCCGCGCCCGGCCCGCTCACGGGAGCGTATTGAAACCAGGGCATGCGGCGAGCATTCCAGGTTGTTGCGTAAATGCTGTTCGGGTGATCCGGATCGCGGGCCAAGTCGACGGCGCCCGTGCTTTCATTGACATAAAGCGTTTTGTGCCAAGTTTTGCCGCCGTCGGTGGTGAGAAATACCCCACGTTGCTTGTTCGGGCCCCAGACATGGCCCAGCGCGGCAACCACGACATCGTTGGGGTCCTTGGGCGAGACCAGCAGGGCGCCGATATGGCGTGTGTCGTCGAGGCCGATGTGGTGCCAGGTCTTGCCGCCGTTATCGGAGCGCCAGATTCCGTCGCCGTAGCTCGCGTTGGAGCGAATGGTGGATTCGCCCGTGCCCACATAAATCACTTTCGGGTCCGAGGCGGCAACGCCGATGGCGCCGATCGAGGCGACGGGTTCGTGCTGGAACAGGGGCTGCCAGGTGACGCCAGCATCGGTGGTCTTGAACACGCCGCCGTCCACCGCGCCGAAGAAACCGAGGCCGGGGCGGCCTGCGACTCCGGCGACCGCATCGACGCGTCCACCCCGGTAGGGGCCAATGAAACGCCAGGACAAGGCATGGAAAAGAACGGAGGGTACGGGCTGGGCGAAGACGACGTTGGGTAGTATCGCAAGCGCCAGGGATAAAGCGAGCAAAATGGGACGTCGAATGCTGGGCATGGCGGGGTTCCTTGTTGCTGGAGGGGGGATTGGCTTGCGCGAAGGGTTCAAAGAACTAGCTGAATTCTTTACACATGATAAGCCTGCCGATGCATCTTGTCAGATGCCCTTGGATGGCTGGCCGCGCTTGTGGAATTGGATACGGCGCTTGATTTCGCTGCTTTAAGACCAGGAATCCGGAGTGTGGCGCGGTCGTCCGTCAGAATCTTGCGTTGCTCCAAAAGCCTGAATCCGTTTTCGACAGAGCAGCTGCGCTGCTGTCGCGGGAAAGACTTTTCTTATAAACTACCTCTTCATGCTTTATTTCAGAGGATATTTTGTTGAATTCTAAACTTATCAAGATTACGGGGCTGATTGCCATCGTAACCATGGGGAGTATCTTTGTGGGAGGTTGTGCCAGCAGGGGGAATAAATCGGTTGCCGACTCTGGTTCTCGATCGAACGAAGTGTGTACATTCCAGCCGGCTCTGGGTACGCATATCGGTTCTCGTCGCTGTACGTCTCGGAGCAGTTACGAAGCGAACCAGACGGCGGAACATAAGCAGGTAGAGAAAAATGCCAGCATGAATTCCGGAGTCGGCGGCGGTTTTTGAGGCATTTCATGAATACGCGCTACAGAGATGTCGAATTGCGGGCCCCGACGGGGCCCGCTTTGTCCTGCAAGGGCTGGGTGCAGGAAGCCGCCCTGCGGATGTTACACAACAACCTGGATCCAAGCGTAGGAGAGAACCCGAAGGAACTGGTAGTTTATGGCGGTATTGGCCGTGCTGCCCGCAACTGGGAGTGCTTCGATGCCATTGTCGCCACGCTCAAGCGCCTCGAGAATGACGAGACGCTGTTGATCCAGTCGGGCAAGCCGGTCGGCGTTTTCAGGACGCATGAAGAGGCGCCGCGCGTGTTGATCGCCAATTCGAACCTGGTGCCCAAATGGGCGACCTGGGAGCATTTTTTCGAACTGGACCGCAAAGGCCTGATGATGTTCGGGCAGATGACGGCCGGTTCCTGGATTTATATTGGATCGCAGGGCATTGTGCAGGGGACCTATGAAACCTTCGCCGAAGCCGTGCGTCAGCACTACGATGGGAAGCCCGAAGGCCGCTGGCTGTTGACGGGTGGATTGGGTGGCATGGGCGGAGCCCAGCCCCTGGCGGCGGTGTTTGCCGGGCTCTGCTGCCTCGCCGTGGAAGTGGATCCCGAACGCATACAGAAGCGCCTGGATAGCGGTTATCTCGACAAGAAGGCCGACAGCCTCGATGAGGCGTTGGCCATGATCCGGGAAGCCACGGAGGCCGGCGAGGCCGTTTCCGTAGGCCTGCTGGGCAATGCCGCCACTATCTTCGAGGAAATCTACAAGGGCGATTACCTGCCCGACCTGGTGACGGACCAGACCTCGGCGCACGATCCGCTCAACGGCTATATCCCAGTGGGTTACTCGCTGGAAGCGGCCGCGAAGTTGCGGGAGTCGGATCCGGACGAATACGTGCGCCTGTCCAAGGACTCCATGGCGCAGCAGGTGAGGGCCATGCTCGGATTCCAGGGCAAGGGCATCCCCACCTTCGACTACGGCAATAACATTCGCGCTATGGCGCAGGATGCCGGCGTTGAAAATGCCTTCGATTTCAAGGGCTTCGTGCCCCTCTATATTCGCCCGCTGTTCTGTGAAGGCATGGGCCCTTTCCGTTGGGCGGCCCTGTCCGGCGATCCGGAAGACATCTACAAGACCGATGCCAAGGCAAAAGAGCTGTTCCCCGACAAGCCGCACCTGCACCGTTGGCTGGACATGGCGCGCGAGCGCATCCAGTTCCAGGGGCTGCCCTGCCGGATCTGTTGGCTGGGTTACCAGGAACGGCACAAGCTGGGCCTGGCGTTCAACGAGATGGTGCGCAATGGCGAACTCAAGGCTCCGATCGTCATCGGTCGTGATCACCTGGATTCGGGCTCGGTGGCTTCGCCGAATCGCGAAACCGAGGGTATGCGTGACGGTTCCGATGCCGTGGCGGATTGGCCGGTGCTGAATGCGTTGCTGAATACGGCGGGCGGTGCCTCGTGGGTCAGTTATCACCATGGCGGCGGCGTGGGCATGGGTTATGCGCTGCACGCGGGGGTGGTGATCGTCGCCGACGGCAGCGAGCGCGCCGAACGTGCTCTGGCCCGGGTGCTGGTCAACGATCCCGGCACGGGCGTCATGCGCCATGCCGATGCCGGCTACGACAGGGCCGTGGAAGTGGCCCGTGAACGCGGGCTCGACCTGCCCATGATTACGGCAGACTGATTCGTCATGCGTTGCCCGGCCTGCAAGCACGATCTGGTCGTTGTCGAGCGGGAAGGCATCGAGGTGGACTGGTGCGCGCACTGTCACGGGATATGGTTCGATGCCGGGGAGCTGGAATTGCTGGCGGAGAAAGCGGGCATCAGTATTGACCACGGCCTGATCGGCAAAGTGGCGGAGAATTCGGAGGCGCGCCGGCGTTGTCCACGCTGCCGTCGCAAAATGGAGAAGGCGAGCCCGAATTCGGACGTGTCGCTGTTGCTCGACCGTTGCCCGCGGCATGGTTTGTGGTTCGATGCCGGCGAACTGGGTGCGCTGATACGCGGGCTGGAAAAAGACTCGGCGGGTGCCGCCGTTCTCGGTTTTCTCGGTGAAACCTTTGCGAACGAAGATGTGCGTAAAGGCACCGTTTCATCTCAGGAGTCAGGCAAATGATTGGTCTCTGGATTTTTATTGCAATCGTCGTTCTTGTCGTTTTGTTCGTGATTGGCATGTACAACGCGATGGTGCGTTTCCGCAACCAGGTCAAGAACGCCTGGGCGCAGATCGACGTGCAGCTCAAGCGCCGGCATGACTTGATTCCGAACCTCATAGAGACGGTGAAAGGCTACATGCACCACGAGCGTGAAACCCTGGAAAGCGTCACCAAGGCGCGAACCCAGGCGGTCAACATTTCCGGTGGCAGCGTGGCGGAGCAGGCACAGGCCGAGAACGCCCTGTCGAAGACACTGCGTTCGCTGTTTGCCGTGTCGGAAAACTATCCCGATCTCAAGGCCAACCAGAACTTCATGGCCCTGCAGGAAGAATTGACCT
This sequence comes from uncultured Gammaproteobacteria bacterium, assembly GCA_964586925.1. Classification (GTDB taxonomy): domain Bacteria; phylum Pseudomonadota; class Gammaproteobacteria; order JAKDMP01; family JAKDMP01; genus JBAUSV01. Next base: position 57,014 of record CAZPJI010000006.1, read on the forward strand.
CGACCGAAAACAAAATCAGTTTTGCACGCCAGTTCTATAACGATGCGGTGATGGCTTTCAACAACAAGATCCAGACATTCCCGGCCAACATAATGGCGGGCATGTTCGGCTTCAAGGAAGCCGAATCGTTCGAGATCGAAGAGGCTGCGGAACGCGAAGCGCCCAAGGTCAGCTTCTCGGATTGATCGTGTTGAAGAAAATTTCTCGCCAAGACGCCAAGACGCAAAGGGAACAGAGAAAAGACTTTTGCAGAATCTTTTTAGCACTCTGTGCCTTTGCGTTTCTGCGAGAGGTTCTAATCGATGTTTGAACTGATTCGGGCCAACAAACGTCGGGCCTTCGTTCTGATGGCCGCCATGGCAGCGCTGCTTGGAGCGCTCGGCTACGGGCTCGGCCTGGCTTTCTGGCACCGGCCACTGGAAGGGTTGCTGGTCGCTTTTGTGATCTGGGCCGTGCTCGCATTCGTGGCTTGGTTCCAGGGTGACGCCCTGATTCTTCAGGCGAGTGGGGCGCGGCGGATCGAGAAGAAGGATCATCCGGTCCTGTTCAACGTCGTTGAGGAAATGACCATCGCTGCCGGCTTGCCGAAGACGCCGGAGGTCTACATTCTGGATGTCGAGGCTCCCAATGCCTTCGCAACCGGGCGCAGCCCGGAGCAGGCCAAGATCGCAGTGACCGCGGGGTTGCTCGAGCGCCTGAATCGCGACGAACTGCAGGGCGTGATCGGTCACGAAATCGGCCATGTCGCCAACCGCGACGTGCTTTACATGATGGTGGCCACGATCATGATCGGCGCGATCGTGATGCTGGCCGATATCGGCTTCTATGGGTTTTTGTTCGGTGGCGGAAGCGGAGGACGCCGTACCTCCTCGAGTGGTGGCGGCGGACAGGCGCAGGCCATCATGATGTTGGTGGCGCTGGTCCTGGTCATCATTGCGCCGATTCTCGCGCAGTTGTTCTATTTCGCGCTCTCGCGTCGCCGTGAGTACCTGGCCGATGCGTCGTCGGCGCGGTATACCCGCTACCCGGAAGGCTTGGCCAGTGCGCTGGAGAAGATTGCGGCGAATACGACGCCGATGCCCCAGGTCAGCCGGGCGACGGCTGCGCTTTACATTGCCAATCCCCTGAAGACCGGCGCGCGCGGCCTGTCGGATCTCAGCAGCACGCATCCGCCGATATCCGAGCGCATCCGGATTCTGCGGTCAATGAGCAACGACGTGAGCTACGCGTCCTACGACAAGGCGTTCAAGAGCGTGAGCGGACGCGCCGTCGGCGTGGTGCCGTTTTCCGCCGCGCGCGAAAAGGATGCCGTGCAGACACGCGCGGCATCGGCAGACGGATCCGCCGATGTTTCTTCACGGGCTTCGCGTCGGCGTGACACGACAAACGCCTTGTGGAGTGCCCAGGGATATCGCTTCATAGATTGCCCCTGCGGGGTGAAATTGAAGGTGCCGCCGCGTTTCCCCAAGGATGTGGTCACGTGTCCCAATTGCGGTCGTAACCATTCCCTGAGCTCCAAGCGCTTGTAGCAGCAAGGCTTTTTATCCGTGTATACTCCGGGCAGCTATTAATCGACTGTTTATTAAAAGCCACGGAAATACACTTATGACGAATCAAACACTTCCGGTCTCACAGACCCGTTCTTTCAGCACCGTGTTCCTCATCGAGATGTGGGAGCGCTTCGGCTATTACGGCATGCAAGCGCTTATCGTCTACTACATGGTCCAGCGTTTGGGCTTTGGCGATGATCGCGCTAATCTGACTTGGGGCGCCGCGGCCGCATTGATTTACGTATCGCCCGCCATCGGCGGCTGGGTCGGGGACAAGATCCTCGGCACCCGGCGCACCATGCTGCTGGGCGCCATGGTGCTGGCGCTGGGTTACGCCCTCATGGTCGTCCCGAATGTGGGCGACATATTTCTGTTTTTCGCATTGGGCGTAATCGTAGTCGGCAACGGCTTGTTCAAGGCCAATGCCGGCAACCTGGTGCGCAAGATCTACGAGGGTGACGACACCAAGATCGACAGTGCTTTCACGATCTACTACATGGCGGTGAATATCGGCTCTATGGTGTCGATGCTGTTGACGCCCTGGATCAAGGATTATTTCAATTCGCACTACGGTCATGGCTTGGGTTGGCATGCTGCCTTCGCCGTGTGCTGTTTCGGTCTGCTTGTTGGCCTGACCAATTATTTCGTGATGCGCCACACGCTCGATCACATCGGTTCCGAGCCAGACAGTCAGCCATTTTCGGTGAAGAAGCTGGGTGCCGTATTGGCCGGTGGTGTGGCGGTCATTTTCCTCTCCGCCTTCATCCTCAATTACGAACTGGTGGCACGGTTGTTCGTCTATGCCGCGGCCGTTGCGGTGCTGGGCATATTTACCTATCTGATCATGAAAAGCCATCACACGGAACGCGCCGGGCTGATCGTTGCCCTGGTGTTGACCTTCGAAACCGTGCTGTTCTTCATTTTCTACCAGCAGATGTCCACCTCGATGAACCTGTTCGCCTTGCGCAATATCGATTGGAACCAGTACCTGTTTGGCTGGCATCTGTTTACTTGGAAGCCGGCCCAGTTCCAGGCGCTCAACCCGATCTGGATATTTATCCTTAGCCCGATCCTTGCCGTGATCTATAACTCTGCAGCACGACGCAACAAGGATCTATCGATTGCCGGGAAGTTCGCACTCGGTTTTGTCATGGTCGCCCTCGGGTTCTTTACCTACAGCCTGGCCGGGCACTTCGCCGTCGACGGCAAGGCCTCTTCCTGGGTGATGATCATCGGCTATGGCTTCCAGTCGCTGGGCGAACTGCTGGTCAGCGGATTGGGCCTGGCATTCGTGGCGCGCTATGTGCCGGCCCGTATGGGCGGCTTCATGATGGGAGCCTACTTCGTGGCCGTCGGCATCTCACAGTACCTTGGCGGTATGGTTGCGACGCTCGCGAGCGTGCCGAAGAACATGACCAACCCGGTGCACAGCCTGCCGATTTACACGGCCCTGTTCAACAAGCTGGGTTACGCAGCCATCGGCTGCGTGATCATTGCTCTGATAGTGCTGCCCTGGATGCGCAAGCTTTCGGCTACGCATTCGCAGCACCAGTCTAGTGGTGGTGGCGCATAAAGCCCGCTGAGCTTCGAGACGGACTGAGGGGCGCTTGCGCCCCTCAGTCTTTTTTGTCTCCGCCCAGCCAGCGGACCTGGTAGAGGTCCAGACGTCGGTCGCGGAAATTCTGCACGGAGCCCTCGTTGCGCAGGCGCCGCAGGCGGTTGAGGTCGAGGTCCGCGATCAGGGTCATTTCCGTGTTAGGCGTGCTTTCGGCGACGATCCCGTCGTGTGGGAAAGCGAAATCGCACGGCGAGAATACCGCTGATTGCGAGTACTGGATGTCGGCGTTCTCGACCTTGGGCAGATTGCCGACGTTGCCGGTGATCGCTACGTAGCATTCGTTTTCCACCGCGCGGGCCTGGGCGCAGGCGCGTACGCGCAGATAGCCGTTCTTGGTGTCGGTCCACAACGGTACGAACAGGATGCGCATGCCCTGTTCCGCGAGCAAGCGGGGGAGTTCGGGAAACTCGCAGTCGTAGCAGACCAGGATGCCGATCTTGCCCACGTCGGTATCCAGTACCTTAAGGTCATTGCCGCCCCGGACGCCCCAGTAAGCGCGCTCGTCGGGCGTGACATGCAGCTTGTATTGTTCGTCGCGGGTGCCGTCGCGGCGGAACAGCAGCGATACGTTATAGAGCCCTTCGTCTTTGTAGACCGGCAGGCTGCCCGAGATGATGTTGATGTTGTAACCTACCGCGAGCTGCTGCATGCGCTCGCAAATCTCATCGGTAAATTGGGCGAGTTCGCGCATGGCCTCCGCAGGATTGCTCTGGTCGAACTGGCCCATCAGCGGGGCATTGAAGAATTCCGGGAACAGCGCGAAGTCGGACTGGTAGCCGGCCAGCGCGTCGACGAAGAACTCGACCTGCTGCATCAGCTCATCGACGGTGCTCATGGGCCGCATCTGCCATTGCACCGTGCCCAGGCGCACGATCGACTTGCGGCCGCCGATCAGTGCGGGGCTTTTCTGTGTGTAGAAGATGTTGTTCCACTGCACGATCGTTGCGTAACCGCGCGAGGCTTCGTCCTCGGGCAGGTAATCGCGGCTGATCCGGCGGACGTGGAAATCATTGGCCAGCTGGAAACTGAGAATGGGATCACGGATTTCCCGCTGGTGAACCAGTTCCAGGTATTTCTCCGGAGTCATTTCATCGGCGTACTCGTGGTAGCCGGGTATGCGTGCCCCGGCAATGATCGCGCGCAGGCCGAGCTTGCGGCACAGTTCCTTGCGGGCGTCGTAGAGGCGGCGGCCCAGGCGCATGTTGCGGTAATCCGGGTCGACGAAAACCTCCGCGCCGTAAAGCACGTCGCCGTCGGGATCATGCGTCGTGAAATACCCGTCTGCGGTAATTTCGGCATAGGAATGCCGGTCGCCGTATTGTTCGTAGTCCACGATCAGCGACATGGCGGCGCCGACGACGCGGCCATTGTCCTCGATGCAGATCTGGCCCTCCGGAAACCGGGCGAGCTGGGACAGGAACTGTTCGCGGGTCCAGCTTCCGCCCAGAGGGCCGGCGTACACGCGGTCCATCACCGATTTCATGTCCGGGTAGTCCTCGGCACGGAGGTTGCGCAGCTTGAGGCGATGCTCTTCGCCAGATGGTGCGGCTTCTGTCATGATAGTTGCCAGGTTTGCGACTCATCCAGTCTAGCGGATCGGGTGTGCCCGTAAGCCGCGCCGGGGCGGCCGGAAATACCGGAAAAAATGGCGATCGGCAGTCACCGGATTGTCATACTGGCGTCATAAACTATTTTTCGATTAAAACGCCGACACCGGAATCCAGGAGTATGAAAGGCAAGCACATATTGGTCGTCGAGGACGAAGAGCCCATCCGCCGCATGACGCGGTTCAGTCTGGAGCGGGCCGGTTTCGAGGTCAGCGAAGCCGAAGATGCGCGGGCAGCGCGTCTGCAGATCGCGGACCGGCCGCCGGACTTGGTCCTGCTCGACTGGATGCTGCCCGGACTCAGCGGCCTCGATTTTGCCCGCGAATTGCGGGGAGATCCCGCGACGCGCGAATTGCCCATCATTATGGTTACGGCGCGGGCCGAAGAGGAGAATCGTGTTCGTGGGCTCGATCTCGGTTGCGATGATTACGTGACCAAGCCGTTTTCCCCGTCTGAATTGGTGGCCCGTATCCGTGCCGTCCTGCGTCGGATGTTGCCGGGTGGCGAAGAGGAGCTGATCGAGCTAGGCGACCTCGTGGTCAATCGCGCCAGCCAACGCGTCACGATCAACGGCAAATCGCTGGACCTAGGACCGACCGAATACCGCCTGCTGGAGTTCTTTACCGGCCACCCGGATCGGGTCTACAGCCGGGACCAGTTGCTGGACCGGGTCTGGGGCCGGGGGGTCTACGTGGATGAACGCACCGTGGACGTTTACGTGCTGCGCTTGCGCAAGTCCCTGGCGCCGGCCGGCTACGACAAGTGCCTCCAGACCGTGCGCGGCAGCGGTTATCGTTTCTCGGTCGACCTATGACCGGGGCCTGGCGCAAGGAAGCGGCCCTGGCCCTGAGCTGGCTGGCAGTTGCTGTCATTGCGGGCTTTGTTCTCGGGCGCATTTTCGAGGCCCTGTTTCTGGCGGTATTGGTCTATTTCGCCTGGCACCTGGCCAATGCCGTCCTGCTCTACAGACGCCTGCACGGCGCCGCTTTCGCCCAGGCATCGCGCGCCTGGGGTTTGTGGGGCGACATCCAGCGCGAACTGACCCGCCTGGAGCAGACCCGGCGCGATTTCGTCAGCAACGCCTCACATGAGCTGCGTACGCCCCTGACCGTCCTAAGGGGCTACCTGGATCTGATTCACGAGGACGCATTGGCCGGGAAAAGCCTCAAGACCTGGCAGGAACCGCTGGGGGACATGCGCCTGCAAACGGTGCGCATGGAGGATATCGTCAATGACATGCTGACCCTGGCGCGCCTGGAGTCGGAAAGTGCCCGTGCGGAGTGGGAGCAGGTCGATGTACCCGCGCTGCTGGAGCGTATTGCCCGCCAGGCCGATTCGCTTTCGGGCGGGCGTCACCATATCCGGCTGGATATTACGCCCAGACTGTATCTGCGCGGCCAACCCAATGAATTACAGAGCGTTTTCTCGAATTTGATCATCAATGCTGTCCGCCATACGCCTCCGGGCAGCAAGATCACGGTCACGTGGGCGCCCTGCGGGGAGGGTGCGCGATTTGCGGTGGACGACAACGGCCCCGGCATTCCGGCCAGCGATATTCCGCGGCTGACTGAGCGTTTCTATCGGGTCGATGTCGGCCGTTCGCGGGCCAGCGGGGGCACGGGGCTGGGCCTGGCAATCGTCAAGCATGCCCTCGATCGGCATGAAAGTCGGTTGGAGATCGAAAGCGCGGTGGGAGCGGGCACTACTTTCAGTTGCCTGTTTCCACCCCGGCGGATTCTTCTGCAGGATCGCTAGGAAGGGCGAACCAGCCTGCCTGGCGCCTCTTGGATCCAGAGTCACAAAAGCGCCATATAGGCGTCACAAAGCTGTCACATAAGACCTCTAAGCTGCGCGCCCAACGGCTGGGGAAACGTTTGGCCGTTGCATCACTCAGAACTTTGGAGGTTATGACAGTGAAGAAGATTGTGGCAGTAGCTTCAGCTTCGGCCGGTCTGTTGCTCGCAGCCGGTGGAGCCCACGCGGCTGATCCGGGTAGCATCAGCTATCTCAGCCAGCACACGAAACTTGGAGTCAAGATCTACGCAGATATGAGCTCCATCACCAACAGCAGCGACGGTACCGACGTCAATCCCACGGGCTATGGCGTTGACGTCAAGCGTGGTTACCTGACGTTGGACACGGCGTTTAACGATGATTGGTCCATGCGTTTCCGCACGGACTTCAACTACAAGTCCGTCATCGGCGAAACCAATGTCTACATTAAGAATCTCTATGCCCAGCGCAAGCTCGGCGACGGCATGAAGCTGCGCATCGGCGTGGCCGACATGCCCTGGATTCCACACATGGAAGACCTGTACCGGTATCGCTACGTCGAAAACGTCATGATCGACGAGTATCACTTCGGCAACTCGGCGGACTGGGGCCTGCACTTGCTAGGTAACCAGGGGAAAATCAACTGGCAAGTCTCTCTGGTCAACGGCGGCGGCTACAAGAATCCCAGCCGCAGCAAGGGCATGGACCTGGAAGGCCGCCTGGACTTCAATGCGGTCGGTGGCCTGCATCTCCTGGTCGGTGGTTATACCGGCAAGCGCGGGCAGGATACGCAGACGGTGCCGGCCACCAACACGGCCAGCCGTTACGATCTGGCCGCGGTCTATGAGGCCAAGGGCTGGAATGCCGGCGTGAGCTATTTCAGCGCCAAGAACTGGAACAACGTGACCACCGCCTACAGCACCAATGCCGACGGCTATTCTGTTTTCGGCAGCTATAACTTTACGCCGGTGTGGGGCGTGTTTGCCCGTTATGACAACCTCAAGCCCTGCAAGGACCTGACCGCGGCGGTCAGCCCGACGTGTTATTCCGATACGAAGAACACATACTACAACGTGGGCTTGCAGTACATCGCCAGCAAGCAGATCCGCATTGCCTTCGTCTACAAGTACGACAAGGCGGATAATGGCTTCGTGAGCACCGGTAATGGCTCGATTGGTGGTGTCAACAGCGGCAAATACCAGGAATTCGGTATCTGGATGCAGGCCGCTTTCTGACCTGTGTCACCACTCTGTTATTTTCGATTGTCATCATGACATCTGAACCACATCCCGAATGTTGGAGGAAATGATGAAGAAGTTAATTGTTGCAATGGCTCTCGGCGCCACCGCGCTGTTCGCCTTCACGGCCCATGCCGGCGAGGTCAAGACGATCACCGGCGCCGGATCCAGCTTTGCCTACCCGCTGTACTCCGCCTGGGCGGACCAGTACTCCAAGCAGACCGGCGTCGAGCTGAACTACCAGTCGATCGGCTCCGGCGGCGGCATCCGCCAGATCGAGGCGGGTACCGTCGATTTCGGCGCCAGCGATGCGCCGCTGACCATCAAGCAGCTTAAAAAGCATGGCCTGGTGCAGTTCCCGGCCGCGATGGGCGGCGTCATCCCGACGATCAACGTCCCGGGCGTGAAGCCCGGCCAGATGGTCCTCTCGGGCTCCGTGCTCGCCGACATCTACCTGGGCAACATCACCAAGTGGAACGATCCGGCGATCAAGAAGCTGAACCCGGGCCTGAACCTGCCTGACCTGCGCATCACCGTGGTGCACCGTTCCGACGGCTCCGGCACGACCTTCATCTTCACGGACTACCTGGCCAAGGTCAGCCACGAGTGGAAGGCGAAGCTGGGTGTCGGCAAGGCGGTCGACTGGCCCTCCAGCGGCAACGTCGGCGGCAAGGGCAACGAAGGCGTCGCCGCCTACGTGCAGCGCATCAAGGGCGCGATCGGCTACAACGAGTATGCCTACGTTCTCAAGAACAAGATGAACTACGCCGACATGCTCAACAAGACCGGCCATCGCGTGGCCCCGACGGCCAAGAATTTTGCCGCCGCGGCCGCCAATGCCGACTGGAAGCATGCTCCCGGCTACTACCTGATGCTGACCGATCAGCCCGGCGCCGACAGCTGGCCGATCACGGGTGCGACCTTCGTGTTGGTGCACGCCAAGCCGAAGAGCGCCGCCCACGTCCGCGCCGTTCTGAAGTTCTTCGACTGGGGTTATACGAAGGGCCAGGGCATTGCCGGCAGCCTGGACTACATTCCCATGCCGATGAGCGTCGTGAAAATGATCAAAATGACCTGGCACGACCAGGTCAAAGTCAGCGGACTGCCCAAGTAAGCTTGCCCAAGCCGAACAGGCATGTGGCACAATAACAATTGTCATGGCTGCGGCGGGGCTTTGGCCCCGCCGCTCTTTTCCCTCAAGCAAATCTAATGAGCGAAGACACTCCAGCCAGTTCCGTGTCTGCCTCGGGCGCCCTTGTGACGGCGGCCCGCTTGCGCAGGGGACGCCGTAACGACACGATCTTCCGTTGGGGAACCCAGGCCTTCGCCTGGTTCGTCCTACTCGTGCTTGGCGCCATCATCGTCGTGCTTTTCCACGGCGGCTGGCCGGCCTTCGAGCATTTCGGCGCCCATTTCTTCGTGTCCTCGGCCTGGAATCCGGTCAAGGACGACTACGGCGCGGCTTCTTCCATTCTCGGCACGCTGGTGACCTCCGCGATCGCCATCGTATTGGCCGTGCCGATCAGTTTCGGCATCGCCCTTTTCATCACCGAAATCGCTCCCCGCTGGATGCGCCGCCCGATCGGCATCGCCGTGGAGCTTCTGGCCGGCATTCCCTCGATCATCTACGGCATCTGGGGGCTTTTCATTTTTGCGCCCTGGTTTTCCGATGATGTCCAACCTTTCCTGAGCAATACGCTGGGGCGCTTGCCCTGGGTCGGCCAAATCTTTCAGGGGCCGCCCATCGGTCTCGGCTGGCTGGTTGCCGGCTTCATCCTCACGATCATGATCATTCCCTTCATCGCGGCCGTGATGCGTGATGTATTCGAAGTGGTCCCCGTGACGCTGAAGGAATCGGCCTATGCCATAGGTTCCACGCGTTGGGAGGTGGCCCGCAAGATCGTGCTGCCCTACACGCGGATCGGGGTGATCGGCGGCATCATGCTGGGCCTCGGCCGGGCGCTGGGCGAGACCATGGCCGTCACCTTCGTCGTGGGCAACGCGCATGACCTGCACCTGTCGCTGTTCATGCCGGGCAACACGATTGCCTCGAGCATCGCCAATGAATTCACCGAGGCCGATACGCTGCTGCACCGGTCTTCGCTGATCGCCCTGGGCCTGATTCTTTTCGCGATTACCTTTGTCGTCCTTGCCCTGGCCAAATGGATGTTGGCCCGCATGGAGCGCGCGCAGGGAGAATCGACGTGAGCGGACGTTACGTCCGCCGCCGGCTCGCCAATGGCGCGGCGCTCACCCTGTCGGTGGCGCTGACCGGTTTTGCGCTGTTCTTCCTGGGCTGGATTCTGTTCATCCTCGCGGAAAAAGGCTTCCGCTACGTCAACCTGGACCTGTTCACCCAGAGCACTCCAGGTGCGGGCATCGACGGAGGCGGCATGGCCAACGCCATGGTGGGCAGTTTGCTCATCACCGCTCTGGGCATTGTTGTAGGCGCGCCAATTGGTGTGCTTGCCGCGACCTGGCTGGCCGAATTCGGCGCGCGCCGACGCCTCACGACCATTGTGCGGTTCATCAACGATGTGCTGCTTTCAGCACCCTCGATCGTCATCGGCGTATTCGTTTACGGGATCGTGGTCGCGCCCATGGGACATTTCTCGGCCTGGGCCGGGGCCACGGCGCTGGCGATCATCGCGCTGCCGGTGGTCGTGCGCACCACGGACAATATGCTGCAACTGGTGCCGGACCAGTTGCGTGAGGCTGCGGTGGCGCTCGGTACCCCGCGCTGGCGCGTCACGGTTTCGATTGTCTACAGAGCCTCGATCTCAGGCATTATTACCGGCATTCTGCTGGCCATTGCCCGTATCATCGGGGAGGCCGCGCCCTTGTTGTTTACCTCGCTGGGCAACCAGTTTTTCAGTCTCAATCCGAATCACCCGATTGCGGCATTGCCCCAGGTGTTGTTCAATTTCGCCATGGGTCCCTACGACAACTGGCATCATCTGGCCTGGGCCGGCGCACTGATCAGCACACTGTTCGTACTGGGTCTCATGGTCGTCGCGCGCCTCTTTGCGGGCCGCAAGCGTTAACCCGGAAAGTTCATGAATTGCACACGCCCTCGTTTATCTATTGATTCCACAAGGAATTTTGTTCAGTTGGCCGTAATCGCCGATACGCCACGCCTTCACAAAATTCCTTGTGAAACCAATATACTGCGCGATCATCGCGCGAATTCATAAAATTTCCGGGTTAAGGAGGAAAGTCCGACGATGGTTCACAATCCCGAGGAACTGACTTCGCCCCTGGTGGTAACTCACGCGGAGGAAAACCGTCAGCACCCCATGCCCCAGGAGACGGTCAAGCCCGGCAAGCGCCCGCCTGCGGGATTGCAGCAGGTGTCCAAACCCAAGCTTGTGGCGCGCAACCTGGATTTTTACTACGGGAAGTTCCACGCGCTCCAGCAGATCGACCTCCAGGTCCAGGAAAATGGGATCACGGCGCTGATAGGCCCTTCGGGCTGCGGTAAATCCACGCTCCTGCGTTGTTTTAATCGTATCTACAATCTGTATCCCGACCAGCGAGCGACGGGCGAAGTGTTGTTCGACGGGCGCAACATCCTGGGCCCACGCGAAGACCTCAACCTGCTGCGCGCCCGCATTGGCATGGTGTTCCAGAAACCGACGCCGTTCCCGATGTCGATCTACGACAATATCGCCTTTGGCGTAAAGCTCTATGAGCGCCTAGGCCGCAGCGACATGGATCAGCGTGTCGAGTGGGCCTTGCGCAAGGCGGCGCTGTGGGAGGAGACCAAGGACAAGCTGCGCCAGACAGGCACCCAGCTTTCGGGCGGCCAGCAGCAGCGCTTGTGCATTGCCCGCGCGATCGCGGTCAAGCCGGAGGTCATCCTCCTCGACGAGCCGTGCTCGGCGCTCGATCCGATTTCGACCCTCAAGGTCGAGGAGTTGATCACCGAACTCAAGCAGGACTATACGATCGTCATCGTGACTCACAACATGCAGCAGGCGGCGCGCGTGTCCGATTACACGGCCTTCATGTACTTGGGGCGGCTGATCGAGTTCAACGATACCGACACGATCTTCACCAACCCCGCTGTACGTGAAACCGAGGACTACATTACGGGCCGTTTCGGCTGAATCCTGGTGACGGCGTCTTCGCACAAGCGTTGCTTTGGCGATGGGGATCCGCTCTACGAGCGATACCACGATACCGAGTGGGGTTATCCTGTTGTCGATGAGCACGGGCTCTATGAGCGGCTCTGCCTGGAAGCATTCCAGGCCGGTCTCTCCTGGCGTACGGTTCTGCACAAGCGTGAGGCTTTTCGGGCCGCCTTTGCCGGTTTCGAGCCGCAGCGTGTTGCCTGCTACACGGCACGGGACGTTGCACGATTACTGGGTGACGCCGGCATCATTCGTAATCGGGCCAAGATCGAGGCCACGATCGGCAATGCCCGGGCCGTGCTGGAATTGCACGAAAGCGGCCGGACGCTGGCATCGCTGGTGTGGTCGTTCGCCCCGCGACGCAACCGGGTCCCGCGCTCACACGCCCAGGTACCGGCCATTACGCCGCAATCCGAGGCTCTGTCGAAAGCTTTGCGCAAACTCGGCTTCCGCTTCGTGGGGCCGACTACGGCCTACGCCATGATGCAGGCCATCGGGCTGGTCAACGACCATCTGGTCGGATGTCCCATTCGGGCCGATGTCGAGCGTGCCCGTATGGCGGCGCTGGAAGGAATCGGTCAGTCGCGATAGCCGGCCCGCACATACAGGGGCCAGCGGACTTCGCGCGTTGCGGCATCGCCCCAGAGACGGATCAGCTCGGGTTGGAGGTCGGAAACCGGGTCGGCGCCCTGTGCCTCCTGGTAACGTTGCACGGCCGACCAGGTGCGCAGGTAAGCCAGCACCTGTTCCGAGGTCCACAGGCGGCTCATAACGAACTCGGGCGGTACGATTTCGGCAAACGGGAAATCGAACGTTGCGTAGTGTTCGTCGATCAACCGCCGTTCGGGTGGCCAATAGGGACCGACGGTCTCGCTGTAAAAGACTCCAATAAGCTCATCCAGTGTTGGATCGATTTTGAACAGGCCGTAACCCCACAAGGCCAGCAGGCCGCCTGACCGCAGCACTTCCCGGACTGCGGCATAAAAGCGCGGTCGATCGAACCAGTGCGCGGCCTGGGCAACGGTCACCAGATCGATACTGTTCGCCTTGATCGTGGGAGCCTCTGCTTGCGCGACGCGATACTCGATTCCCGGCCGTGAGACAGCGTTCGCGATCTGCCGGGCGCTCGCGTCGGTGGCTATAACCCGCTCGAAATGCTCCGCGAGTGCCAAAGCCGCCTGGCCGTTACCGGTGGCGCAGTCCCACGCGCACGTTCTGGCCGGTGCCTTCGCGGCCAGCCAGGAAAACAGTTCGCGGGGGTAATCGGGGCGTGCCGCGGCATAGGCCGAGGCATGTCCTGAGAAGTGATCCTTGAAGTCGGCGTTCATGGCCCGTCTTACAGCAGTGCTGCTATTGGGCCGGCTTGCTCAGAAGGATGATACGTCCCTGTTCGACCTTCCAGCGCAGGTGGTTTCCGGTTGTCGTAACGTAGACGGGCAGGTTGTAGCGCAGACTGGCGTAGACTTGGGGCGCAGTGGGCGCGGGGCTTTCCACTTCGGTAACACCGGCGCCTATGGCCTTGGGCCTGCGCTCGACTTCCAGGCAGGTATGCGTGTAGGCGTGCGTATTCAGGATACGCGTTCCCTGTGCATTGATCCGTACACGGTAGTAGCCCCCGAGCACGATCTTGTCTGTCGATGCCAGGGGCAATAGATAAACGAAGATTTCGTCGACGCCGGCTGCGGTGACCGGCAGAACTACGGGATGGTACCGTTTGCTGCAAGATTGCATCTTTGCCTGGAAGGCCAGAGCCCGTGCTTTCCACAACGCTGTTTCTTCGGGATCCAGCATGCGGGCTGTTTTCAGAATCTTGATCCGGGCTCCGTCTTTGCGAACGTTGCTGGCGATTGCAGCCACGTAGGGCGTCGTGTTGTGTTTGGTGATGAACAGCACTTCTTCTTTACCCTGCCTACGCACCACCAGCCAGCCCGCCAGATGAGGGCGCTGTTTGCCGGTTTTGGCGAGATACGCGCGGGTTGCGTCCACGGCTATTTGCTGGTGATCGTCGAGCAGTTGGCCCATAACCTGGGCGATCAATGCAGCGCCCTGATAACGTTCGGGAATCGTATTTTTGATTTGCCGGCGTTGCTGGGCCGGTAACAGTGAAGACAAGGTCTGCCCGTCGATAAGCAACTGCCTGCCGGAAGACACGGGCTGGCTTGCGCAGCCCGAAGCAAGCAAGACGGCGAGCCCCAGTGCCGCGGCAGCAGTGAAAGTAAAGACGGCTTTCATGACATAACTCTCGAGAAGTGGTGCAAACTTACCTGTAAGGGCCGACCCTGTCAAAAGGTCTCTTGTCGACTAACTCGCCCAGTTCGAAGTGCAAGGTAGTGGTTTCTTCCAACGCCCGGTCGACCAAAGCGTTGTAATCGGTGATGCGTTCGACCTCGAGTGCACGCAGTCGTTCCGCCTTGGCCCGCGTCTTGGGGCCGCGCGATACCAGTGCGCAACAGTCCTTGTAAGGTTCGATGGAGGTCTCGTAGGTGCCGATTTTTCTGGCCCAGCCGATGATTTCCTGCTTATTGAGGCCGATCAGCGGCCTGAAAACGGGCAGTTCGATCGCATCGTCGAGCGCGGCAATATTTTCCATGGTCTGGGACGCTACCTGGCTCAGGCTGTCACCCGTGATCAAGGCCCCGATGTGTTGGCTGCGTGCCAGCTGCTGTGCCGTGCGCAGCATGAAGCGCCGGAACAGGATCAACTCGTAGCCGGTGCGGGGTCCGTTCATCGCAAGATCGAAGGGCACATAAGGGGCGATCGACAGCCGCAGGCTGGAGGTGTAGCAGGACAGCCGCCGGGCCAGGCGTCCGACCGGTGTGTCTTCTCCCTGGTCGCGATCCAGATAGTTGGCGCTGAAATGCAGGCAATGCACGCGGCAACCACGGCGCGCCATGAGGAAGGCCGCCACCGGGGAGTCAATGCCGCCCGAGAGCAGGCAGAGTGCGCGCCCGGCGGAACCAACCGGCAGGCCGCCGAGACCGGGGAGGCGGCTGGCTGAGAGCTGCACGCCATCGGCCTCGAGGTCGAGACGGAAACAGCAGTCCGGCGCATCGAGATTGACGCCTTCCCAGGCCGTGTCCTGGAGAATGTTCGCGCCCAATGCGCGCTCCAGTGTGCGGGTCGAGATGTGGTGCGGCGCATCGCCGTGCCGGGCCACTCTGACCGCGAAACGTGCCCCGGCTGCATGTTCGCGTGCGGCCAGGTCGAGCATTGCCTGACCAACGGGCCCCGATTCCAGTTCGGAAGCGCTGGTGCCGGCTATGTCCCAGGGGAACAATCGTGCCGGAAAGTAAGTTGCAATGCCGGGCACTTCGCCCAGCGCTTCGAGCACTTGCGGCACCTTTTCCGGGCGGTTCTCGATGAAGATGGACATGCGGCCGCCACGGCGTACCACGGGCCAGGTCAGATCCAGACGTTTCAGCCTGGCCTGTACCTCGCGTGCCAGGCGGGTTTCAAAGCCCGCCCGGTTCCGGCCTTTGAGAGCTAGTTCGGCGTAATGAATGGCGATGTGGTCGGGCTCGAACAAGAGAGTAGATGATCGGCTACAGGGAACCGATTATGCCGCATGGGTCAAATTTCGGGACTTGGAATTTCGTTTATGACTCTCGCCAAGACGCCAAGACTGCAAAAATGAAAGTGTGATGACTGTTATGGGAGCGGTGGTCCCAGTCGCAGTTTGTCTCTTGAATCATTCTCCGGCTTCCCTTTCTCGTTGGGCGAGCAAAGGAGAGAATTATTCTTCGTCTTTGCAGTCTTGGCGTCTTGGCGAGAGTTTTTCTTGCTGAGGGAAAACTGAGAGATGTGGTGGCTTATCTTTTGCCTCACACCCCGGAGTTCGAGTCGCGCGGAGGGTATGATGCCGCAAACAGGCAAGGTATTCGATCGATGCGTAAATTCGAGGGGCGTCTGGGGTTAAGCCGGGAGGCCTGGGCTTGGGCAAGCTACGATTTCGCCAACTCGGTCTTTGCCACGACTGTGATCGCCGGGTTCTTTCCGGTATTCCTGGACAAATTCTGGCGCGGCGATATGAGCCACGGCCAGGCTTTCGCACTGCTGGCCTGGGTCAATGGCGCCGTTGCCCTGGTCATTGCCCTGGCGGCTCCGGTGCTGGGTTCGATTGCCGATCGTGGCGCTCATCGAAAGCGTTTTCTGGGAGTGTTTCTCGTGCTCGGGGTGGCGACTTCAGGGCTTCTTGTTCTGCCCGGTCACGGTGCCAATATCTGGGCACTGGCCTTGTTCGGTCTGGGCAGCCTGGGCTATGTCGGCGGCAACGTTTTTTACGATGCGCTATTGCCGCACGTGGCTCGCCATAACCAGCTCGATCGGACTTCCGCCCTGGGCTACGCCCTGGGCTATCTGGGTGGCGGGTTGTTGTTTCTGATCAACGTGATCATGGTCCAGAAGCCGCACTGGTTCGGGCTTGCCGATGCGAGCGGAGCCGTGCGGGCCTCTTTTCTGACTGTTGCCGTCTGGTGGGGCGGCTTCGCCCTGATTCTGCTCCGCGGGGTTCATGAGCCCCGCAAGGGCGTTGGTTTGCGCACGGCTGTGGTGGAGGGGCTGGCGCAGTTCCGCCGTACGGTAGTGCGCCTGCGTTCGCTGCCGTTGCTGCTCGGGTTCTTGGTGGCGTATTGGTTCTATATCGACGGGGTGAACAGCGTTTTCAAACTTGCGGTCGGTTTCGGCCTGGCCGTGGGGCTCCCCTCCAGCGCGCTGTTGGTAGCCTTGCTGGTAACCCAGTTCGTGGCGTTTCCGGCGGCGCTTGGATTTGGTTGGCTGGGTGAGCGGATCGGACCGCGTGCCGGCATTACCCTGGGGTTGGTGGTTTACATCGGCGTCGTGGTCTACGCGGTTTTTATCACGAAGCCCTGGCAGTTCTTCCTCCTGGCGGTACTGGTGGGACTGGTCCAGGGCGGCACCCAGAGTCTTTCCCGTTCTCTCTATGCACGTCTTGTGCCTCGGGAAGAGAGTGCCGCATTCTTCGGATTCTACGGTTTGATGGGCAAATTCTCGGCGGTCATCGGGCCCCTGATCGTGGCCATTGTGCAAACCGCGACGGGCAATCCCCACATTGCCGTATCGGCTATCGGGATTCTTTTCGTGGTGGGCCTTATCGTTCTCTGGTCTTTGCCGCTGGGCCGGAGCCAGCTTGCCGCCATTCCCGCACCCGACGCCTGAGGGCCTCGACTTTGGCGTTATCGCCGGCATAGCGTGCCGCACAGTAGAGCCGCGTGATCTCGTCTGCGTCCCGCTTACGATCCGGCCAGGTCCGCTTTACGCGTGCGGCAAAGTCCAAGGGGCCTTCCCACGGCCTGCGCTTCAGGCCCGAAACTGCGAGTTTCCGGCACCACCGCAAGTAAATCCGTTTTACGGGGTCCTTATCGCGTGTGCGCCATTGTGTGAGGCCAAATAGCAAAACCAGCATGCCGGCCACCACGGCAAAGGCCACCATCAGCAGCGCGCTTGTCAACGGACCGGCGCCACCGAGCCCCAGTTTATTGAAGAGCCGATTCTGGAGCGAGTGGCCGTAGCCCATGACGTACTCGGTCCAGGCCGTGTTTACGGCATCCCAGAGATTGCGGAACTGCCAGATTAAACCGGTATCCAGTTGTTTGAAGTGCGTAACGGGGCTGCTGACCACGGCATCGGCGGCCGATGCTTCGATGCGTCCCGCGGGAATGACGCTGGTGGGATCCACGCGGACCCAGCCGCGGCCTGCCAGCCAGACTTCGTCCCAGGCGTGGGCATTGGATTGCCGCAGCACCAGCCAGCCGTCATACGGATTCACGGTCCCGCCCGCATAGCCGGTCACTACGCGTGCCGGTATGCCCGCCGCACGC
This sequence comes from uncultured Gammaproteobacteria bacterium, assembly GCA_964586925.1. GTDB lineage: Bacteria > Pseudomonadota > Gammaproteobacteria > JAKDMP01 > JAKDMP01 > JBAUSV01. The sequence continues at coordinate 74,770 of CAZPJI010000006.1, forward strand.
ATGAGCACGGCAAAGGCGCTGGCATAGTGTTCGCAGAATCCGCGCCGGGTCTGGAACAGGAAGGTGTCGATTTGGTTGCGTCCCGTCAGGCGGCCCGGAGTCAGCGTGTAATAAAAGGGTTCCTTGCGGAACCAGGCCAGTGCCATGCGTACGACCTCGGCCGGGGTCTTCGCTGCATCACGCCATTCCCGAGCCAGGGCGTGCGTGCGCGGATCGATGCCGGGCGGCAGTTCCAGATTGGTCATGCGGGTGCGTGCCGGCAATTGCGCCTGTGCCGTGTAGCGTAGGAACGAGGTGCCGGTATAGGCGATGTCGTTCCATAGCCGATGAGGGGCGAGCAACTCGTAATTCGGGGTCAGGCGAGCCGGGGTCGAAACATGCAGCGGGAGCGCCGGGGCAAAGAGATAGTGGGTCCCGTTGCCACGTTCCAGGACGCGATAGCGGACAGGACTGCCATGCGGATCGAAATAACCGGTTTGAGGTTGCCCGCGAGAGCGGTTCGGTAGCCAATGTGTACCATCGAATCGCACGAAAACCGGGCCTCGGAAATAGTGCGCCGCCGGTTCCGGTAGGGGGCCCTCAAAACGGATGCGGAAAACGATGGCATTGGATTGTGCCAGGGCGGCGATGCTGCCCGGCGACAAAGTGTCGGAAAGTCCGCTGACACTGGCAAGGCGGGGGGCACCGAAGCGGAACAGTGGCGCCGGCAAGCGTGGGAACATAATGAACAGCACCAGCGCAACCGGGAGAGCAGCCACCAGGATTCGCCCCGCGGGGCGCAGGCCGACGCGCCAGTCCAGCGTTTCGTGGACGCTCAGCAATGCCCATACCGAGAGCCATGCAACGGCAATGGCGTAGATGCCTAGCAACAGGGATTGGCTGAGCAGAAAGGCGGCGCCGAGCAGCAGCCAACAGGCCAGGGCCGCAATGCGGAAATCGCGAACGCTGCGGCTCTCCAGGCATTTCAGGGCTGCGGTGATCACCAGAAACGCTCCGCCTGCGGTAGCTCCGCCGAAACTGCGGAAACTGACGATCACGGCCAGTAGGGCCAGAAGGATCAGCAGGACTTTGGTGGGCGATCCAGGCAGGGGGCGATGTGAGCGCAGCAGCCATGCGCGCCAGGCCACGATAACCAGGGCGCCGCCCGCGACCCAGGGGGGCAGGCTGAAGAAAAAAGGCAGGGTCGCGCCGGCAAGGGCGATCAGGGCACGGCGTGCCTGGGCGGGCGAAGCGATTTCGCTGCCCGGCGCGTGTCTTCTCGAGCGCTTGTGACGGAGCGCGGTCATTAGTCGTTACCGCCGTAGGGGCCGGGGAAGAGGGCGAGGGCACGCAGGCAGGCCGCCAGATGCCGCGGCCCGTTGCCCAAGGCTATTTCATGGCCGGGCAGGCGCAGGCCCCAGGGTTGTTGAGTGTGTTCGGCCGCGAGGCACCAGCTCGTGAGAATCGACAGGCGGCTTTCAGTATCTACCGTGGGGGTTTCATTGAAATCGAGCCACAGCACGCTCCGGCCCCCGCCCGCAAAGTGTTTGCGTTCGAGCTCGCCGCTGCGTGCGTAGGAGCGCCAGGCGATCTGTCCCGGACGGTCCCCGGGCCGATAGGGCGCAAGTCCGGCAAAATCATCCGGTTGAGCGTGTGTCGCCCCTGATCCGCCATGGCCCTCGAAACCGGGTGGTGGCGTGGCATTGGCGGCGGGCTTCGGATAGACGATGTAGTCCACCGGCTGCAGCCGCGACCAGGCGCGGAAAGTGCCGAACGGTTCCGTGCAGGCCAGGCCGAGCCGTCTCAATTGATGCCGGCCACGCCCGCTTGCGGGGAGATCCAGAATCACGTCTTCCGTGCTGCCGGGTTGGAGGGTGAGGTGCCTGCTATCGTGATTGCCGTCAAAAGCCTGCAAACCCTGGCGCGCTCGTCGACGAGGGTTGCTTACCCGGATGCGCAGACACGGAGATTCCCCGGCGAAAACCGGATCTACGGCTGCGTCGTTGATGACGAGTCCGCGCAGGTGCCGATGGGTGATCACCATGGCAGCCAGGAGCAGGGAGCCCAGGACAAAGGCCAGCATGAAAACGGCACTGTTCTGGTAGTTCAATGCCACCAGCAGGAGGGTCAGAATCACGCCTGTGGTGGTCATTCCGAAACCGCTGGGCAGGATGAATATCTGCCTGCCGGTCAGAGTGGCGGGCCAGTTGCTGCCGACCGAACGCTTCGCGGTCGTTCGTTCCATCCAATGTCGCAGGAAGTGGAAAAGGCGCATGGTTAGCCCGGATAATTCACGAGGGCGGACGACGCTCGCGTGTAAGTTATTGAGACTTCATAAGAATACGACAATATCACTGCCTCTTACAGCATTGCAGTCTGCTTTTCTCGCCGTCCTATCGCGGTGCTTGCGGTTTCTCGCGGCGCCCCGCTTGCGCTTCACTCAACCCGTAGCTACGGCTATGGGTTTCGCTCCAGCGCGGCGCGTGGCTTGTTGCGAATTCCACAATCACTCGCGATCCCTCGTGAATTATCCGGGTTAGGGATCAGGGTATTGCCACGGCCTCGATCAGTTCGCGGGCGATATCTTCGCCCGAACGTCCGTCGATGCGGGCTTCCAGTCGATGATTGACGGCAGCCGGCAACACGGCTTGAACATCTTCGGGTAAAGCGGCGTTGCGTCCCTCCAGCAAGGCATGCGCGCGTGCCAGGCGTACCAGTGACAGGCCCGCGCGCGGCGAGAGTCCATGTCGGTAGCGTCCGCAGTCGCGGGTCCAGGCCACCAGGGCCTGGACGTAATCCAGCAGGGCCGGAGCGGTCGTTATCTTTTCCACCCGGGCCTGCAGCTCAACCACATTCTCCGCGGTTACGCTGGGCTCCAGTCGTTCCAGGAGATGGCGCCGATCTTCGGCTTCGTAGAGAGCCCGTTCGGCGGCCGGTTGGGGATAACCCAGGCTCAGGCGCATGGCGAAGCGGTCGAGTTGCGATTCCGGCAGCGGATAGGTGCCGATCTGTTCCTGGGGATTTTGGGTGGCGATTACGAAGAAAGGACGCGGTAAAGGGTGCGAGTTCCCGTCGACGCTCACCTGGCGCTCCTGCATGGCTTCCAGCAGGGCGCTTTGCGCGCGCGGCGTGGCCCGGTTGACTTCGTCCGCCAACACCACTTGGGCAAACAAGGGGCCCGGGCGGAAGCTGAAGCGTTCGTGTTCACGTTCGAAGACCGTGACACCGATGATGTCGGCCGGGAGCAGGTCGCTGGTGAACTGGATCCGCTGGAACTCCAGGCCGAGTACCTGCGCGAGCGCCCGGGCCAAAGTAGTCTTGCCCACGCCCGGAATATCTTCGATTAACAGATGCCCGCCCGCAAGCAGGCAGACGAGCGCCAGGCGAATCTTTTCCGGTTTCCCCAGCACGATGCGCTCGAGCGCAGTGAGTGCCGCAGTCAATGGGCCTGGCGAGGTGTTTTTCTGAAGCGAAAAGTGCATGTAGTCTCCGTATACGCCTTTGCCGGGCGAACGCGTTAATCGGAAACGTCTGAGCTGTTCATACGTTCCCTAGATACCTGCATAGTAACGCGCAAGATACGTCTCGAAAGGCTCTACGGATTCAGCCTCCAGCGTTTTCTGCTTGCAGAGCGATTCCCGGGCGAAGTGCCGATATTTTTCTTCCACGTCGGCCGCAAGGGGGGTGGCGCATAGCGCGGCCGTATGTTCACGGGCACGCTCGAGCGCCCAGGCCATGAACCCGCTGTCGTGGCCGCGAATCTCTGCCAGGGCCCGGGCCGATGGTGTGAGATCGGGCTCCTTCAGGCAGGCCTCCGCGCGATTTACAGCCTTTGTATACCAAGGCTCGTCGAGTCCCTGGTCGAGATATTCTGCGATCGGCGCCAGCCCTGTGATGATGGTCTGCCCCCAATCGCGCAGTGCGATACAGTCACGTGCCGTACGCAGCCGCAGGCCCGGTTCGCGTCCACGCACGGCGACGTTACGCTGGTTGTAATCGATCTCGAGATGGTCGCCGGTGCTTAATGGCGGGCTCGGCTCGAGCAGGCAGAACCACATGAAAAGCTCGAGAAAATCCATCGTTTCGCGGCTGATGCCGAGTGGCGTCCAGGGGTCGATGTCCAGCGCCCGCACTTCCATGTAGCGCACGCCCTCGCGCAGAAGCGTGAGGGTGGGGCGCTCGCTGGCGCGGGGGCGGTTCTTGGGGCGCACGAGACCGTAATACTCGTTTTCGATTTGCAGGATGCCGGCGGAGAGCTGGCGCCAGTCATCTCCATTGCGTACTCCGATGGCGGCGTAGGCGGGTTCCTCGGTGGCGAGCGCGCGCGACAGGTCGGCCACGTATTCGGACAAGGTATTGGTTGAAATGGTCAGCGAAGCCTGGCTGCGGTTCTTGTAGCCGATATCGGATAAGCGCAGCGAGGTCCCGTGCGGCGCAGCCAGAGTGCCGTTGGCCAGGCGTGCCAACCAGGCCGGCGGCTGCTTGGTGAAGCTCGGGCACACCGCGGGCGAGGCGCCGAAAAGGTAAGCCAATAACCACCCATGGCGTTGCACGTTGCGCACGACACCCATCCAGGCGGCATCCTCGGCCTGACGCGAAGCCGTTTGCCCAGTGGCTGCGAACAGGGCATTCCAGAGGGGCTCGGGATAGGAGTAATTGAAATGGACGCCGGCGATGACCTGCATGGCCCGGCCATAGCGATGGTGAAGGCCGACGCGGTAGAGGTGTTTCATGCGGCCTGCATTGGAGGTCCCGTAATCCGCGATGGGAATCGTGTCGGGATCGTCAATGAAGCAGGGCATGCTGGTCATCCACAACACCTCATCGTCCAGGTTGCGGGCGACGAAGGCTTCGATCTCGAGCAATTCGGACAGGGTGTCCTTACTGCTGCGATAGGGCGAGGTCACGAATTCCGGCAGAGCTTCGGAAAAGTCCGTGGTGATCGACGGATGCGTCAGCGTGGAACCCAGTGTCCGGGGATGCGGGGTCTGGGCAATATGTCCCGTGCGGGTCACGCGCAAGGCTTCGCGTTCCAGCCCGCGCAGCCCGTCGCGTGCCTCAGCAGGCGTGAGGAGCTGTTCGATGGAGATACGTTTGGAAGTCATGGGGAGCCCTCTATGGACGGGTCATATTGTAAGGTCAGATACCGTTCAGTCCTGCCGAAATGCCGTTCGTCGCCGAATGACGAGCCTTGTTCTGGCGTTTCAGTCTTATGCAAGCTATAAGGAAAGCATGAAAAACCGTAAAAGCCGGCTTGGCTTCACGTTGATAGAAGTGTTGTTTGTGATCTTCCTGATCTCGGTCTTCGCCGTGATCGCGGTGCCGTCTTTTCGGGCCCTGACCGCAGACAATCAGATTATCGGTGCGTTGAACGACTTTGCTAATACGCTCGGCGCGGCCCGTGCCGAGGCCGTGGCCCGCGGGCAGACCGTCATCGTCTGCCCGAGCAGCGATGCGCTGACCGGAAATCCGCCCACCTGCGACAGCCAGACCGCGGATCCGCAGAAATGGAATACGGGCTGGATCAGCTTTGTCGATGTAGAAGGAGATAACAAGTACGATGCGGGGACGGATACGGTTTTGCGCGTGCACGGGCCGGTTGCCAACGGAGTCACCCTGACCAGCCCTTCCGGCGGCGGCGCGGTAAAGAATTTTATTGGTTTCAACCGCATGGGCTTCGCCAGCCCAACGTTTTCCGGCACTACAAGTCTGGTCGTTCAGGCCTGCCCCACGGGGTTAAACCATGTGCATGGGGGCAGCGTGACGCTCGTGCTGGCCGGAACTTTGAGTACAAGTAGTGGAGGCTGTTAGTGAATCGGTTTTCCAGACATCGAGAGTCGGGATTTACGCTGATCGAAGCGTTGATTGCCTTGTTCATCGTCATGATCGGATTGCTCGGCGTTGCCGGCATGCAGGCGCTGGCAATCCATAACAGCACCCAGGCCCACATCCGGTCATTGGCCAGCCTGGACGCCCATGGCCTTGCGTCCATCATACGTTCCAACCGAGCTTACTGGACCACCGCTTCGGCTCCCAGCACTGTGAGCATTGCCGCTTCAGGCGTCACGCCGGCTCTGGCGACATACACGAGTTCGACTTGTTTAACGGCCAGTTGTACCGCGGCCCAGAGCGCAGCTTACTCGTTGGATGAATGGAAGAAAGTTCTACAAGATCTGCCGTCCGGTGCAACAGCGACAATTACCCGTGCCGCAGTGACCGGTACTGCGCCGAGTGCCTATCTCGTCAAGTTGCAGTGGTCCGAGAAAGGCATGGTCGCGTCTAACCAGGGCATTACCGCGCCCAGTACTGCGACGGCCTCGACCAGTGTGGTGGTCCAGCCATGAAGCATATCGAATCACATTATCCGCGCGCCGAATCCGGCCTGACTATCGTGGAGATGCTGGTGGCCATGTTGATTGCCACTATTCTTCTTGCCGGCCTGGTGACGATCTTTGCATCCATGCGCAACAGCTTTTCCACTACGCGATCGTTGAATCAGTTGGTCAACCAGCAGCAATTCGCCTCGATGGTGTTAACTAATGCCATCAGCAGCGCCGGGTATTATCCCGCGACCAATAGGACGATACGTGGCCAGTTCCCGACAACCGACGATGCGTTTCCCGTTGTTTCGACTACCGTAGGCGGGAAATCCGTTGATTTTTCCACCGCCGGGCAATTCGTTTATGGAACCGGCGGCACCAGCATGACCGACAATGATGTGGTGGCGGTGCGCATGATCAATAACAGCGCATCTCAAGGGCCTTTTGACTGCCTGGGCAGTGCGGGCGGCGGTACCGGAAACCTCTATAGCGTGTTCTGGGTCGACACGAGCAAGAATCAGCTGATGTGCGCGACCAACACATTCTCGAGCGGGCAGCCATTGCTTGGAGGTCATCTGTTGAGAGGGCCTGGGCTACCCACCGGTAAGTACGGTGGCATCAAATACCTGTCGGCCGCATACGGTGTCGATACGAACCGTGATGGTTCGGTAGACCGCTTCATGAGTGCGGATGCCTTGAACTCTGCTGCGGACCAGGTCTGTCCCGATGTGAAGACCGGCACGGGCAATTCCAGTTCCTGTTGGCCTTATGTGCGCAGCGTGCGATTTACGTTGGGCTTCATGACGGCACTGAACAATGCCAGTTCGCCGGTCTATGTCACTCGAACAGTGCGTCTCAACAACACGAATGGCATGACACTGGCTTCCATGTCAAACGTAGTCGTGGGCAACTGAGGAGGTTCGCATGAGTCACTCCGCACGTATTTCAGCGGGTTTCCGTCGTTCGCATCAGGGCGGGCTTGCCCTGGTGTCGGCACTGCTGATGCTGGTCATCATTACTCTGCTGGGCGTCAGCCTCTTTCTGGGGGTTACGTTGCAGCAGAAGGCGGCAGGCAATTCTCTGCAGAAGACCCGTGCGCTCGAAGTGGCGCAGAGCGCGGTCACGGCGGCGGAAAACTGGCTAAATACCGAGAGTAGTAAGCAGGTACCCATGAGTTGTTCCAGCAGTGCCAGCAATTTTCGCCTGTGCTCGATGACGCCCACAAATCCGGCTGATCCAAGCACTTGGAGTGGTGGTGCAACGCAGGTCGATCTGCCGAATCTGAAAGTCAGCACTACCGGGGGTATCGATACCTATGCCGCACATCCGGCGGTGTGGATCACCTACCTCGGCCGGGCCACGATGGGGCCGGGAAATCTTTATGAAATCGATGCGCAAGCCCGTGGCGGTAATGCCAATACGGTCGCCGTGATCCAGACGGTGTATTACATCGGCGGCAACATGCGCAACAGCACCCCGGCGCAGAACCTGGGTCAGTAGGAGAAAACGATGCAAAAGTCGAACCTGTATATGATACTTGGTCTGTTTGCTGCGGCGCTTGGACTATCCGCACCTGCGGGTGCTGCAACAACAGCGCCGTCGCCGCTCAGTGTTTCCCAGGCACCGGCCATCTATTCGCAAAAAGGTATTTCTCCCAACATCTTTTTCCTGCTCGACGATTCGGGTTCCATGCAGTTCGAGTATCTCGGTACCAATTCGAGCGATCTCTACAGCGAGAATTACGGCATCGGTTTGGCCTACGGATATCCATTGGGGTCGTCCCAGCCTTATTGTTCGGGTGGAAGGAATAGTAATTGCGGCTCTTACCCGCAAACGGTTCCGGACTTTGAGGCCAATAATTTCTATGCTGCGCAATACCGGACCGCATACATCAATCCCAATTACTACAACCCAACCGTGACCTATTCGCCATGGGCTTGCGCGTCGGCTTATCCCGAAAGCAGCAGCCAGTCGGCGCCCAGTGCGCCGATCACGAGCTACCCGATTTCCGCTTGTCACTGGGATGCCAATGTCGGTTTATGGGTCATGGCAAATGCCGATCCGGCGCAGGCTTATATCAACCCGGCCAAGACTAATGTCGGATATCGGGACCTCGAAGTCTGGAACGATTCGACCGACTACAGCAACACAACGAGCGGTAACGGTTATGCCGGTTTGGGCGGTGGCCGCCATCGAGGTGGCGATCCCACGTGGTATACCGGTTACGGATGTAGTTGGTGGGGGTGTGGCCCCCAGACGGATTCCGGTAATCGCGCTTTCTGGCCGGCGACTTATTTCAACTATTTTGGCCCTCGACCGGGTACGCTGAATGACTATCGGGATACGAATAATTACCAGCGGGTGCAGATCTGTCCTCCGAGTGCCACGGTCAATTCCAACGGGGTATCCAGTTCCGGGAAATGCACTCCGCCGCCTCTATTGCCGTCCAATCCGCTGCCCTATCACACCTATACCAAATCGGATGGGGATTACGTATACATTGAGAAGGACGGTACTCAGGTTAATCACACGCGCAAGCAGGAGTTGCAGAACTTCGCCAACTGGTATCAGTATTACCGTTCGCACATCCTGCTCGCGGATGCGGGTATCGGCATCGCATTCATGCAGTTGCCCAACAGTTTCCGCGTGGACTTCGGTGTCATTTCCCTGGTGAGTCAAGATAAAGGATTTACCGGTCAGACCGGTATCCAGAGTTCCGAAGACTTTACCTATTCCAAGCGCAAGAAGTTTCTGCAAAAACTCTATACGCAACAGATTGATCAGAACAGCACACCCAACCGACTGGCACTTTATTATGTGGGCCAATGGTATGCGTCCCACCCCGATTCCAGTGCACCCTGGGGTTCGTCGCAGGCAGAAAAGCAGGCTACCGGCAGCAACGATCTGGCCTGTCGTCCCAATTACACTCTGCTCATGACAGACGGTGAGTGGAACGGGAGCGATCCGTCCATCGGTAATGTGGATGATACGACCGGCACCACGATTACGGATGGATCAGGAAATAGTTTCCAATATAAACCCATTGCGCCATACAAGGACAGCTATAGCGATACGCTGGCCGATGTGGCAATGAAGTTCTGGGATACCGATTTGCAAACCGGTATGAGCAATACCGTTCCGATCAATTCCCAGGACGGTGCCTTCTGGCAGCACATGGTTACCTTTACCGTCGGTCTTGGTGTCGTGCCTACCTTGGTGAAAGACTATATAGCGGGAACGGGCCAGTTCAGCACCGCCCATCCAAATGCCACGAACAACGAGGCCCAGCAGGCTGTCTTCCAGGATTTGGTCAAGGGCACGGTGACTTGGCCGCAGGCGAGCAGCCATCAGATCGACGATACTTGGCATGCGGCCATTGATGGCCATGGCACTTTTGCCAGTGCGCAGAATCCTACTGAGCTCTACAAGGCCCTGGATGATGCGCTGGTGAACATCGTCAATCGCACGGCTGCGGCGAGTTCCCTGGCCGTTAATACGGAGAAGGCGGGACAGACGCGGACGCAGCTTCAGGTTTTCCAGGCACTCTTTCATCCTCAGAAATGGTGGGGCGACGTATTGGCTCTGCCGGTTATGGCGACACCGGCGACCTCGACCAGCCCCTCAAGCTTGAGTATTGCCACGGACGCAACCTGGTCGGCAAGTTGCGTACTGACGGGTGGCGCGTGTCCCCAGATGGGCACATCAGCCAGCGGTCAGGCGCTGCATACGATTACCGTGCAGTCTCCATCCAACCGGACCATTCTCAGTTGGAACGGTACCTCGGGCATAGCGTTCGAACCCACTCCGCTTTCCTCGGCCGGTGACTTGTCGACGATCGGAGGTACGAATGTCGTCGATTACCTGCGTGGCGACCGGAGCAAGGAGCAGGGCAATGGCGGCAGTCTGCGCGCACGCAATTCGGTCATGGCCGATGTGGTGGACTCCAGCCCGACTTTCGTGGGAGCTCCAAATAGTAATTATCCCGATACCTGGGCGAACGTACTGTACCCGTCCAAGACTGGGCTCAATCCGGAAAATACGAGCGGTGCAACGAGCTACAGCACTTTTGAGTCGAATAATTCAAGCCGCGAGAATGTTGTCTATGTCGGTGGCGACGATGGCATGCTGCATGGCTTCCGGGCCGGCACAACCACGAATACTGCGACCAATGACGGCAAGGAAGTGCTGGCTTACGTGCCCAAGGCCGTTTTCCCCAACCTCGATCAATACAGTCAAACAAATTACACACACCACTATTACGTAAACGCAACTCCGGCAACGGGCGATGTTTTCTATGGCGGGAGTTGGCATACCTGGCTGGTGGGTGGCGAGGCCGGCGGCGGGAAAAGCATTTTTGCGCTCGATATCTCCGATCCATCTCAGTTCTCCGAGAGCAATGCGTCCAGCATCGTCAAAGGCGAATGGTCTTCTAACCAATTGACCTGTGCCATTGTCCCCAATTGCAATCAGGATATGGGCGATACTTTTGGCACGCCGGTCATCACGCGGTTTAATAATGGCCAATGGGGTTTCGTGTTCGGCAATGGCTTTAACAGTTCGACGGGGGTGGCTTCGATCTTCGTCGGATTGATCAACAACGATGGCAGTGTCACTGTCCATGAGTTGAAGACCGGTTATGGCCCAAGCAATGATCCACGCAACAAAAACCGCCCGGACGGCATTGCCTATGTGACACCGGTGGATCTCAATGGGGACCATACCGCGGATTATGTGTATGCCGGTGATTATTTCGGCAATGTGTGGCGCTTCAATCTGACCTCCAACAGTCCCGCGGACTGGGCCGTAGGCTATGCGGGCAGTGCCCAGCCCATGTTCAGTTCCGCAAATGCCAACGGAACGGATCAGCCGATCACCACCAAACCGGTTGTGGCGGCTGTGCCGACACAGAGCGGATTGTTTCGTATCATGGTCGAGTTCGGTACTGGATCGGCTGTTACGAAAAACCAGCAAGCCCCGGATACCAGTAATGCCGGCGTGCAGACTATTTACGGTGTTTGGGACTGGGATTATTCGGCCTGGAATGTGGGCAAGCCGACCGCCGGTCTCCAGGCGAGTACACCGGTATCCTATCAATACGCCGATCTCTCCACGGCCACGGGGCCGACCGGGGCGCTGACCAGAGGCAACTTGACCGCGCAATCGATCACCTACGAGCTCAGCACCAATACGGTTCAGGGCGGTGTTAATAACAACCGTGTGATATCCAATAACACGGTCTGTTACAAGGGCGATACGACCACGACAGGCTGTACGACCAACAACAGTTACGGTTGGTACATGGATCTTGTGTCGCCCACGCAGGGGCAGCAGGGTGAAAAGGTTATCTACAATCCGGTATTGCGTAGTGGTGTGCTCATTGTCACTACCACGATACCCAGTGTGTCCTCGGGGCTAAGCTGCCAGGCAGCGTCCAATTCCGGTTGGACCATGGCCTTGGATCCGGCGACGGGCGGACGTTTGACCTTCGAGCCTTTCGATACGACCGGTAACGGTCAGTTCGACCAGGTTACGGTCGGCGGCAGCACGGTCAATTCCTCCGGCATATCGCTGGGCGCCGTGGGTAGTCCGAGTTTCGTGACCTACGACAACACCACCTACATCGTGACCAATACCTTTGGCGGCACACCTACCTTGAGCCGCAGTAATCTGGGCACGGGCAATGTGGCGGTACAGCTCTCATGGCAGGAATTGCGCTAAAGTCGACAAAGCCCATGCATAATGGGAGTATGTACGTGCAAATTCGGCCTGTGCCGAGGAGAAGGGACGTTATGAAACGACAGGCGGGTTTTACGCTGATAGGTGTCATCATTGCCATTGCGATCGTAGCCATTTTGGCCGGTATCTCCTACCCGATTTACCTGCGTTACGTGAATAATTCGCGGCGCACCTCCGCGATTACGGCGCTGCAGCGGGCCGCGGCGGCCGAGGAAAAGCACTATGCGGCGTATAACGCATATGCCACCAGCCTTACCACTCTGAGCTACAGTACCAACACTGTGGCCATCCCGTCGTCTACACAACATTGGTATGACCTCTCGGCAAGCAAAGACACTTCTGGCGGCAGTCCGTACAAGCTCACAGCCAAACCAGTCGGTGCGCAGGCAACCGACAAGTGCGGCACATTCATACTCACCGGGACGGGCGCCAAGAAAGTCTCCAACTCGACGGGCATGTCTGCGACGAAATGCTGGAGTAGCGGTTGATGGTCCAGGGATTCATGCGGTTGGATTGACCCGACCGGGGGCGATCCGCGATAATACGCAGCTTCGCGCCCGTAGCTCAGTTGGATAGAGTACCTGGCTACGAACCAGGCGGTCGGGAGTTCGAATCTCTCCGGGCGCGCCAAATCAAGAACCCCGCTCCGAGCGGGGTTTTTCATATCCAGGCGGATCGCAGTCGTATTCGAACTCCCGACCGCCCGAAAGATAATCAACGGGAGTTTGAGCAGATTGCCATCAGGCAATCTACAGCCTGCAGCGCGCAGCGCTGTGGGACCCGGAGGGCGAGGGCCGGGATGGTCCGAGTAATCTCTCCGGGCGCGCCAAATCAAGAACCCCGCTCCGAGCGGGGTTTTTCATATCCAGGCGGATCGCAGTCGTATTCGAACTCCCGACCGCCCGAAAGATAATCAACGGGAGTTTGAGCAGATTGCCATCAGGCAATCTACAGCCTGCAGCGCGCAGCGCTGTGGGACCCGGAGGGCGAGGGCCGGGATGGTCCGAGTAATCTCTCCGGGCGCGCCAAATCAAGAACCCCGCTCCGAGCGGGGTTTTTTGTGCCCGTGTCGTTCGCAGCCCTTGACTGCCCGGAGGCAGGGCAGGGGGTTGCTGTTCTTGCAGGAGCGGCTTCAGCCGCGATCCAAAGTAATCTATAAGCGCGCGCCGAGCCGCCACGCTGCACCGCGCTCGTCGAGTTCGCCTTGTAGCTGCTTGATCGCAGCATCAACCTCGGCCGGCGGTCCCTTGAGGCCGATCTCGACCAGCCAGCTCCCTCCGGCGTCCGCCGCGGGAAGGCTGGAGAGGCGGAGTCCTGGGAAGCCCGCGAGTATCCGGTCCATGTGCGGCACCAGCTCACTTTCAGGGACACCTTGGATTTCCAGCAATTGCTCGACCGGGCGCATCCGGCGCAAATCCTTGTACCGTTCGTCGAGCGTACGTGTGAGCATGCCCGCGGCCATGTCGGGGAAACCCGGCAGAAAGTGTTGGTCACCCAGGTAAAAGCCCGGCACGAGATAGGGCGGGTTCGGGATCAGCCCGGCGCCTTCCGGGATTTCCGCCATGCGGATGCGGTAAGGGTGAGCCTCTTCGCCATAGCGCTCCTCCAGAGCAGCCGCGATTTCAGGGTGGCGCACCAGGGGCACGCCGGCGGCGGCTGCCGCCGCTGCCCGGGTCACGTCATCGGGGGTAGCGCCGATGCCACCGTAGCTGAACACGATGATGCCGCTGGCCATGGTTTCGCGGAACACGTCGGTCAGGCGCGTCAGGTCGTCGTGCTCGATGCGCACCCAATCGATATCCATGCCGCGTTCGCCGGCGATGCGGGCGGCGTTGGCGAGATGCGCGTCCCGGCGTTTGCCGGACAGCAGTTCGTCGCCGATGAGGATGAGGCCGATCGCTGAATTCATGCCGGCATTATAGGTGCAAGCCGTGTCCGTCTCTTTACATAAGACGTGGGTACAGCGGCTAAGCTATAAGGAGTGTAGAGACTCAGAAGAAATCCATCCGTGTCCAGTCCCGATCAACCGTCGTTGCCCGCCCGGGCTTTCCTGCTGTCCTTCGATCGGATCGTGCGGGCTTTATTCCGCATCGAGGAAAGTGGCTTACCCGAACAAATTCCGAAGCCCTGCCTGATCGTCGCCAATCACCGGCGCGATGCCGACATTCCCGTGCTCGGCGTCTTTCTCGGGCGAGCCAGGAGCCGCGAAATCAGTGGCGTGCTGCCGCATTTCGTCGCCCGCGAGGATCTGTTCGAGCCGGGCTTCCTCTGGCACTACTGGCGCTCCCCCTGGCTCGCGCTGCCGCGGCTGATCTCCCCGGCCATCCCTTTGCCCCGGATACTCCAGGTCTTCAAGGCGCATCCCATACATCGCATTCCCGAGCAGAGCCTGGCTATCGTGCTGAATGACGTGCGACGGTACCTGGGCGACCGGCGACTCGACCGGGTGGTCAACCGCTTCTGGTCGGAGCGGCTCGCCGCTGCAGGCGTGGATATGTCCCAACCCATCAGTTGGCTGCTCGAGCGGGAGCGGCGCTATAAGCCGCTGGTCGGCGGCGGTTGGGGGCACCGGCGCTTGAATCTTGCGACCTTCCGGGAGTTCAAGCCGGTCGAGCGGGCACGGATCAATGCCCACCTCGGAGTGTTCGAGCGTGCGCTGGCGGCGGGTGACGCCGTCATGGTGGCCCCCGAGGGGGCGAACAGTCCGGACGGGCACTTCCAGCGCCCACGGGCTGGTCCGTGGCGGTTGGCCAGCAGTGCAGCGGAGGGTCTGCCTGTTCTGCCGGTGGGATTGGCCTATGATCCCTCGGTCTCGGGACGCCGGATGCGGGTCTTCGTGCATGCCGGTGAGTCATTCCGGACCGGCGATTATGCCAGCCGGCGGGCGTTCGATGATGCGGTGTCTCGCGCCATCCTGCGGGCCACGACGGTGACCGGCAGTCATCTGGCGGCACATTGGGTATTGCGCGCGGAACCCGGTGAAGCGCTTACGCCGGCCGGCTTCGAGCGTTTTGCCGATGAGTTGGGTGCGGCGCTGACCGGGGCAGGCTTGCGTGTAGCGCCGGATGCCGGAACGCAGATATCGCGGCGGCTGCGCTGGTTCGGCCGGGCCGGCCTGGTTGAACTGAAGTCCGGAGGCGCGGTGCGCAGCACCATGGAAGAACCCATCCCGGGTTGGGAATCGCGGGCTGCACTCGCGGTTTATCTGTGTAACGAACTGGCGTCGGCGGCTGCCCTGATCCCGGAGGCCGCTGCGCGGTTCGCCCTGAAAACGCCTGCTTACGTGCCACTCCCACGGGGAACTTGAGAAGCATAATCCGCGCCACGGCGGGCTTCCTTGCCGGTGGGAGCGTTTCGCCCGCGCCCGAGTCTTGAAGCCCGCGCAGTTACTTATTAAAATGAGCGCAATTCGGGGACGGATCAGGCGCGTGACCCGCGCCCCACGATGCGGATGCGCAAAGCACTAGTAAGCCTGCTCGCGATTCAGGCCGGTATAACGCTGGCAATCGCTGCAGGTTTTTCTGTGTATCAGGGGCTGTTGTCCGCGGCGGCAGCGGCTTTCGGGGGCGCAATTGCGCTGGGCGTTTCCGGACTGCTGGCCTGGCGCTTGTATCGCGCCGCGCGTCCCGGTGCCATGCCTCTGGGGCTGATGATAGGGCCCGTGGAGCGCATGCTTTTCGTGGCGGGGGCATTCGCGCTGGCCATCGCCGGGTTGAAATTGCCTCCGTTGCCCCTCATCGTGGGCTTCGCGGGCGCGGAGATGGGCTATTTTCTCGCTGCGGGGATACTCCGCGGCAAAACGGATACGCAGGGAGATTAAGCGGTGGCAGCATCCGGCGGTAAGAACGCAGCCGAATAC